>DATKUB010000061.1:0-114105 GCA_035530875.1 Candidatus Nanopelagicaceae bacterium
CGTTCAGGATTGCCGTGAAGTCCGTCTGAGTTCCGATACCCCACCATCGGATTAACAACTAAACTCCATCTAACCCTCCAGAAGTTTGGACTCCAGTTCCGATACCCCACCATCGGATTAACAACTAAACTCTGGGAGAACGTACGGGTATCCCATTACTGGTTCCGATACCCCACCATCGGATTAACAACTAAACTGATTTCGGCCACCGATGATGTAGCGCGACGGTTCCGATACCCCACCATCGGATTAACAACTAAACTCTTGCTGATGTGGTTGACGTCGGGCAGTTCGTTCCGATACCCCACCATCGGATTAACAACTAAACTCGGCATGATTACCGTGAACAGTTGCCCCCAGTTCCGATACCCCACCATCGGATTAACAACTAAACTCTGAACCAGTCAAACCATCTACATAAGACTGTTCCGATACCCCACCATCGGATTAACAACTAAACTTTGCTGGAGGCCAGGGAGAGCACATCATCAGTTCCGATACCCCACCATCGGATTAACAACTAAACTTTGCTGGCTCGTGTCATTAGTAGATGTTGAGTTCCGATACCCCACCATCGGATTAACAACTAAACTAGGCCTTTCCAGGTGTAGATCATTCTCGAAGTTCCGATACCCTACCATCGGATTAACAACTAAACTATAACCGGTTCCAAATGCAACGGATTACAGGTTCCGATACCCCACCATCGGATTAACAACTAAACTAATACCTAGTGTCTCCAGAGCATTTCCTTTGTTCCGATACCCCACCATCGGATTAACAACTAAACTTGGGATCCTGATTTGTTCCCATACACCAAGGTTCCGATACCCCACCATCGGATTAACAACTAAACTCGCTTGCGTGGACCATATTGCTCTTATCTTGTTCCGATACCCCACCATCGGATTAACAACTAAACTTGATCCAATCTCCACCAGCCATCGTAGTCAGTTCCGATACCCCACCATCGGATTAACAACTAAACTCGAGTGGGACCCTTTACGTCGAGCCCGTGCGTTCCGATACCCCACCATCGGATTAACAACTAAACTCGCAGCTACGACGGTATTGATTTGGAATAGGTTCCGATACCCCACCATCGGATTAACAACTAAACTTGGGCCAACATCAACTACTGCCGGGACCACAGTTCCGATACCCCACCATCGGATTAACAACTAAACTCTGAGCGCCCGCAACGCTTGCAAGTTTTCGGTTCCGATACCCCACCATCGGATTAACAACTAAACTCGTACACATGGCCAGCGTCTAGACTATTCAAGTTCCGATACCCCACCATCGGATTAACAACTAAACTACCTCGACCCCGTTTAACTTCAACGGAAGGGTTCCGATACCCCACCATCGGATTAACAACTAAACTACAGACGCAAGAATCCTACGCTCGCAGCAGGTTCCGATACCCCACCATCGGATTAACAACTAAACTAACGAAAAACTAGACCAACTCAACCCCTCAGTTCCGATACCCCACCATCGGATTAACAACTAAACTCAAGATTCCTCACCACATCATCAAACTGGAGTTCCGATACCCCACCATCGGATTAACAACTAAACTCGAATGCGCTGAAAAACATCGATTTATACTGGTATTTACGCTCAAAGATCATTGCGATCTTCCTATTGTTCGTCCAGTTTTGAGAAATTACATTCATGTCATTTTGTGTTTCTTAGAAAAGTTGCAACTGGTCTGGGGCCATAGGTGCCCGTTTTATACTGATATGTCCGAGAAACTCCCTAGTCATTCCGTATTGTTTATCTGTAAGGATGAAAAACGACACATTGCCCCCTTTTGGAACTCCATATTTCAACAGTTCGATCTCGGCATTTGCCGAAGCTAAGGTCGGAAAATGGCGCAGGTAGATCGAGTATTGGTACTGCATAAAGTTCTCCTTGAGGAGGCTCTTCCTAAAATTGGTTGCGGCCTTCCTCTGCGGTTTGGTCTTCACAGGACAGTCAAAAACAGCGATCAGCCACATCACTCGCCAGCCATTAACTGCCATCAAATCCGCCATCAGGCCACCCCTGCGGGAGGATGAGCTGTCCCTCTCCAGTTTCGAGAACTCTCAGAAAACTCATGACTGTTTCCGCAAGGGCATTTGTTAGGCGAAAATCCCTCCCATTAATTGGGACTACACATTTAAGAAGCCCTAGGAGCGCGATTTTCTCTGGACCTACAAACTCGAGTTCTGGATCTTGCGTATATACAAATCGTTCTACTACATACCGATATGGCTCCATAAAATCATCAGCTAAGTTAAATGGGTTGGCATGGTTTCTATGTCCTAAACCAAGTTCTGTCGTCAAACCCCTGGAAACTAACTCTCGAGCAACCAAACTTCGCAATATGGCATATCCGTAATTAAGCCGAGCATTCAATCCATCAGATGCTCCTCTTTTCTCACGCTTGAAATCTTTAAATAGCATCGACCAGTAATGTCTTGCCGCCTGGCCTTCAACATTAGATGCATCCCCAGGCGCCACCCTTGCAGCAAATCTCTCTATCTTCAAAGCACCATTCATTTCCAAGTCCCGAAGGTTAGCCGCTTCAGTCATTAATCTTGAAACAACTATCTGCTTCCACAATTCTGCTGCGATCGGCGAATCATGAAGTTCAATCTGTGACCAAAGTCGCGTTGGCGAAAGTCGATTAGCATCAGCACTTAGAAAAATACCAGAGGGCATATGGTGCTTATCGGTCGACAGCAAGACTGCCCGTGCCTCAGCGAGAACTCGTAATGCATGGTGTGAGACGGTAATCGAATCATGATGAAGAACAACACAAGCAATATCGGCCGGGAGAAAGAAAACATCCTCAAAATCATCACGACGAAGTCGCAAACGACCAAGATCGACAGACAGGTGTGCCGGATTTTCAATAACTAGTACATGCTCTTCGCTCATGGGTCGATAACTGCCCATTTCTTTATGTTCTTTCCAGATGTCTTTATTGCGAGTGGCTTTAAAATACCCACCTCTTTGAGGTCCTTTGCTATCGCCTTGGCGGCTCCGTATGTCAGTGTTTCACTTGCAAGGACAAGGAGAAGCGTTGGGGAATCCAAGCCCCCCGTCATACTCTTCACAACATAAGTTGGGCCGCTAACTTGGCCATCAACCATTTCTCTCACTAAATCATTAATGAAAATTCTTCGTGGAGCATGGTTGGAAATACCGTGCGATGAATGGTTTCTTCCGTATGAATCAAGCAATCGAACCACCTTTGAATTCCCTTGTTCATCAATCTCTAGATAGGCATTCCCACCGCTTTTATAGACAAACGGCTTTTCCGCATTCTTCACACTCTTCACTTCAATTAAGCTTGGCGAATCTGCTGCTATGTCGGTTCGCGCAACAAGAACACTCTTCACAAGGGTTCCTCGCCCATCACCCTCGATAAATCGATGATAAATAGGTTGCGCAATTGCTTGCGCATAGGAAAGTGCCCTTCCACCAATAGCGCCAGATTTGTAGGCGTTCACTTGAGCGATCACCGCAGTGCGAGTCTCGGGCTCCACTATTTTCTCAAGATCCGACTCTTTCAACATTGCTAACTTTGATCTGCTTGCAATGACAGTATCCCGTTTTGCATAAGCAGTCTCTTCAAGCAAAGGGCCGGCAACATAGCGATCAGTCTTTCGACGAATTGCGGCGTTCTCGATCATTTTTAACGCCTTATCGCGATGGCGCTGAAGACCGGGAGAGTACTGCTGCTGCCACTCCGCTAGGTCAAATCCCCGATGACGATCTGATACGAGGACATCGGAGTTGCGCTTGCGCCCAAGTGAGAGCCGTTGTGCGTGAGAACGAGTGGTTAATGCAATTGTGAGTGCATCTATGAGGTGGTGGCGATGATCGCGACGCTTGTCAAGTGGAGGAATCCATACATCTGGGCCAAGTTCATGTTGAGGCGAGTGACCCTCCCAGTACTTCTTAAACTCCTCAAACTTATCTTTTAATAATATCCCAATCTCCTGACCCTTCTCGATTTCGATCGGTGAGGAGATATTCTCAAGTGCTCGAGTAGTAAAGACTGGAAGTCCATCGCGAATACGAGCTTCAGGTATGACGGTCTCTAGCCCCCATCTCCGACGAGTAACGGAGGTAATGCGGCCACGAGTCGGAAACACCGGCGATTCCGTGATGGATTGCAACCACTCGCAGGCTATTTTGGCAATCCAAGAAGTGTCGTTTGCAGCCGACGCAGCCACACTGTCGATCGAACTTTCCGAATCTTGGACCTCCTCAAAGGACTGTTGGAGGAGCCAGCGGGCTTTATTCTCCATTATTCTGTCCCGTGCCCGAGGACCCCTTAATGATTTGGATTTCTTACTAACTTTTTTCCTGGTTGAAATTCCAGATTCTGCTTCGATTTTGTCAAGTATGCCTGGTGACAATTCTTCAGCCGAGCGCTTCAGATTCTCCCGATCATTTGGAAATGCGTCCCATGCAAGGTGATTGTCCTTCTTCGAGTTGCATGACTTGCAGGCCAATAGAGAATGAAAAACATTCTTCTTGCCCACGCCAGATCGAGATCGAGGCAGAATATGTTCAAACTCCGTCGCCGATTCACTCAATACATCCTCGATAGAGAGACATCGCCGGCAGTAAGGGCATTTGTGACCCATGTCTCGTGCAAGTAAATATTTGTCAATATTCTTACCAGTCGGTGCACCACCGCGATCGCGAATTTCAGAAAAAATCAACTCACGGCCCTTCGCTTTGTCCCGCTGTTCGCGCTCCATTTCACGCCGACCTTTTGCACTCAATTTCATGTCACGGGCAAGTTCAATGTGCATCTCCGCCGGCATCCCGTACTTGCCAATTAATTCCTGCATGGCACGGTAAATCTGCTCCAGAGATATATCGACAATCTGATTCCCGGTAGAGGCTGGACGCTCAAGTGCAACTGGCGCGACGGAGCCCTCACTTAAGTCAACGCTCTGTGGGCATAGCGCATTGGTTTCAGAATGCGTGCACTTACGATAGGCGCGACATTTTGCATCCGTTTCATCCGTCGCATGTTCTTTCATATAATTCGCGAGAATCCTGTTTGCGCGAATGGAATAAGCAGAACGACTCGTGTCAAAACCCATCTTCGCAAGGAGCCCCAATTTCCCCGTCGCATGGATCTTATTTATGAAATCAACTACTTTGGGATCGATTGTTCTCTTCGTATTCTTTCTTTTTCCAAATCGAATAGTCGGCTCAAATCTCGAAGCCCAATCCGTATCAGCACCGCCTACTTCTTCGACACTAGTGAGTCCGGAAAGAAAATTAATAACTTGAATCTGTGTCCTTGAATCAGGTGCCTCCGTGTCAGGATTGAGTGCCAACCACTCATTTAGAACGCCAAGCTCCTCAAAGGCTTTTCGGGTTCGTTCTCCGATTAGTCCGTTTAGTCTCGAGGAACCTTCCGTGTGGCCCTTTGTTGAACGATCTTTGGTAAAAGTTTGTGCATTTCCATCCGAACCGATTCCGCGTATTGCCTGCTCATCCAATTTCTCATACATTCGTGCGAAGGAGACCACGCCATGAGCATCCAACTCTTCAGGATTGTAAAGAAGTTCGCGAATCACTGCGTTCTGTTCTTGAGTAAGGCGTTCTTCTTTCCCAGCACCACGCCAGCGTAAATCAGCAATATTCTTCTCAATTCGAAAACTCTGTGCGCTAGGCTGTGCCATGGGAGAACGTGGCAATCCAGGTTCAAGCAGACAGCGGCCAATTGTCCCTGCGTCCCACACGACGGGACGTTGAAATAGGACAGCTCGACTAAAATGTTCTTTTAGCGGTCGTGGAGAAAGGTCCAGACTGCCATCTTCCAACAATGCACCAAAAACTGGATGCTCTGTGTCGAGAATGACGGAATGATATTCGCGTTGCTTTTCCCAGATACGATCGAACTCATCTTCAATCATCGCCCGGGATGCGTAGAATCCGCTGTGGTCCTTGCCAAATTTCAGATTCTTCGTCGGATCGGCAAGATGCTCCTGATGTATATATTGACCGACCGTAATACCACCTCTCCGCTCTAGCTCTTCAGAGAGTCTGCCGATTCCGTCTTTGACTTGCTTCGTTTCTTTTGCACGGTCTGCGTCCGCTTCATCCGAGGGAACAACAGCCTCGCTATTTGCCTCAACGGAGTTAGTAGTTTCTTCAGCAAGCTTCTTAGCCCTAGGTTCCTTGAAGGTACCTTTGTATCCACGTTTTTTAGAAAGCAGGAGCATAACGCGTAATAAATCTTCGAGTTCGACTCTTTCGTTGACAGCCCTTGCGCGTAGTTCTAAGACCCTTTCGCCATTTTTCGATTGTTCATTTGAATGAAGGATTGAACTTGCATCTAGTCCTAATAATGGTGCGAGGTGAGCTATCCCTCGCATTCGCCGAGCACGGCGACGAATTTGCCTACGATGAAGTCGTTTTGCGCGGCGGTCTTGGTTTAGCAAAATCCCAGTTTTTGGGGCTAACGGTTCGTTCCATATGCGTAAGTCGTGATGAATAATGTCGAGAGGGACACCTGAATCGTCTAGTGAAACGGCCACAAGTCCCATAGAAGCTGTACCAACATCTAAACCGACCCGATAACGTAATGACATCGCTTGCCTTTCCAATCCCCATCCCTTGATCCGATAGAGTTTTTAGAATAGTCTGAGAGCACGACATTCGTCGATGGTGGGGACTATCGGCAACAAGCCCTATGAAAGGGCGTCAATAGAGAATTCGCTTTTCAGGTGGATCTCACGTTAAAGAGGAGGCGCCCTGCGCCTCCTCTTTTTATTGTTTGGCCCACTTTCCTAAAACTCTGTCGGAAGAGGAAGTGCGTCGGGTGCCACTTGTCTGACTATTTCAGTTAGCACACGGTAAACAGAGGGTTCCCCTACCCAAAGGTGTTTGGCGCCGTCGACAGCTACTAGTTGCGCGTGCGGAATAACTGAAAATCTCTCCTTGAGTAAACCCCCGAATCCGGACTGTCGATTTCGTCTAATGCGACCGCAACCAGGGCCACACTGGCCGTTCCAAAATCCAGCCCAACTCGATACCGCAGCGTATCCATGGCACCCCCACCATTAAAGGAATCTGTGGTAAAACAACCTCGCGCCAGGTTAGCCCTCACAGCCGACAAGGAGTAGGGTCCCGTTTCCTGATGGTGGGGGCTATCAGTAACAAGTCGTGGGACTTGATTCCTACGACACAAATTTGGGAGCCAGTTCGCGGGCTCCCTTTTAATTTGCCTACATTCCCATCTGATATGCGTCAGACCTGTGCCTGCCGGTCACGGGAGGCAAGCCGCCGGTCACGGGAGGCAAGCCGGCGGTCACGGGAGGTGAGCCGCCGCTCGAGTTCAATCTCACCCAGTCTCTGGCATCCAGCGGAGGTTCTCATCGTCGCCGGCAGCTCTAAAGATTTCGAGTTCGCGGTCCCAAGCAGCACCCAAAATCGCGCCGATCTCCTCAGTCACCGATCCACCATTTCGTTGACCGCGATCGATAGCTGCTCGTAGTCGATCCTCATTGATGAGGATGTCACCGGATATTCCAACGATTGAATGATGAATGCCCAGGCTCGGCGTGCCCTGGTAGCGAGAGCCGTCGACACCCGCGCTTGGCTCCTCCACTACTTCAAACCGAATGTATTCCCAGCCTCTAAGTGCGGACGCGATCTTGGCGGCGGTGCCTTGGGGACCCGTCCAGGCCAACTCGCTCCGGAAAGAGCCAGGAAGGGCGCTCTGGGTGCGCCAGGCAAGGTTTAGTCGCTCGCTCAGAACATCCCCAATTGCCCACTCCAGATGGCGGCAGAGGGCAGCCGGAACTGAGTGAATAAATAAGGTTCCGTGCGCTTTGGGCGCGTCGGATTTCTCGTTTGACGACATATCACTCCTCTCGCAAGGCCAACTTGATGAGCCTTCCCCAGCTATCAATTGGTCGCGAGAGTGAGGGTCAAACCCCTCTATTCCCACAATAATGCCTGATTTTGGCAATTCTGGCCACCTAGAGATATGGCTTATTAGCGATTGCCGTGTACTCTCTTAGACAGTCAGATGCTTAGCAGTACCGGTTTCTTGCCTTATCCCAGGGTTAACCCTTGGGCAGCAGTCTCAGGGAACGCTGTAGATGAAGACTGACGCTTGGCGAGTGCTGAGCGTCCCCTACATTCCAGGAGATTAGATGGCAACGGGAACAGTTAAGTGGTTCAACTCTGAAAAGGGTTTCGGTTTTATTGCAGTTGACGGTGGCGGCCAGGACGTATTCGTTCACTACTCCGCTATCCAGGGCAACGGATACCGCGCTCTTGAAGAAGGACAAGCAGTTGAGTTCGAGGTTGAGCAGGGTCCAAAGGGACCACAAGCCAGCCAGGTAACAGCTCGCTAGTCCAAACACCACTTAGTAGGTCCGGAACTCACAGAGTTCCGGACCTACTTTTTTATAAGTGGCAAATTTAGGGCGTCGGCCCAGGCCGGAGTTTCCCTCTGAAGAAAGTAAGCGGAGTGGCGACGTGGTCTTGATAGGAAATTACCTCGCCAACCAGGATCACGTGATCTCCAGCCGGATGGCGATCAACAGTTCGGGCAATAAACACTGAAGCGACATCAGCGAGCAGGGGCGTCCCCTGGTCTGATTCGCTAAATTCAAGGCCGACAAAACGATCAACCCCACGCGCTAAGAATCGTTCTACCAACTCCCCCTGGTCGCTACGGAGCACATGAACCGCCCACTCATTGGTAGCAACCCAGTGTGGAAATGAGCCAGCATTCTGGTCAATACACCATGAAACCAGAATTGGGTCCAGCGATACTGACGTCAATGAATTGCAGACAATGCCGAACTTTCGGCCTTCGTGGACGGTTGTGATGATCGCCACCCCGGTGATCCATCCGCTCATTAGCGAACGAAAAGATGCTGCATTTAGGTCGCGGTTTAGCACCAGAGAAGTCTATGGTGGATCTGATGAATGGCGCGCTGAAATCAAAAATGAACAAGCACCCAGTCTTACTCGATGGGGGCCTTGCGACGACGCTCGAGTCCCATGGGAATGATCTCTCCAGTCAGTTGTGGTCAGCAGCGGTTTTAACTCAGAAACCAGACGAAATAATCGCAGCGCATCGCGCTTTCATAGATGCTGGATCCGAAATCATTACTACCGCTTCTTACCAAGCTTCATATTCAGGTTTCGCAGCTGCCGGTCTGACCCATGATGAAACCACCAAGGTATTGAAATCATCGGTGCTACTCGCGCGCGAAGCAGCAGTGGCCGATGGCGTTCTCGTTGCGGCCAGCGTCGGTCCATACGGCGCAATTTTGGCCGACGGAGGCGAATTCCGAGGCAACTACGGACTTTCACGCAAGGCGCTGATCTCTTTCCATCGTGAAAGATTGAAGGTTCTGGTTGGGTCTGGGGCGGATCTCGTCGCATTCGAAACCATGCCAGACCTTAACGAAGTTGAAGTGCTATTGGATCTGATGAGTGATGACCATCCAGATACCCCCTATTGGGTCGCTTTCTCTTGTCGAGATGAGAAGAACACAAATGCCGGCCAGAGTTTCGCCGAAGCCGTGCGCGTGGTTTCGGCGAGCAAGAAGTGCATCGCAGTGGGCGTGAATTGCTCGTCCCCACACTTTGTGACTTCACTGCTCCGATCGGCCGGCGGCAACAAGGCAGAAAAGCCATTCGTGGTGTATCCCAATGCGGGCCGTACTTGGGACGCAGCTAGCCGAAGTTGGCTTGACCGCGGGGTAGAGCGATTCTCGCCGAGCATGATCCGAGAGTGGATCACTAATGGCGCCGGACTCATTGGCGGATGTTGTGGGATGGGACCTGCCAGCATCGCCGCTATGCGAAGAGTGATATGAAAAGCGTCCCTACCATTCGGTTTCTGGGAGCTGCCGGCACTGTAACCGGGAGCCGGTTCCTTCTCGAACAAGACAAGACCAGGGTTTTGATTGACGCTGGCATGTTCCAGGGCCTTAAGGAATTACGGTTAAAGAACTGGGACGCCTTCCCAATCAAGCCAGAATCAATCAACGCTATCGCTCTGACACATGCCCACCTTGATCACTCCGGCTATCTCCCATTGCTAGTTAGAGAAGGCTTCTCTGGCCCAATTTATCTGACCGAGTACACGGCCAAACTTGCGGAGGTCGTACTTCGCGATAGCGCCCATCTTCAGACCGAAGACGCGGCATACGCCGCACGAAAAGGTTTCTCAAAGCACTCACAGCCGCTGCCTCTTTACGATGACGAAGACGTCACACGAACGGTGCAACTTTTTAGAACGGTCTCATTTCGTCAGCGCATAGAAATAGCCCAGGACACTGCGGTCACATTTCATCCTTCTGGCCATATTCTCGGGGCTTCATTTATCGATGTTGAATTTGCCGGGAAGCGGCTTCTCTTCACCGGAGACATGGGAAGAAACCAGCACCCCCTACTGGTGCCGCCTGACCATTTTCCATCCGGTCACTTCGATGCAGTGCTCACGGAATCGACCTATGGTGATCGTAAGCACGAATCGCCGACAAACTCTTTTAGAGATGCCATTAATCGCACAATCTCACGGGGCGGCACGGTGATAATCCCTGCCTTCGCCGTTGATCGTACTGAAGTGATTCTTATGGAATTACACCGATTGATCGACTATCAAGAAATCAAGCGCGTACCAATTTACGTGGATTCGCCGATGGCTCTGACGACGCTCGAATATTACCGCGATGCACTTCATAATCGTTCCCCAGAAATTAGAATCGAAATCGTAAGCGAATGGAGTTCTGGTGATCCCTTCGATCCTGGAGATCTGCATGAAATGAGATCTGTTGAAGACTCCAAAAAGTTAAACGACCCGCATACGCCATGCATCATCATCTCGGCAAGTGGCATGGCAACTGGCGGTCGCGTTGTTCATCACCTTGCCGGATCACTGCCGCATTCTGAGAATAGTGTGATTCTGGTCGGATATCAGGCGGTTGGAACCCGAGGTCGTCTCCTGGAAGAAGGCGCCCTGACAGTCAAAATTCATGGCGAATTAATACCTGTTAAGGCAGAAATCCTTGCAATCGAGGCCTTCTCAGTTCACGCAGACAGCGCCGAGTTATTGAGTTGGTTAAGTGGCGCCAGCCAAGCGCCCGACAAGGTGTTTGTCGTACACGGCGAACAAAGCGTTGCCGAGAAATTCGCCTCAACATTAAAAGAAGAACTCAACTGGAATTGTGAAGTCCCGAAAGACGGTCAGCAGTTCCCGATTTAGTTTCCACAGTCGGTCAGACCATCACGAAGCTCACGTTAAATATCGAGGTGTCCGTTGTGGCGTGCAATCTCTTCGAGCATATGCAAATAGATCCATCGCAGTGATTTGCACTCCCCGTCACTTCTCAAGCGATTCGCCAGCGAGAATTACGAATTCGGAATCAGGGATCTCCACAGAAGTGCTTGGCATCCATTCTTGTCCGTCAAAGATCCGGCGAAACCACCAGCGCTCAACCAGGGTTAAGTGCTTGACGATGCCAGAGACCGAGGTAGGTGTGTTTCCAAGCCGCTTCAGCGCAAGCGCATCACACAATTATTCCGGTTGTGTCCTCTTCGCGGATTCCCCAAGGGGCACCGTAACTTTCAAGCCGGTTCAAGAACGGCTTCGGGTCGAACCATTCAGGGCCATTGACACCCTCGGGTTTCCAAATGCCCTCGTGGATAAGTTCCATGGCAATCACCGGATTGAGCGCGGTCTGCCAAACAACAGCCTGGTCGCCGTATTCCTTCATAGACCACTGATTGTCCACCACGTGATAAAGGTAAACCGCTCGCGGTTTACCTTCTTTGTCCAAGCCCTTAACCAAGGTGCCAGCGCACGTTTTGCCACGCATACGAGCGCCTAGTGTGGCTGGATCCGGTAACGAAGCCGCCAAGAGATCGCGAGGGGAAACAAGAACCCCCTGAACTTCTACGTTTTCCTTCCGATCCATGCCCAGCATGTGGATCGTCTTGAGGATTCCGATGAACTCTTCGCCCAGGCCATACTTGAAATTGACCTTCTTGGCGTCGACTTTCTGCGGAATGAGAACAACTTCCTCGTGCTCGACATTGACGCACTCGACCGGTCCGATTCCCTCTGGAAAATCAAAGATCTCCGGTTCACTAAAAGGTTCAGTGGTGTACCAACCGCGGCCATCTTCCCAGACCAGCGGTGGATTGAGGCACTCCTCAATCGTTGTCCAGATTGAAAATGAAGGCGCGAATTCATATCCCTCGACGGTGATGTTGGAACCGTCAAAAATTGTGACCGAATCAATGCGGCTGAAGATTTCATCCGAAGCATATCGAGCGAAGACATCGCTCATCCCCGGTTCAATCCCGATCCCTACCAAAGCATAGATGCCGCGCTCAGACCAGTTCCAGTCCCGAGCAAATTGTTCGTCCCCGAGTTTCACGCCGGTTTCCACGTATGGATAATGCGGATGCTTTCGAGAAAGGGACATTGCCATATCCATATAGTTCGTGTCTTCAATTTCACATGCCAAGAAAATCGGCATGACGAACCTCGGGTCGACCGCATTAATCACCACGTCCGGCGCGGTCTCCCGAATGATTTCACGAACGCTTTCAAGTTCGGCTGCATTCACTTCGGCAGCCGTGAAGCGCTCGTCATTAAGGCGTTGCACCGCCTCTTCAGCTCTGGCTAGGTCTTTGTCCGCCACAACCATCGCGGTGATAAATTCTTTTCTAGATGCGATGTTAGCGATTGCTCGGCCAACACCGCCCGCACCAATTACCAGGGCCCTCACGGGAATACGCTCCTTGTTTGTGTGAGTCAGAGGCTATCAGAGGTCATAAAATGGGTGCCAAGCCAGATGAATGGAACAAAATGACAAGAGCAAAACTTTTCCAGCCCTTAGATATAAGAGGTTCTGAGTTCAAAAATCGTGCTTGGGTCAGCCCGATGTGCCAATATTCGGCTGATTCAGGATTTATTTCCGAATGGCACCGGATCCACTTAGGGGCATTCGCGACCGGTGGCGCCGGCTTGATTATGGTAGAGGCCTCAGGGGTGACACCCGAGGGCCGCATCTCCCCCAGCTGCCCTGGAATCTGGAGCGACGAGCACGTCGCAAAATTCAGGCCGATAATCGATTTCGCGCACATTATGGGCGCAAAAATTGGGATCCAGTTGGCTCATGCTGGACGAAAAGCTTCGACTTACGAACCATGGAATGGAACTGGATCTGTACCGATCGAGGAGCATGGTTGGGAAACGGTTGCGCCTTCGGCAATCCCATTTGGAAGTTATGCGACGCCGCGCGCGCTGACACAGAGTCAAATCGGCGAACTTGTTGAAGCATTCGCGTCAGCAGCAAAACGAGTTGTTGAAGCCGGATTCGATGTTGTCGAAATCCATGCGGCGCATGGATATCTGCTTCATCAATTTCTTTCTCCACTATCCAATTTGCGCGATGATGAATACGGTGGCGACTTTGATGGCCGCACTCGACTTCTGCTCGAGGTCGCCTCGGCAGTTCGTGAAGCAATATCCGCAGATACACCACTGTTTGTCCGGATATCTGCAACGGATTGGGTCGAGGGTGGTTGGGATCTCCCGCAATCAATTGAAATAGCAAAACGGTTGAAAGTTGTAGGCGTCGACCTAATGGATATTTCTTCTGGCGGTCTCGTGCATGACGCAAAGATCCCATTCGGGCCCAACTACCAGGTGCCGTTTGCCTCGGCGATCAGACAAGAGGCTGACATTATGACTTCCGCTGTGGGTCTGATCACCAAACCCGAACAAGCCGAAGAGATCATCGTTAGCGGCGAAGCCGATGCGGTCATGCTGGCTAGAGCGTTCCTGCGCGACCCGCACTGGGCGCTCAATGCCGCTGAAGCCTTGGGCGTGAAAATTGCTTGGCCGAAACAATTCGATCGGGCGCGAACCGTCTAGAACCAATTGGAATGCCGGTAACTTCTAAGTGGTGCGCCAATTGACGTTGTTGGCGCACCACGTTCAAGATTAACTTACGAGATCCTTGACGAGATCTTCGTTTTCGGAACTCTGCCGCACGCGACCTACTAGGGCGCCAATAACAAAGATCACGAAAGACGAAAGAACTAGCACCCAACCGGTGCTATTCAAGGCCCAAGAGGTGACCGTGGGATCCACCCCGCTTGGCGCCGTTCCGGCCAGTAGCCCAAAACGTGACATGAGTAGGTATTCTCCGCCGCCAAGCCCGATGAATGCCAGGATCGGCGCGATCATCGTGTGCCAGAGACGGGTATCAACTTTGCTTGCTCTGAAATAGCGGATGATGGCGATACATACGAGCATCTCCACGAGAACAATCGCGACGACTGCGATAGCGCTAAACCAAGAGAAGAGTTGCGTAAACGGATCCATTTTTCGCGCGGCAAAAAAGACGATCACGACCAATGCGATTAGACCTGTTAGCAACGAGGCATTCCAAGGCGCGCCCTTCTTGTTGACCCGATCCAGTTTGCTTGGGAGAACTCCTGCCCGTCCCATGGCAAAGAAGTAGCGCGCAGCCGAATTCTGGAAGGCGAGCAGCCCAGCGAAAAGACTTGAAAGAACCAGCCACCCCATCAAAGTGGCCAGCCAGGAACCGACAAATGTAGTTGCTACGTTAAAGAGTGCTTGGCTTGGATCTCCAAGAGGTGCGCCATTAACCGTCGTTACCTTTGCGACAGTGTCGACGATATTCGTTGCTCCAAGCCCGCTAACGATCGCAAAAGACGTGGCGGCAAAGAGAATCGTAATTACGCCAATGGCTAAATAAGTCGCCTTTGGAACAGCTCGCTTCGGATCTCTTGCTTCTTCGCCATAAATGGCCGTCGCTTCAAAACCAATGAACGATGCGAAAGCGAATGCAAAGGCGATCCCGGGAGTACCGGCCGCAATTGCAGACGGACTAAATGAGGCACTGAAGTTGAGCCCCTCAGGACCCCCGCCCTTTGCAAGGACCGCAATTGCTGTGATCGAAAGTGAGATGATCTCAAGAATCATCATGACGCCGAGTACTTTGGCGCCGATGTCAACCGTGAAATAGGAGAGCAACAGAACGAAGGCCCAGGCAATCAGTGCCCATACATACCACTGCGCATCAATGCTAAATTTTGCGCTCATTTGTCCCGCCGCCACAACGCCAAAGAAGCCATAGATGGCCAACTGGATGGCGACGTAGGCAAGAAGTGAAACGAACGAAGATCCAACTCCCCATGCAACTCCTAGTCCGCGACCGACGTATGCAAAGAAGGCGCCAGTGTTGACTACGTGCTGAGACATTGCTGCGTAGCCGACGCTAAACACCAGCAACGTCAGACCCACGGCTAGATAGGCGCCAGGAGTACCCGCACCATCGCCAAGAACTATCGCAACCGGCACTGCCCCAGTCATTCCGACCAAAGGTGCGGCGGCGGCCACTACGAAAAAGACGATGCCCAATACACCAAGGCGATTGTGGCGAAGCGCAGTGTCCGGTGTCTCCGGGGGTGCACTCTGAAGATCACTCATCTAATTTGCTCCATTCGGTTCCGAACGATTTCCTGACCTTTACTGGTTTTGCCTTTAGAGTCAAGGATTTCCACCACATTTTTGGTGTCGAAAAACTACTTTGCCCGATACTCTTACCGCTATGTCCGATCTGCACGGTTTCTTACCGCCCTTCACTTCCACTGGCGCCTCCGCTCTCGTCCCTGACATGCCGTGGCATTATTCGGGCACGCTGCTGACTGTCGAGTACCGAACTGATGTCGAGAAGGTGCGCGCGCTGTTGCCCGGAGATGTCGAGCTTGCTGATGAAGATCCGGGAGCCGTAGCGTTGATTTGGGCCGACTGGCAATCTTGCAGTGATGGCGGCGCCGAATTGCTCGATCCATCGCGGTCGCAATATTTAGAGGCTTTCGCAGTTGTTCGCTGCAAGTTCGAAGGCAAGACTTACAGTCGTTGTGTACTCATCTGGGTCACGAGGGATTTCGCTATCGGCCGTGGCTGGTATCAGGGATACCCAAAGAAGTTGGGAAACATTCACGTAACCAGAATCTTCAATCGAGGCAAGGCAGCACCACGGTTGGCTGCCGGCGCAAAGCTGGGCGCATCATTGGCTGCTTATGATCATCGCTTGGCATCCGCAGTCGTCACACTCCGCGAGCCAACAGATTCAAATGGCTTCGTTAATGCGCTTCCCATGTTGCACCATCGCACCATGCCGTCTATCCAGCGCGGTGCAGGTTTATCTCTCGATCAAATCGTCACTATGAGCGGGATCGATGCCGACTTAGGTGAACCATGGATCGGTGACGCCGAACTGACCCTCAGTGATTCGCAGTGGGACGAACTCAACTCGGTTTTGCCGGTACGAGAAATCATTGCGGGGTACTACCGTGAAGTGGGAGGTACCTTTGCCGGTGGCACTCTCCTACAGGACAGGTCCAAACCCATATAGGTCTAGAGATCTTCTAGATACTCCGCAATTTCCCAATCCGATACATGAGCTAAGTACCGTTCGATCTCGTCGCGTTTTAGGGCGAGAAAGGTCTTGACGAATTGAGTACCAAGAGCTTCAGTAATGAATCCGTCTAGTTCCAACGCGTCCAAAGCTTCGCGAAGCGAGCCAGGCA
The DNA here is from genome assembly GCA_035530875.1 of Candidatus Nanopelagicaceae bacterium. Taxonomy (GTDB): domain Bacteria; phylum Actinomycetota; class Actinomycetes; order Nanopelagicales; family Nanopelagicaceae; genus JANXYY01. The sequence continues at coordinate 16,636 of DATKUB010000061.1, forward strand.
AGATCTCAAACTGTTCGTCCGCGTATGACCAACCCTCGGCTGCCGCTGGAGCGGGCAGTTTGTTCTTGATGCCATCGAGCCCAGCGGCCAAGATTGCTGCAATAACTACGTAAGGGTTAGCAGCACCATCACCAACCCGGATCTCCAAGCGAGTGCCGCTACCTCGATCTGGGGGCACCCGAACCATTGCACTTCGATTGTCATAACCCCAATTAATTCGGTAGGGGGCCAACGAGTCTGGTCTGATGCGCTTATAGGCATTAACAGTTGGATTGGTGAGCGCCATCATGCCTCTGGCGTGAACCAGAATTCCAGCTAAGAAATGCTTGGCGATTTCGCTCAAATCTTCGCCCTCGTACATGACGTTTTCATCATCTTGATTAGTGAGAGAGATATGGGCATGGAAGCCACTGCCACCTTCATCGTTCCAAGGTTTACCCATGAAGGTTGCGTATAGATTCGCACGAGCCGCCAGATCTTTGACGGCGCTTTTCATCAGGAAGGTTCGATCCGCGGCATCCAGCGCCTCACTATGCCAGAGGTTTATCTCGTACTGCGAAGGCGAGAACTCGTGGTTACCAGCAAAGGTACCTATCTCTAATTTGCCGAGATTTCTAATCATCGAAAGGAAGAGACCCTCTGGATCTACGAGAGCCCCGGTCATGTAGACGCGCCCAGTCTTATTGATTGCTCGCTCAAAGAGTCCAGACTCGTTCTTGCGCGCGATGTAGAACTCAAGCTCTGGACCAAATACCGGCTTTAAGCCAAGCTTTCGATATTCCTCAATCACGCGCTTAAGCACCATCCTGGGCGAGGCTAGATTTTCACGCCCATCGGGCTCATAGGCGTCCGCGATCGCATAGGCAACGCCAGGCTCCCATGGCAGGGGCCGCAAGGTATCAAAATCGATCTTGCTGATGAGATCGGGAAGGCCCGCGGAGATACTGCCGTGACCGTCGTCGATCACTCCGCCACGGGTGGTTGTAACCCACACGCCCTGACAGAAAGCCGGCCCATGTTTGGCTGTGTGTTCCATCTCGCTGACCAGTAAATCTTTGGAGCGAGGTATTCCGAGCACATCTGCATAGATGAGCCTGATGATGTCGATACCCTGCGCTTCAAGCGAAGCGCGTACGCTAGCGAGATCTTGCGCCACTTTAACTCCCAGATTAAGCGTTGTTCGAATTCGTTCGGAACCATACGATTATGGGGATACTAGGGTCTTAGAGAAGATTTGTGGAGTATAAGGAGAAACTTTCTATGCGCGTCCTATTTATCCAGCACGACCACGTTAGCCCTGCCGGGCCGATCGGGGAACGTTTTGAAAGCCGCGGATACTCCATCGAGTACCTTCAAGTGGTTCCAGCCGCGAGTTTCGGTTCGCCCAATGTTCCGATTTCGCTGCCGCCGGCGAGCGATTTTGACGTGATTGTGCCCATGGGATCTCCGTGGGGCGTCTGGGAGGATGACCGAATAGGCAATTGGCTACTACCGGAGTTGGCCTGGCTTAAAACAGCCCATGAGGCAGGAATTCCGATTCTTGGCATCTGCTTTGGTGGGCAATTAATGGCCCGAACCCTGGGTGGCGGTGTGTCACCGGCTCCGAGCGGTGAAGTTGGCTGGACAACGATTTTGAGTGACGACCCCTCCCTGATCCCGCCGGGACCATGGTTCCAATGGCACTTTGATCGCTGGACCCTGCCTCCCGGGGCCACCGAGATTGCCCGATCCACTCGAGCCTCCCAGGCTTTCGTTCAAGGACGAACTTTGGCTCTGCAGTTCCACCCGGAAATTGTTGAAGAATCACTCAGGGCTTGGCTCCTGGATGGCGGTATGGATCAACTTCTCGCCGATGGTCAGGACCCCGAGATCCTGATGGCGCTAACCGCTAAGGAAAGTCCAGCCGCATCCGAGCGAGCCTTTGCTCTGGTCGACGTGTTTCTCGATCGAGTGGCTATCGCCGATCCCGTTCTCTAACTACTAAGCCAGCGTGACCTTCACCGGGAAACGCTTAATCCCATTGACGAAGTTGCTCCGAAGCCGATCCATTTCACCAGCGTGCTCGACCTTCTTGATTCTAGGCAGAAGGGTCTCGAACATGATCGTGATTTCCATTCGTGCCAGCGCATTGCCCAGGCACATGTGCGGGCCGCCACGACCGAAGGCCATATGTTCGTTTGGATTTCGGGTCACATCAAAACGATCTGGATCCGCAAAGACCTCTGGATCACGGTTGCCGGAGGCAAACCAGACAACCACCTTGTCGCCCTTCTTGATCAACTTTCCATGCATCTCCACATCTTTGGTCGCGGTACGTCGAAAGTGATAAACCGGGCTGGCAAATCGAAGGAACTCTTCCACTGCCCAGGGAATCAGTTCCGGTTTCTCCTGCAAGAGTGTGATTGTTCCGGGATTTTCAATCAGGGCGTTCATTGAGTGGCTGATCGTGTGTCTAGTGGTTTCGTTTCCCGCGACCACCAGCAAGAGAAAATAACTACGAAAATCGACGTCAGATAGTGGAATTCCGTCACCAGGAACGGTATTTACTAATTTGGAAACAAGGTCAATTCCGTTTCCGCCCATACGTTCAGCTTTCAATTTGAAACCGTAATCAAAGACCTCTTGGGCCGCCGGGGATCGGAACGGTAGGAGACGAAATTTCTCACTCTCTTCGCTAGTGGCCAACACGTCTGCATGTTCCGGATCTGTATTACCTACCATGCGATTACCCCACTGGATCATCTGACCCGTGTCCTCATCTGGCACGCCAAGCATTCGAGCAAGAACGCGAATCGGAAAATCAGCGCTGACTTCTTTTACAAAATCAAAGGTTTCATTGGAAAGGGCCGCATCCAAGGTTGTGGCAGTTAAGCCTCGTAAAAATGTTTCATAACCCTGAACTGCTTTAGGAGTGAAATTGTCTTGCATCACCCTTCGGAGAGCACGGTGTCGAGTGCCATCCGTCTCGAGCATTGAGCGCCGAGCATCCATCTGCTCCTGATCCAACTCTTCCAAGTTGGCCGTCCCAACCTGACTCGAAAATGTCTCTGGATCGCGCAGCACCTTCACGATGTCCTGATACCGCATAATCGACCAGAAGCCATGATTGGGTGCATCTTCGGCGTCCCAGCGCACAGGGTCATTAGCTCGAAGGTCTGCAAACAACTCCCATGGTGGGCCGTCCTTGAAGGTATCAAGATCGGAAAGCAGAAGTTCTGGATGAATAGTCATGGATGCCCCCTGAAATGGTCATTCGTATCCGAACGATTGAACTATATGCGCTAGCAGTCATTTGCCAATAGCATTTCGGGTGTCAACAGGAAAAAGGAGATCGAATGACCGGCCCCCACACGGTCGCTGAAACTGAGCGAGCCGTTGAATCAAGACTAGGTGCCCTCAAAATCGATTTCGAGTCGATGCAAGCAGTATCCAATATTTTCCGGGCAGCCAATGCGGTTCGCAATCACTTCGAGCGGACTGCGCTCGCGCCGCAAAATCTCACCTGGACCGCCTTTGTGGTGCTCTGGGTGGCCTGGATTTGGGAACCGCTGGAAACCCGCGAACTTGCGCTCGAAGCCGGAATCAGTAAAGCGACCCTTACCGGCGTCTTAAACACCCTTGAAGGTCGAGGCTGGGTCCAGCGAGAACGCGCAGATCAGGATCGAAGATTGATGAACGTGACGATGACAACTTCAGGACGGCGATTGATGCGTCAATTATTCCCGGCGCTAAATAAGCAGGAGCGCGTGGTGGCCTCGAAACTTACTACCGCAGAGAAAAAGAATCTGGCGGCGATGCTCAAGACCGTTATGGCCTCAATTCCATAACTGATCCCAGAGCGGCTATTTACAGCGCTGGACGAATCGATCAAAGATCCCCTGCTGATTTGGATCGTCCTCAGCGGTGTCTTCTGGATGCCACTGAACGCATACTCCCTGATCAGAGTCGTTAAGCAGGATGGCTTCTGAGACTCCATCTTCGGCGAAGGCGACCACAGAGAGGCCATCCCCGAGATCCTTAACCGCCTGGTGGTGATAGCAGGAACAACTGATCTTCTCTTGCTCAACGCCAAAGTTGGACCAGGAACGAACAAATGTGACTTCATGGACAAGATGGCGATGCATCGGCTCAATATGTTGGTGAAGCGAACCACCTGCAGCCACGTTGATCACGTGCATCCCTCGGCAGATTGCCAGAAACGGAACTTCATTGCTCAGGACGAAGCGAGCCAGCGAAAGATCTTGCCCATCTTGAACTGGGTCGACGTCATACACATGCTCGCTCGTCCCCGTTTCTCCGTACGAAGCCGGGTCCAGGTCTCCACCGCCTGGGAAAAGCACACCATCAATACCCGCTAGGCGAGCGGCCCAATCCTCGCAACCCGCTCCTGAGAGCGGAGCGAGTTGGATCGGCTCGCCGCCAGCCCGCCAGATGGCCTCAAGCAAGGTCCGGGAGCTCACTATCCCCCGATACCGTAAAGCGCTCGCAGAATTTGTGTATCTGCCGATCAGCGCGATTCTGGGCCGGTGGGTCATTTCTATCCTCCAATGCAAGAATGAAAGTATGGCTGGAATCTAGGCGATCCGCTTGTATCGTTCGGATGCGAACGATATCTTGCTCAGACCAGTAATAGTGCCCGTTGCCAGGAGGATCCATGGAGCGAATAGAGGTGGCCGGTGTGGCGATCGACCCTCGCCACTTCATCGGTGGCGAGCGGGTTAACTCAACAGTTACTTTCGCCGATTATTCACCTATCGATGGCGCACTCCTAGCCCAAATTGCCCGCGGCGGCAGCCAAGAGGCGGAATTAGCGGTCAACGCCGCTCGTAACGCCTTCCCTAGTTGGGCGGCAACTGAACCAGCCGTGCGAGCCGCGATTATGCATCGGATTGCCGACTTGGTCGACGAGCGTATGGAAGAACTGTCAATCGTCGAAACTACCGATAACGGCGGCCTGCTCCGCTCGAATCGCAGGGGCGTGATGCCTCGGGTAGCTCACAATTTTCGCTTCTTTGCTGATTGGCTGACGAACGAGCTGCACCATGCACCCTTTGAAACTCGCGGCCATATCAACAAAGTTTCGTGGAACCCAGCCGGCGTAGCAGTTCTCATCACGCCTTGGAATGCACCGCTGATGTTGGCTACCTGGAAGATTGCACCTGCGTTGGCCGCTGGCGACACGGTCATTCTGAAGCCGGCCGAATGGTCTCCACTCACGGCCTCGCTCCTCTGTGACATTACGAAAGCCGCGGGCTTGCCTGATGGCGTTTTCAATGTGGTGCAGGGTTATGGTGAGGAGGCTGGTGCGGCATTGGTGTCTCACCCAGGGATCTCCCGCATCTCCTTCACCGGCTCTGTGCCAACTGCAAAACTCGTAGCCCGGGCCGCTGCCGAAAATTTGACCCCTTGCTCGTTTGAGCTTGGCGGTAAGAGTCCAACCATCATTGTTGATGATGCAGATCTGGATCTCGCAGTTTCTCTAGCCGTCGAACAGTACGACAACGCCGGTCAGGTCTGTCTGGCTGGAACTCGACTGCTAGTTCAAGAATCCATTGCGCCGCTCTTCATCGAACGCTTCAAGGAGCGTGCACTGGCTATCAAGCAAGGCGACCCACGCGATCCTGAGACAGATATTGGTCCGCAAATTCACGGTGAACATTTCAGCCGTATTGAAGGCTTTGTTGACCGCGCAAAATTGTCTGGTGCGGAATTGGCCTTCGGCGGCCAACGAAATGCCGCGCTCGAGGGGCTCTACTACGAGCCAACGCTGGTAATAGAGCCAGCACCGGGTAGCGAAATCGTTACGGCTGAAGTTTTTGGGCCCGTTCTCACACTTCAGACTTTTTCCACCGATGACGAGTCCATTGCGATGGCAAACTCAACTGAATTCGGCCTAGCCGCAGTCGTGGTTTCGGGCAACCGCCAACGTGCCGAACATCTGGCAAGCCAACTTGTCGCTGGAACCGTCTGGATTAACTGCTTCTTCGTTCGAGATCTTCGGGCCCCCTTTGGCGGTTCAAAGAAATCGGGAATTGGTCGCGAAGGTGGTACTTGGTCTTTCGATTTCTACTCGGATGTGAAGAACACGGTTGTTTCTCCAACCGGATGGAAGGAATAGTCATGGGTGAAGTTGTCGGTATGGGTCTATTGGCTCACGTTCCTACGATCATGTTGCCGCAAGCGACCAGGTTCGCGATAAATGAGGGCAAGGAACTAAGTCTGGTTCCTGGACTTCATAAACTTCGTGCTGATGTCTTTGAGCAACTCGATTACGACACAGTCGTTGTCTTAGACTCACACTGGTTCACCACCGTTGAGTTCGTTGTCACTTCGCATGCGCGGCGATCGGGGCTCTTTACTTCTGAAGAACTCCCCCGAGGAATGTCCCGGATTCCGTTCGACTTTCGCGGCGACCCCGAATTGGCCGAGTTGATGGCCGCCGAGTCAGAAGGTGCTGGCACCTGGGTAACGGCAATCGACGATCATTACCTCCCCCAGACTTATGCCACCATTAATCTTTGGACTTATCTAGGAGCCGGTCTCGACAAGCGCTGGATATCAGTATCTGCCGCGCAAACCGGCGATACCGAAGATGCAATTAGATGTGGGCGGGCTCTAGGTCGAGCAATTGCCAAGAGTGAGCGAAAGGTGCTGCTCGTCGCCTCCGGAGCCCTTTCGCACACTTTCTGGCCACTGCGCGAACTTCGCAAACATGAGGCAAGCGATCCGTCGCACATTTTTTCAAGTGACGCGCGAGAGGCAGATTACGAACGAATCGAATGGTTCAAATCCGGTAACCACGATCGCGTGCTAGCAACGATGCCCGAATTCCTGAGATTCCGTCCCGAGGCAAGATTCGCCCACTACCTAACCGCAATTTCGGCCGTGGGCGAAGGCGAATGCACCGCACCAGGCCGGATGTACAGCGAATACGAGAACTCCATTGGAACTGGCCAAGTTCATATCTGGTTTGACAGACCAGCCGAAGGCTTTCCACACGCCAATTCCAGGGTGATTCAACGTGGCTGAATTTCGCCGTATTTTACTCGATGGCTACCCAACTCAGGTTCGACGTGAAAACGATCTGCTCCTCGCTGCAGATGGCAGGACGATTGAAATCGACGCCGCCATTCACCTTCCGCCTACCGAGCCCACAAAGATCATCGCCGTCCATTTGAATTATCAGAGTCGCACTGATGAGTTCATGACAAAATTGCCGACGGCCCCAACTTATTTCCATAAGCCGATATCGGCTCTCAACTCGCATCGAGCGGCAGTAGTGCGTCCACTCGGCTGCAAATGGCTGAACTATGAAGGCGAGATCGTCATAGCCATTGGGCGCACCTGTCGAAATGTTTCACCTCAAGAGGCTGGCGACTACATAGCCGGATACACCATCGGAAATGACTACGGGCTGCATGACTTTCGCGATACAGATGCGGGCTCGATGCTTAGGGTGAAGGGTTCGGACACTCTCGCACCTGTTGGTCCGGGACTGGTTTCAGGATGGGATTTTCAGAACAAGGGCATTCGCACCAAGGTGAATGGGGTAATTAAACAAGATTCCAACACCTCAGAGATGGTCTGGGATATGAACTATCTCATTGCGGACATAGCCAGAACAATAACCCTGGTCCCGGGCGATCTCCTCTTTTCGGGAACGCCAGCATTTTCGCGCCCGGTAAATCCTGGAGACGTAGTCGAAGTCGAGGTTGAAGGTCTAGGAACGCTGACAAACCACATCGTGGAAGGTCCAGAACCAATTCGCGACGACGTCGGGGCTCAACCCTCAGAAAGTGAAGAGGTCGTTTCAACCGCACTAGGCGGAGATTGGGAATACCGCGGCATTCGCACGCCATCGAAAGATCTTTACCCATCAAGAATCAAGGAGCAGAAATGAAGATCGTCGTCGACATGTCAAAGTGCCAGCACTACGGCCAGTGCTGCTTTGAAGCCGAAGATGTATTCCAGCTCGATGACGACGGAAAACTAACGTATGCGGACGAGGTTGACGATAGTCGTCGCAATGACGTCGAGAGCGCCGCAGATGTCTGCCCCATGCAAGCGATCACGATCGAATAGGGCATGCGGGTAGCAATAGTCGGGGGCGGGCTTGGCGCACTTCGCACCGCAGAATCCTTAGTCGCATCGGGTTACGCCGGCGAGATCGTAATCGTCAGCGATGAGAATCACTTCCCCTACAACCGGCCGCCGCTTTCTAAAGAGGCGTTGAAGGACGGTATCGAACCGGCTTCCTTGGAGTTCAAACGAAGGCCTTCACTGGAATCTGTAACCTGGGTACTTGGCGATCGGGCGCAAAGCGTTAGCCTTCGCGATCGCACACTCACCCTCGCCAGCGGTCGAGACATAACCTTTGACGGATTAGCGATAGCTACTGGAATTCGTCCAAGGAGACTAGTAGCAGGCGGCCCGGAAGCAGGACGTCATGTTCTGCGCACGCTAGAGGATGCCTCTTCACTTCGAAACGAACTCAATCGTTCACGCTCCTTACTCGTCGTCGGCGCGGGATTCATCGGCTGCGAAGTGGCCGCAACTGCCCGCCTTCTTGGCCTCTCAGTGAAGGTTGTGGCTGTGGACGAGGAACCAATGATCCGCCCACTTGGACTTGAGTTATCGCAGGAACTCCGCCGCCGACACGAGGCGAAGGGCGTTGAATTTCATCTAGGCGTTGGAATCGAAGCTTTCTTGGGGGATGAGACGGCCACCGGCGTTCGCCTCTCTGACGGAAGTGAACACTTTGCGGACGTGATCGTTGAGGCAATCGGCTCGATCCCAAACATTGAGTGGCTCTCCGGAAATGGATTGGATCTCAGCGATGGAGTGCTCGTGGATGTCTCGATGCGCATAGCGGGTGCGCCAGTTCCAGTCGTGGCGGTCGGAGACATCGCGAAATACCCGCACGGGCTATTCGACGAGACGCCCCGTCGTATCGAGCACTGGAATTTGCCCACCGAAACGGGACGTAGAGCCGGAAAAACGTTAGCCGCTCTTCTCGCCGGAGATGAGCCCGGCTTAGAGCCAGTGGGTTTCATTCCCACGTTCTGGTCCGATCAGTATGAGTACAACATCCAATCCTTCGGCATTCCAGGCATCGCCGATCACCAGCGCTTGTCCTTTGGAACTTGGGGCGAACCTCTGATCGTCGAATATTTGCGAGGAAATGAGTTGGTCGGCGTAGTGGGCATTGACTCAGTGCCCCAATTGGTGCCGTACCGCAATCTCCTGATGAAACGAGCGTAGCCTTCGCCTGTGAAGAAGCCCCTAAATCTTGGAATTGGCCGCGACGCCGCCCTAAAGCGAGCAACGGAAATTGTCGCCAAAGCTTGGGATGAGTTCTACGTTGCGCGAGAGCATGAACCTCGAGTCGAACCTGCCCTCGCGGCCACTCTTCGGGAGTTGTTGCCCGAAGCCCCAATGGATCCGATTCAAACGTTGAATTTGGCGGCAGAAGTCCTCGATACTTCTTTGGCTCACTCTCGTCCAAGATTCATGGCCTGGATTGGGTCAAGTGGCCTTGAAATCGGGGCGCTTGGCGATCTGCTGGCTCACTCGTATGACATTAACCTCGCCATCGATTCACGGGCCGCATCTGCACTCGAAAGACAGACTCTTCGCTGGCTTGGCGAATTTGTCGGCTTTCCGGTCGGGGGCGGGGCGTTCACCAGCGGCGGAACAATCAGTAACATCACGGCCTTGGCCGCAGCGCGAGAAGTAGCGTTACCCGGAAGCCGAAAACACGGTGTCATGAACGCTCGACCGGCAATCTACTGCTCGGCTGAAGTCCACTACTCAGTACGCCGCGGAGTTGAGTTACTCGGGTTGGGCAGTGATTGCATACGTGCCATTCCGATAGATGCCGATCACAGAATTCATAGTGCGGCTCTTGCCGAAAGCCTGGAGACAGACTTGCGGGATGGGATCGTGCCGGTCGCGGTTATCGCCACTTCAGGAACCACCCTTACCGGAGCAATTGATCCGATTGGCGAAATTGCTGATATCTGCCAGCGGTTCAACGTCTGGCTGCACGTGGATGGCGCCTATGGCTTGCCGGCCGCGGGTGTGCCCTCGAAGACACCCGCCTTCAGCGGAATTGACCGGGCCGATTCGGTAAGCGTTGATGCGCATAAGTGGATGTTCGTACCAAAAGCCTGCAGTGCATTGATGGTCAAAGATCGAAAAAAACTTGCTGCCACGTTCTCACACAATGAGTCGTACATGCTTCATGACGGAGAGACTGGAAATGCAGTGGACGAGACGCTCGAATATTCGAGGCCGCTCCGTGCTTTGAAACTCTGGCTAGCCTTCAAGACTCACGGAGCCGAAGAATTTCGGTCAGCAATTCAAGCGAACCTAGATCAGGCACAGAAGCTGTATGACACAGCTGATGCCGATCCGCGCTTTGAAGTTCTTCCATTTCGGCCAGAGTTGTCCGTGGTGCCCGTTCGATACGGAAAAGACACGAGCGACGAGTTTCAATCCCTGCTGGTACAGAAGATACAAGAAGATGGGCGCGTCTTCGTTTCGGCAGCAGAGATTGAAGGCCGAATATGGATGAGGCCTTGCTTCACCAATTTTCGTACAACTGAAGAAGATGCGCTTTCGCTTCTAGAAGTTGCCGCCGACGTCGCTGAATCCCTGCGCCTTTGAGTCCAGAGTAAGCGGATGGCCTAGAACAGGCTGGAACCCACCTGCATCGCATCTCCCAGCTCTCGTGGGCAGAAAATTGGACTGAATGATCCTGGCTCAATACCCGCTAAACTCACGAGGCCTGGGGCGGTAGCTCAGTTGGTTAGAGCAGCGGACTCATAATCCGCCGGTCGTCGGTTCGAGCCCGACCCGCCCCACCAGTATTATCCCGCGGACGGCGGCTTGAATCCCGCTAACTATCCCTACAACTGGGCTCAGACTAAGTTGCGTTTGCAACGCCTAAGTCCATTGCAATTCTCTACCTAAAATGCTCTCGAGATTCGTGACGTGATCGCTATAGACCCTCTCGAGGTATCTACGATCTGCCTGTTCCATCTCCTTGTACTCTTTTTCAAATGTGATTTTTGAGATGAGTTTGACTCGACGTTTGTAATCAAGAAAATGAGAGTTATAGATGGCCCGAGTCAACCGCGGGAAACGATTTTGTTTTGCCCTATTCACATGGGGAAAGGTCAGCTTCAACCTAAAAATCTGACTATCTGATAATTCGAGAAATTTGGCTAGATCACGCAATCTAGACTCTTGATTGGTGATCACATCCTCATGCTCAAGGACACTGAATTGGTCTGAATGGAAGTGGCGCAACCAGTATGCGAGATGTTTATCATAAAATCCGCGTTCCACAACTGAATGAAAGGGCAATTCTGAATCTTTGTGATCCAGCCGAATCAACTCTGAAAAACTCATATTTTCAGGAATTGCACCGTTTTTTCGACCATGCCAGTATGACGAATATGCCCGATCTATCGGGTTTCTTAGTATGGCAATCAACTTAGTATCCGGAAAATATTTCTTGAGACGTTTAGGAGCATCCTTCGAATTCAAATAATTTGGTGTCTTCTCTCCCGCCAATTTACCCGGCTGGCCACCTTCAAGGATCTGCAGGTACTCCTTAATGCCAGCGCCATCCTTGAAATTCATACTCCTATTCCAGAATTGCATCTCGCGAGTGGGAATTCTAAAGAATTCTGAGTTCTCCCGAAAGAAGGCCCTCAAACTAGACGTACCCGCCTTCTGCGCCCCAATTATGAGGAAATCTAATTTCGCCATCGGAATACCTTTTCATAAATCAAGCGTCATTTCGAGGTTCAACCATGATTCTGAGGGTTCAAACGAAAATTATTAAGCCTGGCAAGTTTTAAATTCAAGAAATCATTGCTTTCGACGTGTCAGGTCAACTTCAGTAACCAGTCGAGATATAAAATATGGCTGAGTAGATCGAAATAGCGTGATTCATGACCCAAAATTCGGATCGCCGTACCAGCCAGTCCTGGGGCTAGAGAGAATGAGCCCAATTCGTTAGAGTGTCGTCATAGTTGTTTCCAATTTTTAACATTACTAAGGAGATTCAATGACGAAGTTCGCTCGACTTAGTCTGGCAGCGATACTTGCCCTGGGTCTATCACCAGCGATAGCTAGTGCCTCAAATGCCGCTTCTGGAACAATCACATGCGCGCATGATGCAACAAGCCATGGCTTCAATCGATGTGGCTACAACTACAGCGCACGAATTTTCTCTGGACCTGCTGACGGAGTCGACAAGAAAATTGACGGAATGGTTTATGGCGATCCAACGTATGCCAACGACCACCTGGTCATGAAGTGGAATGCAGCGTGGGATGCCTGCAACGCCAATGGCTACGACGATCCCACTTACTGCCAAGGGGCCTGGGTCACTAATGAGTGGAACGGCATGGCAACTGGCGGGAGTTCCACTACCGAACACGTCAAAATCATCTGGGTCGGCTCGGCCGCAGCAGCCAGCCCCTATTGGGTCACTGGCGGAGATTCGATCTGGGGAAATTACGAAACTATCATGGATCAGGGAATGGTCGACGGACAACACACGGTATGGACCTTTGCCTCCCCTAATGGCTTGAGCAGGTAATCGAGAACTTCGTCTTGCGCCGATGAGAAATAGGCAAGGTGGCCTTCGCCTGCGATTAGACGAAGTGTTGAATGCGGCATCTTGGCGTGCAACCAGCGGCCATGGGCACCGGGCACCATCAGGTCCTCGTCTCCCTGGAAAATAGTCACTGGAACCTTGACCTGATCGAGGCTAAAACCCCAGTCTTGGGTGAAGGCGAAGTCATCGTCCATCCAGCCCCAGAACCCGCTGGCTAAGGACTGTCTGAAGTTTTCGGCAAGGTCTTCAGAGAACTTTTCGTTCTGCATGGTGACAACATCGGACTTAGAGAATAAGGAACTAACAGTGCTTCGTAGTTCGGCGCCGGTAATGGTCTTATAGCCCGTTCCGTTCGCTTCCATCCAGGTTGACAGCGCAATTTCGCCCTGTAAAGCGGTTCCGAACTCGTCTATGTTCTCTTCGCCCATTCCGGCTAAAAAATCTAAATCCGGCTGGCCATACATGCCGACCCCAGCAAGCACCACTACCGATTTGCACCGCGAGTCCAGCGAAGATGCAAGGGCATGCGGCCCGCCACCAGACCACCCGACCGAAATGAAACTTTTAATGTCGTAGCGATCAAGAACCTCTGAGATATCTGCATTTACATCGACCACATTGCGGCCGGGTTTGCGATCACTCGTGTAGTAGCCAGCTCGCGAGTATGCGACTGCTCGGATCCCAGCCTTCTCCAGTTTCTCAATCCAGCTCTTCCAAATATTGGCGCACGAAGGAGTGCCGTGGTGAAAGATGACTGCGGTCTGGCTCTCGCCCTCGCCTAGCAACAAATTCAGGTTTCGGCCATCGCTCAGTTTCATATCAGACGATTTCATACCTCAACTCTCTAGGAATCAATACCGATGTGTCTAGTCGCCACAGAGTGACTCTACCCACGACTACAGATCACGAGGATTCAAGTCGCCTAATACAGCCTTCAATCGAGCCACACTCAGGTCGTCGGGCTGTTGCGCATCGCCGAATCGCCGTAGGGCCGAATTCATTCTCCTATAGTCGTCGACACTCTTGGTGCAACGCTCACATTCCACGAGATGCGACCTGACCTGCGCGAGTTCCTTCTCTGAAAGCAGTGCATCTGGATCCATGTCCAAATACCTCTGAAGGCGCCGCGTTGTCAATTTACAACGCATGGCGAATAATGGATTCATCATTTGGAGTGTCCTTCCAGGGCTGAGGTGTTCACTAGGTACTCCCTAAGTCGTTTGCGAGCGCGGCTAAGTCGTGACATGACTGTCCCCACGGGGACACCAAGAACTGACGCGCATTCCGCATAATTAAGGCCTTGAACATCTATCAGGATTAGGGCTTCACGAAAACGCGGGTCCAGTTCCTTCAGACCCCTTTGAATTTCTAGGCTGAAACTACGGTCAATGGCGGTTTCCTCGGCAGAAGCCTCATGGCCAGTTCCGAATGCTGGAGTGGCGCTGTCCCACACGAGTCCGTCTTCAAGCAGAATCGGTCGCTGACGTCGATTCATATTTATGTTCGTATTGCGCAAGATGGTGAGCAACCACGCCCGGGCATACGCACCATCGAACTGGTCAATTGCCTTGAAGGCGCGGATTAAAGTCTCTTGTACCAGGTCCTCCGCATCGGGTTTTGAACCCGTAAGTCCTTGAGCCACTCGTAGCAGAACCGGAATCTCGGGTTCGACGAACTCTCGGAAACCACGAGCCCGATCTCCACCGTCGGCGTCTGCCCCGATCAATGCCACATTCACCGACCCTACCGTCATGGTTTCATCCCCGTTGGACCCCAGACTCCTCTTACCCGGAGTAACACGGTCACTAGGGAAAATCATTCCAGTGTTCGTTGAGATAGCCCAGAAATTTCGATCGGCTTACCAGCGACGGGTCGAATACACTCTTGAGTGGACTTGGAAGGTTGGTTGGATATGCGTTACTTACTTGGCGGCTTGATCGTAGGCTTCATGATCTTCATGCTAATTGGAGGTCTGACCGGGCGGCTCAAAGCGGAGTCCTGCTGCGTAGTTGCCGACCCAGCCAAAGATGTACGTATGCAGATGGAATGATTCGTCCGGGTCACCGTGTTTCGGGGGTAGGTCGCAATAGCGACTCTCGCCTGAACTAGGGAGTTTGACTCATGTCTGTAATTGAGAAAGCAAGGACGCAATCATTAGGCAGCGCCTTAAGAGTTGGCGTTGTTGGGGGTATCGCTGGTTCTCTTGCTATGGCCATGTATGCGATGGTTGTTAGCGGATCGGTAAAGCACACGGGATTCTTTACGCCTCTGTACCACATTGCTTCCGCCCTGATTTCCCCCAACGCAATGATGACTTCTATGACAGACGCCATGCACGGCAACTCCGCCTACTTCGTGCTCGCGCCTGCATTGGTTGGTGCCATGATCCACATGATGACCGGAGCGATGGCGGGTGCCGTCTTTGGTGTCGTAATGTCCAAAGTCGCCGCAACTCGC
Source organism: Candidatus Nanopelagicaceae bacterium (assembly GCA_035530875.1). GTDB lineage: Bacteria > Actinomycetota > Actinomycetes > Nanopelagicales > Nanopelagicaceae > JANXYY01. Next base: position 31,727 of record DATKUB010000061.1, read on the forward strand.
TCGCTCACACTTGTTTATGGAGCCGGATTCGGTTTGGTCGTGCTGATCATGAACGCATTCATCGGCTTGCCGATAATCGCTCACCTCTTCGGTGGCGGTCAGCCAATTTCACAAATGGCCAAAGTTGTGGGTTGGGGCCATTTCTCCGTTGAGCACCTGCTATTCGGGCTCGGGCTTGGTTTCGTAGTTTCTCGCTCAAGCGTCAACTCAAACGACTAAAAGCCAGAAGCGAAGTTCCGATTTCTAGTTCTGAACTCTCGAATTCACTCGAAATCCATGGCGTTAATCAGTTGATCGATTGACACCGTCGCAATGGAGATTGCTTGATCAGCGATCCCATAAGGCAGTACGAGAGTGTCATGATGGACGAAACCGCCGCATGAATAGACGACGTTCGGAACGTATCCGTCTCGTCGATCAAGTGACGGAGAAATCAAGGGACGAGAAAGTCTGGCAATCACTTTCTGCGGTTCGTCGAGATCTAGGAGGATGGCCCCGATTGAGTACTTTCTCATCGGCCCGACTCCGTGAGTGAGGACCAACCAACCCGAATCGGTTTCAATCGGCGAGCCGCAGTTCCCAAGCTGCAACACCTCCCAAGACTGTTCTGGGACCTGAATAGAAGTCGATTCGTCCCAGCAAAGAAGATCATCGGAGAAGGCGATGGAGTTTGTCTCTCGATCGGAGCGAGATAGGGCCGCAAATTTCCCATTGATCATTCTCGGGAAAAGCGCCAACCCCTTACCCGAAGCTGCGGCACCGGCCATCGGAGAACTCGTAAAGGTCTTGAAGTCGGAAGTTTCGAGCAATTGGACCGAGATGTTGGCACCATCGAAGGCCGTGTAGGTGGCGTAGTAGACGCTCTCCCCGCTGTCGGCCACAAATCTGACGAAGCGAGCATCTTCCATGCCCTTGGCTTCCGCCGGGGACTGCGGCCAGAGCACACGCTCAGAGATTGTGCTCAACATTGGAAAATCCACGCGATAGGACGATCTTGCTAAGTGCTTGAGATTCGAAAGTGTTTTTGCGGTATCAATTTGGTCAGCAGAATTTGCAGCCAGCAGCTCTGTTTGAGCATCAAGAGCGGCAGTGTCAAATCTTGGCAAAAGCGGATCTAGCACCAGTCGGGTGATTTCTGGATCGTCGCCAAGCTGTTCCAACTTGGCATGAAAGACACCCTTATGGTGCTGGCCGGGTATTCCGTCGGCGGCCACCGGGAAACGGTCTGGCTCGTCAATTGTGACCGTGCCATCCGGCGAAACACGACCAGTCCTAAAGCTGATCGAGGAGATGTGTCCCTCGCCTATCCCCCGAACGCTCATCACGAATTTTGCGTCGCCGCTGGTGTCTTGATGCGGATGCAGCACGGCCGATGGATTGCAAAGTGCCGCCCCTTCAATGGAATATTCGTTGGTGAAGGTTGCTCCGATCAAATGTCGTCGAGCAGCTGACATTGGGGTAATAGAGTCGAAGTTCGCTAGGACCAACTCAGCATTGTCGTTCAAGTAGTTGTGTAAATCTCGGTGACGTTCAGAGAAATATGAATCAACCTCACGCATCGCATCTTCGACATCCGATTCGGAAAGGCAAAGGATTCGGTTTATCACCTGCGTAGCTCGTGAATCGCCTGGACCAACGGTTTCATGCCCCGGCACAAAGAAGCGCGCAATTACTCGGGACCGATCTGGCGAGAGATCGACTCCAGTGTCTCGTATCTCTAAATTATCTTCGTCGAATTCGTTGATTTCAAACAGCGCGCTCATGGTTTGCCCACGTCCGAGGAAGTGAATTGCATGGTAGAGAGTAGCGCCTGTTTTCAAGAGTTTTTACCATCCGCGCCGAAGCTAGCAACGTCTGATTTGATTGCCATTTCTGGTGTATCCATCGGTGCTGGTCAAGGCGGTGGCCAAGGCAAGCCGCAGCACCAGATGCACGTAGGGAATGGAAGTCTCTTTTGTTCAATTTAAGCCGGTAAGTAATCTAAACTTGGATCATGGAATTTAAGACAATTATCGAGCCTTTCCGAATCCACTCAGTCGAGCCGCTGCACCTATCGACCCCGCAAGAGCGCGAGAATGCACTCAAAGCCGCTGGCTACAACTTGTTTGGAATTAGAGCCGCTGACGTCATGATCGACCTGCTCACGGACTCGGGAACCGGCGCCATGAGCCGCGATCAATGGGCCGCGATCCAACATGGCGATGAGTCCTATGCGGGTTCACCATCGTGGGAGATATTTCGCGATGCGGTGAATTCACTCTTTCCGTTTAAGCATGTCATTCCTACCCACCAAGGTCGCGCCGCAGAGAAGATTCTTTTCTCGGTACTTGGCGGTGGCGGGAAATTTATTCCAAATAACACGCACTTCGACACCACCCGCGCAAATATTGAATTCACTGGGGCGACCGCAGTTGATTTGGTGATCCCTGAAGGACGCGATCCGCAGAGCCGCCACCCGTTCAAAGGCAATATGGACATTGATGCACTTGTTGCCTTCATCGCCGAGCATGGGGCAGTAAATATCCCGGTCGTGATGATCACGGTCACTAACAACTCCGGTGGCGGTCAACCGGTGTCGCTAGAAAACATTCGACAGGTCAGCGAAATCTGCAAACGGCACGGTCTGCTCTTCTTCATCGACGCCTGCCGCTACGCCGAGAATGCCTGGTTCATCAGAGAGCGCGAGCCCGGACAAGGGGATCGCGACGTGGCTGACATCGTCCGCGAAATGGCCTCTTATGCAGATGGAATGACGATCAGCGCAAAGAAAGACCCAATGGGAAATATCGGCGGCTGGCTCGCCATGAACAACGACACAATCGCTCAAGAAGCTCGGAACCTTCTCATCCTCACTGAAGGTTTCCCGACCTATGGCGGGCTCGCGGGTCGCGACCTAGAAGCCCTGGCAGTCGGAATTGGCGAATCGGTATCCCACGACTACTTGCAGTACCGGATCCGATCCACCGCCTATCTAGGCGATGCGCTTGCCGCAGGCGGAATACCAGTGGTGCAGCCCATCGGTGGCCACGCGGTATACCTCGATGCCAGAGCCCTGCTCCCCCACATCCCCCCGCTTGAATACCCCGGGCAATCACTGGCAATCGCGCTCTATCAGATGGGCGGGGTGCGCGGCTGCGAAATCGGGACCGTGATGTTTGGACAGCAACCGGACGGGAGCGAAAAGGAAGCCGCAATGGATCTGGTTCGCTTGGCCATCCCGAGGCGTACCTACACCCAGAGCCATATCGATTATGTAATCGAAGTCTGCCTTGCCGTTGGTGAACTTGCCTCGACTCTTCGTGGCTATCAAATCGTCGAACAGCCTAAGGCACTGCGGCATTTCACCGCGCAATTCGCGCCGCTGTAGCCAAAGGCCGTAATAGATACTGACTAGTGGGTAGCCTGTTCTCCATGTTTGAAACAGAAGCTGCCCGCCTTGATGCTGCGGATTCACTAGCCGAGAAGCGCCAACTCTTTGCGATCCCAGAGGGCATTTCGTACCTGGACGGCAACTCTCTTGGCGCGCTACCCAAATCGGCAATCGTCGCTATCGACGCTGCGGTGCGCGATGAGTGGGGTGAGGGACTTATACGCTCATGGAATACCGCAGGTTGGGTCGATATCGCCCAACGGGTAGGAAACAAGATCGCTGCCCTAATCGGCGCCGTACCCGATTCAGTGGTGGCTTGCGACAGCACTTCGGTAAACCTTTACAAGGCACTACATGCGGCGTGTGGACTTAGGCCGGATAGAAGTGTAATTCTCACGGACGTCGATAATTTTCCTACCGATCTCTACCTGATTGATTCCGTTGCAAAAGAGCGAGGCTTACGAGTCGTGGCGCTTCCACGAAATGAGATCATTGACGCGATCAACCAAGACGTGGCTGTCCTTGAACTAACCCATGTGGATTATCGATCCTCAGCCATGTACGACATGGCTGACATAACCGGAATCGTGCATAGAGCAGGTGCGCTTACGATCTGGGACTTGGCACACTCGGCCGGAGCCGTCCCCTTGGACGTAACCAATGCCGATGCGGATTTTGCCGTGGGATGCGGTTACAAGTATCTCAATGGCGGACCTGGGGCCCCTGCCTTCATTTACGTTTCCCAAAGCCTGTCCGGATCAATATCGCAGCCGATTCATGGCTGGCATGGACATGCCCGTCCGTTTGAATTTTCGCGTTCATATGAACCTGCCGCCGGTGTAGATCGAATGCTGGTTGGCACTCCGCCAGTGTTGTCCATGACCGGGCTGTCGGCCGCTTTGGATATATTCCAGGATGTTTCAATGTCCGAATTACGAGCAAAAAGCCTTGGCCTTTCAACGTTTTTTTATCAGTTGGCCGAGGAGCACTTAGTGACGCGGGGCCTCGGCATCGTTTCCGAGCGAGATAGCAACAAGCGTGGCAGTCACGTTGCTCTCTCCCATTCGAACGGTTACTCGATCATACGAGCCTTGATTGAACGAGGAGTCGTTGGCGATTTCCGACGGCCAGACATACTGCGATTCGGTTTTGCTCCGCTCTACAACACCTATGCCGACGTCGCCCGCTTAGTGAGCGAAGCCATCGACATAATAGATACGAAATATTACCTAGCCGAAAGATTCACTACTGAATCCGCCGTTGTCTAGCGATCGGCAAGCCGGAGAAAACTGCTCACGTGTTCGCCAGTCAAAATAATGTCAAAGTGATCAAGCCCCTCTTTGGTTACCAAATTTACCGAAGCGCCACTATCAACTAGGTAGTCGAAAGCGGCCTTAGCTTGTGCCTGGAATGAGGGCGATTCGTCGCCGCCAACGAGAACTTCCACGTCATATGAGAATGTGCTCTCGGTGAAAATGGGCGAAAGTTTCAAAGCTCTTTCATCATCGAGAGCCAGCGGCCCATTGATCGAAGTTGATACCAGCGGGCGCAAATCAAAAATACCTGATACCAGAACCAGACCATCAACTTCGATCCGGTTGGCAACGGCTAAGGCTAAGTGGGCACCCGCGGAATGTCCGCCGAGAATTATTCGCGTGCCTGGATTGTGTCCGCGAAGCCACAGTAAAGCTGCGATGCAGTCGTCGATCATCTCAGGGATAGACGCCTCGGGTGCCAGGTTGTATTCGATGGCGGCAAATCCGAATTCCCGAATCGCCAAGTCTCCGGCGCCAAGAAATGCCTCATCGATCGACGAATCCTGCCAGTACCCACCATGAATCCAGGCGAAGATTGCATCACGCGAAGTTGGGGGCGACCACGCGACAATATTGCGAGCCGTTGAACCGTAGTGATCCGTGTGAAGATTACTGCCAAGTATGGCTTTGGCCTTCTCGCCGGCTTCCAGAAAATCTGGGACGCACTCAAGATAGGAACGCTTTGCCCACTCGCTCGGCGAATATTCGTGCTCTAGTGTCGACGCGGACCAATTTCGCCATGCCGGGCTCAGATATTCGCGCACAGCCCCGGCTCAGGCTCCGATGCCGAGGTAGGCGCGCCTAACCGCTTCGTCGGTCAGCAATTCCTTGGACGGCGCACTTTTGACAACTGTTCCGGTCTCCAGAACATAGGCACGTTCCGATCGGAGGAGCGCTTGTTGGGCATTCTGCTCGACAAGAACAACGGTGATTCCGTCCTGATTGATCTTTGTGATGATGTCAAAAATCTGCGCCACAATCATCGGAGCTAACCCCATTGATGGCTCGTCAAGGAGGAGCAGGGTTGGCCTAGACATCAGGGCTCTCCCGATGGCGACCATCTGCTGCTCGCCGCCAGAGAGAGTTCCAGCCGACTGGAATGCACGTTCCTTCACTCTGGGAAAAAGTTCGTAAACCTTGTCCAGATCTTCTTCCATTTCTTTCCGGCTGTGCTTTCGGTGATATTTGCCCATTTCGAGGTTTTCAAGGACGGTCATTCCGGGAAAAATCCCGCGACCTTCGGGCACTTGGCAAATTCCGAGATTGACTCGCGCGTAAGGCGCCACCGTCGCAACATCGACCGTGCCGAAATGAATGCTGCCAGAAGTGGGCTTGAGTAGACCGCTGATTGTCTTCAGGGTAGTTGTCTTGCCCGCCCCGTTACCGCCGATGATCGCAACGATCTCGCCTTGACCTACTTCAAAGGAGATACCACGAAGGGCCTCAATTTTGCCGTAGTGAACATGAAGATCTTTGACCTCAAGAAGCATCGGCCGGCGCTCCTAAGTAGGCCGCGATAACCCGCGGATCTTGTTGAATTTCGCTAGGAATGGCATCGGCGATCTTGGTGCCGAAGTCCAGAACCATTACTCGGTCTGAGATGCCCATGATCAGGCTCATATCGTGCTCGATAAGGAGGACGGTAAAGCCGCGATCGCGAATGTTCTTGATCTGTTCGGCGAGAATCTCTTTTTCAACCGGGTTAAATCCGGCCGCAGGTTCGTCAAGTAAGAGAACTTCAGGATTGGTTGCCAGAGCTCGGCAGATTTCAAGGCGACGCTGATCTCCGTAAGGCAATCCCTTAGCCAGCAAGTGTGCCTGGTTTGATAGGCCCATAAAGTCCATTAGCTCGCTAGCCCGTTCATGCGCTTCACGCTCTTCGCGACGCTTACGCGGCAGGGTCAAGATTGCTCCCGGTACGGATGATTTCGAATGGGCGTCGGCGCCAACCAGAACGTTTTCCAGGGCCGTCATTTCAGCGAAAAGTCGAATGTTCTGGAAGGTGCGGGCAAGACCAGTTCGCGTTATCTCAGAACGCTTCATGCCAAGAAGGCTCGTCCCCTTGAAGCGGACATCTCCCTCGGTTGGCTGGTAGACCCCGGTGACAATATTAAAAACCGTTGTCTTGCCGGCTCCGTTGGGGCCAATCAGGGCCGCGATCTCGCCCTTATGTACCGAGATATCAACATTGCTTAGCGCCGTTACTCCGCCAAAGCGCATGGTTACGTTGGCGAATTCGAGTAGAACTGAATCATTTGCCATCAGTAGCCACCTGCCCCCTGACGCGCCTTGGGAGCAACCCTTGTGGGCGAAGGTTCATCATGATTACCAGCGCCGCGCCAAACATGAGAACTCGGTATTCGCTAAAGCCTCGAAGCCGCTCTGGAATATAGGAAATAGCCAGCGCACCAAGCACCACTCCCGGAATGTTTCCGCTGCCACCGAGAACCACGATCGCCAAAAACATCACTGAGAGGGTCAATGGGAAATTATCTGGCGAAATAAATCCGACCTTGCTGGCGAAAAGAACCCCGCCCATACCGCCAATCCCGGCACCGATGCTAAACGCCCATAGTTTGAACTTGAGCGTCTGAACACCCATCAACTCAGCTGCATCTTCGTCTTCCCGAATCGCTTCCCAAGCGCGACCGACGCGGGAACGGTCAATCCGCTTCAGCAGCCAGATCACCAGAATGATCAGAGCCAGCAGCAACCAGTAGAAGGGCTTGGGATTGAGAATATCTTCAAAACTGAGCGGGCCAATAGCCGATGGCCAAGGGATATTAGAGACGCCACGGTTAGCACCAAGCCAATCGACATTCACGGCGGTTATTCGGATGATCTCCCCAAAACCCAGAGTGACTATGGCAAGGTAATCGCCTCGAAGTCTAAGGGTGGGCAGTCCGAGGATCGCTCCCGCACTCATGGCTACTAGCACTCCGATGGGCAGAATCAGCCAGAAACTCCAGTGCAGCAAGGTGCCTAACTGCGCCATGGTGTAGCCGCCGATGGCAAAGAAGGCAACGTAGCCAAGGTCCAGGAGCCCGGCCTTGCCAACTACAACATTGAGCCCGATCCCCATCAGGACGTACAGACCGATTTTGTCAAAAAGTAGGGAAGGGAAATCAGTATCTGGTGTGTTGAGAATTGGAATCTGAACCATTGGCAGAACCACTAAACCTGCGATCAAAGTTACGGTCAGGAATCCGCGAGCAGTTTTCGGCAGCGCCCGCCAGCGATCGCCAATTGCATCAGTGGCTGAAGATAAGTATTTCATGTCTAGGCCCTCGCCTTCTGCATCGTCTCGCCGAGCAGACCAGATGGCCGGAACATGAGGACAAGAACCAAGATCACAAAGGCGACCACGTCTTTCCACGATCCACCAAAGACGGCAGCGCCGTACGACTCCACCACACCAAGCACCAGGCCACCAAGCAATGCTCCCCGAAGATTTCCAATGCCGCCTAGCACCGCGGCGGTAAATGCCTTGATGCCCAGAACGACTCCGATACTGAAGCGAGTTTGCTCAAAATAGACTTCGTTAAGTGAACCGGCAAAGCCTGCCATGAGACCGCCAATGAGGAAGGTCAGGGTAACGACCCGGTCGATGTTCACACCCATCAAGATTGACGTATTTTCATTCTGAGCTACCGCACGAATACCGCGACCAAGACGAGTCAGCGAGACGAACCGCTCAAGGGCGATCATCATAATTATCGCCGAAACCAGAATCAGAATCTTGTCCGACCTAATCTCGGCGCCGAATACGGTAAAAAGGACGTCCTTTTTTAGAAAGCGCGGAAAAGTCTCATAGTTCCGGCCACGCCAGAGAGCTACCGCCTCTTGCAGGAAGAGCGAAGTGCCAATTGCACTAATAAGGACAGTTAGCCGCCCTGCTCCCCGTTTTCGCAGGCGACGATAGGCGATTCGCTCGATGAGCACTGCGGTAACGCCAGAGACAATCATTGCCACGATTGTGACTAAAAGTAGCGTGCCTACTAGTGATAAACCCGTGCGCGGCTTGCTGGATGCATTTAGGCCAATTGCCTGAGCAGAAAGGAGCGCACCGTAAGTGCCGACCATAAAGATTTCAGAGTGCGCGAAGTTAATGAGGCGAAGAACGCCATATACGAGGGTGTAGCCAAGAGCGACGAGCGCATAGATAGCACCAAGGACAAGTCCGTCGAAAGTTAGGGCGCCGAACTGACTAGTCAGCGTTGAAAAGTTCAAGGAACCTCCTTGGGCCAGGATCTGACCCTGCGTATTTGGAAACTAACGACTTCTTATCAATTGGAGAGGGGGCGCTTTTAGGCGCCCCCTCTCCAATTGAGCCAACCTTGGAATTACTTAATTAGTGAAGCGGTATTCGTGCCGTTCTTGTAGACGTACGCAAAGATCGCTCCGCCGGCAATTTCACCAGTCTTCGTGAACTTCAAAGTCTTGGTAATACCAGTCCAAGACTTCTTGGAGATGTACTTGTTGATCGCTGCGCGGCTGACTTTGCCATGCTGGATTGCGGCCAGAAGGAAGTTCGCTGCGTCGTATGCCTCAGGTGAATAAGTACCGTCAGCAACGCCAAAGCGAGTCTTGTAGGCAGCCTTGAAAGCCTTACCGGTCTTCGTGGTGTCAATCGGGGCACAAGCACAAGTTACGACAGAGCCATCAGTTGCCGAACCACCGGCAGTAACGAACCCAGCATCAAGGGTGCCATCGCCAGACATGAAGGCAGCCTTAACGCCCGAGTCTCTGAGTTGCTTAACCAGACGGCCTGCGTCTGAGTAGTAACCGCCGTAGAAGACAGCCGTTGCGCCACCAGCCTTAATTTGGCTAACGGTGCTGCTGAAGTCTGGAGACTTTGGGTCAAGGGACGTGCGGGTGACTACCAGTGACGAACCAAGGCTTGCGGCCACAACATCGGCCAAGCCCTTGCCGTATTCAGAGGCATCGTCGATGACGGCAACCTTTGTCGCCTTCAAAGTGTTCTTGATGTATTTGGCGCCCTGTGAGCCCTGGATCGCATCAGTACCAAGAGCACGGTGGAAGACTTTCCAACCCTGCTTTGAAAGGTCTGGGTTGGTCGCCGATGGTGTGATCGTTGGCAGGCCACCACGTTGGAAGATTGGGTCGGCAGCCTTTGACTCGCCAGAGAACGCTGGCCCGACCAGGCCGACCAGGCACTTGTTCTTAATCGCTTGCTGCGCCAATGCAGGTGCCTGAGCTGGATCGCCCTGGCTGTCGAAACTGACAAAACCAACATTTACCTTGTGGGCCTTGAGGCCATACTGGGCCACTGCAAGTTCTGCGCCCTGCGAAATATTCTTGCCAAGGTTTCCGTAATCTCCAGTAAGGGCACCAAAGAAACCTATGGTTAAGTTCTTGCAGCCGTTTGGAAGTTTGACCTTCGCCTGGGCTGGCGCGCTGATCGCAACGAGGCTGCCGAGCGCAAGGGCGCCTGCAGCAACGATGCCGACCGTGGAACGGATCGAGATCTTCAAAATTACTCCCTAAAGATGATGTGGGTCGAGATCGGGAGTGATCAGCATAGGGCGAGTGTTTCAATGTGGCAAAAATCACTATTCTTAAATGGCGACAGTTGCAATCAGCGCAACTGTGAACCCAGGTAAACCGTTGTGATCAGCGAAAATGTAAACTCTCACGCCACCCGATGTGCAACGAATTGAAACTTATTTAACCGGAAATGCGTCCGGTTTCTGCAGATCGATGAAGTCTAACCGAGCATTTTGCTTGTCCGGATCCTGGACACATCCGGCCTTTTCACTAGCCACAAACGCGGCAAATGTTTTTGCGGCCGTTAGCCATACGTAGTACTCAGGGCACTGAGATCTGCGGTCTGCCTCAACTTGTGTATGACAGACGCCGCGATTGGCGATTGCTGCAGCGGCTGTGGCAGCAGCGCCTTGAAGTCGATCAAACTCTTTCCCAAATGCGGTGCAATCGAGTATCGGTTTTGCGCATCCGGTAAGTAAGAGCGAAGCCAGGGCCGATCCCGATACGAGTAACGAAAATCTGCCCTTTCGAACGTCCACTCAGTTGACGTTCTCTAATGCAGTTAACAATTCAGGCGAAAACTCCCCCTGATGTGTGGATGCATAGGTGCTCAACTCAGTTCGCATCTGGGCGGTCCAAAACTTCTCAAGGTGGCCGGCGATAGCACGGCTGGCATTCCCAGCTGTCGGAATATTTTCCGCTATCTGCTTTGCCATTCTTACCAACGCCGGAGATACGTCTTCCGGCTCGATCTGGATGTTTTCGCTAGCTGGTCGTACCTCCACTGCCGTGACTTTATATTCCGGGCAATTGGTTGCCCAGTCCGAAAAGTCTGTCGTAATAACGTTAGCTCCACTTATCGGATGGTGAAATGTCGTGTAGACAACGCCGGCTGGTACTCGATCAGAAATTTTTGCGCGAAGGAGAGTCTGTCCTACCCGGCTGGCAATATTTACTTGCGAGCCATCAGATATCCCGCGGAGTGCAGCATCCGATTCATGAATTTCAAGAAGGTCCTCTGGGTGCCAAGCCGTGTTCTCGGTTCTGCGAGTCTGAGCGCCGACGTTGTACTGACTTAAGATCCTTCCCGTGGTCAAAAGCAGGGGGAACTTTCGACTCGTGCGCTCGTCAGTAGGCACGTACGGAGTCTCCATAAACTGACCGAGGCCGCGCACAAACATGTCGACGTGCATAGTAGGCGTACCAAGAGGCATCGTTTCGTTGCACGGCCATTGCACGCTGCCTACCCGATCGAGAAGGTCGAAGCTCACGCCACGCATCGTAGGAGTTAGTTCGGCAATTTCATCCATGATCTGAGCAGCGTTGTCATAGTGCATCGGGTAACCAAGCGCCTCGGAAAGCTCTGACACGATTTGCCATTCCTGCTTTCCATTCTTCGGCGCCATCACGGGTCGAACTCGATTGATTCGACGCTCAGCATTTGTAAACGTGCCGTCCTTTTCTAAAAAGGACGTGCCCGGCAAGAAGACGTGGGCGAAAGCAGCGGTCTCGTTGATAAACAAGTCCTGGACAATAACCAGTTCCATCGACGCCAAGCCATGCTTGACATGTTTCACATTTGGATCGGACTGGGCAATATCTTCACCTTGGATGAAAATCGCCTTGAACTGACCGGCAATCGCGGCATCAAGCATGTTTGGTATCCGTAGCCCTGGCTCTGCCTGGAGTTTGGTCTCCCAGACTTTCTCGAATTGTTCGCGTACGACATCGTCAGAAACGTGCCGGTAGGCAGAAAACTCGTGCGGGAAAGACCCCATGTCGCAGGCGCCCTGAACGTTGTTTTGGCCTCGCAATGGATTAACGCCTACACCCTCACGGCCAAGGTTTCCGGTGGCCATGGCCAGGTTGGCCATTCCCATCACCATGGTTGAACCTTGACTGTGTTCGGTAACGCCAAGACCGTAATAAATGGCGCCATTTTTTGCTGAGCCATAGATCCTGGCTGCAGCTCGAATATCCACTGCCGAAACGCCCGACAGAGTCTCTACCACCTCAGGGCTGTTCTCAGGACGAATAACGAAATCAAACCAACGCTTGAACGACTCATCTTCGCAGCGCTCTTGTACGAATGACTCGTCATAGAGACCTTCGGTCATGATTACGTTTGCAAGGGCATTAATCACCGCGACGTTTGTTCCTGGCTGAAGCTGAAGGTGGCTAGCGGCCTCGACATGAGGTGTCTTAACGAGACTGATTCGCCGAGGATCAATGACGATTAGTTTTGCTCCCTCGCGGATGCGTCGCTTCATTCGCGACGCAAAGACTGGGTGCGCATCTGTTGGGTTGGCTCCGATAAGCAAAATGACATCGGCACTGCCGATTGACTTGAAATCTTGAGTTCCAGCAGAGGTGCCAAATGTCTGGCTCAGTCCATAGCCGGTCGGCGAGTGACACACACGTGCACACGTATCGACATTGTTGTTTCCAAATGCCGCTCGGATCATTTTCTGTACTGCGAAGACTTCTTCGTTTGTACACCGAGAGGAGGTTATGCCGCCAATGCTATTTTCGCCGTACTTCGCCTGAACACTCTTGAGACGCGCTGCCGCAAAGGAAATGGCTTCTTCCCACGACACCTCACGCCAATCATCCTTAGTGGTTTCTCGGACCATTGGCTTGGTGATGCGATCTGGGTGTGATGCATAACCAAAGGCAAAACGGCCCTTAACGCAGGAGTGTCCCTCGTTGGCTTGCCCGCTTTTAGCCGGCACCATTCTGATCAGTTGATCCCCGCGAAGTTCTGCTTTAAAGGTGCAGCCGACGCCGCAGTAAGCACAGGTCGTGAGAACGGTGCGAGTAGGAACTCCGATCTGAATTATGCTCTTTTCCTGAAGCGTTGAAGTTGGGCAAGCTTGAACACAAGCCCCGCATGAAACACACTCGCTCTGTAAAAAATTAAGGCCCCCAGGAGAGACCTTTGAATCGAATCCCCTACCCTGAATAGTAAGAGCCATGGTGCCCTGAACCTCATCGCAGGCGCGTACACAACGATTGCAGACGATGCATTTACTCTCGTCAAAATCAAAGTATGGGTTCGAATGATCAGTTGGTGCGTCAAGATGATTCTCGCCGGCATAGCCGTACCTGACATCGCGGAGGCCAACCACACCAGCCATTTCCTGCAATTCGCAGTCACCATTTGCTGGACAGGTCAAGCAATCGAGCGGGTGGTCAGAGATATAGAGTTCCATCACACCTCGACGGATTTTCTCTACCTTTGGCGTCTGGGTATGAACCACCATCCCATCCTCACAGGGGGTGGTGCAGGACGCCGGAGTGCCCTTCTTGCCATCAATTTCTACGACGCAGAGCCGGCACGACCCAAACGCTTTGAGCGAATCTGTCGCGCAAAGTTTTGGTACTGCCAGACCAGCCTCGGTAGCTGCGCGCATGACTGAGGTACCTGATGGCACCTGAACCCGAACGCCATCAACCACTACCTCAACGACATCGGTTGATTTACTCTCTGGGGTTCCAAAATCTATTTCACGAAGTAGCGTCACGAGCGCCTCCTAAAATTGGCTCAATTCCGAAATCGGACGGGAAATGATTGATAGCGCTTCGTACTGGCAGTGGCGTTAACGAACCCATGGCACAGAGAGATCCCTCTGTCATCACTTCACACAAATCGAGGAGCAACTCAAGATTTTCGCCACGCTTCTCCCCAGATACTATTTTGTCGATCGTTTCGACCCCGCGAATAGAGCCAATGCGACATGGCGTGCACTTGCCGCAAGACTCTTCGGCACAGAAGGACATCGCGAAGCGAGCTTGCGCTGCCATATCGACGGTATCGTCGAAGACCACGACTCCGCCGTGGCCAAGCATTCCGCCGATTTCAATCAAAGATTCGTAATCCATCGAAACGTCAAATGAAGAAAGCGGAAGGTAAGAGCCAAGCGGACCGCCCACTTGTGCGGTCTTTACTGGCCGGCCCGTCCGGGTTCCGCCACCGAAGCCGTCGACCAATTCGCGCAAGGACACACCCAACGCCAATTCGACAATTCCACCCTGAGCCACATTGCCGGCAAGTTGAAACACCTGAGTTCCTCTGGAGCGCCCCGTGCCGAACTCCTCATACTTACTTGCTCCGTTGCTGATGATCCACGGCACTGAAGCCAAAGTCATGACGTTATTGATAATCGTCGGTTTGCCAAATAGTCCCTCAAGGGCGGGTATCGGCGGCTTGGCCCGAACCACTCCGCGTTTTCCTTCAAGACTTTCGAGCATCGCAGTCTCTTCGCCGCAGACATAAGAACCAGCACCGACGCGAAGTTCAAGATAGAAAGTTTTTCCACTACCAAGAACGTCGGCGCCAAGAATCTTGAACTCATTGGCCAATACGATCGCAGCCCGCATCGTGGCTACCGCATGGGGATACTCTGAACGAACATAAATGAGACCTTTGGTAGCACCAACTGCAATACCGGCAATCGCCATTGCTTCGATCAGGGAGAACGGATCCCCCTCCATCAGCATTCGATCAGCAAAAGTACCGCTGTCTCCCTCATCTGCATTGCAGCAAACGTACTTCTGATCACCGGCAGCCTGAAGCACCGCCCGCCATTTAATTCCGGCTGGAAATCCAGCTCCGCCTCGACCCCTCAGACCGGAAGATGTCACCTCTTCGACGATCGCTCCAGGCGACATCGTGAGAGCCTTACGCAAGGCAACTAGGCCGCCGTGAGCTTCGTAATCGCTGACCGACAGAGGGTCAACAACCCCGACTCTGGCAAAGGTGAGGCGACTCTGGGCACTAAACCAAGGATGATCATCGACGATGCCAAGCGAAAGGGCGTGAGATCCGCCAGTGAGAAATCCCGATTCGAAGAGCGCGGCAACATCGCCAACTCCGACCGGGCCATAGCCAACTCGGCCATCTGGAGTTGCCACCTCCACCAAAGGTTCCAACCAGAGTGCGCCGCGTGAACCATTTCGTACAATCTTTACTGAGAGACCACGATTTCCGGCTTCCTCTTGAATGAGTTGGGCGACATCGTCGGCACCTACTGATAGGGAAGCAGCATCGCGCGGCACGTATACAACTGTTACGTCGCTCATTTCGTTCTGCCGATCGCGGCTCGAACTTTTGCCGTAGTGGCACGTCCGATCAGTTGACCGTTTACGAGTACCGCCGGTCCGAGCGCGCAATTGCCCAAACAGAAAACCGATTGCACCTCAGCATCTTCGTTACGTGATTTCGCGTGCACATCCAACCCCAACTCCGCCTTAAGGTCCGAAACCAAAGCATCTGATCCGCTCGCTTGACACGCCTCAGCCAGACAAACCTTCACCAGGTAAGGAGCCGGCGGCGTGGAGCGTAAATCGCTGTAATAAGTAAAAACGCCGTAGACGTCGGCACGGGAAACATTGCAAGTTTCTGCGACAGCGTTCAACCCACTATCAGGAACATAGCCAAAGGTCTCTTGGATTGTCTGAAGAGCCAACAGAATCGAACCCTCTACCTGCGAAAAATGGGATATCGCATTCCTAATATCTTCATCTAGGGCCGCCGGCCAAGTTGTGGTCACTCGCCTACTTTAGACCCCTGACGTCCAGCCTTCGCGCTCAATGTCAAGAGCATTGAGTTGTTCCACGCGCGGACCATGTCGGCCGCCTTCAAAATCCGTTGCTAGAAAGGCTTCTAAGCATAAAATTGCAACATTCGGAGTGGTGTTGCGCTCCCCGAAACAGATAATTTGGGCATCATTGTGAGCTCGCATTAATCTGGCCGATTCCACATCGTGAGCCACGCCAGCACGGATCCCTGGAATCTTATTTGCAGCAATGCAAATGCCCACGCCGCTTCCGCAAACTAAGGCCCCGAAGTCGGCTTGACCGCCAACAATCAACCGCCCAACTGCAGCACCATATTCTGGATAATCGGTTCGTTCGGCGCTGTAGGTTCCAACGTCTGTCACGGTGTATCCCTGTTTATTCAGCTGCTTACCAATAAATTCTTTAAGTTGATATCCAGCGTGATCGCTACCAATCGCAATTCGGATCGTCATGCCTTACTCGCTCTCTTGTTGGACATCGGACCCATCAGTTGCAGGAGCGTACTGATTTGCCACGCCGCCGCGAGCAAAAGCAAGAAGTGTCAGTCCAAATTCGCGAGCCAACTCGACAGCTAAAGACGTCGGAGCTGATACGCCCACCAACGCCGAGATTCCCCCCGCTACTGCCTTCTGCGCAATTTCATAGCCGATTCGTCCGGAGACAACCAAAGTCCAACCCGACAGCGGCAGCAATCCTGCCATCAAAGCCGCGCCTACCACCTTGTCCACCGCGTTATGCCGGCCAACATCCTCACGCACAAATTGGAGATCGCCCGATGGATCAACAAGTCCTGCGGCATGGAGACCGCCGGTGCTTTCAAATATTTTCTGACGACCATCGAGCAGAGACGTCATTGCGGCCAGTTTGGACACAGAATGCGGAGTCATCGAGACTTGTGTGACACCTCGATCGTGCAAATCAGTCAGAGAGGTGCTGCCGCAAACACCACATGCGGAAGAAATCGTGAACCGTCGTTCTAGGTGCCTTGAAATCTTGGCTGCTTCTGGCGACAGAGTGGCGATTACAACATTGGCTCGCTGCCGCGGCGTAAGGGTTCGATCCCCACAAACTTTGACTCCGATAAGTTGATCTGGGCTCCGAATTACTCCCTCCCCCCAGAGAAACCCTGCTGCCAATTCAAGATCTGAGCCCGGGGTGCGCATTGTCACGGCTAGATTTGTGTCGCTTCCATCTCCACTAATTCGAATTTCTAGTGGTTCTTCGACTACGACACTTTCTCGACGAACTTCGAAACTATCACTACGAATTGTGCGCACTCGAGCGATGGCAGAAGGCGCCTTATCCGAATTCGACACGGGTTAACCATACTCAAGCGGCTTTGACCCTCTCAACTGGCTCCGGCATAAAGCCAGAGGCGATAAGGCCGAGTCCGTTAGCTGAAAACTACTGTACGTTTCCCGTATAGAAGGATGCGGTGTTGAGCATGCCATTGGACGGCTCGCGCCATCGCCATGGCCTCGAGGTCTCGGCCGATAGCGGTAAGTTCGCTGACGCTGCGGCTGTGGCTAACTTGGACGAAAGCCTGTTCAATAATCGGTCCTTCATCGAGGTCACCCGTAACGTAATGCGCCGTCGCACCGATCACTTTGACCCCTCGGGCGTGGGCCTGTGCGTATGGCCGGGCGCCCTTGAAACTTGGAAGCAAACTGTGGTGGATGTTTATCGCCCGGCCTAGAAGGTCGTGACATAAGTCCTCCGACAGGATTTGCATGTAGCGCGCAAGGGCTACGAGGTCGACCGAGTACTTCCCCATCAGTTCGCGCAACTGCATCTCTGCAGCCTCCTTCGTATCAGGAGTGACTGGCAGGTGATGGAAGGGCAGCCCATGCCAACGGACGAGGTCTTCAAAATCTCTGTGATTAGACACCACAGCCACGACGTCGGCGTTGAGGGCCCCGTTCTTGGCTCGGAAGAGGAGATCGTTGAGGCAATGCCCTTGCTTTGAAACCATAATCAGCAAGCGGGCGGGAACAGATGAATCATGAAGCTCCCACGACATGCCAAAATCCTGGGCAACTGGCTCGAACTCTTTTCCAAGACGCGATGCGTGAATGAACCCGACCTCGCTTCGCAGATGTACACGCATGAAGAACTGTCCCGTGGCTTCATCGCCAAATTGCTGGCTATCGACAATCGTGCACCCGTTGCCGTCCAGAAAACTCGCAACCGCACTGACAATGCCACGCCGGTCGGCACATGAGAGCGTAAGAATGAAGTCCGAGCCTTGATCTATCCTGTCCAACTTCTTGGCCTTTCCGTCAATTCCGAGTCTCCCTGCGAAACGGTATTCGCAGCGCGATACTACGGGAAACAGCATCGTGCACTGGGGCGCCAGCAATGCACGCAAAAAAGACGGCGAGGGTGCTCATCCGCGCGAACCGAGGAGAACTAATCAACAATCCCAACCCGGACACCGTTAGCCCGAAATCCAGATCGAACCGCCCAGACAACCAGCCCCACGAAGAGAGCAAGGGTGAAGGCAAGGAGAGCCAATCCAGTTGTGGCCAAGCTCCCGCCCAACGCCACAAAGAGTGCTCCCAGGTTGAGAGCAATGAGCCGGGTTTTCCAGAGAATCGAAAGTGAGGCGATGTGCTTTCTCACTGCGGCGGGTCCGCCACCGAGTATCACAGGCACCAGAAAACTTAAAGCTCCTAATAGGAGTTGAGCAACAAACCCGATAAGGAATACCGGCACAAACCGATCTAACCATTTTACATAGTCGGATAGCGGTCCGATTACTGCCATCGCAACAATGTCTGACACGACCCCAATGACAAGCCACATGGCACAGAAAGAAATTGCGTACGTGGGCAGGTCATGTGGCGCCTTCTGCCGCCAGGTTCGGATGAATGGTAGGGATACGACTCCAATTCCGATGGCATAAAGGCACATTCCAACAATTGCAATCTGACGCGTTTTAAGTGAGAGCCCAAGTGATGCAGTACCGATGCCAATTAATAGAAAAGGAAGAGCGATACCTGCATCTCGCATGACGCCATCAACCATCTTGGTGCGCAAGATTGTGGGCCAGAGAGTGAAAAAAGTACCAAGAACCGTAATTGCTATCCAGCCGAGCAGATTTGCGTGTAGATGAGCCACGTGCATTGAGTCGCGCAATGGCGAGCCATCCTTTTGAAAAGATGCAATGACGCCAAAGGGAATCCCGATTACCAAACAAATAGCTCCGGCAAAGTAGAACCGGACCGTACCGGCGAAACGGTTCTGCAAAGCTTTCTTTGACAGTCGAAAGAGATTGTAAGAATGAGCGGCGATCACGATTATCAGTGAGCTGGCTCCTACCACAACAAGTGTTCCATCACCCGCTGCAACTCCGATTAAGGAAATTATGATCGCGACGTTCAAGGCGATCAGACGCCAAGCGGAACTTTTTCTGCTCGGTTGCGGGACTCGCAGAAGGGTTACGGTGAAGTGTTCAGTCCAAGTTACGATGCAGTTAGTCACCGCTCCAAGCAGAAAAAGGTGAACGACAAGCCATCGGTGATACTCGAATCCAGCGGGAAATGCCATAGCGAAGATACCTAGTACCGCGTAGCCGAAACAAACGGCATTGGCTCTAACGTGCCACGAACGGCGTGAATTATTGAGCAATGTCAAGGGTTCTCCCTAACTATGAAAGTTCCGGTTCCATGTCTATTGCACCACTCGGACACTCCGTCGCACAGATGCCACAGCCTTTGCAATAGTCCAGGTTGAACTCATAGTTTCCTTCGCCAAATTTTATGACGGCGTTGTCCGGACATACTCCGAAGCAATTGTCACAAGAAAAACAGTTACCGCAAGAAAGGCACCTTCTCGCTTCAAACAGCGCTGTCTGTTCGTCTAGACCTTGGACAACTTCGTCAAAGTTAGTGGCCCTTCGCGCAGCATCGAGCTTTCCGCGAACCGTCCTTGGCGCATCGGAGTAGTACCAGGTGTTGAGACGATCAAAAGTGGCCATATCTGGCCTTGGAGCATGGACGAACTGTTCACCTTGGAGCCAAGCATCGATTGCGCGGGCAGCTTGCTTACCGTGGCCGATTGCATTGGTGGCCGTTCGCTCGCCGGGCACTGCATCTCCACCAGCGAATAGCCCATTTCGCCCTGTCATCAAGTATTCATCGACCTGGATCACTCCATCGTCAATGCTCACACCTTCAATGTTTTCGATAAGTGATAGATCGACCTCCTGGCCAAGAGCCAGAATCACGGAGTCCGCTTCTAAGGTTTCGAACTCACCGGTCGGCTGTGGGAAACCCTTATCGTCCAACTCCATCTTCTCGACCGTGACCAAGCCTTCGTTCACCCAAGAGATTGTTGAAAGCCAACGCATGATGATGCCTTCGTCCAGGGCCTCATTGATTTCGACCTCATGAGCCGGCATCCGCTCGCGATTTCTGCGATAGACGACGACCGCTTCATAAGCGCCGAGTCGGCGAGCGGTTCGAGCGGCGTCCAGGGCAGTGTTGCCGCCGCCGTATACGACTACGCGACGGCCAAGTAGAGGCGGCTCGCCTTCGGCTGTCATGTGCAGCATCGAGACCGCGTCAAGAATGTGCGCGGTGTCACCCGCGGGAATGAAGGCACGACGACCCAAATGAGCGCCGATCGCCAGAAATACCGCGTCGAATCCTTCGTCCAGCGCCAAACTGGCGTCTTCCACTTTCGAATTGCATTCGATAACTACACCCATATTGGTGATGCGCGAAATCTCGGCATCTAAAACTTCGCGCGGGAGGCGGTAAGCCGGAATGCCATACCGCATCATGCCGCCTGGGTCTGCAGCACTCTCTCGGATGGTCACCTGATGGCCTTTAAGGGCGAGGTGATACGCCGCGGAAAGTCCAGATGGTCCAGACCCAATCACCAGGATTTTCTTGCCGGAAGGTGGAGCTTCAACGGTGAATTGCCAATCCTTTGAAATAGCGTGATCGCCAAGAAAACGTTCGACAGAATTGATACCTACAGTTTCATCAAGTTCGGCCCGATTACAAGCAGTCTGACATGGGTGATAGCAAATCCGGCCCATGATCGCAGGCAGCGGATTGTCTCGAGTGAGATGGCGCCAGGCTGATTCGTAGTTGCCCGCTTCGCCATCGTAAAGCCAGCCCTGGATATCCTCGCCAGCCGGGCAAGCGTCGTTGCAAGGAGGTAGGCGATGAACATAAACGGGTCGCTCGGTCCGCCATGAGCCAGTGTGATTGGCCAAGGAGGAGCCGATGTCGAGAGTGATTGCAAACGGCTTACCCATGATTTGTATCCGCCTCCTCGGAGTCCCAAAGATTGAATTTTGCAACGTTCTTATCGGCTATAGCTTGGATGGCAGAGAGCATCTCAGAGTGGCCATTGGCACCGAATAGGTGAGCGAACCGCTTCTGTGGCTTTAAATACTCTTCCACCCGAACGCGTCTTCTAATCTTCTTCGTTTCCGTAATTTCGCCGTATTCAGCTTCAAATACTGGGAAAAGCCCAGATTCGGTTGCAAGGCGAGCCAACTTGATTGTCTCTTCTGACCGGGAACCCCAACCGAGTGGGCAGGGAACAAGGATGTGAAGGTAGCGAGCACCTCTCATCCCCATCGCCTTCTTTACTTTTGCCTCGAGGTCATGCAAATCGGCGACCGTAGCCGTTGCCACGTATGGAATTCCATGAGCCATCGCGATTAGCGGCAAATTCTTTCCTTGAGTGAACGAGGCACCAGGGTGTTCCCCAACTGCGTGAGAAGTATTTGTTCGAGCCCCAGGAGGTGTTGCCCCTGAGCGCTGAACCCCCGTATTCATATATGCCTCATTGTCATAACAAATGTAAAGAACATCATCGTTACGTTCGAACATTCCAGACAGCGGCCCGAAACCAATGTCGACGGTTCCGCCATCACCACCTTGAGCAACGACTCGAATATCGCTCTTGCCTTGCGCCTTGAGCGCTGCTGCTACGCCGGTGGCAACTGCGGAGGCATTGCCAAATAAAGAGTGAATCCAGGGAAGGCGCCACGAGGTTTCGGGATAGGGCGTCGAAAAAACCTCTAGGCATCCGGTCGCGTTGACCGCCACCAACTTTCCATCTGTGGCCGCCATCGCGGCATCAATCGCGTATCGGGCGCCAAGTGCTTCACCGCAGCCTTGACAGGCTCGGTGACCCGACGTCAGCGAGTTCGATCTAGAAGTACTCGATTGCACTGACAGATCCGCCTCGTCTATCAGGCGATTTCCAACCGCAAAAGATCCCACTTGATAGAACTTCAAAGGTGTACTCATCGTGACCCCACATCCCGCAGCAAGTTCTCTGCCATCGGCCCGGATCTACGCTGTTGGCGGTTTCGCTCTAGTTCGCGGTTGATCAACTCCACGTCTAAGTCGACGAAAGTTAGTTCAGGCAACGTATCGTCGATTGCCTGAACAACAACGCCGCGAATCGATTTGATTGTCACCGGTCGGCCGCCCAGGCCGGCCACCGCAGTCGAGATCTTTATCGAGGTATCCCTAAGCGCGGTTCGAACATTTGATGAAACGATCCCGCCGATACCAGGTGCAAAGGCCCGCTCAACCACAATGACTTTCTTGGCATGCATTACAGAAGTGCGGACTGAATCAAGCGGAAACGGCCGAAAAGAAGTAATCCCAAGAACTCCAACCTTCGTACCCAGCTCGCGCATCTCATCCACTACATCTTTTATGGTGCCAATGACGGAGCCGAGCGCCACCAGAATGATTTCGGCATCATCAACTTGGTAACTCGTAACGAGTCCGTCTAGATCGTGTTCGCCACCAGCTCTCCTACCAAAGAGCTTCACAAAGTCTTCGGCAAGGTCGGGAATCAACTCAAGAGCCTGCACCTGCTTGGCGTGCCCTAAATAACGAACCTCAGTAAATGCCTCTGGGCCAACCATCGCTCCGATCGACATCGGGTCACTCGGATCCAACAATTGACGCGGCGTATAAGGCGGCAAGAATTGATCTACTTCGGATTGTTCCGGTAGATCAATGCGTTCCACAGCATGGGTGAGAACAAAACCATCCATGCAGACCATTACCGGCAGCGAAACCTCCTCGGCGATTCGGAAGGCAAGAATGTGGAGGTCCGACGCCGTCTGGTTGTCCTGCGCGTACAACTGAATCCACCCGGAATCACGTTGGCTCATCGAATCGCTGTGATCATTCCAGATATTGATCGGCGCACCAATCGCCCGATTGGCGACCGTCATTACTATCGGCAGCCCTAGTCCAGAAGCGTTGTAGAGCGGCTCAACCATGAAGAGTAGCCCTTGACTAGCCGTGGCCGTATAGACGCGAGCGCCCGTTGCCGAAGCGCCAATTGCAACCGACATTGCGGAAAACTCGGATTCGACATTTACAAACTGGCAGGTCCCAAGTTCTCCAAGCCGTACTATCTCGTCAAGAGCTTCGACAATATGAGTCTGCGGTGAAATCGGGTAGGCACACACCACCGCAGGTCTACATGCCGCCACGGTCTCGGCCACTGCACGCGATCCTTCAATTTGTCGAAGCATGTTCCGCAACCTTCCGTCCGGCAAGCACAAACTCGTGCGCCTCGCGCGCTGCGTCCGCGTTTGCTTCTGCGATTTTTGCCGGAAATCGCTCCTCGATAGCATTAAGAACACTGTCGAGAGTGACTAATTCGGTGATGGCAGCAAAAGCTCCGAGCAACGCGGCATTCGGCAATGGCCGTCCAACGTGCCTAAGCGCAATCTCCGAGGCCGGGACAATAAGGCTTCGTTCGCTTTGGCGATTTTCAAAAAATTCTTCAAGACCTAACTCATTGAAAGACTTAGTCGAGTTGATGAGAATAAACGCATCGGGCGCGGCGCCAGCAAAGACATCAACGGATTGGAGCAACGTCGAATCCTGAATGATCAACGCATCTGGCTCCATAACAGGTTCGCGCGAGCGTATCTGGAGTTTACTTATACGACAGAAAGCCACGACCGGAGCGCCAGTACGTTCCGAACCAAAACTGGGGAATGCCTGAGCGAAAAGCTCATCTTGGAAAGCTGCGACGCTCAGAAGTTCCGCGGCGGTAACTACACCCTGCCCGCCGCGTCCATGAATCCGCACTTGGAACACACTTCATCCTATTGGGATCGATTGCTAAATGCTTAATCTCGAACGAGACAAAACTCATTCCCTTCCGGATCAGCCATCCTGATCCAGACTGCGCCGGCCTCTTCAATTGGGATCTGGTCGATCCGGCTCGCACCAATTCTCAGCAAACGCTGCGATTCAATTTCGATATCCGGTACGTGGAGATCAAGGTGAAGGCGATTCTTGGTCGTTCTGGCCTCCGGCACCCGCTGAAGAATCACCTTTGGGCGCGATCCAGCCGGATCCAAGATGGAGTAGTAAGTGGCGCTTGAATCTGCATAGCGCTCTAGATCGGCAACCCCAGGCACATAATTCAGGGCTGACAGCCAGAACTTGGCCATGGCCTGGAGGTCCTGAACATCCATTGCGATTTGGATCACAATTTCCGGCATTGAGACCTACTTTGCATTTTCATGTCGGTAGAACGGCTCAGCGATCGGCGGCAACGGTTGGTTGCCAAGAATCAGGTCAGCGGCCCGCTCAGCCACCATCATCACGGGAGCGTAGATGTTCCCATTTGTAACGAATGGAAACACGGATGCGTCTGCCACTCGCAATCCTTGGACGCCATGTACCCGCATCGTCTCAGGATCAACAACCGACATCGAATCTGTCCCCATCTTGGCGGTGCAGGAAGGATGAAGGGCGGTTTCTCCATCCTTTCGAACCCAGTCGAGGATTTCTTCATCGGTATCTACAGTTTCACCTGGCGATGTCTCCCCGCCGTTATAGGGCGCCATTGCGGGTTGGTTAAGAAGTGCGCGAGCCACCCGAATCGCCTCGATCCATTCACGTCGATCCTGGTCGGTCGAAAGATAGTTAAACCTTAGAGCGGGATGGATCTTTGGATCGGTGGAAGTGATCTTGACGGAGCCGCGCGCATCGGAATACATCGGGCCAATGTGCACTTGATAGCCATGGCCCCCCGATGGCGCGGTGCCGTCGTAGCGAATGGCAATGGGCAGAAAGTGAAACATGAGGTTTGGGTAGGCGACGTCATCATTGCTGCGGGTAAACCCACCGGCCTCGAAGTGATTCGTGGCACCAGGTCCCTTGCGAAAGAAGAGCCATTGCGCTCCGATAAAAGGACGCCGCCATTTCTTCAGCATCGGCTGCATCGATACCGGTTTCTTGCAGGAGTACTGGACATATACCTCAAGGTGATCCTGAAGATTCTCGCCTACCCCTGGCAGATCTTGTACAACTGGAATTCCCAATTTTGAGAGCTCCGCTGAATTTCCAACACCGGATAGCTGAAGAATTTGAGGAGTGTTGATCGCGCCACCGCAGAGAACGATTTCGGTTCCGCGGATTATCTGAGTCTTCCCTCGAATGACTACCTCAACTCCAACCGCGCGTTTGTCTTCGAAAACAACACGCTGTACAAACGCACGCGTCCTTACCGTTAGGTTCTTTCGTTTCAGCGCTGGATATAGGTAGGCACGCGCTGCGCTTAGGCGGCGACCTCGGAAAATGTTACGGTCAAATGCGGCAAAACCTTCTTGTCGATAGCCGTTAACATCGTCGGTCAGTTGATACCCCGCCTCTTGAACTGATTTAAAAAACGCTTTGAAAAGCGGGTTCGCTACTGGCCCGCGTTCTAGCACCAGCGGTCCGCTGTGCCCGCGAAATGCCGTGTCCGGATCCGCGAGACAATTCTCCATCTTTTTAAAATATGGAAGGCAGTGGGCATAGTCCCAACTTCCCATCCCTGGTTCCTTTGCCCAACGTTCGTAGTCCAATGGGTTACCTCGTTGAAAAATCATGCCGTTGATACTGCTGGACCCACCCAGGACTTTGCCTCGGGCATGATAGATACGACGGTTGTTCATGAACGGCTCTGGTTCGGATTCGTACTTCCAGTCATAAAATCTGCTGCCGATTGGGAATGCCAGCGCCGCCGGCATGTGGATGAAGACGTCCCATTTGAAATCACGCCGGCCAGCTTCAAGAACCAGAACATTATGCTTTGGGTTCGCGCTCAACCGATTGGCCAACGAACTGCCGGCCGAACCGCCGCCCACAATTATGTAGTCGTACTGCGTCACTTCGCGCTCGCCTCAGCCGCTTCAACGACATTTGTGATCAGCATGGCGCGAGTCATGGGACCTACGCCGCCCGGCATTGGGGCGATGTAACTGGCAACCTCGTTCACTGATGGATGGACATCCCCGACCAAACCCTCTGGAGTCCGAGTGATTCCGACGTCCAGAACCACGGCTCCGTCGCGGATCATCTCGCCTCGAATCATGTGCGGGACGCCCGCGGCAGCGACAATGATATCCGCGCGCTTCAAGTGGGCGTTCAAATCCTTAGTGCCGGTGTGGGTCAAAATTACAGTTGCGTTCTCACTCTTTCGCGTCAACAAGAGCCCGAGCGGACGGCCGACGGTGACTCCGCGGCCGACGATTACAACTTCAGCACCGTTAAGGGGTATTTCGAAGCGGCGCAACAATTCGACTATCCCTCGAGGAGTGCAAGGTAGCGGAGCGGCTTTGCCAAGAACGAGGCGGCCCAAATTGATTGGATGTAATCCATCTGCATCTTTGGTTGGATCCATTGCTTCCAGCGCGGCGAAGGAATCGAGTCCGTTTGGCAACGGCAGCTGAACGATGTATCCAGTACAGGCGGGATTGGCGTTCAACTGAGCGATCATCGCCATAACCTCGGCTTGGGTAGCAGTGGCTGGCAGATCCGCTCGAATTGAAGCTATCCCTACTTCTGCGCAATCAC
Organism: Candidatus Nanopelagicaceae bacterium; assembly: GCA_035530875.1. Lineage (GTDB taxonomy): Bacteria > Actinomycetota > Actinomycetes > Nanopelagicales > Nanopelagicaceae > JANXYY01. The sequence continues at coordinate 58,354 of DATKUB010000061.1, forward strand.
GGTGCTTGCCAGCTACATAAGAGTGGGATCCGGGATCATCACCAATCAGAACTGTACCTAGGCCCGGCGTTATCCCCTTTGCCTTAAGCGCTTCAACTCGCTTTGCCAGCTCTGCCTTAATTGCACTAGCGGTTGCCTTGCCGTCAAGAAGTTTTGCGCTCACGATTGCTCCATATCTAGGTTTTTTTAATGTCACTAGTCTCTATTTTTCTTTTTAGAGCCAGTAGTCGTTGATGTACTTCTCGCCCTCGTCGCAGAAAAACGTGACAACATTCTCCACTTGATACTTCTCACGAAGATCTCGAGCCGCCATTAGGTGGGCTCCAGATGATGGTCCTACGAAAATGCCGTGATGCCCAGCCAACTGTCGCATTTCTTCGATTGCGGCATCTGAGTCGATAGCAACATAGCCGTCGATATCTTTCTTGTGGCGCTCGATGATTCCAGGTACGAAACCATCGGCAATGCCCTCGATCAGGTGCTTGGCTACTTCGCCGCAGAGAATCGTGCAAGATTCGTTTGGCTCAAGGGCAATAACTCGGCAGGCCGGATTTACCGCCTTGAACGCTTGTCCGACGCCGATGATCGTGCCGCCGGTGCCAACCCCGCCGACTACCAAATCCGGCAAAACACCCTCGGGGAGCTGTTTGAGAATCTCCTGCCCAAGCCAAGTTCGATTCTCCTCGACGTTCCACTCATTATCGAACTGTTGGGGTGCAAAGTAGCCCGGAAGACTTCCTAATCGACGCACCTCAGCTAATGCATCATTCACGTGAAAGTCGCCGATGGTGTGGACTTCGGCGCCGAATGCGCGCGATATCGCGGTGCGTTCGGGGCTCATCCCATTGGGCATCACGACAAGCATTCGGTAACCCTTCACAGCCGCCACCATGCTCATTGCATTTCCGGTGTTGCCGCTCGAAGCTTCGACAATCGTGTCTCCGGGTTTCAATAACCCTTCTCGCTCCGCTCGCTCAATCATGTACTTGGCGATTCTGGCCTTTATAGAACCAGATGGATTTAGAAACTCCATCTTCACCCAGATGCCATCAATTTTAATCAGCGGAGTATTTCCAATTGCATCCAGAATGGTTGATGCCATACTCATTTCTCCGCTCAGTTTTATGATCGTTTTCGATCTGTACTAATTATGGTGCTCACTGCCCGAGGCAACCCTCGGGCAGTGAGCGAATAGATCAGCCAGCCAGCCAGGCTGCAACCTTGTCTGGGTTGGCGTCGACCCACTTCTTAGCCGCTTGGTCATCGGTCATCTTGTCTTGAGCGATGTATTTTGCGACCTCGTTCTGGTCATCGTTGGTCCAGTTGAAGTTCTTGACCAGGTTGTATGCAGGTGAACCCGACGTCGCGAACTTTGTGCTTACCACCTTGTTGAGTGGGTATGGCGGGTAGTCGCAAGCGACCGTCTTTGGATCCGCATCACACCCAGGCGTGTATGGAGGCAGCGCAACGTGCTTCAGCGGCACCTCAGAGAGGAACCACTGTGGCTCATAGAAGTATCCGATTACGGGCTTCTTCTGAGTTTCGCCGTTGCGGAAGGCAGTGATCAATGCTGCTTCGCTGCCCGTATAAACGACCTTGAAGTTGAGTCCCAGGTTCTTGATGATGGCTTCATCGTTCGTCACGTAGGAAGGATCGCCATCTAGGAAGGCTCCCTTGCTACCTGATTCTGATGTCTTGAACATGCTTGCATACTTGTTCAAGTTCTTGTAATCCAAAATGTCCGGATACTTCTGGGCTAGCCATGGGTCTACATACCAGCCGATGATTCCCTGGTTTCCGGTCGGACCGGCGTCTTGGGCAACCTTCTGTTCCGTTATGTACTTCTTGGTTAGGTCGGCGTGACCCCAGTTCTCCAAAATGGCATCAACTTCGCCGGTGGCAAAGCCCTGCCAAGAAATTTCTTCACTCAAGTTCTTCTTAACAACGTTGCAACCCAATTTGGTCTGGGCAACGTATGCCACTACTGCAGCATCAGCTTCATACCCCACCCATGGATTCACCGCCAAGTTAAAAGTGCCACATGCCGGAGTAGATGTAGAACTTGATGCCGCCGCACTGCTTGTACTGCTGACCTTAGCTCCACCACATGCGGCGAGAACGAGCGAGGCGGCAGCGATCAAGAGCACCAATGAGGTGCGTTTTGCGCCTTTTCGTACCACGAGGGCCTTCCTTCTCTTCTGATGACCAGCCTTCGGCCATATGTTCCCGCCGATCAATTGAGCGACGGAGTTTATTTAGGTTGCAACCGCCTTGGCATGCACATCGCGACGGTCAGCAATGGCTTGCGTTATTCGATCAATCAAGATTCCAAGCATCACGATGGCTACGCCGGCAGCGAGCCCCTTGCCCTTCAAGTTCTCCTGGGAGAATCCAGCAACGACTAGATAACCAAGGCCACCCGCACCAACCAAGCCACCGACCACAACCATGGCGAGTACGTAGATCAAGCCTTGGTTTATCGCTAACGCAATCGCGCGGCGCGCGGATGGGAGTTGCACTTTTGTGATCAGTTGCCAGGTGTTGGAGCCTGCAGATATCGCAGCCTCAGTGATGGATTCCGGAACACCCCGAACTCCATCGGCCACCAATTTAATTGCCGCCGGTGAGGCATAAACAACGGCCGCCATAATTGCCGTGAATCTGGTTGCTCCAAAGAGTCCAAGGAATGGAACGAGGTAAACAAAAGCAGGCATAACTTGACCGGCATCGAGAATTGGGCGGAGAACCCGGTCTACGGGAAGGCTCCGACCCACCCAGGTTCCGACCACAATGCCAAGAACGACCGTAATTAAAGCAGCGACAAGTGTTGAAGCCAGTGTCACCATTGAGTCCGACCACAGGCCTGAGATGAGAATTGTAGCAACGCAGACGACCACGATTAAAGCCAGACGAAATCCTTTGAGCAAATATCCGATGACGAAGATCGCTGCAGCTGTCGTATACCAAGGGGCATTAACCAGAAGAGATTGGATCGGATTGAGCAGCCCGTAACTGAAAAGATCTGTGATCCCGTTGGTGACATTGACTAGGTGAAGTTGGATCCAACCGGTTGAAGAGTCTGCTATTGAGGCCACCTTCAAACCAAGTATTCCTGAACCGGGAAACTGCGAAGCCCATAAATAGATATTCGATATGTAAATTGCAACCAGAGTGAGAAGCAGACCGATCCACTTTGAGGCTACGCCAAACTTCTGTGCCGTTGTCTGCTGCTGCATTGAATCTTTCTGCACCCGCTCGGCAGCGGCGGTCGTTGAACGGTCCAGAACGACCGCCATAATCACAATTGCCAGACCAGCTTTAAACGAGCGGCCAACATCGAGGGTTTCAAGTGCTTTGACCACGACCAGACCCAGACCAGGCGCATCGATCAGAGCTGCAATCGTGACCATCGCGAGAGCGGCCATGATTGTTTGGTTGATTCCGACGACGATCGTTCGCTTTGCCTGCGGCAACTGGACTTTTCGCAGTGCCTGCCACCGAGTTGAGCCCATTGAGACCGCTGCCTCCACGGTGCTCCACGGAACTCCCCGAATGGCGACGGTGGTTATTCGCAAGGCGGGCGGAATCGCATATATCAGTGTCACTATCGTGGCCGAGGCCGGTCCAATTAGAAAAAAGAGGGTAACTGGAGTCAGATAAACGAAGGTCGGCATCACTTGAGCGAAGTCGAGAATCGGCGTTATGAGCTTTTCAAATCTTGGATATAAACCAGCCAGAACACCGAGCGGAATTCCAATCAGTAGCGCAAGTACAACCGCAGCCAACGTAAGAGCCAGGGTGTCCATGGACTCTTGCCACAATCCGAGCAATCCCAACGTGACAAACCCGACGACGGCCAATAGTGCGGCGCGCGCACTTGCAAACACTGCTACCGCAAGCCCGATTACTGCGACGACGCCAAGCCAGCCGATCTGCGGGACGGCGCGAGTGGCACTCCCTTGACTTATTGCGTCTTGCAAAAGGTTGACGAAAGCATTGATTGATGACCGAATTTTGTTGATCACATTTAGGAAAAATGGATTTGAATTTCGATTTCGATCTATCGCATCGCTTAAGTTGGTTAATGACTCCTGAACACTGGTGAGGCTCGACCGGTTTAATGGCAGAGTTGATCTGCCTTTAAGCAGGATTGCCAGGATGAACCAGCCGATTCCAACGATGGCATTCTTGCGGCCAAGTAGTGATTTTGGCGTTTTCGGGGTGGCGAGTTTTTCGGGAGCGAGGGTGGCACTAGTCATCGGGCCCCCCAGCGATAACGCTCAGAATCTCATCTGAAGTGACGACGCCTAAGAGCTGCTCGCCATTCATCACGCGTACCGGCCGGCCGGCTTCAAGAACCTGACGTGCGGCGTCCCGAACAATCATGTCGGGGGCAAGAATTGGCCCGCTTAAATCGTCTACCGAAGTTGGCTCACGAGCGATCCATCGCAATGTAAGAATGTGTGATTTCGGAAAATCCCGAACAAAGTTTGCAACGTAATCATCAACTGGCCTCGCCACCAATTCCTCTGGTGTTCCAACTTGCACGAGAGCACCATCGCGCATGATTGCAATCCGGTCGCCGAGCTTGAGGGCTTCAGCAAGATCATGAGTGATGAAAACCATCGTCTTATTGACCTCTTCATGAAGCCGAATCACTTCTTGCTGCATGTCGCGGCGGATCAATGGATCTAAGGCGCTGAATGGCTCGTCAAAAAACATGACGTCCGGATTCGAGGCGAGCGCCCGACCAAGACCGACGCGTTGTTGCATGCCGCCGGAAAGCTCAGATGGATAATTGGCTTCATTTCCCTCAAGGCCGACTAGGGAGATCACTTCCATCGCCCGTGCATATCTATCGTTCTTGCTCATGCCATTGATCTCAAGACCATAAGCCACGTTGTCTATCACTCGTCGATGCGGCAACAAGCCGAAATGCTGGAAGACCATCGAAAATCGTGTTCTACGCAGCTCCCGCAAACGCTGCGTGTTGGCGGCCAAGATATCTTCTCCTTCAAGTTTAATTTGACCAGCAGTCGGCTCAACGAGGCGAGTCATGCAGCGGACGAGAGTTGATTTTCCCGATCCGGATAAGCCCATCACAACGAAAACTTCGCCGTCTGAAACATCAAAAGACACATCCCGCACGGCCACCGTGCATCCGGTCTTCTCTCTTAAATCCGCCCGTGACAACAAGGCATCTTCCGTACCGACGATTCGCTCTGGATTCGGGCCGTAGACCTTCCATAATCCCTTTACTGAAATTGTGGTTTCTAACTGGTCAGTCATGGCTTTGCCCCCCGGGCCGGCTCGGGAAACCAGCCTGATTTAGCCGGTTTTAGATTGGTCCAGATGTGTTTGGCCTCTAAGTATTCATGGAGACCGGATGGACCAAGTTCCCGGCCAATCCCGGATGCTTTAAAGCCACCCCACTCAGCTTCTGGGCGATATGGGCCGTAGTCATTCACCCAAATCGTCCCGTGGCGAAGTGCTCGTGCCACTCGCTCAGCACGTTCCGAATCCCCGGTCCATACGGCGCCAGAAAGACCATAGATGGTGTCGTTGCCAAGCCGAATGGCATCGTTTTCGTCGTCAAAAATTTCAATGGTAATCACAGGGCCGAACGACTCATCTTGCACACAAGCCATATCAGTGCGGCAATCATCAAGAACTGCTGGCGTGAGATACCACCCTCGACTCAAATCTGGATCGCTTGGGCGCGTACCGCCGACTAGCAGCTTGGCGCCCTCGGCAACCGCGGCGGCAATGTAGGCCTCCACCTTGTTCCGGTGCGCTTCACTGATAAGTGGACCAGTTTGAGTATTCGGATCACTCGGCCCGCCCACCTTGATCGCGCGGGCGCGCTCGACGATCTTCAAAACTACTTCATCATGAATTTCTCGTTGGACAAGAAGACGCGTTCCAGCCGAGCACACTTGTCCCGAATGGAGGAAGCCAGCGGTCACTGCGTTATCTATAGCCGCCTCAAGATCAGCGTCAGCGAAAATAATATTTGGATTTTTGCCGCCAAGCTCTAACGCAATTTTCTTTACTGTTTCCGAAGCAACTTTCATAATCTTTTTACCGGTGGTTAGGCCGCCCGTGAACGACACCATGTCAACTCTTGGGTCGCTCGTTAGAACAGTTCCGACCGTTGTGCCAGAGCCCAAAATCAAATTTGCAACACCGCTTGGAAGTTCCGCTTCTTCCAGTAAGCGCATTAAGTGGATTGCGCTTGACGGCGTCAGCTCGCTTGGCTTAAGAATAAAACTGCAACCAGCAATTAAGGCAGGAGCGACCTTCCAAGATGCTTGCAGCAGCGGATAGTTCCACGGACCGATCAGACTGACCACGCCCACGGGTTCATAAACGATCTTGCTATCAATTTCAACCCGTCCAACATCAACGGCACGATCATGAAAAGTGGCGCCTAGTTCCGCGTAATACCTGAAGACCGCGATCACGTCGCTGATGTCGTAGTCAGATTCAATGCGGCGTTTGCCCGTGTCTGCGCTTTCAAGCGAGGCAAGAATGTCAGCATCGCGTTCGAGCAGATCAGCCACTCGATTCACCAGATTGGCTCGTTCGGCGATGGACCACGATGCAAATGCTCCGGAATCAAAAGAGGAGCGGGCGGATTCAATCGCGGCCAACGCATTATCGCCAGTTGCTTCGGGGACAATCGCGACAAGTGAGCCATCGTGCGGGCTTTGAATTCTCCTAACCGCGCCATCGCTAGCAAGGCGCCATTGTCCAGAGATAAATAGAAGAGCTTCAGACTCCGCCATCTCCTGCATTTCCTCCAATCGATGATGTTGCGTACTATGCAACTCTAATTCGTGTCGCGCAACATAGTCTCCCTCGGATTCTCGCTAAGTCAAGGCCTTTGCCCAACTGCTTCTGGGCTGTATCCGAGACGTCTGGAAACATCAAGGGCGGCGGCAAGGACTGCTTCACCCGCCACCTTGAGGCGATCGCCTTTTAGCCTAAAAGCTGGACCCGAAAGCGAAAGCGCAGCGCACACTGCGCCATTTCGATCCCAAATGGGCGCAGCGACTGCAGCTAAACCCTCTTCCAACTCTTCCACCGCATCCGCCCAGCCGCGCGCTCGAATGGTCTCGAACTGGCTGAATAATTGCTCGAAATCGGTGATCGTGTGTTCGGTGAAAGCCACCGGCTCTGGGCCGATCATCTCCAGTTGAGTCGCTTTCGGCAGCCAAGAAATAAGTGCCTTGCCGTTGGAAGTGCAGTGTACCGGTATGTGCCGGCCCACCCAGTTGTGCATCTGGAGAGCGGAGTTAGTGCTAGTCACCTGATCGACGTACAAGGCTTCGCGCCGCCACAGAACCGTCAGGTTTATCGTCTCGCCTAGGTCGCTTGCTAGGTGTTCGGCAAAAGGCCGCGACAACCTAATGACGTCGAGGCGCGCGCTTGCCACCCCAGCCAACCGCAACACGCCGTATCCCAGTCGATATTTGCCTCGCTCAGCCACCTGTTCAACCATGCCTCGAGTTTCCAAAGCACTGACCAGACGGAACGCCGTCGATTTGTGTACGCCAAGCTCAGCAGCGATCTCGGTGACACCGTTTTCGCCAGATCGGGCAAGAATTTCTAAAATCGCAAGCGCGCGGTCTACAGATTGGACCGCAGAGGCTCCACTATCTGAAACACCGTTTCTCATCGCGCAACTGCCATGGCTGCGAAAGTAGCCCCAAAACCAGCCCAAAGCAAGGGTACCGGTTCGATATTCCCGTGCGCAGCGGCTTGCCTCCCGTAGGCGGCCACCGTGATTATGTCCGATCAGAGCCAGGTAGGCGCCCAGCTGTGCTACGAAATTGGCCACTGAATTCCAGTGGATTTAGCGGTCTAAAACGCCCTTTCGCATGGCGATAAATTCCTCGAGTTCGGTCAGAACAGCGGGATCCATTTCCGGTTGCACATAATCCGCCAGGCGCTTCTGGTAGATCTCAGTTGCCCGCATCACCGTGTCCCGTGAACCAAGACGCACCCAACGCTCATTGTTGTCGCTGTTGGATAGGAAAGGTCGATAAAAGCAATCACGGAACCGATCCATCGTGTGCGCAGCGCCGAGGAAGTGGCCGCCGTGTCCAACCTCTAGGTGCGCGTCGAATGCCATGGATTCATCAGTGATCTCAAGCGGTGTGAACTCGACCATCAGGTTCTGAAGGATCTCAATATCGATGATGAATTTCTCATAGCTAGCAACCAAGCCGCCTTCAAGCCAGCCCGCCGTATGCATAACCCAGTTGGTGCCCGATAGGAAAGTCGGCAACATTGTCATCATGGTCTGGTAGGCCGATTGAGCATCAGGGATTTGCGCCGAATTCAGCCCTCCACCAGCGCGGAATGGCAACCCAAAGTGTCGGGCGATCTGGCCAGTACAGAGCAGTCCAATGGCCGATTCTGGCGTTCCGAATTGTGGGGATCCAGATTGCATATCGATATTGGAAAGAAATGAACCGAAAACAACAGGTGCACCGGGCCTGATCGTTTGAGCTAATGCAATTCCGGTTAACGCCTCTGCCATCTGTTGGGCCAGAGAGGCTGGAATAGTTACCGGACTCATCGCCCCCATTAGCAAGAAGGGCGTGAGTACCACGGGCTGAGCGGCGAGAACATACTCCCGCATGGAATCAAGCATTCGGTCGTCCCAGCGCAACGGCGAATTGCAATTTATCAAAGAAATCAGAGCAGGCACTTCTTCAATGACATCACGGCCACCGTGAATGATCTCAGCAATCCGAATTACATCGCGCGCATTTTCTGCTGTGACGACGTTGCCCATGAAAAACTTGTCAGTCAAAGTGGCTGCTGCGTATGCCATATCAAGGTGACGAGAATCAAGCGATAGGTCATTCGGTTCGCAAACAACACCGCCAACGGTATCGATTGCATCAAAGGACTGCGCTAGTTTGCAGAAGTTTTGAAAGTCGTCAAAGGTCGCATCGCGTCGGACGTCGCCCTGCCGCACGAATGGGGGTCCGTAAACCCCACCGAAAACCATGGCGTCCCCGCCGATGTGTACGCTTTTTTGCGGATTGCGCGCCCGTAGGTCGAATTCGCGAGGCGCTTTAGCTACCTGAGCCAAGATCCAATCTGGATCGAACTTAACGTTGTCTCCACTTACTTCCTGGCCAGCATCGCGGAGCAGGTCAAGAGCCCAAGGGCTCATGAACTCAACGCCGATTTCAGAAACTATCCGCTTCCACCCTCGATCAAGGGTTGCCACGGCATCAGAACTTAAAATTTCATAACGCGGCATTCGGTTTCTAAACACGCGATCTCCTTCTTGACGTTTACCCCAATCTAGGTGGACTATACGCTAGGAACTTGGAACTTTGGTTCCATATGATGGAACTTCCGCAGGACGAAGGGGGCGCATGGAGAAGTCGACGCCGGCGGCATCCGGCACGCAGGCTGTCAATCGCGCCTCTGCTCTTCTTGTCCATGTCCTCGAAGCCGACAAGCCTCTTCTGTTAACCGAATTGGCTCTTGCTCATGGCCTGGCAAAGTCGACGACTTCTCGAATCCTTGGCGCCTTAGAACGGGCCAATTTGGTGCAACGTGATGGAGATGGCGCCTTTCAACCAGGCGGAGTATTGACCAAGTTTGCGCGCACCCGGGGCGGGGAGGCTGACCTTGCCGCCAGATTTCATCCAGTTCTAGAACGTATTTCCCTCAGTACCGGCGAGACCGCAAATTTAGCGATCGTCGGACACGGCGCCGTGGATCTGATTGATCAAGTCGATGGGCACTACTTGCTCGGGGCCAAGAATTGGGTGGGAACAAATGTTCCTCTTCACTGCTCTGCCCTTGGCAAGGTTCTCCTTGCCTTCGGTGCCGCCACGATGCCAACTGGGCGCCTGGCTCGCCGCACAAGCGCCACAATCACATCCAAGGTACAACTTGAAGAGGAACTCACTGAAGTCAGAACTCACGGCTTCGCCGCTATTTATGACGAACTTGAGGAGGGGTTGGTGGCCGTCGCCGCTCCGGTGCGCGAAGTCGATGGCACGGTAGTTGGTTCTATCTCCGTTTCCGGACCATCTACTCGGATCACAAGAGATCGCATCGAAAAACTCGGTGCGCTTTTAATCACTGAAATCACCGCAGAAAAACCGACTATGAAAAAGGAAGGCGCAGCATGAGCCACGAAGAGATCATTAAAGCCCTCTATGACGAGACGTTAGCTGGGAATGCACCAGCCGTGCTTGATCTCACGCTCAAGGCGCTAGCCGAGGGCATGGGTCCTGACACGATACTTTTCGACGCTCTCATTCCGTCCCTAGAAGAAGTAGGCGCGCGCTTTGAACGTGGCGACTTCTTCGTACCGGAGATGCTCATTGCCGGCAAGGCGATGTCGGGCGCACTGAACGTTCTACGTCCGCTACTGGCTGATACCGGTGCTGAATCTATTGGGACTTTCGTGATGGGCACCGTAAAGGGAGATGTTCACGACATCGGAAAGAACCTCGTGAACATTATGCTCGAAGGCGCCGGCTTTACCGTGATCGATCTCGGAGTACAGACTGCACCGGAGAAATTCATTGCGGCGATCATTGAACACGAACCGGACATTGTCGGACTTTCGGCCTTCCTAACCACCACGATGCCGATGTTCAAAGTCACAATCCACGAAATCGAAAAAGCTGGACTTAGAGACAAGGTCGCCATCATGGTCGGCGGCGCGCCGGTAACCCAGGAGTATGCAGATGTTGTTGGCGCCGATGGCTTCGCCGCCGATGCTTCGACCGCAGTCCGCAAGGCCAAGGAACTGGTTGCCAAGCGCCGTGGCGCATTGCAACCGGCTTAATCATCCACAATGACAAAACTTCTACCGCTGATCGAACACGGCATAAAAAAGCCCATCTGGGATTGCCGCATGTGCGGACAGTGCGTTCTTCATTCTACCGGAATGACTTGTCCGATGACTTGTCCCAAGACACTGCGAAATGGCCCCTGCGGTGGGGTGCGGGAGAACGGTCACTGTGAGGTAGTCCCGGAAATGCAGTGCGTCTGGGTGAAAGCTTTTGACCGTAATAACACATTGCCCTTGCTGCCCTCCTGGCGCGCTGATTTCAACCACCTACGACCACCCGTTGACAACCAGCTCAAGGGAACGTCTTCTTGGCTGAACTTGATCACAAAACGCGATAAGCAAGTACCCAAAGGGTGGGCGTAGTGTCGAATTTCAGCGTCTTAGTCGCGGATGGAAAATCTCAAATATTCACTGCAGAGTTCCCTTCTATCGACGGTGGTGGCATGGCTTCGGTTGCCGAACATGCGGCTCGCCTTCTCCCCTGGTTTCACGCGGTCAACGCCACAGATAATCCGGCTGCGCATGCACACGCCTCAAGTTTGGCTGTATCAATCGCGATGAAAACATTTGGGCTTGAACCTGTGATGCAAATTGTTTGTAGAGATAAGAACCGATTGGCCATCGAAGCCGATCTCGTCGGGGCTTCGCTTCACGGCATTGAGAATGTTTGCTTGCTCACAGGAGACGATGTAACGGCCGGAGATGAGCCGGAAACTAAACGCGTTTTCGATATTGATGGGCCACAGGCAATTCGCGTCGCGAGCACACTCGCCGGCGGAAAGTATCTCTCTGGACGCAAGGTCGAGCCCGCACCTGTGTTCTTTATTGGCGCAGTAGAAAATCCGGCAGCCCCTCCGCACGATTATCGAATCGAGCGAGTGAGTAAAAAATGGGAAGCAGGGGCGAGATTCCTTCAACTACAGATTTGTTTTCACAGTGACCGACTTGAGCGCTTCTGCACCGGTGTCTTCCACTCACACCCTTCGGTGGCACTTCTGCCGACCATTGTTCTGGTCAAGGGGGGCCGTCCTCTGCATTTTATGAACGACAAGGTTCCAGGAATCGATGTTCCCGACGAGATCATCTCCCGCGTCGAGTCGAGCTCGAATCAGAGTGAAGCCGCATATCAACTTGCGCTAGAGCAAGCCAAGCACGCGTTGGCTCAACCAGGTGTGCGCGGGCTTCACATCACAGATTTTCGTCACGACGACACAATCGATCGACTTATGACGGATCTCGGACGAGAAAGATTAAGGTGAAAAATGCATACTGTTCTGTCTTCATCTAGCAAGACCTTGACTATCGGTCATGATCAGCCTTTCTGCATAATCGGAGAGCGCATCAACCCGACTGGTCGCAAGAAATATCAAGAGCAGTTGCGGGCCGGAGACCTCTCACAGATTACGGTCGACGTCCAACAGCAAGTCGATGGTGGCGCCGACGTACTGGACGTAAACATGGGTGTTCCGCTAACTGACGAACCCGAACTTCTTGCCCGAGCTATCAAGATGATCCAAGGGCTGACGGATCTTCCTATCTGCATTGACTCTTCAATTATCGAGGCATTGTCGGCAGGTTTAACCGCCTATGAAGGCAAAGCCTTGGTCAATAGCGTCACTGGCGAAGATGAACGGATGGACATAATCCTGCCTCTGATCAAGACACATGGCGCTGCAATCATTGCGCTGCCAAATGACGAAACCGGAATTCCTGCAACAGCCAAGGAACGTCTAGATATCGTCGAGAAGATCATGCGCAGCGTCGAGCGTCATGGCATTCCACTTGATGACCTGGTGATCGATCCGCTCGCTATGACGGTTGGAGCTGATCCCGAGGCAGTGAAGATCACCCTTGAGGCCGTCTACCAGATTCGCGAACGTCATGGCCTCAATATGACGATGGGCGCCTCCAACGTTTCATTTGGCCTTCCCAACCGACATGCCGTGAACGCGGCATTCTTGCCAATGGCAATGTCAATGGGCCTTACGAGCGCGGTTATGGATGCGCGTACTCCTGAAATTGTTACTAGTGTTCGCGCCGCTGATCTGTTGTTGGGTCTTGACGAATGGGGCGCAAATTGGATCACGCGTTTTCGCGCACAACAGGCCCTCTCCGCAAACGGATAAATTAACTTCACTTCCCTAAATACCAAGGAGTATGGGCATCGCGCGAAGAGAGTTTCAAGAAGAACCAGCTATCGAACATGATGGGACTGGTCGAATTCGGCTGGCCTTTCACATCCTCGATGGTGGAGCCACAGCGGATCGAACCATCACGGTACCTACCGGAGTCAGCGCCTTCGATGCCGCTTCGTGGAATGGAATCGCCATTGACTCCACTTGCGGTGGGCACGGAACCTGCAAGAAATGCCGGATCAAAGTCACAGCGGGGAATGTGCCTGTCTCGCGCCTTGATCTAAGAGCATTCACTCCTGATGAGATACGAGATGGCTGGCGACTAGCATGCATGGTTCGTACTACCGAGGATGTCTCGATCGATGTTCCACCCCTTACGACTCGGCCGAAGGCCGCTACGGTTGGTGTTGGACGCCAGGTGATCCTTCGCCCGGCTGTTCAGAAGCGCTACGTTGAACTCACAGAACCCACACTTCAGGATCAGCGCACGGACTTAGTGCGACTGCTTGAGGCACTTGATGACATTGATCCACACGTAAGTCTTGACGTTTTACGCCATTTGCCTACCATCTTGCGCAAATCCGATTTCAAGGTAACGGCTGTACTTGTCGATCAAGAACTAATTGATATCGAATCCGGTGACACCAGCGCGCTTCGCTATGGCGTGGCTTACGATCTTGGAACGACAACTGTTGTTGCGACACTTCTGGATCTGAACACAGGCGCACCGGTAGCGGTTCGCTCGATGCTGAATAAGCAGCAGCCATTTGGGGCTGATGTTATTAGCCGAATCAGCGCAACGATGCTGGACCCGAATGCACTTCCGCGCCTGCGTGAGTTGGCGCAACAGACCCTGGCCGAATTGACGGCCGAGGTCTGTGAAGCCGGCGGGGTCGATCCAAACCTTGTCTACGAAGTTGCGCTCGCTGGAAACGCGACAATGACCCAGATTGTCCTGGGTATCGATCCAGAACCGCTAGGCGTCGCGCCTTTCATAATGGCAAGTTCTGAGTATCCAGAGGTCATAGCCGCAGAATTAGGGTTGGCGGTTCACCCGCGGGCACGCGCGGTAATCATGCCCGCGCTCGGTGCTTATGTCGGCGGAGATATTGTCGCCGGCGCCTTAGCCACTGGAATGGATCGAGACAAGCGGCTTCGACTTTTCATCGACGTAGGAACTAACTGCGAAATCATCTTGGGCGACGGCGAACGGATCCTGGCCACTGCCGCACCTGCTGGACCGGCCTTTGAGGCTGCATCAATTAAATGTGGGGTTCGAGCTGCGCCCGGCGCCATCGAAACCGTAAAGATAGATAACGGCGAACTTATCGTCGGCACAATCGAAGATGCACCGGCAATCGGCATCTGCGGCTCTGGCCTGGTCGACGCCTGCGCTTGGCTGGTCTCTTGTGGCTTGCTCGATCATTCTGGCCGATTCGTGACCGACGAGATCGCCCGTGAGGTGGCGCCAACTCTCGCGGACCGACTGCTTGAGCGGACCGGTGAAAGAGTCTTCGTACTCACTTGGGGTGCCACCATCGGCGATCCCAGCGATTCGATCTTCTTGTCCCAGCGAGATGTCCGCGAACTTCAATTTGCCAAGGCAGCCATTGCAACTGGCTGGGCGCTTCTTGTAGAAGAATTCGGCGTCAAATCAACCGATATCCAACAAGTCTTGCTCGCTGGCTCTTTTGGTTCCTACCTCTCTCCAGCTTCAGCAATAAAGATTGGACTGGTGCCAAAACTTTCTGTCCTGAGAATTGTTTCGGCTGGAAACGTCGCCGGTGAAGGCGCAAAAATGGCACTCCTGTCCCTACAGGAAAGGCATGGCGCCACGGCGTTGCTGGACGAAGTTCAGTATGTTGAGTTGTCGGATCGAGCAGATTTCAATGATCTTTTCGTCGAAAACCTAGCCTTTCCTAGCTGATCGACGCCATATGCAAAGGAGATCTCGAGCATGAGCGTTGGCGTGGTGGCTTGTGGCGCCATCGCTACCCATGTGTCAGAGATTGCCGAGCGAAGAGATTGGCCCGTCACCGTTTTCCCGCTACCGCCGCTTTTGCACAATCATCCGGAGAAAATCGCAGGTGAAGTGGACAACCTCCTAACCTCACTCACCGGAAGATTTGATGCATTGGCCGTGGCCTATGCCGACTGCGGCACCTATGGTGCCTTAGACAAGGTAATTGCTAAACATCAGGTGCCACGGTTGGCCGGAAACCATTGCTACGACATTTTCGCCGGTCAACTAGAAATTGAACGGCTGATGGAAGAGGAACCCGGAACCTACTTCCTCACCGACTTCTTAGTCCGCTCATTCCACCGAAGCGTGATCATCGAACTTGGTCTTGATCGACATCCGGAACTGCTGCCTGATTACTTTGGAAATTATCGCAAAATCATCTGGCTCGCGACGGCGCCGTCAGCCGAACTCCGACAGTCGGCCGCCGCCGCGGCGGAAGCTGTTGGCCTCGAACTTGAGATTCGCAATGTTGGCGACGCTGGATTGGAACGGGCCCTGGCTTCAATTCTCAGGTTTGCATGATCGAATAGCCCCACCACGCATTGGGCGCGCACGTGAATCGAAGTGGAGCATTCAACTTGAAATTCAAACTCGTGGTGATCGCCCTGATGTTCGCTGCCCAAGGGCTCACCCCACCTGCAAATGCGGCAAGCCACGTTTACGTTTTCCCGGTCCAGGGTTGCCGCACCACCTATGCGCATTACCATCACGATTATCCAGCCACTGACATTTTGCTGGTGAAGCCACATCCTTCTGATTGTTATTTCGTCGCACCGACAGCAGGTGTTGTTGACGAAGTTAGTACGGTCGATCGGTTCTCTTGGCGAACAGATAAAGGGGGGCAGCGGGGCGGGCTCTCTGTCTCCTTGATTGGCGACGATGGAGTCCGTTACTACGGCTCCCACCTCAAGTTGATTTTCAAGAAGATTAAGCCCGGTGTGCGTGTGGAAGCCGGAACCCACCTAGGACTAGTAGGAAACTCCGGCGACGCCAAAGGGTTGGCCACTCATCTTCATTTCGGAATTTCCTGGCCAACCAGGACTGGCGCCTGGTGGATCCGTCGAGGCGAGGTGTACCCCTGGCACTATCTCGATGCGTGGCGCAAAGGCAATCCGGCAAATCCCGCTTCTAGAGTGCAGAAATTGCACGCAAAAATGGGTGATCTTCCGCCGTGCAGGAAAGGCTGCTGAGCGCGCAGGCCACCGTTCCAGTTACTGGCTTATGTATCCGATCAATGAGCGCCGCTCGTCGTCCAACTCGCTGATCTTGGATTTGACGACATCGCCAATGCTCATGATCGAGATTAGTTGGCCGCCATCGTCGACGATGGGAACGTGGCGGATCCGCCGTTCAGTCATGATCGACATCAACTCATCGATCGTGGATTCCGGCGTTGCCGTCACTACACCAACCGTCATCAGGTCTCGTACATGGAGATTTGGCAGCCGTGAGAACTGGCCCGGCATCGATAGAACAACATCGCGTTCGGACACGATGCCTTCGATCTTGTGACCGTCGCTTGAAACGACTAGAGCACCAACTTGATTTAACGCAAGCGCGGCAACTAGATCTTCGATTGTCGACTCAGCGGAAATCGTGATTGGCGTCTTCCCAGTGATCAGTTGAGCGATCTTCATCTCGGATCCCCTTCTCCAGGTGTATTCATCATCCCGGTTAGTTGGGGCCACGACAAGACCATTGAGCAAAGTGAGGCAAGGCGCCGCTCACCGGAGCGGGGCCGCCGCTCACCGGTTAGTTAGAGGGCGCAGATCCTAGAACCACCGAAAACGTCTGGTTTGTGCCGTTTGGCAGATCGACATTGACTCGCACGGTGTCACCAGGCGCATGAGAGCGAATTCGCACAATCGCAGCGATGGTGTCATGCACGACGATGCCATCAATCCTTCGAACGACGCTGTCAAGCGGAATACCAGCGTTGACGGCTCCGCCACCAGGTGTAAGAGCAACAATCTTGGCGCCATCCCCAGTGTAAGCAGCGTCAAAACTGACTCCGAGCAACGGTCTGGTTGATGCGCCGGTTGCGATGATCTCATCACTAACCCGCTTGGCTTGGTTTATCGGAATGGCAAAACCAAGGCCGATGCTTCCGGTCTGACTCGTGCCACCCAGCGTGGCGATGGCACTGTTTACCCCGATTACCTGAGCCATCGAATCGACGAGCGGGCCACCTGAGTTCCCTGGGTTCACTGCTGCGTCAGTCTGCAGAGCGTCGATATATGCCTCGCTGCCTGTTCCCCCAGTCGTCGTGACCGGACGGTTGAGAGCCGAAATAATTCCACTTGTGACCGTTCCAGAAAGACCCAGAGGCGAGCCAACGGCTAATACCGAATCACCGATGGAAATGTTTGAAGAGTCGCCGAACGTCACCACAGGTAAGTTGCCCTTTAGCACCTTAACGACGGCCAGGTCGTAAGCCGTGTCATAGCCAACCACCGTTCCGGGAATCGTAGAACCGTCCTCAAACTCGACGGTCATCTTTCCACCAGTCACAGCGTCGGCGATCACGTGGTTGTTTGTGAGGATGTAGCTCATGGATGCGTCGCTGCGAATGATGGAACCCGAACCAGTTGTCGTAACGTTTGCGGTATTGACGCTGACTGAGACAACGGCTGGCAGCAGTTTTGCCGCGATGGCTTCAACAGAGAGCCCAGTGGTTCCGGTTGCAGAGTTGACAATTGACCCAACTGCGCCTGCCGGCCCAGTGTCGCCCTTGGGTCCAGCGGGACCCGCTTTGTTCCAAGCGACCAAGCGACTTGTCTTGGGGCAGACGCCACTCTTGGGCGCCAGTGTCATAACTCGTGTCGTCTTGTTCACGCAGGCACCAAGCTGATTGGCAGACAACGAACTCACCGCGTAGGCCCCAGTGCCAGCTAGCACCACGCCCATTGCGAAAGCAGCACCCATTTTCATGGTTGAAGTTCTGAGGCCCATTTTTTTCTCCATCCGTAATGTCCCACGAGGAATCCGAGCACTACTAACACGAAGACTGGCAGTGATTACTTAGAGAAAACTTAGAGCGCCCTAGGCGCTCCGTAATTTTGTGGAAGTTGCCTTCGCCAAGGATCGAATTAAGAGCGCACCGGCCAGGAACATTGGCATTTCCCCCAACAACCAACCCAGAATGCCGCCAATTACCTGGTCGTGATGGAGATCACTTCCGTAAGGGCGATCAAGAGACGAATAGAAATCAGCGGCGAGCGTCCGGCCCGACCAGATGAGAAGAACACTAAAAACTATATGGAAAGGTTCAGAAACGAGGAGCGCCATAAACCGAGACCATGATGAATGCATCGTTGGCATGAGATCGCTACCAAAGACGTTCCAGATGAAAAGGTATCCGATTAAGAAGATGATTATTTCCATGCTCACGTGCCCCCAGTGTGATGGCATCCAAGCGGGAAAAATGGGCGTGAAATATAGAAAATAGAAACTTGATACAAAGAGTCCAACAACGACCGGCAGGCCGGATAGGCGCTTGACTGCGGGTGATTCCAGAAAGTCTTTAGCGAGCGAGGGAGTTCGAAAATCTCTGAGCGAGTGAGCCTGGAGCGCTAGCCGGAATGGCTGCCCCGTTACTAAGAGCTCGGGAATTATTAACAGCAGAAGAATGTGCTGAACCATGTGAGCGCTGAACAACACGTGCGAATATGATCCAAGCCCGCCACTTGTCGCATAAATCATAAGAACCGTACCGATCACAAATGATAAAACTCGCAACCGTGACCATTCGATCTCAGCCTGGCGAAGGCGTCGAAACGATGTTAGGTAAATCGAAAGCAAAATCAAAGCGAACGTCAGCCAGAGAGCATCTATTCTGACTTGCGAAAGTAAGGTAATGAAATTCGGCGCTGGGGGTAACTGGTACCCATAGAGGAGTTCGGCGGCGGTCGGCTTAACTCCAATGCTCGATACTTGGGCTGGAAAGGCGGTGCGGCTTAGAGTCACGGCCACTCCGACAATCGTGAACATGATCGCTACCTCTACGGCCGCGACTCGATAGAAATAAGAACTTTGTCCAGCTCTGATGAGCCCAATGCCTCGCTTACGATGTAACCAAGCAAAGTACGTTAGACCGAGGACAAGGACGACCTTGGTCAAGATAAGGCGTCCGTAATCGGAGCCGAATAGATTTCCAAAAGTCCGTAAACGCACCCAGGCGTTGACCGCACCGCTTGCAATAACCGCAAGATAGGCACCTAGAGCGATCCGACTGAACCGCGCGATCGTCTCCGCGAAATCTGGCGGCGCTTGCTTGACCATCATGGTCAGAATGAAGAGCCCGCCGATCCAGACTGATAAAACCATAATGTGCACGGCCAGGCTTGAGGCGGCTATCTCATGATCTGCACTCAGCCCACTGTGGCCAGTGAGCGCCGGAGCTGCTGCCGATACCAGGGCTGATAAAAACAAGAAAAAGCTACTCATTGATGAGCGAATGCGCGGAGCAAGAAAACTGATCAGCAGGGCGGAAATGACCTGAAAGAGTGAAACGCGCCCGCCAGTTAGTTGAGTTACATAAGAGGTCATTACGTTCATGTTCAGCGCGGCGACGGGTGAAATTCCAAGCACATCGCTAACGGCAAAAATAACCAAGAAAATATTGGACAGTGCGTATGCGAAGGCGCTATACCCGGCAATTTCGGCAATCTTTAGGGATTCATCACTGAGTTTGGAGCTTGCCCGGCTGAGCAAGAAGGTTGAAGTCAGGAAGGCTCCAACCATTACAAAACCCGACAGATCAGATAGGAGTCGAAGAATTGGAAGGAGCCACAAGGTTATCGTCGGCGAATATGGCAAACCCGAAAAATGTGGCGCGTGCACGTCGCCAACCACGATTAGCGTTACACAGAGAGCGGTTATGCCCGAGAGACCGGCACCTAGACCCCGCATCTGCGCCTTGTTCATGCCGGGATGCTAACGGGTAACCATGGCTCTTGCCTTACTCCGGCGCTCCACGGCCAGAGCAGTCGCCGGCGGATCGTCGTAAGCCGCCAACACACCCAATACCGATTCAAGTAAGTAGTCCGCTAACTCTGGGTTACGAGCTAGAGCCGGGCCGTGCATATAGGTACCAATAACTTTGCCAAAGACGATTCCATCAGTTCGCCTAACTTGTCCGCCATTTCCGGTACCAAGAAAGACTTCGCCAAGCGGCTGCGCATCTGCCGCCAAGATCGTGCAGCCACGATGATTCTCGAAACCAGTTAGCGGTACTGAAAACCTACTCGAATGCATAGCCAATTCACCTACGAGCCGCTTCGCTCCTGCAACAGTATGCAGTGGCAGCAACCCAATCCCCTTGACAGTTTCACCTGCGGCTCCGGGAAAGAAGTCGCCAAGAATCTGGAAGCCGGCACAAATCGCAAGAAGAGCTGCGCCATCGCTCAAGGCCGTGCCAATGGCTTGCAAGCCGGAGTATCTCCGTAAGGAATCAACACTGGCGATCTGCGCAGTGTCCTCTCCGCCACCAAATAAATAGATGTCTCCACCGGTTGGTATCGGCGCATCGCTGCGCGCAAGACAGACATCAACGGGTACTCCTCGCGCCCTGGCTCGATGTGCAAGAACCGAAGCGTTCCCAATATCGCCATATGTGCCAAGCAATTCCTGGTGCACTGCAATGATTCTCAAACTCGATTCGCTCATAATCGGGTCGCTTTCGTCGAACGAGATCGAGATTTTGAGGTGACGGAGATAAATGCCGTATATGAAGCCAGGACACTTACCGGACCACGTAGGTATCCGGCAGCCTCGGTGAGGTTCTCGCAAACTCTATGTTGCACCCCGTCTACATGGATTCGATAGGAAGCATCAAGCCGACGCTCGCCAGTGACAAATACTTCACATCCCCGCAAGCTCGTGTAGTCGACGTCCCATAGCCAGGAAGTATCGAGTCCATCTACGCCTCTGGCATTAACCATTAGAACAACTGGCCCTTTGGGTAAACTGCTTAGCGCCTCAATCCAACTGGCTGGATTCTTCACCAATCGAATGTTCAAAATCGCTTCACCAATCGATTTGGTAACGACCCGATCCCTCGGCTTTACGTCATCGGAGTTGACGCCGTAGTGCGCCGCCACAATTCGAGCCAATTCGAGATTGCGCTCAACTGCGGTCTTACCGATTGAATTTTTTGCCAGATCCAAGGTCTCTGTCGCAGCTCCCAGGCCGCATTGTGGACAGAGGTATCGAGGACCATTCCAGTCTAAGAAAGCTCCGCATTCGGGGCAGCTTGCGGCATCAAGGTGTTGACGTTTGCCGAACCCAACTCGATCTGTTCTTATGTGGTCGCGAGTTACGTATGCGAGAAAAGGATCTTCATAATCGATAACGACATCGATTTCCGGGTGGCGATCGATGGCGGATCGCCAAGCTCTGGCCACCATCCGAACCTCGGAGGTCCGGTGTAGTTGGTCTCTGCTTAGATTAAGGAGAAGTAGGCGATCAGGCGTTAGCTCATCAAGGGCTCTAGGCAGAAACATCTCGTCGACTTCTAAGACAACCAACCCAGATCTTGGCTTCACCGCCAGTGCAGCCGCCATCCCAGAATCCAAATTAGCCCCAGTCCGATTGCCGCCCACCTCGGTCTGGGTTTCCAGCAATTCTCGCAATAGGGCTGCCGTGGAAGTTTTTCCATTTGTTCCCGAGACCAAGATGATCCGTCGGTTTCGACTTAGGGCCGAGAGCGCATCCGGTCTAAGCGCCAATATCACTCGACCGGAAGCCGTCGCCCCCGCTCCTCGTCGCAGCGCCCGGGAAGACAGCGCAGTCAAGTGTCCAAGAGCGAGCGCAATAGATAGCGGGACTGGCATATCGGTAAGGGTACCGGCGCATTGCCATACCGATCTTCGCAATGCACGTAGAGTTGCCATGTGTCCAGAAGCGCAAAGTCCTCCCCTAAAGAATCCAACATCGAGCGAATCTGGGTTCCGATCGCCGCCCGGCTTCTTGCCACTCTGGTTGGACTAGCCGCAATCATCTCTGTCGCTTTACGTGGTCACAGCGGCTTGATAGCGCGTCTTCCCCTAGATTTCTTAGATCCCTTATCCAGCCTTGCTCGGGCGGCCACAATCGTCATGGGAGTGCTGTTGCTTCTCCTTGGCCGTGCGCTTGGTCGGCGAAAGAAGCGGGCTTTTCAAGCGGCCGTAATGCTCCTGGTGCTGATTGTCATCCTCGGCCGGGAGGAACGAATTTTTGCCATTTTTTTCCTGATTGGTCTTCTTATCTACCGCAGGGAGTTCTACGCGCTTTCTGATCCAAAAACCCGATGGGGTGCGCTAAGAGTATTCGTTCAACTTATATTTGCCTCGTTAATTATTGGCGTGGGCCTCACCTTGCTACGCACCCGATTGATGATCGGCAATCCATCAAATCTGGAAATCTTCAACACGGTAATTCGTGCGCTAATTGGCCTCACGGGACCGGTCGTCTTCAAACACGACCGAACCAAGGACTTCATCGACTTCACCCTGGGTTCCCTTGGACTGCTATCGGTCCTTCTGCCAACAATTCTTTTCTTCCGCCCCTCATCCGCGGCACCGAAAATGAGCCACGAAGATGAAGAAGACATGCGAACTCTGATTAGAAATGCCTCGCGGAACGATTCACTAGCCTATTTCGCGCTGCGACGGGAAAAGAGCGTGATCTGGTCCCCCACTAGAAAGTCCTGCATTGCATACCGGGTTGTGTCAGGCGTGATGCTCGCCAGCGGGGACCCACTCGGCGACCCAGAAGCTTGGCCCCAAGCCATTGAAGCATTTCTGGCTGAAGCAAATCGACATGCCTGGCGGCCGGCTGTTATGGGTTGCAGTGAACAAGGGGGCGAGATTTGGGTGCGCGAATCTGGCTTATTGGCCCTCGAAATGGGCGATGAAGCCATCATCGAAGTTGAAGACTTCACGCTTGAAGGACGAGCAATGCGCAATGTCCGGCAGATGATTTCTCGGATTGAACGAAGTGGCTACCGGGCTACCTTGCGTAAAATGAGCCAATTAACCGACGAAGAACACCAACAGATCTTCGACGCATCAAATACCTGGCGGAAGGGTAACGCAGAGCGCGGCTTTTCGATGGCACTAGGTAGGCTTGCCGACCCAAGCGACGAAGAAGACTGCTATATCGTCACCGCTCAAGCCGATGGCGTATTGAAGGCTGTGCTTCACTTTGTGCCGTGGGGACTGGACGGACTTTCGCTGGACCTAATGCGCAGAGATCGAAATGCTGATCCGGGTGTCAATGAATTGATGATTGTCAGCGCCCTACAGCAGTCTCACCAATTCGGAATTGAGCGAATCTCTCTCAATTTTGCGGTTTTCAGGTCAATTATTGAACGTGGGGAACGCTTAGGAGCAGGGCCAGTCACGCGCTTAATGCGAAATATCTTGATCTTCGTATCACGCTGGTTGCAAATTGACAGCCTGTACCGATTTAACGCCAAGTTTAGGCCGATCTGGGAACCCCGATTCCTGGTCTATCCACGTCAGTCGGATCTGCCAAAAATTGGGCTAGCCACCCTGGAAGCCGAGTCCTTGCTAATTAGACCCGGGCGCAAACAACCTGCATTAGCAAAGCGCCAACGCATCTAGGCTCTTCGAGAGCGATGAGTTTAAGCGAGCACGATATTGGTGCCATCGATCTTTACATTGATTTCTGTCAGTGGCGCGGGCGCGGGACCGGCTAGCACCGCTGCATGTGAGAGCACGTCGTACTGCGCCCCGTGACAGGGGCAGATCAGCGTTTTTGAACCGGGATCGTATTCGACCGTGCAGCCAGCGTGGGTGCAAACGGCATCGTAGGCGCAGACTTTCGCACTCCCCGTTCGAATCAGAATGGCAGGATCGCCGTTAGCAGCAGTGAACATCGCGGCCGAGCCAACTGGTAGCCCAGAGAGCGGAATCAGTACATTTGCGCCAGAGTTTTTAGTGCTCGAACTTGAAGCACCGCTAGCTAAATTAGCTGTCGAACCGCCACTAGATGCCGATGGAGAGCCCTGATTGGTCCGGGTAGAAGGAGAAGATTTCAACAACCGCCCAAGAATTCCACCTAAGACCGCAAAGCCGGCGACAAGTCCAACCCGAATAACTTGTCTACGCTCCCGATCGGCCGCGCTGGCAGCTGGAGTTGGCCGCTGTCTGGAAACGGCTCGACCTTTTGAATTGACAATGGGCGCCGATTTTTTCTGTATAAGCGCCGTGGCGTAGGCGCCCCACATCACGAAATATGCAGAGTCCGAACCTAGAAAGTATGGGTGAATATGCCACGACGAGGAGAGCCAGAGGGTCAAAGAGAGCAGCGCGCCGACGATCGCGGCCGGCAGGCTTGCTATGTCTAACAGAATTGCAATTCCTAGGGCCATCTCAGTTAGAAGGGTTAACCACCCCACAACGATTGCCTGGTGGGCTGCTAACTCCAGAAAGGGTCGCAAGGGGGAGCCATGCGCAAATCCCGTGAGTTGCTTGCCAATAAAGTGCGTTGAGCTTGGCGTGAAAAAGGCACCATCGCTTGCCTTGTTCCAGCCGGCATAGATGAAGGTCGCCCCGAGCCAGAGTCGGAGAATTCGTTGAGACCAGGATTGGCTTCGGTAAGAATCAGCGATAGACGTCATTTGAGTATTAAATACCGAGAAAGTGAGAATTTACTTAAGGTGACGCCAGTACTTACTTCTTGAGTCCCGGCTTGTTCGCACCTAGTGAGACCGTGAAGTCCTCACCCGACTGGACGATTTCAACGGTGAAGGTCGGGCGCGCCGAAACAAATTGCCACTCCCCGCACTTCCTGGGAACTCGCTTTACGCCTTTTACTTTTAGGTCGGCCTTGCTGCCAACCAGACGAATCTGGAATTGCGCGCCGGCCGAGACAACTTTGACCCGACCCATCATTCGAACTCCATCGAAAGTACATCCGGTCCATCTAGTTTTCGCCTGCTCTGAGGGCGAACTAACCGGCGTGGCGCTCGCTTTTGGCAGAATCGTAGACTGCGCGGCGATACTAGGTCTGCTCGACGGCTCCGGCGAATCTGGGTGTTTGTTGGAGGTATTGCCAGGAGACTTCCCGTCGACCTGGTCGGCGCTCAGTTCTGAGGCGCTGGTATAGACGGCGGCGATTCCTCGGCTCACTGGGCTATTGCTATATGCGGTCCTAAAAATAAGGCGCTTCGCCGTGGTGCCCGGCAACGGAAAATCCTTCTGTCCATCGACGTCAAGCGTGAATTGATACTTGACCGCATAGGGGGCAGTCCCGGTTAGACATAAGTTCGGGTCCAGTTCTGCCACCCCCCTGGCAACCGTAGTCCAGCCGCCGCCAACCTGAATTGCCAAGGTAGATCTGGTTCTCGGTTTCTCGACACACTCGTAAGCGCTGATCTGGCTTCCCACAATCCAGACGGGGGGCCCAGGAGAGAGCGCCTGCCACATGATCGAGTTACCTGTGCTATTCGAATCTTCAGCAATGGCTAGTTGGCCCGTAGTCAGCGGAGCCAAGAAGGCAATCAGCAGGGCGGCGATGAATTTGCTCATCCGCCAACTCCATCCGCTAATGGGATGGAAATTAGAGTGCGTAGGCCACCTAGGGGGCTCTGGTCCAAGGCGATCGAACCCTCGTGTAGCGAAATAACTTGGGCTGCGATGTTTAATCCCAGGCCAAATCCACCGCCGACTCGTGACCTTGACTCCTCCAGCCGACCAAATCGGCTCAGAGCTAGATTCCGCTGATCGACTGGTATTCCTGGCCCGGCATCGTCAACTGTCAAGATCGCTTGACCACCGTTAGCTCTCAACGAAACCGAGACGTCGGCAGTCGCGGGCGTGTGCTGCCTGATGTTAGCCATCAAATTTGCAACTACCTGCGACAGGAGGGCTTCGTCCCCATCTACAAACACATCTGCTTCCACGTCAATTGAGACCGTTCGACCGTTCTCTTGATCTTTTAAGTCATGCGCAAAATCATCGACTACCGCCGAGAAATCGACCATCGAGCGGGATATCTCGGGTTTCTCGTCGAGACTGGAAAGTCTAAGGAGCCCAGTTATTAAAGCTTCCATTCGGGAACTCTCGGCATTTAGCCTGGCCACAGCCCGGGTGCGTTGATCGGGACTGAGCGAATCGCTTCCTTTCAGAATTTCCGCGTACCCCTTAATCACCGTCAACGGAGTACGTAATTCGTGCGAGGCATCCCCAAGGAATTTGCGCATTCGAGCCTCAGACTCGGCCTTGGTCTGGAGCGAGGAGCGAAGCGCCGTGATCATCTCATTCAACGCGCTGCCCAAAATGCCCAACTCCGTTCCCTCATGTGCGCTTGGGACGACTCTGGCCAAATCACCGCCAGCTATCGCCGTCGCTGTGTCTATCATCTGGTCAACAGTTTTGAGATTCCTGCGAACTACCCACCAGATCAATGCGGCTCCCGTCAGAATTATCAGCAGAACCACCAATGAAGATGAGGTTACGAGGTTGTTCATCTGCTGATTTAGCCCGCTGAGCGGCATCGCAGCGATTACTGAGAGCCCATCACCCAACTTTCGAGCCCGCGCTCGATATGGGGTAGTTCCACCTACGGTGATGAACCCGCGTAACGCATTTGCTGTCTGCGCCTTGCTTATTTTTGGAAAAGGAAGTGGATTATAAATGTTTCCGGACTGTCGAATTACGGTGATCGAGCCATCTGGTAGCGCCACTCCAAGGGCAACGGCGATCACCAGATCATCGGCACGCGTGGTCACCTTGGTCGGTGCCTTTGAGGGAGTGCCTTGGGTGGCGGCCAACACTTGGGTAAGGCTGGCCTCAATCTGCGCCATTCCATTTGCGCGCGTCGCCGTCACGCTATAAGCCCCGATGATTAATGACGCCACAGCAATTACCAGTGAGGTAATTAGCGTCAGTCGGGTTCGGAGTTTCATGCCTTGGACTTGGCTGGACCCGTCTTGTTCGCCCTAGGGTCACGCAATTGGAAACCGACCCCACGGACAGTTCGGATTAAACCGGTACCTTCCGGGTCGATCTTCTTCCGCAGATAAGAAATATAGGTATCGACCACGCTGGTTTCGGCCTCGAAATCAATATCCCAGACTGAACTTAGCAACTGGCTCTTGGTAAGTACGCGCCTTTGATTCTGGATCAGATATTCGAGCAGACGAAACTCGGTTGGCGATAGGGTCACGGGCGCTGAATCAACAAACACTTCGTGATTTAGTACGTGGAGTTCCACCGGTCCACAACGGAGAACATCGGTTGGATCTTCCGCTTTTCTGGTGCGCCGAAGCACCGCTGCCACCCTTAACAGCAGTTCTTCCAGCCCAAAGGGCTTAGTGATGTAATCATCGGCGCCAAGCACAAAGCCGCGAGTTGTGTCTTGACGGTCTTGGCGCGCGGTCAGAAACAGAGCGGGTGTCTGATCGCCCTTGCTTCGAATCCGTTCAAGAAGTTCGAAACCGTCCATTAAGGGCATATTCACGTCGAGTAGAAGCAGGTCCGGACTCTCATCGCGCATAATCCTGAGTGCGTCCATCCCGTCCTTGGCGCGCAAGGAGCGATATCCGCCTAAATTGAGCGCGTCGACGAGCAGATCCGCCACGGAATCTTCATCGTCAACGATCAGGACGAGAGCCGGGTCATTATCAGCGGTGGGCATTGGAACCTCCTGAGATTAAAGATAGCGGCATCCTGCCTGGCCCCAGGGAGTTGTGGGCAGGTTAATTGAATCCTCACAACTTTGGCTCCCGCGCTTGGACTCGAACCAAGAACCTGCCGGTTAACAGCCGGCTGCTCTGCCAATTGAGCTACACGGGAAGGCGCCCGTGAACTCTAGCGCAGGCAAGAGGGCGGGCGAAAACCAGAGACTAACCCGAGCTTTGCACTGCTCAGGCCAGAGCCTGTTTGAGCAGGGATTGCCCCCGCTGGTCGGCTTCGGCAATGGCTTTTGGAGTCGGGTCACCTTGCCATTCGATCTCAACGAAGGTTTCGTCGGCACCTTTTCGATTCCGACGGCGTACTGAAATTACCGCCCTTGCCCTGCTCGGGGTGAGGTAAATGATGGAGGTAAGAATCGTGGCGGTTACCCGTTCTCGAATCACCTCGGCAATCTTCGATGGCACGGTCAGGTGAATTTCGTTAGCCACGTCTGAGCCGGCAATCACAAGACGTAGGTCCTGAGAATCAAATGACACGCGATTGATCTGCCACCACTCAATGCGTTTGGAGTTCTGCGTCCAAAGATGGAGTGCTTGCGTCGTAGCCAGCGCAAAACCACCCGCAATCTCGGCGCGCATCAGTGCCCGTTCTCCAGTTGTCAGAACGAACCCACTTGAATCGATTCTTTTGAAAATTCCCATCAGAGATCTCCAATTGCCTGCTCGTGGAGATCCCGGCGACGAGCTTCCAACTGAACCAATTCCATAAACGCCTCGTTGTACGCCTGGCCTTGCTCAACAGGATTTATACGTTGCAATCGCGACTTCAACTCCGCGATAGTGCGGCTGGCCGCCATTTCCCTAAGTCGAGCCGAGACGCTAACCGCGTAGCGATCATCGACAACGCTATTGGCTCGCACCGGCTCCACCGCCAACTCTCGAACTAGGGCCTGGATCTGTTCGTCTCCGCAGTTTTGCAGGACCGCTTCAATCCAATCTCCAGATGCAGAGTATCCACCCGATACGGCGTCGATCGCGCTCCGAACAGCGAGGTAAGCCGGATGCGTGAAAGCCGTCGACTCAACCTCCGAAAAAGACTCCAGTAGTGCCGGAGCTTGAATTGCGACCTTGAGAACTTCGCGCTCTAAGGCAAGGCGTGGATCACTCGGATCCGGCCGCCAGCCGTCATCAACCCTCGCAGCGACCGCAGGGGCAGCCACGTGCTTGTTACTTCGTACGATTGCACCAGTGACAGCTTCTATTTCCATTCCCAGCCAACCCGCTAGCAACCTTGCGTACTCTGGCCGAAGCGATCGATCACGGATTTGGGCCACCAAGGGTGCGGCCGATGCTAATGCTGCGACTCTGCCCTCGGCGCTTTCTAAGTTGTAATTGGCAAGGGTCGATTTAATCGCGAATTCGAACAACGGAACTCGTCGAGCCACCAGATCCCTAACCGCGGCATCACCTTGCTGCTGACGCAATTCGCATGGATCAAGGCCACTTGGCTCAACCGCAACAAAAGTCTGGGATACGAACTTTTGATCATCGGCGAATGCCCGCAGAGCAGCCTTTTGACCCGCCGCGTCACCATCAAAGGTGAAAATTACTTCCCCTCGGAAAGCGTCATCATCCATGAGTAGACGTCTGAGAATCCGAATATGATCGTCGCCAAAAGCCGTTCCGCAAGTGGCGACCGCTGTCATTACACCGGCAGCATGGGCGGCCATTACATCGGTATATCCCTCAACTACAACGACCTGGCGCTTTCGGGCAATTTCTTTCTTCGCCAATTCAAGACCATATAAAACCGAACTTTTTTTATAGATAGGTGTCTCTGGGCTGTTTAGATACTTAGGGCTGGTGTCTGCATTGTCAGTGGACAACTTCCTTGCTCCAAAACCAACAATGTCACCGCTGATATCTTTAATCGGCCACATTAAACGGTGTCGGAAACGGTCGATTGGACCGCGTTGACCCTCCTGGCCTAGGCCTCCGACCGTCAGTTCCTCAACTGAAAATCCTTTGCCGCGTAGGTGTTTTGTCAGAGCGTCCCATTCATCAGGCGCGTAGCCGACTGCAAAGTGCTTTGCCATTTCAATATCAAAATTCCTGGCGACCAGAAAGTCTCGGCCGATTTGAGCACTGGCAGACTCGGCAAGTTGTTCCTGGAAAAACAATGAGGCCAGTCGATTTGCCTCTACCAGACGCGCCCGCAAACCAGGTGGTTGCCGCGGGGAACCGCTGCCTTCTTCGTAGCGCAATTCGTAGCCGATTCGATCAGCTAGGCGCTCTACTGTCTCGGTAAACGAGAGGTGATCAATCTTCATTAGGAAAGATATGACGTCACCACCCTCCTGGCAGCCAAAACAATGAAAATAGCCCTTGGCTGGTGTCACATGAAAAGAAGGCGATTTCTCATCGTGGAAAGGACAGAGACCCTTCTTCTGGCCGCCACCGGCATTGCGCAACTGAACGAAATCACCTATTACTTCCTCAATCGGCGCATGCTCGCGCACATGTGCCACATCTTCATCGCGAATTCGTCCGGTCACGACCCTGATCCTAAGAGAGAAGTAACCGGGCGTGGAGCGCAAGGGCGCCAGGATCGGTCAAGGAGGCGATCTGATCGACCACTATTCGCATCTGCGCCGACTTCGACTCGGCTGCCTCCCATGCCTCCAGCGAGATTCGATCGAGAGTCGCTGGCGCTCCCTGGGTCACTGCCCCCACCAATTCGTGAATGACGGTGCGCTGTCGTTCGTATCGGAGACGGGCATGATCGCTACGCATTACGTAATACGACGCAACCGCCTTTAGCGCCGCACATTCAATTCGCTGCTGACGGGGTACAACGAGATCGGCTTCATAACGCGCCAGCGAGCCACCGCCGAAAACCGCTCGTGTCGCTCGCTCAGAGCCTTCGGCAAATCTTCCAATCAATTGACTCGTCAGATCTTTGAGCGCGGCCAAACTTCGATGTGTTCCGTCGAAATTCTGTGGCCAGAAAGGCAGCTCGAACATCCGTTGAAATCCCAATTTAACTTCTTCGACTTGACCGTCGACGAGAAACTCGGTTGCTGCTATCCGAGCTATTTCGTCGATCTCCGTCGAGTCGCGCAACTGTGCAAAGGTCACGCTTCCAGCAAAAATTGCATCCTCAAAATCGTGAACCGAATACGCAATATCGTCGGACCAATCCATGATTTGGGCCTCTAGGCAACGCCTAGCGTTCGGTGCTCCTTCCCTGACCCAATTGAAGATCTCAAGATCATCCTCATAAACACCAAACTTTTTCGAGTTTTCGGTTCGCATCCAGGGATATTTCGTTGCCGCATCAAGCGATGCGCGGGTGAGATTCAGTCCTAGCGAATTCCCATCTCGGTCAACACTCTTTGCCTCAAGTCGGACCAATAGGCGAAAACTCTGAGCGTTCCCCTCGAAACCACCAAATTCATTTGCCGCCTCGGCCAACGCAGTCTCACCATTATGGCCAAATGGTGGGTGGCCCAAATCGTGCGCCAAGCAAGCGCTCTCCACCAGATCTGGATCTGCGCCGAGCGCCGCTCCGAGTTCCCGACCAACCTGACCACATTCGAGAGAATGGGAGAGCCGAGTGCGCGGAAAATCGCTCTCCCAGGGGACGACAACTTGAGTCTTGGCTGCCAACCGGCGCAAGGCTGCGGAGTGGAGAATTCGGGCTCGATCTCGGGCGAACTCGGTTCTCCCCGGCCTTTTTGCCGGCTCAGCCATGAATCTTTCTCGATCTAGATCGCGATAACCACTCATTTTTGTCGCGCTCTCATGGCCCAACGCTACTGCCCCGGTCACTCAAGTGAATTCCGATCCGACCAAAGGTGACATAAGCCAAGTAGGCGCCAGTCTCGCGGATCAGATAACGAACGCTGTGGCTTGCGTTGGTGGCCGCGGGTCCGGTCGCGACCGGTGCGCAGGTTGGCGCCAGTCCATGATCTCGAGCCATCGTTTCGACTCGTAGGCAATGCCAAGCGTCGGTGACAATGACAACTGATTTCCAGGCATGCTTATGCAGGTAACTTTCGGCAGCAAGGATGCTCTGTAAAGTATCGCGCCCCTGCGGCAAAGCCGCGATCAATTTGCTAGGTATGCCACGGTTCATCAACCAGGTCTTACTGGCAGCGGCCTCCGTAGTCCGATCTCCTGGTGCTCCGCCGCCGACGGTAACGATTCGAGGCGCGTCCCCCTGTTGGTAAATGTCGAGAGCAATCTGCAAGCGTGCTTCCAGGACCGCGCTTGGGCGCCCGTCGTACTGGGCAGCCCCCATAATTAAAATCGCATCTCCTCGACCTGGCACAGTATGCGTTCCAGTCCACCAGATACGCGCCGTGCACCAGAGCGGAAATGCAATAAATAGAATGATCATTGAGCCGATGAGCCTTCTAACCACCAGAAAACGCCTCATCGGAATCAACAACCGGAAAGCCGTCGGGGTCTTTTAACCAGCCCTGCGGCAGCGAAACCGGTCTTGATGGAGTGCTTCTACCGCGCGGCCCCTGACCGATCACCGTTGGAAACTCCTGATCACCATCGAGTTGATCCAGTAGACGACGCAATTCGACAAGTGAGGAAACCTGAGCCAACCCCACTCGAATCGGATTCCGCACGGTAAAGCCCTTCAAATACCAAGCTACGTGTTTGCGAAAATCCCGACAGGCGCGGAACTCATCAGCGAAATGCTGCGCTAGAAGTTCGGCATGTCGAAACATGATCTCAGAGACCGCCGAGAGTCCGGGTGCAGCCGGGATTGGTTTTCCATTGAGAGCAGCTGAAAGTTCTCCAAATAGCCAGGGTCTGCCAAGACAACCGCGGCCAACCACCACTCCGGCGCAGTGGGTCTGAGCCATCATTGCTTGCGCGTCGGCAGCGCTCCAAATATCGCCATTGCCAAGAACCGGAACTGCCATAGGTGCAAGTTCGGCGACAAGATCGGCGATGGATTGCCAATCTGCTTTGCCGCCATACATTTGCCCAGCCGTTCGTCCGTGAAGGGCAACCCAAGCAACCCCAGCTTCCGCCGCAATTCGGCCAGCACGCAAAAACGTTAAATGCTCATCGTCAATGCCCTTACGCATCTTTACGGTCACCGGAATTCCATACGGAGCCGCCCCACTGACCACAGATTCCACAATCGACCCAAAGAGCCGATGCTTGTATGGAAGAGCTGCGCCGCCACCCTTTCTCGTAACCTTTGGAACTGGGCAGCCAAAATTAAGATCAATGTGATCGGCCAGATTTTCGCTGGCAAGCATCCGAGCCGCATCACCCGCAGTCTTAGCATCCACTGCATACAATTGAATTGATCGCGGTGACTCACCTGAGCCAGGCGCAATCATTCTCAAAGTCTCTGGGTGACGTTCGGTCAACGCCCTCGCCGTAACCATTTCGGACACGAATAAACCTGCGCCCTGTTCACGACAGAGTTGCCTAAAAGCCGAATTAGTGATGCCGGCCATCGGCGCGAGCACCACCGGAGTGCTGATCGTAAATTTGCCCAGCCGCAATGGCTCGGGAATCAACAACCCAGCAGGCGCGGGGCTAGCCATGACTCAACTTGGTCAAGGGAAATTCGTTCCTGTGCCATCGAATCGCGCTCACGAATGGTAACTGCATTATCGTCGAGTGTTTCGAAATCAACGGTGATGCAATACGGAGTTCCGATCTCATCTTGCCTACGGTATCGGCGACCAATGGCTCCCGCGTCGTCGAAATCGACACTCCAATTTCGCCGCAACACTGCGGCTAAATCTCTCGCCTTAGGCGAAAGATCCGCGTTCCGACTTAGTGGTAGTACGGCTACCTTCACAGGTGCCAGGCGATGGTCGAGGCGAAGTACTACTCGCTTGTCAACACCGCCCTTAGAGTTAGGAGCTTCATCCTCTGAGTAGGCATCAAGTAAGAAGGTGAGCGCACATCGGTCAACGCCCGATGCCGGCTCAATAACGAACGGCACCCAACGCTCACCCGATTCTTGATCGAACCAGGATAGATCTGTTCCAGACGCCGTGGAATGCGCCCGAAGATCAAAATCGGTTCGGTTTGCGATGCCTTCCAACTCGCCCCATTCCGTACCCGCAAATTCAAATTTGTATTCGATATCTGCGGTGCGCTTCGAATAATGCGAAAGTTTTTCCTTGGGGTGTTCAAAAACCCGCAGGCGGTCCGGATTGACTCCGAGATCCGCGTACCAAGCAAGTCGAGTATCAATCCAATACTGATGCCAGTCCTCATCGGTGCCGGGAACAACGAAAAATTCCATTTCCATCTGCTCAAACTCGCGAGTACGGAAAATAAAATTCCCAGGGGTAATTTCGTTTCTGAATGACTTACCGATCTGTCCGATGCCGAAGGGAGGTTTTTTTCTCGATGTCGTGGCGACGTTGGCAAAGTTGATGAAGATTCCTTGCGCGGTCTCGGGGCGTAGGTATGCCAGGCCGCTCTCGTCCTCTACCGGCCCCAAAAAGGTCTTTAATAATCCAGAGAATTGCTTAGGGGTCGTGAACTGCCCCTTGGTGCCGCAATTGGGACAATTGATGTCAGAAAGCGACGGCGCTTCACGTCCGTGCTTGGCCAGATACGCCTCTTCAAGGTGGTCTGCACGATAACGTTTGTGGCACGAGAGGCACTCGGTCAGGGGGTCGCTAAAAGTCGCGACATGACCAGACGCTTCCCACACTTCACGAGCCAAGATGACGCAGGAATCCAGCCCCACAACATCCTCTCGGCCAGTGACCATCGACTTCCACCATTGGCGCTTGATGTTGTTCTTTAGCTCGACGCCGAGCGGGCCATAGTCCCAAGAGGCGCGGAGCCCGCCATATATCTCGCTGGACGGGTAGACAAAGCCCCGGCGCTTGGCCAGTCCGACAATTGTCTCTAAACGGTCTATCCGATTTCCTGCCATCTTTACCCCTACGTTTGTCCATCCGGCTGGCGGTCGGCGGTGCGCGACAAGGAAGTCTAACCTGTGGTGAGTAGTTGATTTTGATAATCATTCTCACTTCTGTTAATCTCGCCACATGCTTACTGCAATTGCTCTGGCCTCGCTTACTGGGGTTGGCACGGCCCTTGGCGGCCTCCTAGCATTTCGGACCAAAGATCGCCTTCACCTCGTGCTTGGCCTCTCCGCCGGCCTTCTTATGGGCTTGGTTGCCTTCGACCTTCTTCCTGAAGTTTTTCAGACCAACGATTCAAAATTCGGTGGGATTCGAGCTGTATCGATAGCAATGGTTTTTGGATTTGTTCTGCTCCACTTTGTCGAACAGTTCTTCGGTTCTCACGAGCCAACAGATTCCGACTACGGCCATGCGCATAAACATCAGGCGAACATTGGTGGGGTATTCGGTGCCGTTGCGATGGGTGGTCACGTCTTTTTGGACGGACTTGCCTTAGGAGTTGCCCTTCACGTCGGGTCAAAGTTCGCGATCCCCGTGCTTATAGCCCTGATGTCGCATGCCTTTAGCGATGGGCTGAACACCGTGAGTTTTTTGGTGAAGACCAAGCGCTGGAATAGGTATTCCGTACTGCTCATTCTCTTTGACGTGGGGGCCAGAGTCTCTGGAGCTGCGATCGGCACCGCCTTCAAGCCCAATACGAGTTTTGTGACAATTTACCTGGCGGTTTTTTCTGGATTCATCATTTATCTGGCAACGTCACATATTCTACCTGAAGCGCACTCGCGGCATCCAAGTCGGATGACATTGGTCGCAACACTGGTTGGTATTGGAATTATGTGGGCGATCGTGGCCAACCTATGACCAAGTCAGAAGTCGAGATAGCTAAATTTTTGGATACAAAAAGCTCTTTTGCCTCCGCCCAAGAAATATTTCTAGGGCTAAAAGGCGAGGAAAAAAACTTCGGCCTAGCCACCATTTATCGTGCATTGCAGAGACTCACTGCATCCGGCGAAGTCGACGTATTACGACGCTCTGACGGCGAAGCGCTGTACCGCAAATGTGGCGAAGAGCACCACCATCACCTGATATGCAAAACCTGTGGCAAAACGGTCGAGATACCGGGTGCTGGAGTTGAGGACTGGGCTAACTCGGTGGCCGCCCGACATGGGTTTGAAGATATCCACCACAGTGCTGAGATTTATGGAACGTGTGCTGGATGTTCCAATCAAGCCAAGCCGAACCGGCGCTGACGTGATGCATAAGTTTCGACCGCATGCCACAGAGTTCGCCGATCCACATCAGGCCAGAGGGTGTCGACGAATACCAACTCTGCATACGCTGACTGCCAAATCAAGAAATTACTAGTTCGCTGCTCGCCCGATGTCCTAAGAAAGAGATCTACATCCGGCATTGCTGGTTCATCTAGATACTTTGCGAAAGTACGAGTTGAAATTCGATCAGGATCAACCAGCCCGGCAATCGCGTCTTTGGCCAAACTTGCGGCAGCATCAGCGATCTCATTTCGACCGCCATAATTAACGCACATCGTCAACGTCAGGATTTTGTTTTTACTTGTCAATTCCTCGGCGACTTCTAGTTCTTTGATCACACTGCGCCAAAGCCGCGGTTCGCGTCCTGCCCATCTGACCCTCACTCCCAATTCGTTCATTTCATCACGTCGCCGGCGGATCACATCGCGATTGAAACCCATTAAAAACCGCACCTCTTCAGGCGAGCGCTTCCAATTCTCGGTGGAGAATGCGTAAGCGCTTATGTGCTTGATTCCAATTTCGATTGCACCTTCCACTACATCAAACAGCGCCGCCTCCCCCGCTTCATGACCGGCAGTTCTGGACAAGCCGCGGGCTTTAGCCCATCGACCGTTGCCGTCCATCACAACTGCGACGTGATTCGGAATGGCGCTAGCTGGCAAGCGCGGTGGTTTTACTCCGCTTGGGTGCGGCGTTGGCTTTCTTGGGCTCATACTCGTTCAACCAGTGGCAGGCTTCGAAGATTGCGCTCCATGTGCCAGGCTAAGTAGGCGGCAATTAAGCCGCTGGCCTCTCGGCGTGAGCGCGGAGTGCTCGACTCAGCGCTCCCCCAGTCGCCAGTAAGTAGCGCGGTAAGAAGTTCAAGAGTATCTGTTGCTGGAGTAGCTGAGCCGCTGGGTCGGCAATCGACACAGACCGATCCACCACCAACAAGTGAGAACCAGCGATGGGGACCGGTCGCGCCGCATCGCGAACACTCTGAAAAGGATGGAGCGTAACCCCCAACTGCCAACGAACGAAGCAAGAAGGCATCGAGTATTAAGGATGGGTCATGTGCACCAGTGCTAAGGGAGCGCAATGCGGAGAATAGAAGTAAGAATTGTTGGAGTGCCGGCTCGTGTTCCATTGAGGTAAATCGCTCTGCGGTTTCCAACATCGCACTAGCAACCGTCCACATCTGGTAATCACGAGAAATGACATCTCCATACGGATTTAAAGTCTCCGCTTGAGTAACAATTTCCAGCGACTTACCAGTGTGGAGTTGCAAATCAACATGCGTTGCCGGCTCCAGGCGAGAACCGAATCTACTAGTCGTTCTACGCACTCCTTTTGCGACTGCGCGCAACTGCCCGTGGTCTCTTGTCAACAACGTGACGATGCGATCGGCCTCGCCCAGCTTCTGGGTTCGAAGCACGATCGCCTCGTCACGATAAAGTCCCACGCCTTCAGTCTGGCCTATTGGCGCGATTTACCGCCGACACCACGGCCTTCAGCGAGGCGCGCACAATGTTGGGATCGACTCCGACTCCCCACAAGACGCGATCACCGACGGCGCATTCGAGATATGCGGCCGCTAGCGCATCGCCTCCAGAGGAGAGTGCATGCTCGGCATAATCAAGCACACGCACATCAACGCCATGACCCCCAAGGGCCGCGCAGAATGCAGCAATGGGACCGTTGCCCGCGCCCCTTAGGGTGACCGCCTCGCCGTTATCAACCATTTCAACCGCGATAGTGTCGCCAGACTCCTCAGAGGAACTCTCTGAAATATTGCGAAGCGCATAGCGCCCCCATGGCGCATTTGCATTCGGCAGGTACTCGTCTTCGAAAGCCGCCCACATGGCCTCCGGGGTGATTTCGCCGCCTTGCGTATCGGTTTTAGTTTGGATAACTTGGCTGAACTCGATTTGAAGCCGACGTGGCAAATCCAAGTGGTAGTCGCTTTTCATTATGTATGCGACCCCGCCCTTGCCCGATTGGCTGTTGACCCGGATTACTGCTTCGTAGGTGCGGCCAACGTCACGCGGATCTATCGGCAAGTAAGGAACGGCCCAAGGGATGTCGTCCACAGTCTTACCGACCGCCGCGGCATCTCGCTGCAGATGATCCAGCCCCTTTTTGATCGCATCTTGGTGTGAACCAGAGAAGGCCGTATATACAAGATCGCCGCCGTAGGGATGGCGTTCGGGCACCCGCAACTGATTTGCATACTCAACGGTTCGACGGATCTCATCAATCTCCGAGAAATCGATCATCGGATCAATTCCCTGACTGAACAGATTGAGCCCGAGCGTAACCAGACAGACGTTCCCGGTGCGCTCGCCATTGCCGAATAGGGTTCCCTCAATCCGATCCGCCCCAGCCAAGTAGCCAAGTTCGGCCGCGGCCACTGCCGTTCCGCGGTCGTTATGCGGATGCAAACTCAGAACGACGGAGTCCCGGTAATCAAGGTTTCGATGCATCCACTCAATCGAATCTGCATAAACATTCGGCGAAGCCATCTCGATGGTCGCCGGCAAATTTATGATCGATTTCCAGTCGGGCGATGGTTGCCAAACATCGTTTACTGCATTCGATACGTCGACAGCGAACTCAAGTTCAGTCCCCGTAAACGATTCGGGAGAGTACTCAAAAAATACGTCCGTACCAGAAACCGTGTCGGTCAGCTTCTGACACAGACGGGCTCCTTGAACTGCAATGTCGCGAATTCCGTCTCTGTCTAGCCCGAAAACAACGCGGCGCTGAAGCGTCGATGTTGAGTTATACAAGTGGACGATCGCCTGCTTGGCGCCTCGAATCGATTCATACGTGCGTTCAATCAGGTGTTCCCGAGCTTGCGTAAGCACCTGTATAACAACATCGTCTGGAACAAGATCTTCTTCAATCAGAAGTCGGACAAAATCGAAATCCGTCTGACTAGCACTTGGAAACCCGACTTCAATTTCTTTGTACCCAAGGCGGACCAGAAGTTCGAACATGGCTCGTTTTCGCGGAATGTTCATCGGGTCGATTAGGGCCTGATTGCCGTCGCGCAAATCGACTGAACACCACTGCGGCGCCTTGGTCATCACCCGAGAGGGCCAGGTGCGATCAGCCAGATCAATCGCAGGATAGGCAGCGTATTTGTGAATGGGCATGCTACTTGCTTTTTGTGTTGCGGAGAATGGTCTATTTGTATTGCTCACTTTGGGTCCTTTGGTCGCGTCTCATGGCCGGCACGCCTGTTAGCCGCAGCGAGGGGACCGGCCTCTTAGAGGACCCCACTGCGGCTACTAAGAAGTAGCGAGCGCAACATGATTACTAAAGGCTAGAGCACTGGCAGATAGCGATCAAGTTCGTACGGCGTCACTTGCCGCCGATATTCAGCCCATTCGGCTCGTTTGTTGCGCAGGAAGTGGTCAAACACGTGTTCACCAAGTGTCTCAGCAACAAGCTCACTCCGCTCCATGGCAGCTATTGCCTCGGCCAGATCCGTCGGAAGCGGCGTTATTCCAAGCGCTCTCCGCTCGGCCGAAGTCAAGGACCAGACATCATCTTCGGCGTTATCGGGCAGTTCGTACCCCTCCTCGATCCCCTTAAGCCCGGCGGCCAGCATCACCGCGTAGGCAAGATACGGATTGCATGCCGAGTCCGGTGAGCGAAGTTCGACTCGGGTCGAGTTCCCCTTGCCTGGCTTGTACATCGGGACCCGCACAAGTGCACTTCTGTTGTTGTGACCCCAACAGACATACGCAGGAGCTTCGCCTCCGCCGTGCAAGCGCTTGTACGAGTTCACCCATTGATTAGTAATGGCCGTGAACTCAGGAGCATGGCGCAGGAGCCCGGCGATGAAGGACCGACCGACCTTAGACAACTGATACGGCGCCCCCGCTTCATGGAAAGCATTTCGATCGCCTTCAAATAGCGAAAGGTGGGTGTGCATCCCCGAACCAGGATGCTCAGTAAATGGTTTTGGCATGAAGGAGGCGTAGACGCCCTGCTCGAGCGCGACTTCCTTAACAACCAGCCGGAAAGTCATGATGTTGTCGGCGGTGCTCAGCGCATCGGCATAACGCAGGTCAATTTCCTGCTGGCCGGGGGCACCTTCATGATGGCTGAATTCAACGCTAATACCCATCGCTTCAAGCATCGTGATGGCTTGGCGCCGAAAATCATGGCCAACGACATTTGGAGTGTGATCAAAAAAACCACCAGCATCTACCGGAACCGGAGCATGACCGGGCTTTGGCTTTTCATCAAATAAGAAGAACTCAATCTCAGGATGCGTGTAAAAGGTGAAGCCCATATCAGCCGCTCTGCTCAGCGTCCTTTTCAAGACGTACCTCGGGTCTGCGTATGACGGTGAGCCATCTGGCAGAAGAATGTCGCAGAACATCCGAGCGGTGCCGGGTGCTTCAGCGCGCCAGGGCAGAATCGTAAAGGTCGACGGATCAGGCTTAGCCAACATGTCCGATTCATAAACGCGCGCAAAGCCCTCAATCGCTGATCCATCAAAACCGATGCCTTCAGCGAAGGCACCTTCCAGTTCTGCTGGCGCGACCGCGACTGACTTTAAGAAGCCAAGGACGTCGGTGAACCAGAGGCGAACGAAACGGACATCGCGCTCTTCAAGTGTGCGCAGGACAAATTCCTCTTGTTTTTCCACAGACTCATCCTCTCGCCCTTAAGTTACAAGCACGTAACAAATAAGGAGTGATTCCGGCAGGCTAGGGCGCCGACCAGATCCCCCCGTTCGGAGCTAGTCGCTCTCGCGCCAGGCGCTGGTAATAGGCAGTCTTCGATCTCGCCCAAAGGCTCGAGAAGAAATTTTGGTCCCCGGCGGGTATTGACGGCGTTTGTACTCGGCTGCGTCGACCATTCGATAGATTCTTTCTACGAGGGCGGGTTCGAAACCAGAATCGGCGACCTGCTTGGCACTTCGATCACCTTCGACATAGGCATCCAAAATCTGATCAAGAACCGAATAAGGCGGTAGTGAGTCAGTGTCTAGTTGCCCTGGACGAAGTTCGGCACTCGGTTCCTTATCAATCGAGCTCTGTGGAATTGGCCCGGACAACCCAGCCACCAGCGCACTGTCATTGCGCCACTTCGCTAATTCCCAGACGATGGTCTTTGGCACATCTTTAATCGGCGCGAATCCGCCAACCGCATCGCCATAGATGGTCGTATAGCCGACTGCCAACTCGCTCTTGTTTCCGGTTGCCAGGATCAGGTGGCCCTCCTGGTTGGACAATGCCATCAAAGTGGTGCCTCTGACGCGCGCTTGGACATTCTCTTCAGCGATGCCATGCAGACCAAGGTTGGTGACAAACTCGTCCACCATCGGCTGTATCTTGACGACCCGATATTGGATGCCCGTGGTCAGAGCCAATAGCGCCGCATCATCTAGGGAATGTTGCGAAGAATAGATACTCGGCATCGAGACGCCATGAACTCGATCTTCGCCAAGTGCATCGGCAGCCAATGCTGCCACCACGGCTGAATCGATACCACCAGATAGTCCCAACATCACTGAGTTGAAATGATTCTTTTCTACATAGTCACGAAGTCCCACCACGAGGGCGCCCCAAATTTCAGCAAGTGGGTCAAGTGGCGCCGCAATTCCTGATGCCACGGGATCTGCGATCTCGACCGTTTCCGAATCAAGCACGAGCCCGGGAGCGCCGCCTTCGCCCTTGTCTGGGAATGACAAATCAACCAGCATCAAACCATCGGAGAACTGAGGAGCCCTGGCGACTAGAGACCCATCTGCGCCAACAACCATGCTGTCGCCATCGAATACCAGTTCGTCTTGACCGCCAGTCATGTTCACGTAAGCGAGAGCGCAACCCGTTTCGGTCGCTCTGCGCTGGCATAAAGCAAGGCGTACATCGTCCTTCTCGCTCTCGTACGGACTGCCATTAATAACAACCAGGAGATCGGCTTGGGCATCCCTAACCTGCGATAGCCACTCACTGTCTTGCCATAGGTCTTCACAGATGAGAACAGATATGTCGATCCCGTGGAAGCGTACGATCATCGAATTCTGACCGGGCACGAAATTTCGGTATTCGTCGAATACTCCGTAGTTAGGGAGATGACGCTTTACATATCGGCCAACAACCTTGCCTTGATGTATTAGAGCGGCCGTGTTCATTGGCGAACCACTGGGTCGCCCGAGACTATCGCCGAGAGAAATGTCTTGATCCAGATATCCAACAATGATCAGAAGGTCGCCACAGCCATCTGTGGCTAACTCGCCAGCGAGTGCGTTCAGCCTTTCCATGCTGGCTTGGCGAAAAGATGGACGAAGGGCCAAGTCTTCGACTGGATATCCAGTCAACACCATCTCCGGAAAGGCAACGATGTGAACGCCAGCTTCCTTGGCGTGAACCGAATAATTTCGGATCAATTCGGAGTTGCCCGCCAAGTCTCCGAGCGTCGGGTTCACCTGTGCAAGTCCGAGACGCAATTTAGGCACACTCATAGCGCCAGACTACTCAACCAGCGGGTACTCTTGCTTAGACCCAGGGACCCAGAGTGGCCTTGAGGCTGGAGGAGAAAATGAAAGAGCATGTCATGGGGAGCCCACCCCTGTTTGGTTCGGCCCGTACCCATCGAGTGACCGTTCTAGATATTCAAGCGGCGAAAGTTAGTGGCGAGAAATGGCCAATGCTGACGTCATATGACGCGCTAACGGCAGAAATTTTTGACGCAGCAGGCGTACCGGTCCTGCTTGTAGGAGATAGTGTCGCGAACAATCTCCTAGGTTACGAAAATACGATCGGGGTAAGCGTCGAAGAATTGATTCCGCTTGCTCGGGCGGTCGTGCGAGGCTCTCTCTCAGCGCTCGTGGTCGCCGATCTGCCTTTCGGCTCATATGAAGCTAGCCCTGAGCAAGCCTTAGCGACGTCAATTCGCTTTTTCAAAGATTGTGGCGTCCAGGCCGTTAAATTGGAGGGCGGGGCACGCGTTCTTCCACAAGTCAGAGCGCTCACCAATTCTGGGATTCCGGTAATGGGACACCTCGGTTTAACCCCACAATCGGTGCATGCACTAGGTGGATATCGCGTACAGGGCCGCGGCGAAGCTGGCGAGAGATTGCTCGAGGACGCTCTTGCATTGCAGGACGCGGGAGCTTTTGCAATCGTCCTCGAACTAGTTCCCTCGGAGTTAGCCGACCAAGTTACGTCGGCACTGAAAATTCCGACAATTGGAATCGGTGCGGGCGCTGCCTGTGATGGGCAAGTTCTGGTTTACACGGACTTACTCGGGCTAACTGCAAACCCACCGCGCCTTTCTCGGCAATATGCCGATCTACGCGAGGCCATGACCACGGCCGTTCGCGCTTGGGCAGCCGATGTAGGCAGCGGCAGTTTTCCAGGCGTCAACGAAAGTTTTGAGTAGCCTTCGCTCATGTCCAAAGGGCTTCAACGCGTCAAAGCCAAGGCGCGCGGCCTCGCGATAGACCTCTCGCCCCTGAAAGTGAGTCGCGATTTTCGTCTGGTGATGGGCTCGGGCATGGTGACCATGCTTGGCTCGATGGTCACATACGTGACTCTGCCGTTTCAAATCAAGCAACTCACTGGAAGTTTTATCGCTGTTGGCCTAGCCGGTGCTGCCGAGTTGATCCCGTTAGTTGTCTTCGGTCTCTACGGTGGAGCGCTAGCCGATTCAGTGGATCGTAAGGTCATGGTGATCGTGACCGAAATAGCTGCAATGGGACTAACCACCATCCTCTTCGCCAATTCGCTGATGCAGCAACCAAGGATTTGGGTTATCTATGTCGTCGCTGGACTGTTTGCCGCAGTTGATGGACTGCAGCGGCCGAGCCTTGAAGCGATGACCCCGCAAATAGTTCCGCATGAGAAATTGAGCGCCGCTGCCGCGATGGGAAGT
The DNA here is from genome assembly GCA_035530875.1 of Candidatus Nanopelagicaceae bacterium. Classification (GTDB taxonomy): domain Bacteria; phylum Actinomycetota; class Actinomycetes; order Nanopelagicales; family Nanopelagicaceae; genus JANXYY01. The sequence continues at coordinate 102,076 of DATKUB010000061.1, forward strand.
ATTCGCTTTCAGTTTGGCGCCATCCTTGGACCGGCCTTGGGTGGTGTCCTGATATCCACGTTTGGCGTCTCTAGCGGTTATGGATTCGACATCGCCACCTATGTCATCTCGCTAACCCTCCTTATTCGCCTGTCCCGGATCGCCACCACCGGCGACTCCATGTCACCATCCTGGAGTGCATTAGTTGGCGGCCTGAAATATGCATTGAGCCGTCAAGATCTAATGGGCACTTACGCAATCGACATGGCAGCAATGTTTTTCGCCATGCCCAATGCTCTCTTTCCCTTCCTTGCAGACCGACTCGGTGCCCCGTGGTCGCTCGGCTTGCTCTACTCGGCGGGCATGATCGGCTCGATCATTGCCACAATCACAAGTGGTTGGGTTCCGCGATACCACCGGCACGGGCGAGCCGTGATAGTGGCAGCCATTTGCTGGGGATTCGCAATCACCATTGCTGGAGCGACCAATTCTTTACTGGTAGTACTGCTTGGATTGACTGTTGCGGGCGGCGCAGACCAGATCAGTGGAATCTTTCGATCAACTATTTGGAACCAGACAATCCCGGATGAATTACGTGGAAGATTGGCAGGAATTGAACTTCTTTCATACTCAATTGGTCCGCTAAGTGGTCAAACTCGAGCCGGAATGATGGCATCTTGGAGTGGCTTGCGTGCCTCGATCATGGGCGGTGGAATGCTCTGCGTGGGAGCAGTCGGAATACTTACGAGTGTTCTTCCGAAGTTTAGAAGTTACGACGATCGAACAAATGAATTCGCCATAGCGTCTCGGAAACGTCGGCAGCAATTTTGAAACTGTTTGAACTGATAGCGGAAAACTTTTAAAAATGGCGACACGACACGTTTTGAAATGCGCCAAATAATTGCTTTGGTGGTTTTTAACTGACAAACTTACTTTTTGAAAGAGTCCGGTGACGGATCGGACCCTGCAGACAGGAGATGCACGTGGCTGCTAGCACCACGGCTCGTAAGACCGTAGCTAAGAAGCGCACAGCCAAGAAGGCTGCCGCTAAGAAGGTCGCTAAGAAGCGCACCGTAAAGAAAGCTGCTGCGAAGAAGGTTGCCAAGAAGCGCCCAGCCAAGCGGCGCGCAACCAAGAAGGCCGCTGCTGCACCTGCAGCCTAAAGGTCCTCGTAAGAAAGCCTCGTCTGCGAAAGCGGACGAGGCTTTCTGCTTTACTCGTCACCATGGCCTCAACTGCATTGACTCCCGGAACACTTTCACCGCGAAGAGCGGTTCCTTCCAAAATCGCGCGTCCCGAATACGTCGGGAAAAAAATGCCAACCCCTTATTCCGGTCCTGATGTCCAAGATTCTGACACCGTGGCAAAAATGAGGACCGCCGGGCAATTGGCTGCCAGGGCAATGGAAGAAGTCGCGAAAGCAATTGCACCAGGCGTATCAACCGACGCGCTGGATCAAATTGGTCATGATTATCTATGCGACCACGGCGCCTATCCTTCAACACTTGGCTACCGGGGATTCCCTAAATCTCTTTGCACTTCAATCAACGAAGTTATTTGCCATGGGATACCGGATTCAACGGTCTTAAAAGATGGTGACATCATTAACATCGATATCACCGCATATATCAATGGAGTTCATGGAGACACTGACGCCACATATTTCGTCGGAGAAGTCGATGAAGAGTCCAGATTGCTCGTCGAACGCACACATGAAGCCTTGATGCGGGGTATTGCTTCGGTTCTGCCGGGTCGGGAAGTCAACGTCATCGGTCGCGTGATCGAAAAATTCGCGGCCAGGTTTGGATATGGCGTCGTGCGAGATTTCACCGGTCATGGCGTCCACACTGCATTCCATAGTGGCCTTGTGATACCGCACTACGACTCACCTCACCACAATCAGATAATGGAGGTGGGCATGACTTTCACCATCGAACCGATGCTCACTCTCGGGACCTACGATTATCAGACTTGGGCAGATGGTTGGACAGTAGTTACTGCTGACGCAAGGCGATCGGCCCAGTTTGAACACACTTTGGTCGTAACTGAAGCCGGCGCAGAAATTCTTACTCTGCCTTAGCCTCGAGGAATTCAACGTCAGCATTCTCGCGCAACTTTTCGCCAAACCGTTCGAAAATAGTTGCCAGCAGTGCCTGTTCGTCGCTTTGCAGCAGGTCGAGAAAACGGCTTCGCACACTTAATACATGATCCGGCGCCGCAGCGACGATCTTCTGCCAACCATGGTCGGTCAGAACTGCAAATGAACCACGCCGGTCATCAAGACAACTCTCACGACGAACGATCCCGGCCTGTTCAAGGACCTTCATGCGGTGAGACAGGCGGGAGCGTGACAACAACGATGCCTGCGCCAACTCGCTCATTCGAACCCGACGGCCCGGTGCTTCCGACAAATAGGCGATTACCTCGTAATCAGCCATCGACAGGCCATGGGCGACTAAATCTCGCTCTAGAGCCTCGTACAGCTGCCGACTCGTCAGGATGTAGGCGCGCCAGGCACGCATCTCATCAGGGGTAAGCCAGTCGGTCATATATATATAGTACCTTGACTCCGATATAAGTTGAAAGTTTAACTATCTCCTGCTAGCATTTTAGTTGAGCATTCAACAATTAGAAAATGAGGCACCATGAATACACCAGTACCCGCCGGAACGTGGATCATCGACCAGAGCCACTCCGAAGTCGGCTTCACAGCTCGTCACCTAATGGTGAGCAAAGTTCGGGGCTCTTTTGAAAAGTTCTCCGGAACTGTCAAAGTCGCGGAAAACTTTACCGATTCAAAAGTCGAAGCCACCATCGATGCTTCCAGCGTCAATACGCGAGATGAGAACCGCGATACACACATCCGCACAAAAGACTTTTTTGCCGTCGAAGAATTCCCAACTTGGAGTTTCATATCAACAGGCCTCAAGGCCCAAGGATCCGACTACTCAATGGACGGTGACCTGACCATCAAGGGCGTTACCAAACCAATTACGCTTGCGCTCGAGGTGCTGGGAGTGAACAAAGACCCGTGGGGCAACTTAAAGGCCGGCTTTGCCGCCAGCACGAAGGTCAACCGGAAGGACTTCGGCATCGAGTGGAACGCTCCACTTGAGGCAGGCGGTGTTCTCGTGGGCGATGAAGTAACTTTGAACTTGGACATCCAGGCAGCTCTCCAGGCCTAATAACGGCTAAATAGCAAAGTGGCGGTGACCGAACTTTGGGTCACCGCCACTTTGCTATTTGCGACCTGTATGCCTTCTAAATTCCCTCCATCGCCCGGAGAGCTGCAATGCGTTGAGCCAGCGGAGGATGCGTTTCGAAAAGCTTTGAAGTGCTCGAAGTATCAAGCGGTGACTCTATCCAGATATGAGCGACGGCATTAGAGCGTCGCTTGACTACTGTGGTGTCGGCCGCCAATGCCTCAAGCGCACGACGCAAGCCAGTTGGGTTACGTGTGAAATCGACGGCAGTCGCATCAGCTAAAGCTTCTCGGCGACGCGATATTGCCGCTTTCAAAAGCAGCGCTGCAAGCGGAGCAAGGATCAGCACAGCCAGCGATAACGCCAAGGCGATCGGATTGGAGTTGCTATTGCTGTTGCTATCTCGTTTGCCTCCACCGAACCACATCATTCGAATCAACATGTCGCTCAAAATTGCAATCGCTCCAGCTGTGGTCGCCGCAACTGCCGAAACTAGAGTGTCCCGATTAGCCACATGAGCCAACTCGTGCGCAATAACACCTTGCAATTCATCACGGTCCATGATGTCAAGAATGCCAGTTGTGAAGGCGATCACGGCATGGTCGGCGTTGCGCCCAGTTGCAAATGCATTAGGTGCCTTATCTGCCACAACGGCAACTTTTGGCATTGGTAATCCGCTTGCCAGCGTCATTTCCTGGACCAAAGCAAAGAGTTTTGGGTTGTCACTCTCTTCAATGATTTTGGCACCCGTCATTAGCATCACCAACTTGTCGGCTGAGTAGTACGAACCCCAGACCGAGAACAAGGCAAATCCAACAGCGAGTGGAACGATGGCCGCCGTTGTTCCACCAAAATAAGTCAGCGCCGCAAAGGCGACTAACCACGATAAAGCGCCCATGCCGACCAGGAGAAAAACCGTTTTCCGGCGGTTAGCTTGCTGGGCCGATCGAAAGTTGACCATTAGAAGGAAACTTTAGGCGCCTTACGATCCTGCGGATCATCAACCTCATAAAACTCTCGAGCCGAGACCTTAGCCATCCCGGCAAAGAATTTCGTCGGTATGGTCACGATCGCAGAATTCAATGCCCGGACGTTGTCGTTATAGTACTGCCGCGCAAATCCAACTCGATTCTCGGTAGTGGCCAACTCTTCCTGTAATGAAAGAAAATTCGCCGAGGCCTTGAGGTCAGGGTAATTCTCCGCAACCGCAAGTAAGCCACGAAGGGCTTGAGTCAACATCCCGTCAGCGGATGCGACAGAGCCCACCGAGGAAGCCGATGTAGCTGCCGCACGCGCCTGAACCACCTTCTCAAATGTGGCACTTTCATGCGCGGCGTATCCCTTGACAGTCTCGACCAAATTGGGGATCAGGTCAGAGCGGCGCTTGAGTTGAACCTCAATTTGAGCAAAGGCTTCATCGACCGAAACCTTTAGTCCGACCAATTTGTTATAAAGACTAAACGCATATACGACCAGAACAGCAAAGAAAGCAAGAACTACGATGATTTTCGTCATGAGGCAAATCTACCTGATTGCCCGGATACGGCGTAGAACGACAAACCGCCAGGTCAGAACTGCAAAAAAAGTGCGGACCAGATTTCTGGCCCGCACTTTTAATCCTTACCAGGCGCTCCGGCTCCAATGGCCGGGGACACCTCTTTTTCAGTTCTTCTTCACCCACATTTTGCCGAATGCCGGGTTGCCTTGTGGCAGCCAGTAGAAACCTCCGCCGACGGCGGTGCCCCAGACGAACTGCGCCTTACCGAATCGCGTTGGGAGCACCCAGAAGTTCTCCATTGCCGTCTTATCCAATTCTTTCCACATCGTCGCCTGGGTCTGACGGTCCGTGGTCTTCATGGCTAGATCTACCTTCGCGGCGAAAGCAGCGTAATTAGGATCGTCGCCGTTCTGTGAGAGATCAAACCCGCCATTTACGATGTAGAGCTGTGGGATTACAGTCGATGCATTCGCCCAGTCAGCACCCCAGCCGGCGGCGCTCAAATCGCCCTGCGTAGTCGGATTCATGACTGTGGAGTAGTAACCACTCTTAATGATGTTGAATTTAACCTTGATGCCTGCCCGAGCCCATGCAGTCGTGTTGATTGGAATGGTGTCTTGAAGTGTTACCGATTCAGGCACGTCGATTACAAGTCCATCAACGGTCGCATGCTTGTAATCGGCTGGACACTTAGTTTTGGCGATAGCTAGAAGAGCCTTTGCCTTGTCGATGTTTCCAGTCGCAATAAAGTCGGGATTCCCAGGACCGGCCGCTCCTGTTGGGGCATAGTCGGTGGCTAACAAGGGGCTGATGACTCCGGTTGCATAACTACCAGCGAAGGTCGTCCCACCTAGGTAGTCCAGGTTGGCCTTGGCGTCGTAGGCGTAGTACATAGCCGCACGTACCTCAAGGCAGGGCATCTTCTTGACGTTATATGCGTAGTACCGGGTATATGGGTCTGAGTAGTTGATCGCCCTTCCAGCGAACGCAGCAAGTGGATCGCCGGTGGTCGCATCAAAGAAGTTCGTACGGTTAAGTGGCAGCGGATTTGCGAAGTTAACCGAGGATGGGATCGAGTTTGAAAGCATCATCTGATCGCGGACCTGCTCGTCGAGACCAAAACGGAGTTCGATTCGGTTTGGGTACGGCGTGCGAACGCTATCGCTTGCCTGACTCCACTCGGAGTTACGAACAAGAATAAGAGATTCCTTCGTATTCGAAAGGATCTTGTAGGGACCAGTCGCCTGCGGACGCAAGTCATATGCGTCGCCAGTGTCTTTGGACTTCTGAATCGGTGAGATCGAGCCATAAGTCGCAAAGTAATTGAAGTCAGCGACTGAAGTATTCAGGTTGAAGGTGATGGTTCTGTTGCTCGCATCACAGGTGACTGCCTTGTCATAGGCCGCAACTCCAGCAGGTGTGTTCTTGTAGGGACCCGTGTAGATGGAGTTGCCGCTCGAATCGACAGGAATATCCAGCCATTGAATTGCATATGCGGGACCGTCAGTTATGACGTCTGTTGCAAATGAACGAGAGACGCCATATTTAACATCGGCGCACGTAATGGCATGTCCATCTTCAAATTTGGTACCGGGCCGCAATGTAAAGGACCACGTCTTTGCCTCGTTGGTAGCAGTGCCCGTATCTGTCGCCAGATCAGGAACCAGTAAAGTGCCAGCCGCACCGGGTACTGGGTTGTATGCCACGAGAGTTCGAATTAGGAATGAGTTCTCAAAGTCCAGGTCGCGCCCGGTGTAAATACGATTTGGATCCAAGTGATCCAACTTCGGCGCATGCTCAAGAAAATAGAGCGTGCCTCCTTTGACTGCGTCAGTGCTCCCATTCGCAGACGAGGATGAGGATGCTGAACTGCAACCTGCTAGCAGTAGCGCAGTTGCTGCAATTACTGGCACAAGCGTCTTGATTATTTTCATGAGCGCTCCCAATTTGGATTAACTTAAACAGTAAATTTTGATTTACACTTTCCACACTGTCTTTCACACTAGAGCGCTTTAGGCTTTTTGTTACTATCAGATTCGACTTTTCGAAATAAACTTCAGATAGACGAAGATTCGGACAGCCCTCACCGGTTACTATCACGTAATTCGAAAGATAAACGTGGTTGCTAAAAGGGTATTCCTGGTGGTTTAGCCGGATATCAATAGCAAAGCTCAGAAATCGTTAGAACCGCGTTGGTTCCTTCCAAGTCGGCCACTGTTCGCGCAATATATTACAAATTTCCCCAAGAGTCGCTTCAGCTCTCGCTGCATCTAGCAATGCCGGAATCATGTTCTCAGTCGACGCGGCACACTTCGCGATCTCTTCTAAGGCAATTCGCACAGCTAGTTCGTCACGCTTCGCACGACGCGATTGCAACTTTTTTACTTGTTCGCGCTCTACATCAGGCGAGATCCGCAGAATTTCTAAGGGTTTAGCCAACGTAGCCATATGTCGAGTAACGCCGACAATTGCGCGTTCCCCATCTTCCAAGGCTTGGCTCTGCGCGAAGGACGATTCGGCTATCTTCGAGATAAACCAGCCGTCTTCGATTCCGCGAAGGATACCGCTTGTCATCGACGTTCCATCGCCCAAATTCTTGATAGCACCAAGAAGGGTTTCGACTTCAGAATCGATTTGGTCAGTTAGCGCCTCAACAAACCAGGAGCCTCCGAGCGGATCGATAACATCAGCCACGCCAGTTTCCTCAAGAATTACTAATTGAGTACGGAGTGCAATTTCAGCCGTGTAAGCACTAGGAAGCGCCAACACTTCATCGAGAGCATTGGTGTGCAGCGACTGCGTTCCACCCAAGACGGCAGAGAGAGCTTCGATGGCGGTTCGAACAACATTGTTCTCTGGTTGAGCAGCGGTAAGCGAAACCCCGGCAGTTTGCGTGTGGAACCGAAGTTGCTGGGATCGAGGCGACGTCGCACCGTAAACGTCTCGCATCCAACGCGCCCAAATGCGGCGAGCAGCACGCAACTTAGCAATTTCTTCAAAGAAATCTATGTGGGCGTCAAAGAAAAAACTTAACTGTTCCGCAACCGTCTCGATTGACAGCCCCTTTGAAAGACCAAGTTCTACGTAGCCGAATCCGTCGGCAAGAGTGAACGCTATTTCTTCTGCCGCCGTAGATCCCGCCTCCCGAATGTGATATCCCGAAACCGATAGCGGCTTGTACTTTGGCGAGTTGCTGCTGCACCACTCCATCAGATCGCCGATGAGCCTCAAATGTGGCTCTGGAGCAAAGAGCCACTCTTTCTGCGCGATGTACTCCTTAAAGATGTCAGTCTGAAGAGTGCCATTTAGCGCCTCAGGCGAAGCGCCTTGTCTTTCTGCCGCCACCACATAGAAAACGAAAATGGGAACTGCCGGTCCATTAATAGTCATGGATGTCGTAACTTGATCGAGTGGAATATCGGCAAAAAGTTCGTCCATGTCTGCGACCGAATCGATCGCAACCCCACAATGGCCCACCTCACCAAGAGCCAGAGATTCATCGCTGTCTCGACCCATAAGGGTGGGTAGGTCGAAAGCCACGCTCAGGCCTCCCCCGCCGGCGGCCAATAGTTCACGGTATCTCGCGTTAGTTGCGGTTGCGTCGCCAAAACCAGCGAATTGGCGGACCGTCCACGGCCGCCCGCGGTAGCCAGTTGTGTGGATACCACGCGTGAATGGAAATTCGCCCGGCCAGCCGATGGCTTCGAAACGTGAATCGTCTTCCTTGGGTGAGTAGATCGGTTCGAGTGGAAGCCCGGAGAGAGTAGTAGCGCCCTCTTTCGCCAACTGCGCTCGCTCGTAACGGGAGCGCCAGCGCGCACGACCTTCTTGAATCTGTTCATGCTCCATCGAAATCACCATCCATCCGCAAACGTAGCCTCTGTAACTTGCTCTCGGAAATTCGGACTAGTGGCTCTTGCTTAAGTAATGCAACGGCGATAGACCTCCGCTGCCAGCGCCAAGTCTTCCCAAGCCATCCCCGAGCTCTTGAATAAGGTTGTACGGCCCATCACTTCCAGAACCTTGTGCTGATTCACAAGATCGAAAATTGTTACCAGAGAGGCAGGCTCAAGAAAGCCTTCGGCGATGGCCAGAGCAATATCACCCGACTCGCGGATGGCCGTCGCACGATCCTCGACTACAACAAGAGATCGACCTACCAGCTCCCCATCGATCTCACGAGCGGTCGGTTCATGAGCCCCCACAGCTATGACGCAGGCCGATGTGGAAACCAAGCGGCCATCAAATAGCGGTGTGGTGGCAGTGGTCGCGCAAACAATTAGATCCGATTCCGCAACCGCCTGATTTACTTGATTCACCTCCTGCAGGTCGATGGTTTGAATCTCCAGTCCAAGACCAGAAGCAAATTCGTCAATTGAGCCAGCCGCCCTCTCCGATCTGACAACAGCAGATATTTGCTCCAACGGACGAATGAATCGCATCGCTTTCAGATGAGCGCGCGCCTGAGGCCCGGCACCAAAGACGAGCAGATTTTTGGCCGATTCGGTTGCGAGGCGTTTGGCCACCAGGGCGGAAACTGCCGCCGTCCTAAGCGAGGTCAAGGCATTTCCATCCAGCAAAGCCACCGGTGTCAGGGTTTGGCTATCCAACAGCAGATAACACGCATTGATCCTAGGTGGCCCCTCAGGCGACCTTTCGGTCAGAACAGAGGCGATCTTTACGCCAAGAAAGTCTCCCAATTCGGAAGGCATAAGAAGTAAGTGCCCATTGGCCGTAGCGACGGTTATCCGCGCCGGATCCCGCGCCGGATCACACCCGTTTAATAGTGCCCGCTCTAGCGCCGATATCGCGCCAACGACAGAAACGGCCCCGTCAATGTCGTCGGCGCCGATACGAGGCAAATCCAGCAAGGACGCCTGCTGACTCATCTTGGTTAGACGAGTTTGCCCTTAACGTCCACGTTGGTTGTTCCGTCGGTGGTCATGGAGATGTCGAGTGGGTCGCCTGACTTACCCGGGCAAGAGACTGCCCATTTAAAGGTAGCTGTTGCGCCAACCGCAACTGGATCTGCCGGTGGACCCTCGAGGCCAACTTGACCATCGAAAATATCTACGCAGGCGTCGCCGTTGGAGGTCGTGGTGGTCAGAATCAAGGCGCTTAGGTCGAGTGCGGCTGAGGTGCCATTTTTCACAGAGATTTCGAAGGAATTGTTGGTCTGGCCGGCAATTTGACCGGAAGAGAACCCCGTCGGCGTGAAAATAGCCAACTTGTCAAGAGTAAACGCAGTGCCATCAGGAAGCGTTACAACTGAACCAAAACTACCGCTTGCTTGCGCGGCAGCCTTCGAATTTGTAACCAGAGCACTGGAGTCTCCAGTTGCTTTTGCCCCTCCGCCGCCACCACCGCAGGCCGCGAGGCCGAGGGCAAGACTCGTTACCGCAACCGCCCCTAATGTAAAGCGCGAAAAACTCCTCATGACACTCCTTTATATGATCTGCCAGAAAACATTCCGGACACCATTGGTTCGATATTACTTTACCGCTAGGCTACCGAACGCTTACCAAACGGCTTGGACTCAATAACGAACAGTCACGGGCCAGAACGAGATGTGGGAGAAGCAGTGAGCAATGTCGCTCAGGTCGAATCCGACGATTTCGGTACTCAAGACGCCGAAATCAAAAGTCGTAGTCCTCGTCAGATCGCTTGGTCACGTTTTCGCAGAAATAAAGTTGGGCTAGTCGCCGCGACCTTCAGCATCCTGATTATCACGCTCTCGGCGCTAGCTCCGATCGTCACCCGGATTCTGAATCTCAACCCGAATACATTGCACCTTGATCGCCTCGACTCAAGCACCATCCCAATCGGCGCCTGGGGTGGGGCAAGCCTGAGCCACCCGCTAGGCCTAATCCCTGGCACCGGGCGCGATTTACTGGCGCAGTTGCTTTATGGCTCCCGTATCTCATTCCTAGTCGCCTTTGTGGTGACGTTCGCCGGGATTGCGCTGGGACTCTTAGTCGGAGTCACGTCTGGCTACTTCGGTGGCAAAATCGATTACTGGCTGATGCGAGCCGCCGACTTTCTGTTGGCATTTCCGGCATTCTTCATGATCGTTGCACTTAGTGAGCCGATGGTTCAACGCGTCACCGCTCTACACCTGGCCAAGGACAACGGCGCCAGAATCTTGGTTCTGATCATGATCCTCTCCTTCTTTGGCTGGCCATACTTCTCGCGCCTGATGCGTTCCCAGGTATTAAGTTTGCGCGAACGAGATTTCGTTACCGCAGCCCAAGCCTTGGGCGCCAGCAACCGTCGAATCATCTTCCGCGAGCTCTTGCCAAATCTCTGGGCACCGGTGATCGTGGTCGTCTCGCTGGCGCTACCCGGTTATCTCGCGGTTGAGGCAACTTTCTCCTTCCTCGGAATTGGGGTCCAGCCACCGGCCTTCACGTGGGGACTCCTCCTGTCGAATTCAACCGGCTATGTAACTGCGATGCCTTCTTTCTTCCTGATCACCGCCCTGTCGCTGGTGGTAGTTGTTCTGGCCTTCAACCTGGTCGGCGACGCACTACGAGACGCTCTTGACCCGAGAAGCGATCGCTGATGACCCCAAAATGGCAGTCAATCAGCTCATCAGGTTTCCGTTCGGTAACGAATGGAGCAATTTTCGCCACAGGTTCGTTCCAAGCTGGCTTTCAGCCAGTAGCCTGCGACGAGAAACTATTTCGCGGCCGCGAAATAGTTCACCCTTAAGGAGATATGAATGAGCTCATCCACCCTTAAAAGTAAGGGCACGTTGCGTCGGCGCGTTCTGGCCACGACGGCGGCTACCGCACTTGTTGCGGGTGTCTTTACTGCGGCGGTTGGCACCAGTGCTAACGCTGCATCGAATAAGCCCCAGACGGGCGGCACGCTATTTTTCCTCTCGCACCAACCCAAGTTGGATCACCTCGACCCTAGCCGCATTTATACGGGCCGCGATCTAGCTTTCGAGAACTCCTTCTTCGTCAGAACCCTGGTTGCTTACAATCCGGTTCCCGGCGCAGCTGGCACCCTTCTGGTTCCTGACCTTGCAACCAACACAGGAATCCCAAGTAACTCGGCCAAGACTTGGAAATTCACCCTTCGCCCAGGCACAAAATTTGAAGATGGGCACACGATCAAGTGCACGGACATCCAATATGGCGTCTCGCGTACATTCGCTACTGACATCATTACGGATGGTCCTGGCTACTCACAGCAGTGGTTGGACATTCCTACCAACGCTGATGGCAGCTCGATCTACACCGGCCCATACAAGAACACTCCTGCTGGGGTTGCAGCCTTCAAGAAGGCTGTCTCTTGCAGCAAGAACAACCGGACGATTACTTTCCACCTGAACACCTCGGTCGC
>DATKUB010000062.1:0-3325 GCA_035530875.1 Candidatus Nanopelagicaceae bacterium
TTATCTGTAGCACTCTCAGTCGTTCCCCCAACCTGGGCAATTAGGTTGCCTCCAGACTCAAGTGCAGCCTCAAGCATGGCTATCGCTTTCTGCTCTGCACTCAGCGCCGTGACAGCGATCCCTATTTTCTTGGCATACGCTTCGTTTGCAGCACCTACCTTGATCGTCAGCCCGAGGTTATCAAGGATCAAAGGCTGGGCGCGCTTGATACCCGTTGCAATTGACTCATACATGAATGCCGTCGTACCCAGCGACGGATTCAATTTATTAGAGGCTTTCGCGATCTCCATCAATTGAGGAGTCGCCATCGCAAGTTTCTTCGCCAGTTCATCACCGGCGCCAGCCAGGAGGGTCGCCGTCCCGCTCATGAGCGTCATATCATCGACGGTGCCACGTGATGCCTCTCGCAATCCCCCCAGGATGTCAGTTGTGACGCCGATCTTATCCATTAAGAAATCAAAGGACTCTGCTTGCTGGCGCACCTGCGCGCCCTGCTCCGCGAAGTCCCAAACTTTCTTTAATCCCTGGATCGCGACGCCTATTGCAGCAACAGCGACCCCAACTTTCAACCACGAGTCCTTAAGCCCGCCAAGCCCCTTGGATTGTTTCTCGTTCTCCTCAGTTATTTTCTTCTGATCTTTGGCGACCTTCTCAAAACCCTCTGAGATCGCCTTGACTATCAGATGTGTTTCAATACGATCAGCCATTCCTTAATTCTCCAACCAGCGGATGAGGTCAACTTGCGTGATGCTAAGCTCATCCCATTTCGCACCATTGGTCGCTAGATAGTTTTTCGTCCCGATTACCAGATCGAACGCGGCCATGTGAACCAATAACGAAAGCGGTTGATCCTGCCAGCCGCCCGCCCGCGGCCATGCGTTGAATTTGCGCCGGTTGTCCCATGCGTTAAACTCCGCTGAGACTATCGGGAGTCTGGCGTTTGATTCCCCAAATCCCCAGGCTGGTCGATCATCGCTGTCTGATCCACCTTCTTGCCAGAGACCGACGGCGACAAGGCTTTTTTTGGCACTTCGAAGCAAGCCGCGAATTCACCTAAACAAACGACGTTGATCCAGCCAATAATCTCTAACGGCACGTCAACGAAGGTCCAGTTCTCAGGAGGTCCATCAAGGCCCGGGATTCCCTTCCAGTCATCCAGCAAAGCCAGCGAAAGAGCGAATTGAAAGAGTGTTGCAGACTTCTCGCTCAATCCTGATTTGATCCCCGCTTGCGCGGCTTCATCCCTGCGCTGAGCATGGATCCCGAGCCATTCATCCGGTAGCGTAATCTCAGTTTTAGCCCACTTAGGGAAAGGGCACCCCACAGCCCTGCCCATTAGACGTATACGCCCCAGGCTGGTGCAACCGAACCGCTCGGTATAAAGCGCGCCGCGATCACCGGTTTGTTTCCAGCAAGAACGACAGGGCATTCAATCAGGCAATATTCGCCTTCCCACTCGGGATCGGAGGCAGCCGGAGCCGCACCAGAACCTAACTGAATGGTAAGCGTACCAACTGCGCCCTCTCTAGCAATTAGGACCGTATGGGCGCCAGTCGATGCGGTGTCGTTTACATAGAACTGACACGAAAACTGATGCGACCAGTGGCCTGATAAAAAGTTCTTATGCGCCTCACTGATACCGGTCATCTCGACTTCGTCAAACGACTTCCCGCCAATACCCGACATTGAGCCGGGAACGATGTCGCCGGAGAGATCGCGTGCGGTTGGTGTTGCATCGTCGAACCAAACTCGGATCCAGCGTTCAACTTTGTTTTTCCCTGTTGCCATGATTAAACCTCCATCTTTTTAGATTCGATTAAGCTACTGTGCCCCAGGCAGGTGCCGTCGATCCACTCGGAACGAACCGAGCAGCGAGAACCGGCTTATTTCCTGCGAGAACTATCGGGGCTTCAACGCACAAGTATTCACCGTCCCATTGAGGGTCATTCGACGTGGGCGCAGCTCCCGAACCGAACTCGATATTGAGCGTGCCGACTTCCCCGATGATCCCTTTAAGAACAGTGTAGGCGCCGGTAGTCGCCTTATCGTTGAGATAGAACTGACACGAAAACGAATGCGACCAGTGGCCAGCAAGGAAGTTTTTGTGTGCCTCATTGATGCCGGTCATTTCTATTTCCTCGAAAGTCTTTCCCCCAAGTCCCGACATTGAACCCGGCACAATATCTCCAGAGAGATCCCTCGCCACCGTGCCCACGTCGTCGATGTCAACGGTGATCCAACGTTCGACTTTATCTTTCCCTGCCATCTTCGACCTCCATTAATCGCTTTATAGTCGCCCAAAAGTGCAGACGGCATAAATTGATCCAGCCGTGCGCGTAGCGACGAACCTTACATATCGAGCAGTATTGGCGGTAAACTCGATTGACTCAGCAGCGATGGCCGAGCCGTCTATCGTCCATGTCGCTCCGACAATATCAGCCCAATCGGTATCGTTGGCCGAGTCCTGCAACTTGAAAGCATAATCACCCGAAGCCGTGGTGAGAACATGTAGATTTGCCCACGCGCCCGCTGTTGTCGCCGCCCCATGATCAACGCTGTCCTCTGAGATGGTCGCCGTGATCTGAGTCGCGGCATCCTGCAGCACAACCCCAAACGGGTTGTAAGCGCCAGCGGTGTACTGGTCTGTGTCGGCCGCGAAATTCGCACTCATAATTGCGAGCTTGCCATCCAGATTCGCAACGGCTGAGATTTGTTCGGAGCGCAGCATGTAAACCGGATCGCCGATTGCAGGTTCTCCGCCACCACCGAACGCGAGATCGATAATCGTGTTGTTTGACTCGGTGATCAAACGATCATAAGCCGCGACCGACGTGTCATTTAACATGACTTGTAAATCAGAAATACCGACCATACGCAGATCGTCGGCTATGTAATTACGATGTGCTTCACTCCAGCCGGTACGCTCTACCTCGGCGATCCCGTTGGCCAGCGTCCCAAAAGAACGCGCATCCCCGCTCAGGTCATACCCGCTGATATAGAGCCGAGCCCAGCGCATAGTTTTGTCTTTTCCAGATTGAGTCACGGCGGTCATTTGGTGCCTCCTCTAGTTGTCTTAAGCACACCCTGGTCGAGCCATATCTTGATGATCTTCGCCGGGAAATCGTCATCGGTGACATAATCCCCGGGTTCAAAGCGAGTGCCTTTCTTGTCGCTCTCAACTCCAACCATCACCTTATAGCGTACTTTGCTTTTAGCCATTGTTAAAACTCCTCAGCGACGATGACCATCTCTTGAAAGAGAAATAGCGGCGTCGCCTCTTCCAGGTTTTCGATGTACGGCATATAGCGCGGCAGGATGGGCGAGA
>DATKUB010000063.1:0-84989 GCA_035530875.1 Candidatus Nanopelagicaceae bacterium
ACCGGTGAACTACTCCGAGAACTCATCCTGGACCCAACCCGCAACTACCAACCCCAGAAAACACAGAACCCCCTCCCGAAGGAGGAGGAAATCTGAACCATGTCTGGAGACACCCATGAACGATGTCTGGAGACAGGACAAGAGTCGGGGTGACAGGATTTGAACCTGCGGCCTCGTCGTCCCGAACGACGCGCGCTACCAAGCTGCGCCACACCCCGATGTGTCAGGAAGTCTAGCGGAGCCTTAGGCGCTAAATTCTGCCGCCACCAATTCGGCGATCTGCGCGGTGTTTAGGGCAGCGCCTTTACGTAAATTGTCTCCGCAGAGGAATAGATCCAGGGCATGCGGATCATCGAGGCTCCGCCTGACCCGGCCAACCCAAGTTGGGTCGGTACCAACAGCGTCAGCCGGCGTTGGAAATATGTATTTCTCCGGTTCATCCACGAGCAGCACACCTTCTGCCATTCGCAGCACATTTTGAGCTACCTCGCGGGTCACCTCGGATTCGAAAATTGCGTGCACCGCAAGCGAGTGCGTGGTTACGACCGGAACCCGGACGCAGGTCGCGGAAACTTTGAGATTTGGCAGGCCAAGAATCTTTCTGGATTCGTTGCGAACCTTGAGTTCTTCCGACGAATAACCGTCGTTCTTCAGCGACCCCGCCCAGGGAACGACGTTCATCGCCAACGGAGCTGGAAATGGACCGCTGTCCGAGATGAAAGTTCGCAGGTCTCCGGCACTCGTTCCGGCGCTGGTACCGGCAACCGAAGCAATTTGTGCCCGAAGTGAATCGATGCCGGCTTGCCCGGCGCCGGAAGCCGCTTGATACGAAGCGACGACAAGTTCGCGGAGCCCGTACGCCCGATTCAAAGCACCAAGTGCCACAATCATTGACAGGGTCGTGCAGTTTGGGTTGCTGATAATTCCTCGCGGCCGTTTCATTGCATCCTGCGGATTCACCTCAGGCACGACCAAGGGCACATCGGCTTCCATCCGAAAGGCCCCTGAGTTGTCAACAGCAACAGCGCCATGCGCAGCCGCGATCGGCGCCCAAATTGCAGAAACTTCGTCCGGGACATCAAACATTGCGACATCAACACCATCGAAGGCTTCTGGCGTAAGTTCTTGAACGGTCAACTCTTCACCGCGACACATCAGCTTCTTGCCGGCGCTACGTGCAGAGGCAAGCAGTCGGATGTCGCCCCATACATTCGCGCGCGTGGAAAGTATGTCAAGCATGACGGTGCCCACGGCACCTGTCGCACCGACAACGGCAAGAGTTGGCTTTCTGCTCATCGACCGCTGCCCCCGTAAACCACTGCCTCTGGATTATCCGCATCCAGATCGAATGCGCTATGGGCCGCCTGGACTGCACGATTCAGATCACTTTCGCGACAGACGACTGAAATTCGAATTTCAGATGTTGAAATCATTTCGATGTTCACTCCTGCGCCAGAAAGGGCAGCAAATAACGTGGCACTAATTCCAGGATGCGAACGCATCCCCGCGCCAACTAGGGAAATCTTGCCGATCTGATCGTCGTACTGAAGCGATGCAAAACCCACCATTCCTTGGATCCGATTAAGTGTCGTCACCGCCAAATGCCCTTCGTCCTTGGGCAAGGTGAACGAAATATCGGTGAGGCCAGTGGCTGCCGCTGAAACATTCTGAACGATCATGTCCAAATTAATTTCAGCATCAGCAAGTGCTTGGAAAATTGCTGCCGCAACGCCAGGACGATCAGGCACGCCGACAATCGTGATTTTCGCTTCACTGCGATCGTGTGCAACACCGGCGATAATTGCTTGTTCCATCTCGTCTCCTTCTGGACGTTCGCTAACCACCCAAGTTCCTTCTTTATGTGAAAAAGAGGAACGCACATGGATCGGCACATCAAAGCGTCGTGCATATTCGACGCAACGCAGGTGAAGAACTTTGGCGCCAGAGGCCGCCATCTCCAACATCTCTTCGTAAGTAATACTCGATAATTTGGCCGCGGTTGGAACGATTCGAGGATCGGCAGAGAAAACTCCATCCACGTCCGTGTAGATCTCGCAAACATCGGCTTCGAGAGCCGCGGCGAGAGCGACTGCGGTCGTATCTGAACCACCGCGACCAAGGGTTGTGATGTCTTTTGTATCTTGGCTGACGCCTTGGAAACCGGCGACGATTGCGATCGCACCTTGATCAAGAGCTTCCTTAATCCGCCCAGGCGAAACATCTATAACCCGGGCCCGACCATGTGATGAATCGGTGATGATTCCGGCCTGGCTCCCAGTGAAAGAGCGGGCTTCATGACCCAAGTTTGAAATCGCCATGGCAAGCAGAGCCATTGCGATTCGCTCTCCCGCTGTAAGCAGCATGTCCAATTCGCGGCCATTAGGGATGGGCGATACCTGTTCGGCCAGATCAATCAATTCATCGGTTGTGTCTCCCATGGCACTTACCACCACAACGACCTGATTGCCGGCTCTCTTGCAAGCCACAATCCGCTGAGCTACGCGTTTAAGGCCGGCCGCATCGGCCACCGAAGAGCCACCAAATTTCTGAACAATTAATCCCACGCCAGAAGATTGCCCCACTTTATCGGCTCATTCCAAGTTCGTCTCACTATCTAAGACGCTCGTGAGTCCATAATGTGAGATATTCCTAAAAATCGATGGAGCGACGCCCTTCAAAGGCACGACCCAGCGTGACCTCGTCGGCGTATTCCAGATCGCCGCCAACCGGAAGACCACTGGCCAGCCTAGAGACCGTAAAGCCCATCCCTTTGACTAGTCGAGCCAGGTAGGTGGCGGTAGCTTCGCCCTCAAGATTTGGATCGGTCGCCAGAATCAGTTCCTTTATGTCGGTATTGGCTAAGCGGGTCATCAACTCGCGGATCCGAAGGTTATCCGGGCCAATGCCTTCGATCGGACTGATCGCACCGCCGAGCACGTGGTACTTGCCACGAAATTCGCGCGTCTTTTCAATCGCGATCACGTCTTTGCTCTCTTCGACGACGCAGATCAAGGTGTCGTCACGACGAGGGTCCCGACAGATCCGGCAGAACTCTTCTTCAGAAACATTTCCGCAGGTTGCGCAGAAGCGCACCTTCTCCTTAACCGTCGTTAGTACCTCGACGAGCCTCCTGACGTCGGCAGGGTCGGCCTGAAGCAGAAAAAACGCAATCCGTTGCGCACTTTTAGGACCAACGCCAGGCAAGTGCCCGAGTTCGTCAATGAGGTCCTGAACTACGCCTTCATACACGTCGTAACCCTATTTCAGAAGGAGAAGGAAATCTTTGTTACTCGCCGATCACCTTTGCGCCAAGTTCGCGGGCTAGTAGATCAGCAACGGAGACCTCGTCAATGTTTTTATCATCGGCTCGTTCTTCAACTTCTTCAACAACTGGCATCGGGCCTTCCCCGCCCTTAACTGGCTTACGATCTACAGCGGCCACACCTGTTGTGGCACTCGGGTCGATTATCGCCTCGACTCTCCGATCGATTCCAACGACATCAATGATCGCTTCGCGAAGAATGTCATCGCTGCCTGAACGGGTGAATGAATCCCGCGCACCGGAATTAACCAACGAAAGCGTCAAGGTCTTTTCGTCGATAGCCGCGACTTGGGCATTGGCGCTGATCAAAGACCAGGTGAGGCGCCTTCGATTCTTAACGTTCTCCACGATCTCTGGCCAGAGCCTGCGCACTGCCAATAGGTCAACCGGGCCGGTTGGCGCGGGCCCACTTTTTCCCGGCGCTGGCCTCTTGGCTGCCTCCGATTCATTCGCGGCTGGCTTCTTAGCCCTGGCCGAGACCGAAGTTCGAGCTGGCGCCGGAGTAGCGGGCTCGGCCTCTTGCGGCGATTGAGGTTCAATCCCGCCGCGGCGTTCGACCCGCTCCAAGCGAGCGAGCATCCCGCGTTGAGAATCATCGATACCTGGCAGAAGAACCCGGGCGCAGATCAATTCCAATAGGAGTCGCGGCGCTGTGGCACCACGCATTTGAGTAAGACCCTCACTCACAATGTCTGCAGAACGTGACAAGGATGCAGATCCGAAACGCGATGCTTCGCCGCGCATTCGCTCGATCTGATCTTCAGGAAGATCCCGCAGAATTGAATGCGCCGCATCCGGTGCCGAATCGAGCACAATCAAATCACGGAGCCGCTCAAGTAGATCTTGGGCAAAGCGTCTTGGCTCATGCCCTGCCTCAATCAACCGATCAATAACTTGGAAAACAGTGCCGGCGTCGTGAGCAGCAAGGGCATCGATTGTGTCATCGAGCAACGCAGTGTCCGTATATCCGAGAAGGGCGATTGCAATTTCGTAGGTAACACCATCATCGCCAGCGCCGGCGAGTAACTGCCCCAAGACTGACTGCGCATCACGAACGGACCCGCCGCTGGCCCTGACCACTAGTGGCAGAACGCCTTTTGCTACCTTCACGTTTTCGGCTTCACAAATTGCAGCAAGGCTAGCGGCAAGAATTCCTGGCGGTACCAATCGAAACGGGTAGTGGTGCGTGCGGGACCTAATAGTGGAGATCAATTTGTCGGGCTCAGTTGTGGCAAAAATAAATACGACGTGTGCTGGCGGCTCTTCTACAACCTTCAATAGGGCATTCGCGGCGCCGGGTCCAAGTTGGTGCGCCTCGTCGATTATGTAGATCTTGTAGCGCCCCTGCACCGGAGCGAAATAAACTTTTTCGCGAAGATCCCGCGCATCATCAACCAGACCGTGCGTGGCCGCGTCGAGTTCGATGACATCGATTGACCCAGGGCCGTTGGCCGCAAGGTCGCGGCAAGACTGGCACTCGCCACACGGCTCGGGCGTTGGGCCCGATTCGCAATTGAGGCTCCGGGCAAGAATGCGGGCACTCGACGTTTTGCCGCAGCCGCGCGGACCCGAGAAGAGATAGGCATGGTGCGTGCGGCCAGCGCGCAACGCATTAGACAGCGGCTCGGTCACATGATCTTGCCCAATTACTTCGGCAAAACTTGACGGACGATATTTGCGATAGAGAGCTAGTGACACGGCCTGCCCCCAATCTGCTTCAGTTCGGCTTAAATCAAAATTTTAGCGACCCCCCGCACACCCGACAGAGCCCGCCTACCCTTGCTGCCTTCCGGCCCTGGGGGGGTTTGGCTGGGTGACGCCGCACGGGGGGTCGAGCGTAAGCATACGGTTTGGAGCGGACGGAGAAACCTCAGAAGGCCCGTATGATTCCCCACGGAGGATTCGCATAGTGGCCGAGTGCGCACGCTTGGAAAGCGTGTATAGGGAAACCTATCGCGGGTTCAAATCCCGCATCCTCCGCCATTTCTACCCGTGAACGGCGGCTTGCCTCCCGCGAGCGGCGGCTTGCCTCACTTGAAGAGAGTTTTTGAAGCCTTAAATCTCGACGCCGATGTACTTGCTCTCGAGAAACTCGTGAATGCCGGCGAATCCGCTTTCGCCTTACCCAATGGCAAGGACCGGACCAGGAGGTACCACCCGGTGACCTGCCCCTAATAGGAATGCAACACTCACATAAACAGGTTCCAATCGCCACAGAGATCCAGATGTTCGCCGTACCTCTAGAAGGTGAGGTCTAGGCATGGGAACTTTCACGGATCGGCTAGGCATTAGCACCTTCAGAGGCAATGCGCAGAGACGCCGGAGTTGTTGCATCGAGTGATCGGACAGACTTCAGACAGAGTGGCAACAGCGCCAGAACCAGGTAGATAATCCCTGACCAGATCAGCATCGTGGAAAGCCCAATCCAGCTAGAGAGCGGGACTGCCACGATCTGTCCTAGAGGAATCGCCACGAAGGAACCCAGCGCGTCGTACGAAAAAACTCGGGAGAGGGCTTCGGGAGGTACCTCACGCTGCAGGGCTGTCACCCAGCCGATACTGAACAACTCCAGACCGATACCAGATAGCAGGGCACAGATGACTAGCGGTATTACTGTCGGTTTCAGGCCCAACATGAGCAGGGACGGGGCCATTAGAGAGATCCCGATCATTCCCGACACCAGCGGCCGGCGGAGCCGTATGCGAACCAGGATCAGGGTGCTGACCAGGAGTCCGAGAGACTGGGCCCCCGCCACGATTGCCCACCCAGACCTACCGAAGGTTTGGTTCGCGATCACCGGACCCAACGTGATCCAGCCAGCGGCGAAAATCGCGTTTTCTACCCCCGCAACGCAGACGAGAACCCAGATCCACGTATGCGTCCGAAATGCAGACCAGCCGCCCACGATCTGACGGAGGAACGGCTCGGCTGCCGCGTCGATCCGTGGGAGTCGCAACCCGATGAAGAACAGCGCGCCCACCAGGAACGTGAGCCCGTTGACTCCGATCAACCATCCTGGGGCGGCGACCGCGATCAGTGCAGACGCCGTGATGGGTCCCAGGACCATTGCGGTGTTCCTCAAGGTGCCAGCCACCGCATTAGCCGACTGGTAACTATCTGGTTCGACCAGTTGAGGGACCACCGCCTGCAGTGCAGGGAACGTGAAGGCCACTGCTGCACCGTTGATTGCTTCGATGATGATCAGTGTTGTGATCGTTGCATGGAATGTTAGAAGGAGGTAGGCGGCCAGGACTTGCGTGAGTCCAGCAATCGCACTGAAACCCACAAGGATCACGTCACGGCGGAAGCGATCACCGACAACGCCACCTAAGAGCAACAATGCTGCCTGAGGAATGCTCCTGGCAGCCAACACGTAGCCCACGTCAGCAGGGTTATGTGACAGATCAAGTACTGCGAACGCCAACGCCACGTTGGCCATGGTCGTTCCGAAGGCGGTCAAGGTCCGGCCAGCGAAGTAGTACCGGAGCCGCGCCTGGCGCGCGGTTCTTACGGCGTGATATCTGGACATATGACCTCCCCTGCCTCTCCTAGATGCGCCAACCTAACATAGGCAAGTAATCTTGCGCAATGAATCTTGCGGAAGACTATTGGGGATAGGGTTGCGCTGTGCCATCAGTTGATCAGGAGCCCAGGCGGTTGCACGACCCCTCGGTGCTCAAGGCGATCTCGCACCCCTTACGCATCCGCATACTCCACGAACTGACGACGGTGGCGGGGGCAAGGGCGGTCGACCTGGCCCGCGAATTTGGCGTCCAAGCCAACCTCGTGAGTTTCCACCTTCGGCAGCTCGCCAAGTACGGCCTAGTTGAAGAGGCTCCTGAACTGGCGCGAGATAAGCGGGAGCGTGTCTGGCGAGTGTCGTCCACCGCGGGGATTTCGACATCGCTGTCGGCGGTCGCGAACGAGCCCGGCGGCGAGGCTGCTATTCAGGTATGGAAGCGGGAGTCAGCGGCTTGGGCCCATATGGTCATCGATCACGCCTACGCCCAGGATGTAAACAGCAACGATGTCTACTCAATTGCCGACGTCCCGATGAGGTTGACCGCCACTCAAGCCCGCGAACTAGTCGTCGAATTGTCCACACTTTTGAGACGGTGGGTTCGACAGGGCGCGGCAAGTGACGACACTTCAGCCGAAGATGAGTCGAGGAAGGCATATCTAGCATTGACCGTCTTGCAGCCATATCCGCAGCAACGCGATCTACCCTAAATGACGTCGGTGATGATGATCCGATTCCTCGACATGCCCGGTGAGTCTGAACGATGCCTGGAGACATATTATGAACTATGTCGGGAAACCGGACACCCCATCCTCCATCGTGTCTTTCCGGGAGCGGCGCCTTGCCTCAACTGAGCCAGGCCTTTAGTGCCTTAAATCTCGACGCCGATGTACTTGCTCTCGAGGAATTCGTGGATTCCGGCGAAACCGCCCTCTCGACCCAGGCCGCTCTGCTTGAATCCACCAAATGGCGCAGCCGGATCTGAGACGACGCCGCGGTTGATGGCCACCATCCCTGATTCAAGGGCTTCAGCGGCCCGAATAGCCCGCTTCAGGTCACCCGAGAAGACATAACTGATCAAGCCGTAAGGACTGGCGTTGGCATGACGAATGGCCTCTTCATCGTTTTCGACCGCGACGATCGGCGCCACCGGACCGAAAATCTCGTAGTTGAGGATCGGATTGCCGATTTCAACGTTGATCACGGTCGCCGGATAGAACGCTCCCGGCCCAACTGGGGTCTGGCCACCGGTTTCAATGGTGGCTCCGTCAGCGATTGCCTGGTCCACCAGGGCCGCCACCTTGTCGCGCTCCTTGACCGAAACGCTTGGTCCCAACTGGTTATTGGCATCTAAACCAGGGCCAACTTGCAGAGCGCTCATCGCAATTGAGAACTTCCTTGCGAATTCTTTCGCCACGCTCTTGTGGACGTAGAAGCGATTCGCAGCAGTGCACGCAGCGCCGCCGTTTCGCATCTTGGCGACCATCGCACCAGCAACGGCAGCATCGACGTCGGCATCTTCAAGAACAAGGAATGGAGCGTTGCCGCCAAGTTCCATTGAGGTGCGAATTACTTGGTCGGCAGATTCTCTAATAAGTAACTGGCCAACCTCGGTGGAGCCAGTGAAGGAGAGATTGCGCACGCGCGGATCATGAAGAATGTGGCTGATCCCAGGGCCAGTCTTCTCGGGAAGGATGACGTTTACCACGCCCGCGGGGACACCGGCCCGGTCCATGATGTCGGCAATTGCGAAGGCCGTAAGCGGAGTTTCAGCCGCTGGTTTCAAGATGACCGTGCAACCGGCTGCTAATGCTGGGCCAATCTTTCGAGTAGCCATGGCCGCTGGAAAATTCCACGGCGTGATCAGCATCGAAATTCCAACTGGTTGATGTGTGACGATGATGCGCTTGTCACCGCTTGGCGACATCCGGAAATCACCGGCGATTCGGACTGTTTCTTCAGAGAACCAGCGGAAGAACTCAGCTGCGTACAGGACTTCGCCACGGGCGTCGGCAAGAACTTTGCCATTTTCGCGAGTTACGAGTTGAGCCAGGTAGTCAATCTCTTCAATCATCAGTTCATAGGCGCGACGCAACATCTCTGCGCGCTGACGGGGAGGAAGGGCAGCAAAGGGCTTTGCGGCCCGCTCTGCCGCATCGATCGCCAGGTCATGGATCTCATTATTTGAGGTAGCCACTTCGGCGATGACAGATCCGTCGCTTGGGTCATACACCGGAAGTCGTCCGGTGCCCTTGTGCCACTTGCCATCAATAAATAGATCAGTCTTCAGGGTCGTCATGCCGAAAGCCTAGAGCGGACGGTCAAGATAGAGAAAATGAACCAACTGCCAAGGGCTGTTGCCTACATTCCAGGCATGTGTGATCGTCAACCGCCAGCATCGAAAGCCAAGTCGCGCGCGGTCCGAAGTTTCCAAAGACCTACGGTTCAGATCGCGGCAACTCGACGGGCCGGTGTACTGGTCGTCCCGCACCACGTCGGTATGACTCGACGATGGTCCGAAGGAGCCGTAATCCAACCGAAGAGAGCAGCACAGCGAGCAAGAAACGCGTGAGTACCGTTGAGATGTCGACCGAAGAATCCGACCACCCTTGCCAGAGCGATGGGGCTGAAATAATCAGCGCTATAAGAAGACTCGCCGGGGTAACGAAGTTCATACGTCGAAGTCCTCGCTGGCGAAGCCCGCGGGTCCGAGCACCGATCGCCAGGCGGCCCGAGTTGCTAGGCGATCATCCAGTATGGCAATTGGATAGCCGAGATCGCGTAGCGATAGCAGGTCATCGGTCACGGCCGCGTTGTGAACCACCAATGCATCAACCGGTCCCAACTGGGTCAACCAATTAGCGAGATCCTCGATTTTCCGAGTGGCATCAACGACCGCCCAAATGGCCACTGCACCCACAGCGGCCGCCATTTCTCTGGCCCAATCAACCGCTTCGTCATCCCAAATTGCTCCGATTGGCAAGTCGATGGCCACCACACTCGGATCTGGTAATGAAACCAAGCGGACCGAACGCTTACGCGCCGCAACTACATCAGGCAGTCGACGGCTTGCGATCATGCCTGGCACAACGGGTTCGGCAGACGCCAGAAGAACTCGAGTTGTTGGAATTCGCATTCGTTCAGCCAGCGCCAAGCCCGCCTTGAATGCAACCGCGGGATCGCCCACGAGTGCCAACACTTGCCCTGGTCCACGCGGTGGCCTCGGCGGCTTGCTCAAATCCTGGTCGTCGGTCGGCCGCCGGATCGCGACTGAGCGAATGGGTGCTGGCTCCGGAGCAGCCTGAGTTTGAATTTCCGGCATCGGAATTTCCGGATGCAAAATCCTTGGCATAGCGAATTCGGACATCGAAACCTCAGGTCCGAACGCGTCTGGACTAGCCATCATTGATTGCAGGTTCGCAACCGACGCGTCGGGCCAATTCACCTTCGGCAACTCGTCGGCCTCGACCACGCACGGAGTTGAAGTCAGCTTCAAATCGGGCGCTGGAACAACTACATCGGAACCAATTGCATTAGCCAAACTGTCAAGCACGCCGGCGAACGCGGGGCTAGAAGTCGAAACTTTTGGTCCCCTGGTCGAGGCGCGATCCACATTGTTGCCGGAGTGATTCATCGCTTCAGCCACTAGAAGTGCCACCGGAACATCATCGCCGGACGACGAACCAGCGCTAAAACCGGTGGATCCGACTCCGGTAACTGACGAGCGATTGTTGTTAAGCGATTGAGCAAGATCATCCACTTCAATCGAAACCTCATAACGTTCCTTGGCGAAGAATCCCGCCATGCCACCTGTTCGCACTCGCTCCGCTTTAATGATTCGAGCCTGTTCGCCATAGTTGCTGTAGACCTCGCTGAGTAAGGTCTCGATATCCGGACCCTCAAGCAATAGCCTCGTGGACAAGGTTCACCACCCCTAACGTTCGAATCTCTAGCGGACCGCGAAGTTCTGAATAAGAAAGGACAGGTAGGCGCGGCAACTCTCCACGCAGCAACCTGCGAAGGGCCGGCCGAATCTGCGAAGCGCACACCAACACCGGTATGCCGCCACCCTGTTCTGCGCCGCGGACCAGACGAGTGGTCTCAGCAATCATGCTTTGCAGAGCTTGGGTATCCATATGCAAATTGCTGCCCTGATCGCCTGGACGAACAGATTCAACTAGACGCTGTTCAAGCATTGGATCAAGGGTGAGGACCGAAAGTCCATCGTTAACGGCGTAAGTCGCACAGATCGACGGGCCAACCGTGGCTCTAGCCGCCTCGACCAAACGCTCGTGATCTGGACCGGTACGAGCTTGTTGGGAGAGGGCTTCAAAAATACGAACCAAATCGCGAATCGGAACGCGCTCATCGAGCAGACTTTGCAGGACACGTTGGATCTCCCCCAACGTGAGCAAAGCCGGGGTCAGGTCCTCCACCACCACCGGATTCCTGCGCCTCATCGCTTCGGATAATTGCCGCACATCTTCTCGCCCAAGCAGTTGGCTAGCGTTTTCACGGACCACTTCCGACAGATGAGTGGTTACCACCGAGGCTCGATCAACAACAGTGGCGCCGGAAAGCTCTGCTTGATGTTGTAGTTCGGCGCCGACCCA
The DNA here is from genome assembly GCA_035530875.1 of Candidatus Nanopelagicaceae bacterium. Lineage (GTDB taxonomy): Bacteria > Actinomycetota > Actinomycetes > Nanopelagicales > Nanopelagicaceae > JANXYY01. The sequence goes on from DATKUB010000063.1 coordinate 11,456, forward strand.
TTTGGCCAACAGCCCGAAGACCGGCTCCTGCGTGAATTTGCCAGGCAATCCGTCCAACCCATCTCCGATTGCCAGAACACATCCGGGCGGCGCAGACCCGCGAGCAACTTCGACCCCATGCAACCGAATTCGATAGGTAGACAAAGGCAAATCTAGGTCATCGCGCGTTCTTACGGGTGGCAGGACTAAGCCAATTTCAAGCGCCAATTTTCGACGTAGCGCTTTCACCCGATTCAACAAGTCTCCACCGCCGGATGGATCGACCAGATCGACTACGTCATACGCGACTTCAAGTTCGATCGGATCAACACGCATTTCATCAATCAGTGACTCAGCAGAGTCGGGGCTGGACGTAGCCGCCTCAATAGCTGGAAGTTCGTTCTTGATTCGCTCTTCTTCCTGGGCGGCCAGCCGGGTTGAAAGAAGGACTACCGTTCCACCAACCAATAAGAACGGCAGTTTTGGGATGCCTGGGATCACGCAGAGCGCCAGAACTCCAATGCCACCAAAGCGAAGAGCCCGGTGTTGGGCAGATAACTGTTGGAAGACGTCAGTTCCCATATCGGAACTGGCAGTGGCTCTTGTGACGATAAGGCCGGTAGCCACCGACAGCATAAGAGCCGGGATCTGAGAAACAAGCCCGTCTCCGACCGTGAGCAAACTATAAGTATGAATGGCGTCGCCAATTGACAAGTGTTTCTGAAGAATTCCAACCAGAAGCCCGCCAACAAGATTCACGACGGTAATGACAATCGCGGCTACCGCATCCCCTTTAACGAACTTCGACCCACCATCCATCGCACCGTAGAAGTCAGCCTCTGCAGTGACTTCGGCTCGTCGTCGTCGAGCCTCCTCTTCATTTATATGTCCCGAGTTCAGGTCGGCGTCGATGGCCATTTGCTTACCTGGCATGGCATCGAGGGTGAAACGGGCGCCGACTTCCGCGACCCGACCGGCGCCGTTTGTAATGACGACGAATTGGATGATGATCAGAATCAAGAAGATAACCAGTCCCACGACCAGAGACCCGCCGATAACAAAGTGGCCAAATGATTCGACGACCTTGCCGGCAAAACCGTCGAGAAGAACCCGGCGTGTGACGCTGACATTCAGCGCCAGTCGAAACAGAGTTGCAATAAGTAGGAGGGCTGGAAAGACGGCAAAATCAAGCGGGCGCTTTACAAACATCGAGACCAAGAGCACCAGTAGGGCGCCGGTGATGTTGCAGGCGATTAGCAAATCGATGATGACGGTCGGCAGCGGCACAATCATCATGAAGACGACTGCGACGACGGCAGCTGGTAGCGCAAATTGGCCAAGCCGGTTGGCGCCCACTCAGTATCTCCCGCTCGTCACGGCCCGATCCGTGGCCACGCCTGCCGTCCTGGCAGAGCCCTATCGGCGGTTCGACATCGCACCTGAGCGTTGAGCGCCTCGAAAAGGCGAAGTAGTCACAGATGGCGTCGAGCTCAAGCGGGCCGTCGCACTGTGGTGACTCGATGGCTCCCCGCTGCCGAGCCTTTCGCCCGCAGGGACATGACGAAGGCCAACACTCTGGCGACTGCAGTGTAAAAGTCTTCAGGAATCTCCTGCCCCAGGTCGCAGGCCGCATGCAGCGCGCGAGCCAACGGCACATCCTCAACCATCGGAATTCGGTTCTCCGTCGCCAACTCGCGAATTCGCCCAGCAACAACTCCCTTGCCTTTGGCAATCACCCGCGGCGCCCCACGCGTCGGGTCATAACGAAGAGCAACCGCAACGTGCGTCGGATTGACGATGACAACATCGGCGGTTTTAACGTCTTGCATCATCCTGTTACGAGCCAGTGCCTGCGCCCTGGACCGCATTGCCGCCTTGACGTGTGGGTCTCCTTCGGAAGTTCGATGTTCATCGATGACTTCGCGGCGGGTCATCATGAGTTGCTTCCTGATTCGACGCCACGCCACGAAATAGTCGGCAAGTCCGAAGATGAGCGCGACCATGGCGACGATGCGCAACATTAGAAGGGCGCTGCCAGCCGTGTCCGCCAAGGCAGAAGTTAACTGCATGCTGCCATGGCCCAAGAGACTGGTGGTCAATTTTCTTCCCGCTTGCCAGACTAAATAGCCGGCAACAACTGATTTCGAGAGCGCCTTAGCCAATTCCCAAGTGCTGTGCGGACCAAACATTCGCTTCACTGATTCGAGCAAATTGAAACGCTCCAGTTTTGGCCGCATCCGTTTTGCTGAGAGGCGAATGCCGCCCTGCGATGCGGTGGCTGCCACGCCAGATACCAGCAGCGTCAACAGAAACGGAGCCAGCGCAAAAGCCATAGTACGAAGGCCAGTAGCCAACAGAGCCAATGCCTTCTGTGGATCTGGGTCGGATACGGTGGCCGGTACCTGACCCAGCAGATCCTGAACAGCAGTTTTGGTAGCGGAAAACAGATGCGGTAGTACAAAACTTGCAGCTAGCAGGCCACCCCAACCGCCCACCTCGGGCGACTTAGCGATCTGACCTTCGCGCCTAGCGTCCCTTAGTTTTCTAGCGGTTGGCTTCTCGCTCTTGCCCGACTTATCCGACATCTCAGCCCTTTAGACTCATGATGACGGCAAGTGCACGGTGAATAAGTTCTCCAACGACCCCCGGCAACAACGGGAAGGTAAGCCCGGCCAGAATCAACGTCAGCAGCATTTTCATTGGGAAGCCGAGTTGGAACGCATTCAACGCTGGTGCAATCTTTGTCATTAACCCAAGCCCAGCATCAGCCAGAAACATCACGCAGATCAGTGGTGCGGCAATTTGTAAAGCGGCGAGAAAGAATCCGCCCATTGCCACAACAAGAGAATTAGATAACGAAGAAATGGGCAGCGAACCATCCAACGGGATCGCCTCGTAGGACCTGAAAAATCCGCGTAGCACCAACAGGTGCGCATCGGTGACGAGCATGAGCATGATCATGATGAACTGATGGAGCCGCCCAAAGACCGAAGTCTGCGAGAGTGAAAGTGGGTCAAATGCGGCGGCGAGGGTGAACCCGCCAAATAGATCAATGAATGACCCGGCCGCCGAGATAGCGGCCATCAACAGGTATACAACGAAACCAAGCCCCATTCCCACAACTACCTGCATTACGACGGCCCCGAGTATCGAGGCCATATCAGTAGATGGAACATGGGCCGAAAGAGTGGAAGTCACTGGCAACGCAAGTGCGACCGCCAGCAGCGCCTTCACAGAAGAGGGTACGGTGCGGCCATTGAACGGTGGTGCGACTACCAACCACGCCCCTGCGCGCACCGTCGCAAGTAGAAAGGCCAGGAGAGTGCTCGCCCCGAGTGTAGGTACCACGGACTCTCGTCTCTACCGGAGTAGTGCCGGGAGCGAAGCGAACAAGTCGTTGGTGTAAGAAATCATCTCGTGCAGCATCCAACTGCCGCTAGCGACCAACGCAACACCGACGCCGATCATTTTGGGAACGAATGAGAGTGTGACCTCTTGTATCTGCGTCATCGTCTGCAACAACGAGATGGCGAAGCCAATGCTGAGGGCAGTGAGCAGAATCGGAGCACACAACTTTGCAGCCATGATCATGGCCCCAATTCCTAGTTGCACCACTGCCGCATCGTTCATTTCGACCCCAACCTCACTGATAACTCGTGATCAATGCAGTGACAATCAGACCCCAGCCATTCATCAAGACAAAGAGCAGGAGTTTGAAGGGCAGAGCGATCATTACCGGCGGGAGCATCATCATTCCGAGGCTCATCAAGGAAGCAGACACCACAATGTCGATGATTAGAAACGGCACAAATATTACAAATCCGATGATGAAGGCAGACCGCAACTCGGACAGAACGAACGCCGGCACCAGTGTTGACATCGTCACGTGAGCTAGATCTGCCGGTCGGCTCTGGTGCGATGCGTTCACCATCAAGGCGAGTTGATCCTGCCTAGTGTGAGCGAGCATAAAAGTCCGTAGCGGCTGAACCCCAGAGTCATACGCTTGCGAGAAACTCTTCTGGCCATTGACATAAGGCTGTATCCCCGTGGTGTTGACCGCCTTTAGCACCGGACCCATCACGAACAGACTTAGAAACAGCGCGAGCCCAGCTAGAACTTGATTCGGCGGAACTGATTGGAGACCAAGCGCATTCCGAGTGAGCGAGAGAACGACGATTATCTTGGTGAAACTTGTGCACATAAGAAGAAGAGCAGGCGCAACCGCCAAGACCGTCAGTCCCAGAAGTGAAACTACCGATTGACTCGGCTTATCTCCTACGCCAGGAAATTGGATTTGGAAGAGACCTGCAGTCGGATTCGGAGATGGCACAGCCGAAGCACTGGCGAGGTTGGAAACCAGGGGCGCTGTAAAGGTGGCTGCCAGAATGGCGATTCGAGCCAAAATTCGCTTCACCTGCGAATCGTCCGCTCTCTAAGGAACGTTATTACCCGTTGCCAAATGTCGGGAGCCAGGATCGAACCCGCCAGGGCACTAGTTCCATTTTTCTTGGCGCGACCCTTGAGAAAGTGCGTAACCTTCTGGCGCTGGTGGGCGATGTTCACTGGCTCCGAAGCCGTTGCTTGTATCTGCTGAGGATCAACTTCAGCCAATACGGTAAGTTGCGTTTCAGTAACTCCAAGCACCAAGACTCGATCAGCGACCCGAATGACAGTTACCGCCGAATTGCGTGTCATTGGAGTCCGAGCAAGCAGTTCGACCACGCCAACGCCACGCGCCATCAACTTCCCGCGAAGCGCCTTGGCTAGCAGCCACATGAGCAGCAGAACTACGCCAAGGGATAGCAACACCTGGAAAACCAGGTAAACCGCCTTCATCAAGAGCGAATCTGGGCTGTCTCATCTGGATCTGTCGAAACGATCTCAGTGATCCTGATTCCAAACTCTTCGCCTACGACCACGATTTCACCCCGAGCCAACAAGGTGCCATTCACCAGCAGGTCGGCCGGACTTCCAGCGGCGCGATCAAGTTCGACAACCTGACCTGGAGTCAGACCAAGTAGTTCACGCACGGTGATCCGGGTGCGTCCGATCTCAACCGTCACTTCCATCTCGATATCGCGCAACATGTCCAATCCAGTCCGTGACGTCGGTGCCGCGACAACCCGAGTTGCGACCGGTTCCACTCCACGGACTATTACCGTGCCGCGATGTTGATCATTTACGACCAAGGCAACCGAGGCCAACTGAGTCGTCCCCACCTTTGCCGTTGGCGGCACTGGCGGAACTTCTTGTAGTGGACCAGCCGTGGTGCCAGCGATTAGAGCAGCAGCCGCGATCGTTGGTGCCAACGCAGCGAGGAGATCGAGTTCGCCCACCGGCGAGTTTTTTAGGAAATCCACCAACTCAGCATCGACAACTACATAGAGTTCGGCATTGACCGAGCCAGACAGACGAGCCATAACCGCACCTGCAGCCTGCGCCGGCCAGGGGATTTCTTCGCCAAATATAGGTGGGTCGGGCACGAGGGTTTCTGCGATCGGTAATCGCTCGGCCACGACTGCCGCTACCGCTGAGACCATCTCTGGCGTCCAGATTTGGGGTTTAGTTTGTTCCGGCGCGACACTCATGTGGGCATCTCCTCGTTTGGATTGACAATGAGACAGGCCAGTCGGTTTCCTTCGCTGCCTGGTACGGCGTGTGCGAATGGAATACCGGAAATAGTGACCTCAAGCGGTTCGCGAATGGCGTGACGTAGCGGGAGAACGTCCCCGACATCCAGGCCGAGCACCTCGGGCATTCGAACGGTCGTTGTTAGAAAACGCACGGAAACTTCGACGGGCACTTCTTTCAACCGAAGAACGATAGATCGGGCCGCATTTTCACGAATAGTTTGATCTCGAACGCCGCCCGGAGCGGAAATCGTCCGTTCCAAATACGGAAAAATGCCACTGAACGGAAGGCACAGGCTGGCGGTGGATTCGTCTGTTCCGGCATGAATATCGAAGGTCGCCGTCAGTACCAGATCAGAGGCTGCGGCCGCCTGCGAAAATTGAGGGTTGTACTCGATATCAGTTATTACAGGGTGCAAGACCACCAGCGCCTCAAGCGAGTATGCAAGTTCTCCGAGTAGCCGCTCGACGATCCCGCGAACTACCGCAGATTCAACATCGGTCATAGACCGCTCGGGTTGTGGACCAGTCCCCGAGCCGCCGAGCATGTGATCGACTGCGGTCATCACGGTGGCCACCGACAATTGCAGGATTCCAGCGCCTGGAACTGGATCGAGTGAGAGCTGAAACATCGCTGTCGTCGCCGGCAATGTGGAGATGTACTCGTCATAACTGAGCTGCTGGATGGAACTTAGATCAACGGTGCACACTGCGCGTAGAGAACTTGTGAACAGAGTTGCCCACTTGCGTGTGAAAGTCTCCAGAACCATCTGAAGCACTCGCACGTGCTCGCGCGAGAGTTTGTTCGGGCGGCGAAAGTCGTATGAGCGCGCCTCAATGAGGCCGCCACTTTTCCGTGATCGCTGGCTTCGGCGGGTCGAGGCATAAGTAGCGCCTTCGGCCACGGAAGCGGGTGCGTCAGTACCCACGGCGGTCACACCGATCCATCGGCGGACACCCGTGCAGCCTGAGTATTTCTGGGACCTTCTACTGCATTACGAACTCCGTGTAATAAACATCCATGACTTTGTCCGGGTAGATAGACTCGATTTTCGAAATGAGTTGCTTCTTGATCGCGTCTCGCTGATCCGCATTATTTAATTGAGCCATCGATACTCGGCTGAATAATTCAATTGCAGCATCCAATGCCTGGCTGCCATCAACGTCCGCCGTGACGTCGGTGGTCTCCTGAAGCGCCATCCCCAACTTGAGATAGTGGCCATCAGAGAGGTTCAAAAAGATTGAGTCGAGTTTGACCACGTTGCCAGGCTTAGGTGCTGGTTTTGCTTGCGCGGTGCTTCCCCCAACCATTAAATAGCCAGCAAGGGCGATCGCAACAATTACAGCGCCCGCCAAGATGACTAGTTTGCGCTTCACCTTCGTTTTGCGACCCTCACCCTCATCCGCAGGTGGTTTCTCCTCCATCTTCTGCTTTCTCATGCTCTTTTTCCTCCTTTAGGTTGGGCCCAAGAGCTCCAGGAACCAGGGCAAAATGGCGTCATGGTCATGATTTCCCGAATCCGGCGGCACTCAATGCCCCTTGCTCTGCTGGTGTCAACGTGGACAAGATGACGATGTCGACGCGACGGTTAACGCTGACCGAACGTGGATCACTTGCGGGTAGGAGCGGGCGTTGATCCGCATACCCCACAGCACCAAAGCGCTTCGGGCTAATTCGGTCATTCTCGATGAAATACCTAACGACCGTATCGGCCCGTGCCGATGACAACTCCCAGTCAGTTGGGAAGTACTTTGGCTTTACCGCCACGTTGTTCGTATGACCCTCGACCTGGATGTCATTTGGCAGTGGTTCAAGCGCCGGCGCAATCGCCTTAACCAGCAACTCACCCTCTGGGGCAAGAGTGGCCAGATCGGCAGCGAAGAGGACTCGATTGGTGATCACACTGACCGTCAGCCCTCGACCGTCGGTCGTAAATTTGACCGATCCGTCAAGACCGGATTTATGTAGGGCAGCGAGAATTTGTGCCTTGACCCGAGTAAAATCGGCTGCCTGTAACAGGGCATGTCGCCGAGCACTCGACATCAACTGAGCCGAAGTGGCCTTAGGCGGCGTTACCGGAAGTTCGGCCTGAACCTCACTTCGTAGAGCCGGGTTGGCAATAGTCGGGTTGAGGGAAATCGACATCGACGAACTTTCCAGAATGCTGGTCTGACCGGTGAGGACAGCGTGCGGTGAACCAAACTGGTTTGCCATGCCCTGGGAGAGTTGGTCGAATTTCTTCTGATCAACCTGACTGATCGCAAAGAGCAGAATGAATAGCACCATCAGCAAGGTGATCATGTCGGCGTATGTGAGAAGCCACCGTTCTTGATCCCCGTGCTGCTCTTCACCGTGCGCATCCTTCTTGCGCTTTCTTAGCGTGGGGGACATCTCAAGCGACCTTGCCTTGAGCAGCCTTGCCTTGGTCAGGTTTGCCCGATGCGGTCTTGGCCCCAGCTGCAAGGCGTTCGTTTGGCGGCAGCAACGATCGAAGTTTACGAGCGACCATTCTTGGGTTTGCTCCAGCTTGGATGGCTGTCACTCCTTCAAGTAGCAACTCCATCTGCTGGCATTCCAGGTCGCTGACCCGCCGCAACTTGCCAGCCATGGGAAGCCAGAAGACGTTTGCCGTCATAACTCCCCAGAGGGTGGCCACGAACGCGCCAGCTATCAGTTTGCCCAACTCAGACGGATTGCTGAGATTTCCAAGTACATGCACCAGACCGAGAACAGTGCCTAGGATTCCGATGGTTGGTGCGTAACCACCCATATCGCTGAAAATTTTTGCGCCGGCGCGATCATTGATTCGTTTAGCTGCGATTTCGGACTCCAAAATCTCGCGAAGATCCTCCGAGTCGGTCCCGTCGATAGCCAGTTCGAGTCCCTTCCTAAGAAATGGATCCTCGACTTTACGAACCGCATCTTCCAACGCGAGCAACCCCTCGCGCCGAGCTGTTTCGGCAAGTTGAACAATCGTGTCAACCATTTTGCCGCCCTCTACTGGCTTGCTCATCAGTGCCACTTTGAACCATTTGACGATGCCCGTTGCATCTTTCATTGAACCGGTGGCCATCGCCGCGCCGAAGGTTCCAGCGAAGACTAGAAACATGGGCGGGATCAAAATAATGGTCATCGGGTTGCCACCCTCGAGAAGCATCGACCCGAAAACGGCAGTGAGGGCGAGTCCGATGCCAATGATCGTGCCGAGATCCATTACGACCCCCGGTTGATTGGAACGATATTCAACGTCGCACCATCCAAATTCTCGGAGGCACTACTACTCGGGTGCGGGGCAGGTTCGGGCAGGACCGTATCGAAAACTCCAGCAGCGGCAATTAACGAAGCCCGAAACCATCGGATCCTGGCAATCACCTCTGCTAACGGCTCGGCGACTAAATACTTGCTGCCGTCGATAAGGGTGAGGACGGTGTCAGGCGTGCTCTCGGCACGTTCGATCAGATCTGGGTTGAGGGCGAAGGTCGGCCCATTCAGGCGAGTTAGAACTATCACGGTATCCGTCCTTGGATGGCAGTGACAGGGCCGGTCCTTGGCCCTCTTGAAGTAACTCTCTATCGGCCTAAGGAGCGGCGACTTGAGACAAATGGCATTGACCCTCGACCCACTCCAGGTCGAGGGTTAATGCGGCGTCTGGCGCTGTCAGCCTTCTGCGCTTATGTCAGCGTTAGCGCTTGAGGTTCACCAAATCCTGAAGAACCTCATCGGAGGCAGTGATCACTTTGGAGTTGGCCTGCAAAGCCCGTTGAGCAATGATCAGGTTTGAAAATTCGGCCGCAAGATCGACGTTGGACATCTCAAGCACTCCACCGGCGAGCATGCCTCGGCCACCAGTTCCAGGGATGCCAAGCTGGGGAGAGCCCGAGTTAACGCTGGTGCGATACATCGAGTCGCCAACTTTCTCCAGACCGGCTGGGTTGTTAAAACTCGCCAGTGCAATCTGGGCCAACGACTGCTTGAGTCCGTTGGAGAAGACTCCAGTTACCGTGCCGTCTGGTGAGATGGCAAACGACTGCAAAGACCCCACTGCCGATCCATCCTGAGAAAGGGCCGATGCGGTATTAGCCCCGCCGTACTGGGTCATCCCGGAAATGTTCATGGTGACCGTCGAGCCCATGAACGAATAGGTTGCGGTTGCCGGATTTGGGCTGGTCAGCGCCCCGGTATTGCTAAATACCAATGCAGTTGGAGCCCCCGGTGGGTTGGTCCCATCTGTAACAACCAAGTTCCAGTTATTCGCGGAGGTATTGGTAAAGGTGTAGGTCATTGCATGTTGGGTGCCTTGAGCGTCATAGGCGGTAATCGAGGCGACCACACTGGTTCCGACGACAGCGTCAGCTGGGAGGTTGCCACCAAGCTGGGCTTTGGCCGTTTGCTTTGGTGCCAGCAAGGTACCGATCGGTATCTTGACTGGAGTAGGAGCCGCGTTGGTGCTAATAACTCCACCGGCACCTTGCCAACCTTGAACTACCGCGCCGTCTGGTGCGACCAACTGTCCACTCGCATCAAGTGAGAACGAGCCAGCCCGGGTATAGAGAGTGCCAGTGCCGTTGTTGACGAGAAAGAAACCATCACCTTGAACCATCATGTCGGTACTACGGCCGGTTAGTTGTGCTGCTCCCTGGCCGAAGTTGGTTGTGATCCCCGCGATCTTCACGCCCAGACCCACCTCGGCTGGGTTGGTTCCACCCAACGCACCTTGCGGCGCACCTGCGCTAGTGAGAACTTCGCTAAGGGTGTCTTCGAAAACCCCCTGGCTGGACTTGTACCCGACGGTGTTCACGTTGGCAATGTTGTTGCCAACGATATCCATCATGGTCTGGTTGCTTCTAAGGCCCGTGATTCCAGAAAATAATGATCGAAGCATGTGCTTACTCCTATGGGTTTGTGGGCAAATGGCCCGGGGGTATGAGGACCAACCGATCAGCCGGTGACAGAGCTGACCGAAGTTAATGGGACGTCGATGGTGCCGACTTTGAGTACTGGCCCGCTCGCGACCAAGCTGATGCCCGAAACGATCCCTTGGGCCGGACTGCCATTGGCATCCGTGTAGCCGACGGTGCGGCCGATCAGCCCGGTCGCCTCGGTTGCCTGCTGTGATGCGATAAGGCTTGAGTACTGCTGAGCCATCTGCGTGAGTTTCTCAACCGAGGTGAATTGAGCGGTCTGGGCGAGGAACTCAGTGCCAGAGGCTGGGTTCATTGGATCCTGGTTCTTGAGCTCAGCGACTAACAGTTTCAGGAAATCACCGGTGCCCAGGGCCGTGCCTGCACCAGAAGTAGCTGGGGAACCGGCGGTGGTCGGCGGGGTGTTGCCAATTGATGAAACGGACATAACTCTTCCTCGTTCCTCCTAGATGGTGACATCGACGGCGCCGGCGTGGCTGACGCGACGGTGGCTGGGCAGGGGCTCGGATCTTGGTAAATCAGACATCAATTGAGGGGCTGGCAACGGCGTAGATCGGGTGTTCCAGTTACCCGGCGCCGACTGGTTACCGGATCCCAAATAACCACCCGTCATCGATCCCCCACTAGTGCCCAGATTTTGGGAGAGAACATCGGTCCGACCAACGCTTAGCCCGGCGTCAATTAACTCCCGGCGAAGATCTGGAAGTGCTCCGATCAACGCTTCTCGGGCGGGGTCATGAGATCCGGCCAATTGCAGGTTGATGGTCCCGTCTTTGAGTTCGACTACCACTTGCACTTGACCAAGGTCGGCCGGGTGGAGCAGCACGGTGATCTGGTGCGTCCCATCCGGTCCGCTGGTTAGCGAGGCGACCTGAGGTGCGAGTTGAGCTGCCACCGACACCGGTGCTTGGGGGGCGGCTGGTGCCAACACGGCTCCGATAGCTGGCGGCTGAAGCTGGGCTTGTTCAGCGCCGGTCGTCGCATTAGCTAATGATCCACCTGCGTCCTTGCCGGTTGGACCTCGATCTGATGGTCGTTCAACTGGTATGACGGTTCCGTGGGGTAGGGCCACCGGTCCGATCGCGCTAATTGTCGAAAGCGAAATCCCGCGATTGTCAGGAGCGGCGGGCTGGGTTGGCGCGGCAACAGTAAGTGCGGCCGCTTGGTTAAGGATTATTCCGGACGGAACCGCGCCGGCGGAGTTCGGCTTAATAGATGCGAGATGAGCCTCTGCCAAGGGATCCAAAATGGCTTGTCGGCCGCCCGCCGTACCCGCTGACCCAAGTTGTGAGAGCGGGGTAAAAGTTGCCAGTGCCGGAGATCTAGACGGCTTGATCGTTATCGGAGAAATTTTGGGGAGTGTATTTTGCCCTTCAGCCAGTTTGAGCTTCTCAGGTCTGTTCGGAGCAATGACCTTGACGCTCAGTTCTGGTCCCGCGACTTCAATCGGACTACCACTTGCCTTGTCCAATTCTGTTAGAACAGGCGTGATGGTGGGCGGTTGCGATTTCGCGACTTGGCGAGGAAGACTTGAGGTAGCAGTCTTGTCGAGCACAATTGAGTTTGCAACCACTCCTATTTTGCCAACTGCATTAACCCTGGGTGCGGTTCCAATATCGACGTTACTGCCGAGGTTCGCTAACTTGACCGCTAGACCAAGTTCTGCGGAAGACGGCTTTGGATCAATCCCGACCGCTGCAGTCAGCGGGCTTTCTACTGAAACTAATTTTGGAAGTACGTGACCGGCCAGATCCGGTGCGGGGAAAACTTTAGTACCAACAGCACCAATAACTTTGGCCACTTCACCGGCGAGCGCTAGCCCAGGTGTCACTGACTTAGGTAATGCCGATTTGAGCGTCAAAGATTTCTTTAAAGAATCTGATTCGACTGCAGTAGTTCGGTCGATTGGCACAGCCTGAGTTGGCAAAAACTGTCCTAACAGCGCAAGAAATGCCATCGTAGGATCGCTTGGTTCTTCGCGATGTGATTCCAAAGGCTCACTTGCAATCGGAGTTGGATCGACTCTCATGGCTTCGCTCCCGCCAAATTGCGCATAACTTCGCCCACGTAGTTCTGGGTTTCCGAATATGGCGGGATACCGCCGTATTGGGCTACGGCCGAACTACCAGCGTTATACGCAGCCAGCGCTAGTGGCACAGTTTTGAATCGGTTCAGATCTCCGGAAAGGAGGCGAGCCGCACCATCAATTGCTTGATTAGGATCAAGCGGATCGACGCCAAGGCCGCGAGCAGTTGATGGCATAAGTTGCATGAGACCAAGTGCGCCTGCGGGGCTTGTAGCATTTGGGTTATAGCCGGATTCAACTTTGGCTACTGCAGCTAGCAATCCTGGTGGCAGCCCATATTGGTTTGTGGCCGAATCAAATAACGGCCCAAAGGCGGTTGGTGCATTGCTTGAAGCGCCAAGGCTCGGCGCGGGCGCTGTCGATGGATCGGCCACAATCCGCCGGATCGCGGTCGGCGTCTCGGTGATTTGTTCAACGCGCACTGCGGTTCCCGTGTGCGGGGCGTTAATCATTTGCCCGTTACCGAGATAGATCCCGATGTGATGCACCGGGGTACCGAAGGCGACCAGATCCCCCGGCTGCGCGTCGGCCAAGGTTGCCACTGACGCTCCTGCTTGCGCTTGATCACTTGCTACTCGCGGAAGTTGGTATCCAAGATCAGAGAAGACCCGTTGCACCAGACCAGAACAGTCCATTCCGGTTGCGGGGTTATTTCCCCCCAATACATATGGCACACCCAGATACTGAGATGCATCGGCTACCACGCTACTGCCAGCGACACTGCTCGTTGGCGCACTCATTGCTGACGCGAGTGCATTGGCAAAACTTAAGTTTGCACCGTTAGCAGATGCAGCTTGAACAGATGGGAAGAGATTTTGAATCTCTTGAATCCGTGACATCACTTCTGCCAGTCCATTGATCATGGCTCATCCACTTCCAATTGGGCGTCCCAGTCAGCAACCCGCCAGGGGCGCTGGGCTAAGTCGTCCAATTCCCGCTGCTCCGCTCGATGGTTTTCGTGCTCTACGAGCAGCCGATGTCGATCGGCCAACTCCTCAACAGCACTTTGGTCTTGTTCGGCCTTGACCCATCGTTCTTTGGCAAGACGTAGTTCCTCTCGCCGCGATCGAGTCAACTCTTGCAGGACGGAGACTTCAGTGGCGAGGCTGCGCGCCGCCAGGACCGCTCCGACAAACGGCGTTATCGGCCCATTCGTAGGCAACATCTGTTCCTTCAAAGTAGCCTCGCGTTGAGTTGCTTGCTCGGCGGCCTGGACTACTCGTCCATTTGCCCTGACGACCTCGGCTCGAGTTGTCTCCTCCACGGCTTCACGTACTCGCAGTACTGCCGCTAGTGGAAATCTTCTTCTCATTTCACACCTCTATTGGGATCGACTCCGGTTAGCCCAAAAACTTGGTCCCAAGCTTCACTCAAGGTTGATTGGTGATCGACTTCTTGACGCAAGAATCCGTCGATCATCGGCATCAACTCCCTGGCTCGATCAACATCCGAGTTTGTGCCGGGTACATATGCGCCAATCTCAAGAAGCACCTTGGCTTCCCGATGTGCAGACAAAAGGCGCCTTATGATCGTGGCGGCAGTCCGCTGCTCCGAATTGGTAACAGCTGGAGCTACTCTAGAAACAGAATCGAGCACGTCGATGCTCGGATAGTGGCCCGAAGTTGCAAGCCGTCGATCGAGAACGACGTGCCCATCAAGAATCGATCGGACCGTGTCTCCGATTGGGTCGTTGATGTCGTCCCCTTCCACCAACACCGTGTAAATACCGGTGATGCTGCCTCGTTCGCCGCATCCTGCTCGTTCAAGAAGTCTGGGCAACAGCGCAAAAACAGAAGGCGGAAAACCCCGCGTTGCGGGTGGTTCCCCGGCGGATAGACCAATCTCTCGCTGTGCAGTTGCCACCCGGGTAACCGAATCCATCATCAGAACCACATCGGCACCTTCATCGCGAAACCATTCTGCGATCCGAGTTGCCACAAACGCTGAACGAAGACGCACCACCGGCGGTTGATCGGAGGTGGCGACCACGATCACCGATCGGGCAAGGCCAGCTGCGCCGAGATCATTTTCAATAAATTCGCGGACCTCTCGACCACGCTCGCCAACTAATGCAATTACCGCCACTTGCGCTTCGGTACCCCGGGCGATCATGGATAGCAGGGTGGATTTTCCAACACCGGAACCGGCGAATAAGCCCAACCGCTGACCACGACCAACGGGCACCAGCACATCCAAAGCTCGAACCCCAACGCCGAGTTGACGATTAACTCGCTGTCTGGTCAGCGCCGCTGGGGCCGAGTTCTCCACGGAAACACGGTGCGCTCCATAAAGCGGGCCGAGGCCATCGATCGGTTCACCGAGGCCATCTAACACACGACCAAGAAGGCTTGATCCGACTGATATTTCTAACGGCCCACCGGTAGTTCGAACTTCGACGCCAGGCCCAATCCCAAAAATCGGGCCTAAAGGAAGACAGGTCAATCGACCACCACTAGCCGAAACCACTTCAGCCCGGACATCTTGAACGGGAGATTTTAAAGTAAGAAGATCGCCAATCGCCGCTGAAATTCCTTCCACCGAGACGGTTAAGCCGACCACAGCGGCGACCGTCCCGATCACTTGCGGCTTTGCTGCCTGGGCCGCACGCTTAGCTAGCAATTCGACGCTCATCCGATCAGCACCTCCCGGACTCGAGCTAGGGAGTTGGTTAGACAGGCATCAACCTTGGTCGCACCGATTTCAGCGAGAGCATCGCCTCGGTTGAGCGCGGGATCGGGCACCACCTTGACTGGCCGTCCGAGTGTTGTCGCCAAATCGATGGTTTCTAGACTTTCAATATCAAGTGGGTTGAGCCAGAGAGTAAGAGCAGTGCCGCGCGGCGCTGCGGCACAAGCTCTTCGCATCGCGTCTAGCGCCAGTTCTCGCGAAAGTTCAAGTTCCCGGCCAAAGATGGATTCAACTAGCGAATATGCGACCGCGCCGAGTCTTTGACCAATTTCGTCATAAGTAGGGACGAGCCTGTTCTCGAGCCGCAGGACGGCTTCATTAAGGGCAGCAAGCAGATTTTCGGTGCCAGTCTTTCGCTGAGCCTCTGCCGTGCGCAGCGTCGCGAGTTCGCGATCTAATTCAGCCTTTGTTTCGGCAACGGCGCGAATCCGCCCGCTCGCATAGCCGGCGGCGAATCCTTCAGCTGCGGCAGATGTTCTGGCTATTCGGGTTGCTTCATCAAGGGCTCGTACAAGATCTGGATCAAGCAATCTGGCATCTGGTTTTGCGTCGGTGAGATATCGACTGGTTCGCAGTTCGCTATCGACTCGCGCCAACGGGGCAAGGTCTGCGCGAGTCCCGCGCAATACCGTAGTTTCAGGAGAGATACTCATCGTCACCACCCCTTAAAATCACGATCTGACCCGTCTCTTCGAGTGCTCGGATATTCCGAACGATCTTGGCTTGAGCTTCTTCAACAGCAGAGACGCGGACCGGGCCGAGCAAATCAATTTCCTCTTCCAAGTTCTCCGCAGCTCGCTGCGAGATGTTCTTCATGACTTTTTCGCGAACTTCAGACTTAACGCCCTTCAGTGCGTGAGCCAAATCGGCGGTATCAACTTGTTGCAATACCAACTGAACATAACGATCCTCAAGCCCCACGATGTCTTCAAACATGAACATGTGGGCGCGGATAGCTTCGGCCAATGCCGGATCAAGTCCGTCCAGTCCTTCCAGGATCATGCGTTCGGTTCCACGATCAGAGCGATTGATAATTTCAATTAACGGCTGCAAACCTCCTACCACGGAGAGTTCGGATGGCTGCAGGAGCGAAGACATTCTGCGCTGCAGAGTTTCCTCAACCCGCTGCACGATTTCAGGCGAGGTTTGATCCATGATTGCGATTCGGTGAGCAACATCGGCCTGTAGGCCAGGCGCTAATCCAGACAACACCATCGATGCCTGATCGGCGCTCATGTGTGACATAACCAAGGCAATAGTCTGCGGATGCTCGTCATGCAGAAACGACAGCAAAAGACGAGGATCCGTTCTTCGAAGAAATTGAAACGGCATTTCGGATATGGCCGCCTCAAGTCGGGCCATAATGTCGCGAGCTCGATCCGCCCCCAGACCGCCTTCGAGCAACTCTCTGGCATAGTTGAGCCCACCTTGGGCCACATACCTATGAGCCGCGATTATGTCTCGGAATTCTTCAAACACCATGTCAACTACGGAAGAATCAACCGATCTCAACCGAGCGACTTCAGCGACCAATTCTTCCAATTCACCTTCGCGCAACTCTGCCAGAATCCGAGACGCTTTCCCCTGACCCAGTTGAACAATGAGGATGGCGGCTTTACGAAGGCCGGTCAGCTCGACCTCGAGTTCCAGGGGCGCAGTTTGAGTCATGTGCTAACGTGTCCGCTCGGCTAGCCAGCCGCGCAGCAACTGAGCAACTTCGTCTGGTTGCTTATCGACCATTTCGCTTATGTCCGCGCGTGCCGCCAGGCGCAACTCAGACACCGGGTCAGCCGTTTGCGTCCTGAGCATCTCTAGCTTGGGAGTCATCGAGCCCGATGCTGGAGATCCACCAATGGTTAGCTTGGCCGGCTCACCGCGGCCAAGTAACAACTGGCGTCGAATGTCTTCAAGTTCGGCTAATTCGTCAGCCGTAACTTCGGTTCGGCGTGCCCGTCGGCCAGATAGGAGTGCCAAAATCAGAATCGCCAGAACTAGAAGTCCCAGTGCGCCTTTACGGATCAGAGAGAAGAGGCCGGCTTGTTTCTGGCTGGCATCGGCCTGAGCTAGCGTGAGTTTTGCGGCGAGGGCTGCCGACTTATCAAAAGGCATTGTTGCAACCTGAATTGAGTCGCCCCGTGTGGTATCAAGCCCTACCGCGTTTGAAACTAATTGGCTCACTTGCGACGTGCTGATCTTTGATGCGGTGGCACTATCTAGGAGTACGGCAACTGTTAGCCGCTTCACCGAACCGGGGGCACCTTTTCGTTGTTCGAGAATTGAACCAACCGAATTGTTTACTGTCTGGGTTGTCTTGTCGTAACCATTGGCGCCCGTCGCAGCCGTGGTACCACCGGTCGTGGTTCCAGGAGTCGCCCCGAGCACCCCTCCAACAGCAGGTCCCCCGACACCGCTGTATTTTTCGGATGTGGTTGTGTTTGCAAGCGGCGGCACTGTCGGGTCATATACATACGTATGTGTAGTCGTATCGCGCTGATCGAAATCAAGCGAAGCGTTAACCCGAACTACTGAGTGGTTCGGGCCTACTACCTGGTTGAGCATCTGCTGCACTGAAGTGGAGAGTTGGTTTTCGAATGCCAATGTCTGCTGCTCTCTGGCAGTGCCAGCTGCGTCAAGTGCACCGCCTTGGCTACCTGAAAGCACTTGCCCTGAGCCATCCGCCACCGTGACCGCGTCAGGAGTCAGATCGGGAACGCTGGCTGCCACCAGATTAACTACCGCTTCGGTCTGGCTTGGCGATAGCTGAACTCCGGGTCTAAGCGATACCAAAACTGAAGCCGTCGGTTTGCTAGCGGTATCAGTGAAGACGCTCTGCTGCGGCAAGGCTAAGTGAACGACGGCGCCCTGAACTCCGTCGATTGCCGAAATGGTTTTAGCGAGTTCGCCCTCAAGCGCGCGTTGATAGTCAACGTGCTGCATGAAGTCAGAAGTCGTTATTCCTTGTTTATCTAATAGTGAGTATCCGCTCGTACCGCCGGTAGGAAGGCCCTGTCCGCTTAAAGTCAGCCGAGTCGCATACACCTTGTCTTGAGGAACCAAGATGGTCGCCCCACCATCTGTAAGTTGGTATGGGACCCCGGAGGTATCCAACTGTTGAACTATGGAGTTCGCATCAGTAGAAGCCAAATTCGAGAACAACGGAACATATGCAGGCTTGCTCGCCCAGGTTGTGAAAAGATAACCGCCAAGAACTAGCGCTATGACGCCCAGAACGGTCACTGTCCGCTGGCCGGGTGTGAACCCATCTAAGGTAGTTCGCATTCGACGAAGCAGCGTTGAAAGCACTCCAGTCATCACACGGGCATCCTCATGATGTCGTTGAATGCCTCAATCGCCTTATTGCGGATCGCCACGGTTAGTTGTGTCGTGAGTGAGGATTCGCTTGCGGCAAGCAGGTAGTCCTGCGGGTTTTTCAATTGACCAGTTGCAGCCTCAAGCGCCAACGTGTCCGACTTTGCCTGAACCTGCTGCAAATTATCTACGGCACCAGCAAGACTGTGACTGAACCCCGCGCCACCAACGGTTGCCGTGGCTGCGGCCGAAGATGCATCCCCTGGGGCAATGGGCGCGGTTGGCGCGGTCACCGGAACGATCGCGGTGAGCCCAGAAATAGATGAGATACTCACACGTTCCGCCCAAGTTGCAGCGCGGACTCATAGGCCGATCTGGCTCGCTCTACTACCGCAATATTCGCCTGGTAGCCGCGTTGGGCCTGAATCAGTTGAGTCATCTGATCACCCAGGTCGATATCCGGACGGCGCACCATTCCTTGGGCGTCAGCCAGTGGGTTGCTGGGGTCGTAAACGACGTGTCCAGCTGCACTTCCATAAGCTGCACCCGCCACTTCCACTCCACCTTGGCCGGAGCCGTAATCAACCGACTGAGCAACTATGTAGCGCGCCTGAAAAGCGGCGTCACTCGTACGCCGAACGGTATTGATATTGGCGATGTTGTCCGATACGGCATCCATCCACTTCTGGGAGAGTTCAATACCGCTGCCGGAAATCCTGAAAATATCGAATGCGGACATCATGACCCTCGCAGTACGTCACGAAGTTGAGCAAACTTGTCATCGGCAGCGTGAAGCATCAACTGGTATTGGAGCGTGGTTTCAATTCCAAGCAAAGTCTCTTTTTCCAGACTCACATTGTTTCCATCGGGTCCGGTGGGATCTAACGAACGGGTAATGGTCGGAGTCACATTTGTACCCCCGCTGCCCACCGTGCCGCTACTCAACGCTTGCTGCAAAGAGTCTTCAAACTGCACGCGGCCGGCTAGAAAACCCGCAGTGCCCAGGTTGGCCGTATTGTCGGCGATCACGTTTTGGCGTGCGGAAAGGCCAGTCAGCGCGGCAGTGATCGCGTCAAGAGTGACGTCAGTCATTTCATTACCCGAGCGGAAATGAATATGCAATCGGAATCGGCCATGGACGGACCCCTTAGATCTACGACCTCTCGCGAAGTCGAATGGTGTGCCTGTCCTTGGCGTTATTGGCAATCCTTGCTCGAGTCCCAAATCGGCGGAGACGAGCAGAACCTAAGGGGTTTCTACGCCGGACTATGAGACGAACTGGCAAGTGATGGCGTTTTTAGCTGATCTGCAATCTGGTCAACGACGAATCAATAGCTGCCACTCCTAAACGATCGACTATTTAAGCGCGTAAAGTCGCAAGATAAATAATCCGTTAACTTGCTATGCAAGCGCTAATGAAAACGCGCCGCTGCCATATCCGGGAACATTAACCGTTAAATCCAACCGACGCCCCCACGAGTGCAGTACCTCTGAAATATCGGCTGGCGGTAAATCGCCTGGAAGAATAACTGAATAAAGTTTTACGTGGGGTGCCCCTTGCACGTTGAACAGGGCGCTAACGATATTGAGAACTTCTTCTACATTCTCCAGAGCGCTTTTCGAAACTTCGCCTTCTGCAAGAAGGTCCTGTACTCCGGCCGGCGGCAACAACCCCAGGGCACTACCCAAATAAGCGGTGAGCGCCAGATCCAGAAGAGCTACGGCCGACACAGCCAGTTGTTCGGTGACGTACACCGTCGCAATCCCGGTCGAGTCCTGGCCGAGAGCCACCGGCTCGCCTGGAGACACCGAGACGTCAAGACCAATCAGGTCGCCGAACAAGTCCCGCACTGCCTTGACCGCCGGGATCTTGGTCTGGTTCATGAGATCAACTCACCCATTAACTCTGAAAAGGCGTCCGCCGTAAAAGGTTTGGCGATCAAAAATCTGGCTCCGGCCGCCATGGCAATTTCTCGCATTTCAGGAGAACTTTCCGAAGTAACGAACCCAAACTCCGTCTGGTCTCCTGCATTCCGAAGAGCCCGAAGCAATTCGATCCCGTTCATCTCAGGCATGTTCCAACCGGAGAACACCAGATCAGGCGCATCCGAAGAGATCACCCTGAGGGCCGCCAAACCATTTCCGGCCTCAACGAATTCGTGGTCTCCGCACCCCGTTTGGCGAAGAGTCCGGGTCACGATGTGGCGCATTACCCGACTGTCGTCCACGATGAGTATCAGCATGCGTCATCGATAAAGACTGGGCGAGCTGATGGGCGAGTGGCGTCGATGGCGTCGGTAAGGGCGCTTAGGCGACGGTTTCCAACCATCGCAGCCGCTAGTAACTCGGCAACTTCCAGTTGGCGCCGATGCAAATGTTGGGCCCGCTCCAGAAGAGGCAGCGGTAGCGAGCCGATGCCAGTCGGTGGCGTCCATACGATTAGGTCCGGGGTGGATCCAACGTTGGCACGAAGCAAGTTTTCGGCACGTTCGACATCAAGATCCAGAATGGTCAAGGCCGCCACCCATGCGTCATAGAAGGTCAAATCTTGCGAATCTGGGTCGCCTCTTGTCTCAATATCGACGCCCGTCGGTAGAGATCTCAAGTACGTCATGCCGATACCGGATAGACAACCTTGCCGGTTGCAAGTTGAAGCGCGGCCTCAGCCCAGGCGTCCCGAAGTGGTGTGACCAAGGTTCGACAAGCGGCAACTCGAGCAGGATCCCGACCAATATTTGCCGCGATCAACTCGCCTAGAAGGAAGGCGTAAAGGTCGGCCAACCCAGGTGCACCTTGCCAAGCGCCGACGTCAAGACTCGCGCGTAACTCAATCAGGATCTCTTGGGCGTGATGCAGATGCTCATTCCCAACAACTCCAGTACGAAGTTCACGTTCGCCTCGTTCGAGATCAAGAATCAGCCGGTCGTACAGCATGACTATCAGCCGACTTGACGAAGCAGTGGCGATCGAGTCGGAAACATAACGCTTAGATGCTGATGCGGCGCTCATTGGGCACACTCCCTCTTATTGGCTCATCGTGGTGAACTGGCCGGAAAGCCAACTCTGTTGGTTCTGCATCGTGGCCAGCGTGGTGGCCAAGGTCGAAAACTGGGTCTGAAGATCGGTCTGGCGTTGGGCTAAGCGCACATCCCAAGCGGCGATGCTGTTGTTTAGGTCGGTGATGTCAGCCTGGTTCCCCTGAATCGTCGTTGTGATGGAACCAATAGTTGGATCAATCGCACCTTTGGTCAAAGTGTTTACCTGCTGAGCCAGTCCGGTGATGAGCGACTGGGTATTAGTGGGATTGGCGGCCATTGCAGAGGCAAATTTTGTTGCGTCAAAAACTATGTTGCCGTTCTGATCGAGTTGAATCCCGATATTGGCAAGAGTGCCGCCGCCAGCGACATTGAGAATCGCCTTCTGTATTCCGTCTTGGAGCTGAGTGGGCAACAATTCGCCAAGTAGTGGTCCGCCTTTACTGGTCGTCGGGTCATAGGCGGTCTGGCTGGTGATCTGCCCGATAGCCGTATTCATCGACGTAATAAGGGTCTTAACCTGATTAGTCATGCCTGCAGTGTCGTTGCCAACCGTGATGCTGTTGCCGGACTCAACTTTTCCTACAGTGAAAGTAACGCCTTGGAAAACACCAGTGAAAGTGTTGCTGGACGAAGTCACAGTGCTCGATCCAACCGTCACAGAAGCATCAGAACCACTGGTAAGCACGGAAGCAGTGCCCACCCCGGTAGTTAGACCGCTGACCGTGAACTGGCTGGAGACACCCGTGTTGGTTGCATTCAATTGAAGTTGGTAAACCCCAGAGCCCGTCTGAACCGCTGCCGCCTTTACACCAAGCCCTGCGGTGGAATTGATGGCACTGATCACGCCGGCCAAGGAGGTATCCGTTGTAGTCACGTTGGTAGTTACGCCGCCCTGCGTGATCCCAAAAGTAGTCCCGGTTGAGGCCTGAGCGGTCATGGCCATCTGCCCTGAATACATGACGCTGTGAGCCGCTGCCACACTCGTCACGTTGAAGTTGTAGATGCCCGACACTGCAGTTGAGTCCGCTGTAGCGGAAACGTTTGGTGACGAAGATGTTGCACTGTAAAGAGACCAGGGAGTTATTCCGCCAGCACCAACTATTGCTTGAGCGGAGCTCTGAACCGTAGAAAAGGTTGCAGCTAATGACTGATAGGCAGTGAGAATATCGTTGTCAGCACCCAACTTATTTTTCAAAAGCGTCTGAGGTATCTTCTCGAGTGACATCATCTGCGTCACCATTTGGGTGACGTTGATGCCGCCGACGCCATTCATCGCTGTGGTCATAGTTTTCTCCCCTCCTCCTAAGCAAAGATCCCAGGATTCTGCTCATCTGGATCCGGATTTGGGTGGGGGTAGGTGACTCCCACCACCCAAATCCGGCGTGGCACAAGCAACCGACTATTAGCCGAGGAGCTTGAGCACGCTCTGCGGCGCAGCGTTGGCCTGAGCAAGCATCGCGGTACCTGCTTGAGAAAGAATCTGGTCGCGGGTGAAATTCACCATTTCTGCGGCCATGTCTGTGTCCCTGATGCGTGACTCGGAAGCAGAGAGGTTCTCTACAGTCACGTTGAGGTTGTTAATGGTGTGTTGGAAACGGTTCTGGTAAGCACCGAGTGTGGCTCGAGTGGTCGAGACAGAGGTGATTGCCGAATCGATCGTGGTGATTGCCGCGGCTGCGTTGTTCACTAAGTCAAGCCCGTTAGTACCAAGGAGTGTGGAACTCACACCATTGAACGAGACAGACGCAGTGTCGCCATTGTTTGCGCCAATCTGGAAAGTGCCGTTGAAGGCGTTTGCCTGCGAGCTGGAAGTACTGCTGGCAGTAACACCAGCTGCGGTGCTGGTGCCGGTTGAGAACGTCGAACCTGCGGACAGGCTCGAGGTAGTAAGCTCCACCTTCCACACACCGCCACCCTGATCGGAAACGCTAGCCTTCACCGATCCGGCTGCGATTCCATTCGAGGACATCGTCGTGTCCAGAGCACTTTGCAATGCCGACTGGTATGAACCGGCGGTGGTGTATGTGCCGTTTGCAACAGAGACCGAGGCCGTAGTGAGCGCAACGTTTGCGCCCGTTGAGGCATTCTTCCAAGTTCCTGAGATCTGGAAAGCGGCACCGGAAAGAGCACCCGTTGTTCCGCCGGTGATAGCACCGTCGATGGCCGCTGGAGAACCGTTGAGCAGCGTCTGTCCACCGAATCTGGTGGTTGAACCAATCCGATCTAACTCAGCATTCAACTGGGTCAGTTCGGTTTGGGCAGCGGTGCGAGCCGAGGTGTCCTGGGATCCGGTGTTGGATGCCTGGACAGAAAGATCACGCATACGTTGCAGGATTGAATGGACCTCAGATAGCGCACCTTCAGCCGTTTGCACGACGGAGATGGCATCTTGGGCGTTGCGAACCGCGACTTTCAAGCCGCCTATCTGAGACCTGAGACCCTCTGAGATAGACAGACCAGCTGCATCATCTGCCGCCCGGTTGATCCGGAATCCGCTGGAAAGTCGCTCGAGCGAGGTAGCCATCTGACCTTGCGTGATAGACAGGTTCCGATAGGCGTTCATCGCCATAATGTTCTGGTTGATACTGATACCCATGACATCCTCCTTGATAAGGGTTCTTCGCACTGCCCATCCGTGGGCGGCTGCAGATTCCCTCATCGGCAGTGAGCCCAAAGGTCTGAGGAATTCTTAGCGCAAGTTAGAGCGCGTTCTTAATTCATATTTATTACCGACCGGTCGCCAATAACGCTAAGCCAGGAACCGTGGCGGCCGATAGGGCAGCCAATGCAATACTCCGCGATAGCGTGATCGCGCGAAAGTGACCGAAGGAGGTCGGCTCGTGGGTATGGCCGAACTCTCAACCGCTCTTTGGCGGGAACGAGAGTTGCTCGAGGTTCTCCTGTTCAAGTTGGAGGAAGAGCAACTGTTGCTCGCCGCCGGACGATCGGAGTGGCTTGCCCGCGCCACCCGTGAGGTCGAGGTGGTTCTTGAGGCGATAGCCAATAGCGAAGTTATTCGCGCCATCGAGGTCGATGTCGTCGCGGTGTCAATGGGACTGCCCTCCAACTCAAGTCTGGGCGATCTGGCTCGAGCCGCCCCAGCTCCATGGGGCGAATTACTCGCCGACCACAGACGAGCATTTCTTGAATTGACCGGACGTATTACCGGTCTGTCCGAGACAAACCGTGATCTCATCAATAGTGGTCAACGCGCCGTGGTCACAGCTCTGGCAACACTTGCGGGCCCCGCCGAGCCAAAAATGTATGGCCCCGCTGGAACGACGGTAATTGGAAGCGGCAGATCGACATTTCTCGACGGAGCCATCTGATGTCAAGTTTCGAGAGTCTTTCGGTCGCACTCTCCTCTTTATATGCACAACGTCGTGGGCTGGATGTAACCGGTCAGAACATCGCCAACGCGAACACCGACGGGTATAGCCGTCAGCGCATTGAATTAACCGCGGTCGGTGCACCCGCGATTCCAGCCGTCTGGTCCACCTGGAGCGGAGCCGGCAGCGGCGTCAGCGTAGATGGCTTGACTCGGCTGCGCGATGCCTTTCTAGAAACCCGCGGCCGCGATACCCAGGCCAGCCTGAGTCAGTTCACAACCGCATCGCAGACCTTAAATCAGGTCCAGCAACTGATTCCGGAACCTGGAACCAATGGTTTTCAATCGATCTTGAGCAATCTCTGGTCGGGTTTCGCCGATCTGGCCAATAACCCCGGAGACAGTTCGGCACGCACTCAGTTGCTGCAGCGCGCTGGGGCAGTCTCCGACTGGCTTAACACGACGCAGAGTTCAATGGCCTCCCAGTGGAGCGCTATGCATGATCAACTAAGTGCACTTGTTAGCGAAGTCAACTCTGCAACCCACGGCGTCGCAGATCTAAACCAGGCAATTCAAAGCGCCACGCTCTCTGGCCTTCCAGCCAACGAACTTTCCGATCAGCGTGATCTGCTGGCAATGAAATTGGCAAACCTTGTTGGTGCAAGTTCTACCGTCGGTACCGATGGCATGCTCAGCGTTCAACTCCAAGGAAGCAGTTTGGTTCGAGGCAATGTGGCCCAGGACATTGCCGTTAATTCAATCCCAGCTGGACTTCTAGATGTGACTGCGGGCACCCAAGTCCAAATTACTTTGGCATCCGGCGGTCAGCCATTGCCGGTTGCTACAGGACAGGCTGGGGCGATCCTAGACAGCCTAAACAATGTGCTTCCGGGATATTCCGCTCGACTTGATGGTGTGGCGGCAAAACTGGCGAATGCGGTCAACACCCAGCAGACTGCCGGTTATGACCTAGCCGGAAATCCGGGAATTCCACTTTTCACCGGCACTACGGCTGGCACCATAAAAGTTGCCATTACCGACCCCAAACTGTTGGCCGCTTCCGGCGTCGCTGGGGCAGCAAACCTTGATGGGTCTAATGCAACTGCGTTGTCAAACCTCGCGAACCAGGTCGGTGGACCCGATGAGGTGTATCAAAAATTCGTAGTTGATCTTGGCGTAGCTACTCAGACCGCCGCTAGGCGGGTCGATAGTCAGACCGCAATCTCCAATCAAATTAATGCCGCCAGGGAATCTCAGGCTGGCGTCAACATCGATGAGGAGATGACCAACATGATCTCTTTTCAGCGGGGTTACGAAGCGGCCGGCCGATTGATGACGGCCGTCGATTCCACTCTCGACACCCTCATCAATCACACGGGCCTAGTAGGACGCTAAGGAGTGAATTGACATGTCAGTATCGCTAAGGGTTACCCAGCGCTCAATTGCAGACCGAGCTCTCCTTGGCCTCCAGGGAAACCTTGATCGCCTAAGCACCTTGCAACAGCAACTTTCCAGTGGCAAGGCAATCAGCCAGCCTTCGGATTCACCAATGGGAACGATCTCGGCGCTCCAACTCCGGGCCGATATCACCCAGAATGCGCAGTGGTCGCGTAACGCCCAGGATGGCTTGGGTTGGCTGGGCTCGATTGACAACGCACTCTCGTCAGCGACAACTATGGTTTCCCGCGCACGGGACTTGACTCTTCAAGGGAACAACACTGGCTTCGCATCTCAGCAAGCTCGCGATGCCATGGCAACAGAAGTTGATCAGATCCGAAACGCCTTAATCGGCATCGCAAACACCAAGTATCTAAATAGACCAGTTTTTGGCGGAACCACCACTAGCAGCACTGCTTACGATGCCAATGGCAACTACCTAGGAGACTCAAATCCGGTAGCTCGAACCGTTGGCTCAAATTCACAAGTCCGGGTGGAATCAACCGGCCCTGAGGTATTCGGAACAGGTGGCTCCAGCCTATTTCAAGTTCTTGCCAACATTTCTACTGATCTGCGGACCAATCCATCACAACTCGGCGCCGACTTGAATAGTTTGGACTCTGCTTCAAACTTGATGATGAGCCAGACGGCGGATGTTGGAACTCGTTACCAACGACTAAATCAGATGCGCCAAGCAGCGGATGACAAGCAGTTGAATTTGAAGGCTTCGCTTTCTGGGGTGGAGGATATTGACCTGCCCAAAACCATGATGAACCTTCAGATGCAGCAAGTCGCATATCAAGCTGCACTTGGAGCCACCGCGAAAGTCATCCAGCCGTCCCTGCTTGATTTCCTCAAATAGATCACCAACACGTAAGGGCACAATGAAACCAATGAGAAACCAATGACCACTACCGAGTTGGATCTGCCAACCATTGAGTTGATCAGCGATCTGCCAGGTTTTCCAGGACTACGCAAATTCGTACTCGTACAATTTGACGGAAATGGGTTGCTCTTCGATTTCCAGTCGCTTGATCAGGCCGACGTCCGATTCGTGGTTATGCCCTCGGTGGCATTTTTTCCTGATTATGCTCCGGAAATCGAATCAGATGTGATCTCCAAGTTGGGGATCAGGGCCGCTGATGAGGCTTGGTTGTTGCTAATCGTTACCGTCGGGGTGGATCTTAAGGACTCGACCGTGAATCTCAGAGCCCCGCTCATCGTCAATCTGAACACTCGTGCGGCCAGCCAAGTCGTCCTGGCCGATGATCGACTTTCGCTACGCCAACCACTCCGATCCGATTGACCGGTATGCTGATGCGTTCTGGCACATCGTGGGGAGCCGCATCATGCTAATTCTGTCGCGCCGCGTAGGCGAAAGCGTAATGATTGGTGACGATGTAGTAGTTACCGTCCTTGATGTGCGCGGCGATTCCATCAGGATCGGCATCCAGGCTCCAAAAGATGTCCAAGTCCACCGCGAAGAGGTGTACGCCGCAGTGATCGCGGCCAATCAAGCAGCCGCATCTTCGTCACCGGAGAAACTTGCAAAACTTGCTGCCATGCTGCCAACAACTCCAGGAGACGCCACACCTTAACTTTTCCAGGCTTCAATAATTGCAGTTACACAGTAAACAACTAGGCAGTGAATCGGACCCGCAGATCTTCCTTCGTCTCTTGAGCAGGCACACTCAAGCGGGTGCGGAAAGTACTATGAGCGGCAGCGGCCGCAACGTAGGCAGCGCGGCGCCGCGCAACAACACCACTTGACGGAGCTGTGGGCGCGATTCTGTCCGTATCTTCAAGGAGGGCGTTCATTCCTTCACGCAATAGGACTAGCGCTTCTGCACGCAACTGCGAAACCCGAGATTCCCCAACGCCGAGTTCTTCGGCAATATCCACCATTGCAGAGCCTTCAAGAAAGTACCGTTCGACAACAAGGCGAAGGCGCTCTGGCAGCGCCGCTATGGCTGCGTGAAGGTAGCCCACCTGTTCGCGGCGAAGCAAGATCTCTTCGGGAGTCTCACCCGCTGTTGGCAACATTGACTCGATTGAGTCAATGTCCTGAAACCCCTGCAAACTAAGTACAACTGCCCGATGCACATCGCTTTCAACTCGAGCAACTTCGGTCACCTCAACACCAAGATGTTCAGCAATCTCGACGCTAGTCGGAGTTCTGCCTAGCATCATCTCAAGTTGGCCAATAGCGCCTTCTCTAGCCCTAGCGCGCGTTCTCACAGATCGCGAAACCCAATCGTTAGACCGGAGTTCGTCAATAAGGGCACCGCGGATGCGCAGAGTTGCATATCGAGCGAACGGCACGCCTCTATCTGCCTCGAACGACATCGCAGCACTGGCGAGAGCCGCTAATCCAGCACTTGTTAACTCATCTCGACGCACATGCTTAGGGAGTCGAACTATCACTTCGCTGACGAGGTAACCGACTAATGGGAGGTTTGTATGTACCAAATCGTCAACGCTCGCCTTTGATGAAAGCGCCGAACCTGTTGTGAGATTTGAACTTTTTCCCGTAGTCACCCTGGTTGCCTTTCTAACTATGTTGCATCGGAAAGGCAGAGATTACGTAGGCTTCATGACAATCACTTGACGATTACTAGGCGACTCACTCTCTTTTTTCAGATTTTTCTACTGGTTTTATGAGTATTTAAAGCACTTCGACCGGTCAGTCGATCAGAGGCTAATTGGCAGTGACATCGTCGTGGGGGACATTTCGTGAACCGAGAAACATTCGGAGTTAGCCAGAAAACCTAAGAAACCGTTTGTGCAGCCGATAGATAGGTGATGGTGACTGGAGGGAGTCCGAATGAAGGTCGGTCTTACAACGACATCCGGTCACCAAATTCTGTGTCGATCTAGTTGCCAAAACGAAAATCTAGAAGTCGGCAAGAGGATTGCGTCAAGAGGCCACCGCTGGGCGGTTTACCGGGATGGTCCGGGTCGCCTCGCGCCAAATAGTGGAAGACATTCAAGCAATCGAAACTGTCACTACTGTGGTGGACATCACAAGCAAACCGCAAACCAACACTTCTGGCCCCTGGTAGATCAGAGGGCTGCGCCAGTAACAATTTGTCTAGAGATCCCCGGCGCTGCCTGAAGTCTTCAAAGCTCGACGTCAGTTCTTGGGCAATGTCGAGCGGCGACCCAGCCGATCGCTTTGAAACCATAGAGCGTCTCCTATAACGACAAAATCGCTACCATTAAAGACCTTTTGGCACCCGACCCTTTCCACCGATTCATCAACAGGTGTGTATAACCATTCGGTCGTTTTGACCAATGATCTTTGCTTGGAGGTCTCGTCGCAACATCGGCGCCAAAGTCCGCGCGAACATTTAATAAGTTAGAAAGCGGCCAAGCCATGGGAACTTCCACCCGATAGTTGAAGAGAAGGCAGATGCAGGAAGAAGTGGGTTGGCTGAGTAAGTCGAGATTTTTGAATCCCACTCTGCGAAACCTATGAGATCGGACGATCAATCGATAGAGTTCGTTCAAGTCCGCTGGCAATGGCGCCTAGGAGTGGAAAGGTCCAGATGTCTGTTTCAATGTTTTGAATTTGTTGGAATTCATAATCAGGGCCTTGCCTAATTTTTAAGTACAAATCTAGGGGTGAAGATTTGGACGAGGATTTGATTTTGGTCGTGGATGATGACGCCGATGTGAGGCTCTTCATTCGTACCAGTTTAGAAGTTGAGGGTTACAAAGTTTCGGAGGCTTCCAACGGCGTCGCCGCACTGCAGCTGTTCGATGAAATCCATCCCGCGGTTGTCGTGCTCGATCTCATGCTTGGTCAGCCAGACGGTTTAGAAGTGTGTCGACGTTTACGCCAACACTCGAACGTACCGATCATCATGCTAACTTCGCGGAATGAAGAAATTGATGAGGCCATGTGCCTTTCTGCGGGCGCAAATGACTATGTAACCAAGCCAGTATCTGGTCGGATCATTGCGCTGAGAGTGGCTGTACAGTTGCGACATAGAAATGTTGAAAGCCCTGTGGCAGTGCAGCTCTCTCCTTCCAGCGATTCAAGCAGACTTTCGTGGGGCACCATAGATATGGACGTCGAGGCCAGAGAAGTTCGAATCAACTCGACCATCGTTCCACTTACCCAGACCGAATTCGATTTACTGAAACTTTTATTGGAACACCCACGACAGGCATTCACCCGCGAGCGCTTGGCTCCAGTAATCGGCGCAGACAGAAGTTTCGGGGTATCCGGCGCAATTGATGCGCACGCTTCTCGACTACGCGTAAAGATTCGAAAAGTTGGTGGTCCTGATGTAGTCGTCGCCGTCCGCGGGGTCGGGTATCGCCTGTCAACTCCGGTCTAGGCACGCCATAGTGAACCTAATCGGTTTTGCTGTCTCACATTGGTCATCTGCGCCGAAGATAAAAGGTAGCCAAAATTGGTTAGCAAGTCCTCGGCCTGCGTTGATCTCGCAGAAGCTTAAACCCGCGTTTGTACCGTAGATCACAATCCCTATTGCAGTACAGATGTGGTTGCTACATTCATAACGTTCCACCGATTCATGCTCTTCTTAAGAAGGATGGAAGTGGAAAAATGAATAGATCATTTTCCCGAGTTGCCCTTGGATTCGTGGTTGCCGCCGCCGCCGTTATAAACGGGTCGGCACCTGTTTTTGCTGCAGCTGCTGCTTCAGCCCCACAGTACGTTCAGGTTTGGACGGGATCAGACCACGTATTAGTGACTTGGGATTCTCCGGCGAGTGACGGAGGGGATTCAAATCTCACCTACACCGTTCGAGTGGCTCCGCTGGATTCTTCGTCCGCCATTACTTGCGTTACTAAAGAGCATGGCTGTTCCGTCGCAAATCTTGTAAGCGGTACGAGTTACGTCGTAAGCGCCTACGCATCCAATAGCGCGGGGCCCGGAACTTCAAGCGCCACTCAGCAGATTTGGCCGGGCAAGACCGGCCCTACGCCGCTGGCTCTAAAAGCAACTCAAAATTCGAACGGAACTTTCTCCGCCTCTTGGCAGCAGGTGACTTCCGTCGGCGACGGTAATTTCTCTTGGTATGCAGTGGAAGCATATTCAGCACCGGCTCTTGGCGCGGGTAGCTATCTTGGCAAATGCACGAACTGGCCCGTCGCCGAAACTTCTTGCACAATTTCGAGCCTAAAAGTTGGCCCGAAGTACTACTTGCAAGTCAGCACAGTCACCACGTTGGGTGCTGGGCTTCCGACCAGTCCAAGGCTTGAAGTTTTCGCTGGAGCGGGTTCTTCTGGTGACACCAGTTCTGCTACTGGTTCAAAGCCGAGCGCCCCGACTTCGGTGAAGGCAAAAGCTGGTAACAAGATTGTGAGAGTGTCTTGGCAGGCGCCGAAATCGAACGGTGGAAGCGCCATAACCGCTTACAAAGCGATAGCCGCGACCAGCAAGGGTTCGATAGCCAGAACCTGTGCGGCCAAGGGGACGAGCACTTCGTGCACGATAACCAAGTTGAAGAATGGAACGAGTTATCGGATCTCTGTGGTTGCCCGTAACGCAATCGGTACGAGTTCACCTTCTACAAAGGTCACGGCAAGACCAAAGGCCAAATAGCAACTTAGATGAAGAAGGACGGCAGTTATGAACGACAACCTGCTTACAGAGATAAGAACCCAACTAACGGAACTCGGAGTACCTTTAAAATCCGATCCTTCGACAGACATTTCGATTGATGCCGAGTTACTCGATGCCGAATGGAGTAGTGGAAGTAAGAAGGTCAAGTACGAATCCGCGATACTGCTCGACGAGAAAGATCAAACTATCTACATGTATGAGAAGGCGTCGGAAATCAGTAAAGGGTTCTCATTCGGCTCAAGCAGCGAAACTTCGTTTCAACATGGCAAGACGCTTGCCAGAAAAGTTAAAGCTACGCAGTTTGGTCCGGATGGAAAAGTCTTCGAATATAGTTTTGACTTGGGCGCAATTGCAAAGACTGTGAAGAAAGTTGCCGAAGACAATCACTGGAAGTTTAAGACGGTGATTCGCAGAAAAAAGGCCAGTCACTGACCTTTCCAGCAATCACTATTCGTCGCGGCAGGGGCGCGTGGGTTCTGCGCCCATCTCAAATGTTCGCGCCATACCTATTTGAATCCTTGAGTCACCAAGCATGATCCTCGGGAGATGTCTTATACCCTGGAAAAATTTCGTCAAGTCTGGCTAATTGCTCATTCGTGAGTTCTATCTCAGCGGCCCGAAGTGATGAATCTAATTGTTCTTGAGTCCGTGGACCAATGATTGGGGCAGTGACGGCGGGCTGATACATCAACCAAGCGAGTGCCAATTCGCCGGGTTCAAGTCCCAACTCCTCTGCGTAATCTTCATACGCCTGAATGCGAGGTTTGATCTTGTCGAGTGCATCTTTGGCTCGACCCTGTAGACGGCGCTTGCCATCTCGCTCCTTCTTTAGCACTCCCCCAAGTAGCCCGCCGTGAAGCGGGGACCAAGGTAAAATGCCAATCCCATAGTGTTGCGCCGCTGGAATCACCTCGCGTTCAATGTCGCGCGTTACTAAGTTGTAAATCGATTGTTCTGATATCAATCCCATGAAATTGCGAGCGCCGGCCGACTCCTGAGCTTGCGCTAAGTGCCATCCACCAAAATTGCTACTACCTACATAAATTATTTTCCCCTGAGCAACCAATACCTCCATCGCTTGCCAAATCTCTTCCCATGGCGTGGTGCGATCGATGTGGTGCATTTGGTAAAGATCGATGTAGTCGGTTTGCAAACGTTTCAGGCTGGCATCGACAGCCCGCCGGATGTTTAGGGCAGATACCCACTTATTGTTTGGCCATGGATCCATTTCAGCGTAAAGCTTGGTGGCCAGAACCACCTTTTCTCGCCGTCCACCACCTTGGGCAAACCATCGTCCCAGAATCTCTTCCGTCGATCCCGACTTTGGCGCACCATACATATTGGCCGTATCGAAGAAATTGATGCCCTGTGCAATAGCCGAGTCCATGATGGAGTGTGAAGTCGACTCCTCCGTTTGAGGGCCGAAATTCATGGTTCCGAGGCAGAGCCGACTAACTGATAGGCCAGAACGGCCAAGATTTTTGAATTTCATATCAACAAGGATACCTACGTCTGGCTTTTATAAATACGCGGACGTTCATCAAGATTGAAGTCCAGCTCCCTAGCGTGGTCGCCGCTGCTCGTAAGCGTGAAGTCCCTTGAGTTACCTACCACTGTCGGTGACGCCCATGCAGACTCGGTCGACTAACCCCCCTCGGGTTTGAGACACTACACATGGCTTTTCAAACCAAGTGAAAACTAAAAACCATCAGATAGGAAAAAGATGTCATACAAACATGTCATTGAGCTCTTCGATCTACTTGACTCTCCCGGCGCTAGCGGAGAAGTAGCCGCAACCTTCCTTAAGAAATATGGAGCGAATGACGTTTTTGTAGAGACCGTAACTGGTAAAGGTGGGGAAACCGACATGGTGCACGTCACCATCCCTGGGGCGAATGGGAAACTCATGGGGGGAAGCGCGCGCACACTTGGCATCATCGGCCGCCTGGGAGGAATCGGGGCCAGGCCTGAGCAGATCGGTTTCGTCTCCGACGGTGATGGCGCTCTGACTGTTCTTGCCGCAGCAGCGAAACTACTTGAAATGTCAATGCGTGGAGACAAACTCGACGGAGACATCATAATTGCCACTCATATCGATCCTGATGCGCCGACGCGTCCACATGACCCAGTACCGTTTATGGACTCGTCGATCGATATGGCCGTTAATAATGAGTACGAGGTATACCCTGAAATGGATGCGATCCTTTCGGTAGACACCACCAAAGGCAACCGCATCTGTAATCACAATGGGTTTGCGATCACGCCGACAATCAAAGAAGGTTGGATCCTACGCATCTCGGACACTCTATTGAATATAGTCGAACGCACATCAGGGAACTCTGCCGTGATTATGCCAATCACTCTGCAAGATATAACTCCCTACGAGAACGGCATTTTCCACGTAAATTCTGTTGTGCAGCCAACCACGGCCACTGCCGCTCCCGTTGTCGGTGTTGCCATTACTACCGAAACGATGGTTGCCGGATGTGCCACTGGGGCAACCAATATCGCCGTAATCGAGTCGACCGTCAGATTCATAATAGAAGTTGCTAAAGATTACGGCCGTGGGATCGCGGATTTTTATGATGAAGCTGAATTTCAATCATTGACTGATAGATATGGTTCACTGAAGCACTTACAAGGTTTAGGCAACTACTGATGGAACTCCTACTACTGTCCAACTCCACAAATCATGAACAGGGGTACCTGGAGCACGCACTAACCGATGTTAGGAATTTTTTAGACGGCATCCAACAACTGGTCTTTATCCCATTTGCGCTGGCAAACCACGATGACTACACAGATGTGGTGGCTAAGGTTATGGAGCCACTTGGAATTCAGGTTGTCGGTCTACATAAAGTTGACGACCAGGCAGGAACACTCTCCAGCGCCAAGGCCATTTTTGTGGGTGGAGGCAATACTTTTCGGCTCTTAAAAACGCTACAGCAGCGCTCGTTGATTGAGCCGCTTTCAGGCGCAGTCACTTCATCCGGTAGCCGCTACCTAAGCGCAAGCGCAGGTACCAATATCGCTGGTAGCACCATCCGCACTACAAATGATATGCCAATCGTCGAGCCCCTCTCCTTCGATGCCTTGGGCTTAGTGCCCTTTCAGATCAATCCCCACTACCTAGACGCTGATCCAAACTCGACACATTCAGGTGAGACTCGCGAAAAGCGTCTAAACGAATTCCTAGAAGAGAACGACGTGCCGGTTCTGGCTCTGCGAGAGGGGGCGCTGCTCAGGGTCTCTGGTACACATGCCAGAATCAGCGGTCAATCCTTGGTAGCAAATTCTGGCCCTGCACTCCTATTTGCTCGCGGCCAATCGCCAAGAGAAGTCGCAGGCGACATTGATTGGATCCTTCAGTCCAATCCCAAGTTTGATCTGCACTAATACCCCCGTTTTGCTGGATGGTTGGCATTTCCAATGCCCTGCTGAAGTTATCCCCGACTTTCCCGAATGAACAAACGCCAGAGGCGGTCGGAACTTACGCATGGATCGCACGAGGTGGTATCACTCACGATCTGGTTTTCGCACCTGCCTCACAAATGTTTGACACTAGAGAAATCACAGTTGTAGAAGATTTTGAGGCAAGAACAGCGCATCTCGACGCAGAGAAAAAAGTGGCTTAGCTCATTGTGCTCAAAATAGAGAAAACCCTCCTGGCGGTGGCGGTGGGATTTGAACCCACGGTGGAGTTCCCCCCACACACGCTTTCGAGGCGTGCTCCTTAGGCCGCTCGGACACGCCACCGTCGGTAAAGATACCGGAGGCCGGCGCAATCTCGTTAGCCGTACCATCTGCCGAGCGGCGGCTCCGCTCCCTTGAGCGGCGGCTTACCTCACTGAGAACGTTGCTGGATGAAAAAATCCCGCAGGATCTGCCCGCACTCTTCCTCGCGAACACCACTGATTACCTCGGGCCGGTGGTTAAGGCGCCGATCCCGCAAGATGTCAAAGAGAGATCCAGCGGCGCCAGCCTTCGGATCCCAGGCGCCGAACACCACCCGCGAAAGACGAGACAAGACGATGGCACCTGCACACATGACGCACGGCTCGAGCGTCACAATCAGAGTGGCGTTGTCCAAACGCCAGGTGCCAAGCCGTTCCGCCGCCCAGCGAATCGCAAGCACTTCAGCGTGCGCAGTCGGATCGTGTTGTGCTTCCCGCATGTTTGCCGCTTGTGCAATTACGTTGCCGCTCTCGTCAATAATGACGGCGCCAACCGGGACATCAGCCGACGTACTAGCCGCAAATGCAGCAAGCGCTAACGCCTGCTGCATTGCAGAATCATAAATTTCAAAATCCACGAACTAGTCGGCCACCGTATCCAGCGCCTCAGAAAACTCATCGCCAAAACCAAGGCGATGCGCAATGGCTTCTAGTTGCTCGTCAGGGTAAAGCTCCAAGTCATCACAGATGGCGCCTAGTTCCATGGGCTCTAAACCAAGGTCGGCGAAGATCGAAAGGTCGCCTGCTGGCTGCTGCTCATCGTCTTCGTCTGGCATCGGCATGCCAAGTTGTTCGAGCACCTGGCCGGCGAGCGCCCATTCGGTAGCGGCGGTGACATCGCTAAGTACTAAGCGGACGTCGTGACCGAGAACTCTTATGAGAATGAAGAAATCCTCCGAAACCGAAAGCAATGCAGTTGCACCACCATTAGTCGGCTGAGCCTGAAGCACATCTACTAAGGAACTTAGATCGTTGGCAATCGAGAGCGGAAGGGCGACAACTTGCCAACGCCCATCCTCATGCCAGGCGGCGATCGCAAAATCAGCCGGCGAAATAACAGATTGGGTCACTTCGCACCCCCTCGTACGAACGGTGCCCGAGGGCAGGTCGGGCAATTCCATCCAGCTTGAGAGCCGGTAAAAGCCATACTGACAGACGGCGCAGAAAAGTGGGAGTGCCGAGGGGTGTGAAAGATGACGCAATCCAACCTAGGCTGTCCTCGTGCGCATACATGTTGCTGACCATCCGTTGATCTCCCACAAGCTCACCGCCCTGCGCGATGAGCGAACCGACTCGCCTACCTTCCGTCGCTTGGCCGATGAATTGGTGACGCTACTGGCCTACGAGGCCACCCGAGACGTCCGAGTCACGCCAGTTCAAATTCGAACTCCGGTTGGCCCAACTACCGGGGTCAAGTTGGCCTCCCCCCGACCGCTGGTCGTGCCGATCCTGCGTGCGGGCCTGGGCATGCTCGAGGGAATGACTCGCCTGATGCCAACAGCTGAGGTCGGTTTCCTCGGCATGATTCGTGACGAAACCACCCTTCAAGCCTCTACCTATGCAACCCGCCTGCCGGACGATCTCTCCGGACGACAGTGCTACATCCTTGATCCAATGCTGGCCACCGGCGGAACGCTAATCGCCGCCTGCAACTTCTTAATTGAGCGCGGAGCCACCGAAATCACGGCGATCTGCTTACTCGCCGCCCCGGAAGGCGTGACCGCACTTCGCGAAGCATTTGAGCAGAGTTCGGTACCAATTACCGTCGTGACCGGTGCCATGGACGAACGGCTCAACGAGCATGGCTACATAGTCCCCGGCCTGGGTGATGCGGGAGATCGCCTGTACGGCGTCGTCTGAGGCGAGCCGCCGCTCACGGGAGGCGAGCCGCCGCTCACGGGAGGCGAGCCGCCGCTCACGGGAGGCGAGCCGCCGCTCACGGGAGGCGAGCCGCCGCTCACGGGAGCGGAGCCGCCGCTCACCGGAGGGGTAGTCAGACCGGGTTTAGGTAGTACAAACTCGGTCTATGCCAATTGTCAGTGTCCTCAGCCTCAAAGGCGGCGTCGGCAAAACCTCGGTCGTTCTCGGCCTTGCCGGCGCGGCGACCATCAAGGGATTAGCCACCCTGGTGATCGATCTCGACCCACAGGGAAATGCCACTTCGATTCTGGCAACCCACAGACCCAGCGCCACGGCAGCCGACGTGCTAGCCCACCCAACCCTGGCCACACTTCACGAGGCGCTGACGCCTTGTGCCTGGGAAGTCGCCCCGGGCGAAGTCGACGTCGTGCCGTCATCGCCAGATCTAATTGGCCATGACGCCTTCCGTAGCGACGCCACCTTCCATCCGCGACTCGCAAAGGCGCTGAGCAAACTGGAAGGCTACGACCTCGTGCTCATCGATTGCCCGCCATCCCTCGGTGCGCTTACACGAGACGCACTCGCCGCCAGTGATCTAGCGCTCGTGGTTTCGACTCCTTCTTATTTCGGATTGCAAGGAGCCGAACGCGCCGCAAAAGAAATTGAAGAGATCAGAAAACATCACAACTCAAAGTTGAAATTAGTTGGCGTTCTCCCCAACCGGGTGCGAAGCATTGCCGATGAACATGATTTCAGAATCAAAGAATTAGGCGACTTATTTGGGCGACAGGTCCTTCGGCCTTCGATACCCGAACGCATCGCCTTCCAACAGGCGGAGGGTTTTGGCAAGCCCGTCCAAACACTGCACACGACGGGCTCTCGCGAGGTGAGCGCCATATTCGACAAACATTTGAACCATCTTTTGAGAGCCGCAAGATGATCTTTTTTAAAGACCGACGGAAACTCAGAGTCGTATTCGGATTCTTAACCTCGATTCTTCTCTTCCTAGTTGTTCTGTTGGCTGGGCCCATCATGAGCGTTGAAAATAGTGATTCCGCGCAGAAGCTGGTGCCTACCCTGCTCAACAATGCAGATGTAAGGACCCAGGTATCAAATAAGATCGTTGACCAACTCGCCAGCGGCAACGCGAAAGACCGAATAGTTAAAAGTATTAGGGCTAAGCGACCACAATTCGTAAACGCGATATCGAATGCACTATTGGAACCAGCAACGATTACTGAACTACAAAATGACGTAATACTCGGCTACACCTTCCTAACGACTCACGAATCCACAATCACCATTCAAGTGAAGCCTCTTTTCGCGACGCTGATGGCGGCGATGAGCAAGGTCGATCCAATTTTTGGGATCGCCAAATTGGTCCTTAAGGACGTTCAGCCAATCACTATTACTCGAAGCCAAGACATGCCGAAGGTTGGTACGTACCTTTCATACGCTCAAAATGGCTATGTCGCGCTGGTTCTGCTCTTTGCGATCTCGCTCTATTTTTATGTGCGGTTTTGCTCAAGTGCAAAGCGAGCCCTCAGGGCCATCGGAATTCGCGTCTTTGTTGTAGGCGCGCTTTCAATAGCCCAGTTTTTTATCATCGCGATAATTGCTTCGAAATTCGCCGACCAAGCATCCGATCCCCTGGTGCAAACAGTTGTCCCGGTTGCAGCTCGGACGCTGTTTTCGTATTACCAGTCAATCGGAATTGCGCTTGCGGTCGGCGGAGCCGCCGCCATTCTCATCTCGACGCGAATGGAATCTCGTGGGTCAAAAATTGGAGTCGAATCCGCTTCGAATTATTCGGAGGATTTCCACGAACTCGACTTAAGTATCTAAGCCCCGACGTAGTACTTATCGATTTCGCCAAAGGCCTCATCGAGAATAGCCAGACCAGCTTTGGCTTCCGACTCCGACACATTGCACGGTGGGACCACGTGGAGACGATTGAAATTTGCAAATGGCATCAGTCCGCGAGACTTGCAGGCGGCTGCTAATTCACTCATCGCCGGCGATGTTCCCGCATAGGGGGCGAGCATCTCCCTGGTGGCTCGATCCGAAACTAGATCAAGTGCCCAGAAGACACCGAGCCCGCGAACTTCGCCGATCACCTTGTGCTTGTCCGCGAGTTCGCGAAGCCCTGGTCCCAGGATGTTCTCGCCGATGTCACGGGAATTTTCGACAATCTTCTCTTCAGTCATTACATCGATGGTCGCAACCGCGGCAGCGCAGGCGAGCGGATGCCCGGAATAGGTTAGGCCGCCTGGGAAAACGCGCTTATCGAAGGTAGCCGCGATCTCGTCGGAGATGACCACGCCGCCGAGTGGGACGTAACCGGAGTTGACGCCTTTTGCGAAGACGATCAGATCAGGTTCGGCCGTCCAGTTCTGAAATGCAAACCACGATCCGGTGCGACCGAAGCCGGCCATAACTTCGTCGGCGATCCATAGGATTCCGTACTTGTCACAGAGAGCCCGGACGCCTTCAAGGTATCCAGGTGGCGGTACCAAGATCCCAGCCGTTCCGATTACGGTCTCCATCAAGATTGCCGCGATTGTTGACGGTCCTTCAAAAGTGATGACCTGCTCAAGGTGTTCTAATGCACGCGCACATTCCTCGGCCTCTGATTTGGCCCAGAACGCCGAGCGGTAAAGGTATGGGCCAAAGAAATGAACATGTCCGTGCGCGTATTCATTGGGCCAGCGACGCGGATCACCGGTTGCATTGATCGCGGCGCCGGTGTTCCCGTGGTACGAGCGATAGTGAGAAAGGACCTTGGTGCGACCAGTGTGCAACCGCGCCATCCGAATCGCATTCTCGACGGCATCGGCGCCGCCGTTTGTGAAGAAGACCTTATTAAATTTTGCGCCAGCGCGTTCGGTAATCCGTTTGGCTGCTTCGCCTCTGGCCTCGTTGGCATGTTGCGGTGCCACAACCGTAAGCAGTGCGGCCTGCGCTTGAATAGCGGCGACTACCTTCGGGTGTTGGAACCCAATATTGGTGAACACCAGTTGAGAGGTGAAATCCAGAAACCGGTTGCCGTCGAAATCCCAGAAATAGGATCCGGCGCCGCCCGCGACGGCAAGGGGCGTCAATGCTCCTTGCGCGGACCAAGAGTGGAAGATGTTGGCTCGGTCAAGATCAAAGACCTCTTGGCCGTGGACTGGGTCAGCTTTAAATGGGCTCATGCCTAGAATCCAACCACTTGTTTGGCGTTCTTTCGGTAATTCTGCGACCGCCCATGTGAGACCCGTCTCATTTGGCTCTGAGGTCTCTTGCCTGTTTGCTGCGACGCTAGGGTCTAAGTACGCTGCCGATACCCGAAGGCGACGCCGCAGGTGGTACTCGTAGTCCAAAGCGTCGATGCTCCATCATGAGATGAGGAAACCGTGGCTTCAACTAGTCCAGGCTATGCAATCACTATCCGCGTCGAAGGACCCGGGAACGCCCACGCAAGTTCAGGAATCACCGCGGCAGTCGCGGCAGCCGGAGCAAACCTAACGGCTCTGGATGTTGTTGAATCGCTTAATGACCGAGTGGTTATCGACGTCACCTGCGACACCGTGGATGCGGATCATGCTAAGACGGTCACCGCGGCGATTGAAGCGCTCCCAAGCATGCACGTCCGCAAAGTCAGCGACCGCACTTTTCTTCTTCACCTCGGCGGCAAGCTTGAGGTCATCTCGAAGGTCCCGCTGAAAACTCGCGACGATCTTTCACGCGCTTACACCCCAGGCGTAGCCCGAATCTGCCTGGCGATAGCTGAAGACAAGAGCGATGCGCGGCGTCTTACCATTAAACGGAACACGGTCGCGGTTGTTACCGATGGTTCGGCAGTTCTTGGCCTTGGCAATATCGGACCAGAGGCTGCTCTTCCGGTCATGGAGGGAAAAGCTGCACTATTTAAGCGTTTTGCAGACATCGACGCCTGGCCAGTCTGCCTTGATACCCAGGACGTCGACGAAATTGTCAGGACAGTGCAGATCCTCGCCCCCGTTTATGGCGGCATCAACCTTGAAGACATTTCGGCTCCTCGTTGCTTTGAAGTAGAGGCGCGCCTTCGAGAATTGCTAGACATCCCGGTCTTCCACGATGACCAGCACGGAACTGCCATCGTCGTTCTGGCGGCGCTTACCAATGCACTTAAGTGCGTGAAGAAGCAACTTTCCGACGTTCGTATCGTGATCAATGGGGTTGGTGCGGCAGGAACAGCGATCACTCGCCTCCTAGTGCTAGCTGGGGCTCGGCACATCATCGGATTCGACCGAACGGGAGCCATCCACGCGGGCCGAACTGCTTCCAATGAGATGCGCGAGTGGTTCATGGCGAACACAAACCAAGAGGGATTCACTGGAACGCTCGATGAGGCAATGAAGGGCGCGGATATTTTCATTGGCGTAAGCGCCCCAAACGTCCTCTCCGAGGCTGCTGTCGCCGCGATGGCCCCAGATGGCATCGTCTTTGCACTGGCGAACCCGGACCCAGAGATCGACCCGCAGATCGCCCAGAAATACGTACGAATTATTGCCACTGGTCGAAGCGACTATCCAAACCAGATCAACAACGTGCTTGCCTTCCCCGGACTTTTCCGAGGGCTGCTCGATGCTGGCGCAAGGAAGATCACCGACGAACTGCTGGTAGCGGCCGCCCATGCGATCGCCTCATGCGTCGCCGACAATATGATCAACGAGAGCTACATCGTGCCAAGCGTCTTTGACCCCAATGTTGCCAGCACGGTTGCGGCAGCAGTTCGTAAGGTCGCCGAAGACCAACGCTAATTTTTTCCCGTGAGCGGCGGCTTGCCTCCCGTGAGCGGCGGCTTGCCTCCCGTGAGCGGCGGCTTGCCTCCCGTGAGCGGCGGCTTGCCTCCGAACTGGTGTCTCGGGCGGCGACCCCACGCAATGAAGATCGCGATG
The DNA here is from genome assembly GCA_035530875.1 of Candidatus Nanopelagicaceae bacterium. Taxonomy (GTDB): domain Bacteria; phylum Actinomycetota; class Actinomycetes; order Nanopelagicales; family Nanopelagicaceae; genus JANXYY01. The sequence continues at coordinate 53,989 of DATKUB010000063.1, forward strand.
AAGATATTGATGAAGATATTGAGCAGAAGGAAAACGCTGGGAGCCCTCAGGACTCCCAGGAACGGGCGCCTATTGTTCGCTCTCTAGGTCGTAAAAAGCGTCGTCACGGAGACCATGACGGAAGCAAGGGCAATCCAAGCCCACCAGAGCCCAACGATGGAGACGTGCCAGTAGTCGTCCTTGGTGTACCGGCCTTTTCGCGACCGATTGAACATGCCAAGACCTAGGAAGATTGTGATGCCAAGGTGGAAGCAGTTTGCTCCCGCCAACAGAATCATCGCTGAGGCATAACCACCGGTAGTGGTTTGGAATGGGAAGTTGGACCACTGCCAAATCTGGGCCGCTAGGTCCACCACGATAAGCAGAAGCGCCAAGCCCATTCCAGTAACCAGGCCCGAATGATTTCCCTTACGAACGGCCGCAAAGCCACTTCGATAAGCGACGACACTGAGAATCGCAAAGAGCGTTACCACCCAGCCCTGCCAGTTTTTTGCGGCTTCGCTGTGGGCCGGGATCCAATGCCCGGTGGTGTTGAGGGCGCGTAGGTAGAAGTAGGAGAAAATCAGACTCAGCACGAAGACGAAGTCGGCGAGGATCAGGAATGAGACGCCCATTTTGTCGCGACGCCCGATCGTCTCCGGGCTTTCGAAGTGTCCGTGTGATTCGGCCGGTGCATGCATGGTCGTTGTCATGAGTGGTCTCCTGTGTGCACTGGCTCACGTATGGGCTCGAGCAGCCGATCAGGGACGCCGTAACCATAGGGGTCAGAGGTAATAACCGGGAGGACTTCGAAGTTCTCCAACGGAACCGGAGTCGGCACTTGCCATTCCAGGGTTTTTGCCCCCCATGGGTTCGCAGGTGCAATTTCTCCTGAAGTCCACGAGTGAATGATCGCGGCCAAGAAGATCAGCATGCCGGTGAAGATTGTGTAGGCGCCGATACTCGAGACCAGATTGCCAGTGGCAAACAGCGACGAGTAGGAAGAGACGCGTCGAGGCTGGCCAGCAAGGCCAACGGCGAACATGCCGAGGAAGGTCACGTTGAAACCAATCTGGCTAATCCAGAATCCCCAGGCGCCAATCTTCTCGTCGAACATGCGTCCAGTCATCTTCGGGAACCAGTACATAACTGCACCCATCGCACCAACAAACGCACCGCCCATCAGGGTGTAATGGAAGTGGGCCGTTACATACATAGAGCCATGGAGGGCAACATCTACTGGTACATCCGACAGGTAGATGCCAGTAAGTCCACCGATGATGAAGTTCCAGAGCATCGCGTAGACCGCGAGCATCGGAAGCCTGGCCCAGACTCGGCCGCGCCAGAGCGTGCCGATAAAAACCAAGAAGAGCATGCCGGTTGGCACCGAAATCAATTCGGTCGTGAGCATGAAGGGGGCATTCAAGTTTGGCGCCCAGCCAGTCATGTACATATGGTGCGCCCAGACCATGACGCTGAGGCCCACGATCCCGGCGATGCCCAGTACCGCAGCATTGAAGTTGAACAGCGGTTTACGAACAAAGACGGGTAAGTACTCCATCATTGCAGCCAGACCAGGAATCAAGATGACGTAGACCTCTGGGTGGCCCATGAGCCAGAAGAGGTTGGTGTAGAGCCAATCATTGCCACCGGCAGCGGTGTCAAAGAAGACGCCGCCAGCTGCCCGATCGAAACCAGACATGACTTGCGATGCCATAAAGGTTGGGAAGGCCGGGATGGCTAGACCAACGCTGGCGACAACGCCGTAAACAAAAATCGGAGTTCGATTCCAAGTCATGCCGCGAGCACGCATCTTTACGACTGTCGTAACAATGTTTGCGCCAGCTACCCCGCTTGAGATGGCAAAGATGATGATCGTCATCAAGTAAGAATCCATGCCCGGAGGCGCCTGCAAACCAAGCGGTTCATAGGCAGACCAACCGGTTGGGATCCCACCGAGGAATACCGCGGACAACAAGATCGGGACGACGCTAGCAATCAGCCAGAGGCTAAGCGCGTTGAGCCTTGGGAACGCCATGTCGCGAGCGCCGATCATGATTGGCACTACAAAGTTTCCGAACGGGCCGGTAACCATGATGATCGTCGCAATGATCATGATGATGCCATGCAAGCCGACTACGGCGTTGTAGGTCTGCGAGCCGAAGATTTCGGTGTTCTTGGAAATGAGGTCGGTGCGGATCAACATCGCGAGAATGCCGCCGACAAAAAAGAGCAGCATCGTAACGATCAGATACTGGACGCCAACAACCTTGTGATCGGTAGTGAACTTGAAATAACGCGAAATCCCTTGGTTTTTTCCGGCCAAATACATCTGGTCTTCAAACGACTGGTCTTTGCCCATCACCCAACGAACTGGCCCAACAAAGGCGCCAATCCCGGTCATGAAGCCAATCGCCCAGAGCGACATGGTGATGATCCAGACCCGATCGCGGCCCCAACTATTGTCCGGCCCGTCGCCAAAACCAAATACTTTACCGGCGATATACCAGCCAATGAAGGCGAAGATGAATCCAGTGAGAATGGCGGTGCCCAAATTGAGGCGGCGCATCAGACCGCCGCCATTTGGAATCGGGCCACGAGTTGTAGTCGACATCAGGCGTGACCTCCGTTAGCAACCCAAGTATTGAAATCATCAGGTGAGACGACCACCGCATTGGTCTGCATATGAGCGTGATAAAGACCGCACAACTCAGCGCACCGAACGTCGAAACGACCAATAACTGTCGGCGTCACGTGCGCCAGCGTTACTCGTTCAGGATTGGCGTCAATCTTGACTCCGAGTTGAACAATCCAAAGTGAGTGCACAACATCAACTGAAGAGACGTGGAAAACAACCGGCTGATCCTTTGGCATATAGAGCTGGTTGGACTCGATGTTTCCATTGTCCGGATACTTAAAAGTCCAGACCCACTGGTTTCCGATCGCATCGATGACCAGAGGTTTCACGCCGTTGTTTCTTGGCGCTAGAGAATTCATTTCGCCAAGACCCCAGATGAGAAGGAAGACGCAGAGCAAACTCGATATCACGACCCAAGCCGTAGTGACAGGGCCGTTGGTTTTAATGGCTGGGCTCTCGTTGCTTGGCCCCGCGCCTTTAGGCTGACGCCAACCGAAAATCGAGTACAGCACCACCGAGATAACAAGAGCCGCCACCGGCGCCGCTGTGTAGGTAAACAGCGACATGGTGTCTTCAATCGCCTTCATTGCTTCAGAGGCTGGCGCACCCATGAGATGTGCCTGCACTGGACCGAAGATCTCGAAAAGAATTGTGAGCCCAAGCCAAATCAGAAAAACGTGGCGAATGTATGGCCGCTTGGTCCAAGCGCGGAACTTATCGGCCGGGAGTTGGGCTTCTAGTTGATCGTCCAAGTGTTCGCTCATGCGACGGTCACCGTCCCAGACATGAATGCGCGAGCAGCCATTACGTCTCCGAACTTCTTGTATGTTCCGTCACCGCACGGATATTCGCAGTTCCAGATGTAGTGCCCAGCTCCTCCGGTTATGAACGAGAAGGTGATCACGTGCGGAGTGTTGGTGTAGCCGGTGTCAGGCATTAGTGAATCGTCAACAGCCGGCAGCGGGACGCTGACGAAGAGGCTGTCCTGACTCGGGGAGGTCAAATCGTGGAGCGTAAAGGTATGGCCGATGTGCTCGGGGTCAACCTCCGAGACCGGCTGCCCATCAAGGAGCATCTGACCATCGGCGGTGCCGTCGCCTGGAGTGGCAACCGTGCCCCAGACGTGGGCGAAGTATGGGTTGTTCAGCACCTCACCGCTGTCGTACTGGGTAATCGTCATGGTTACCAATGAGTGCGCTGGAAGAGTTATGTCGGTGGAGGGCCCGTAGCTCACCCAATCGGGGTGAACGCCACCCGATGGACCATGCTCGCCAGCCAAGCTGTCGGGGTAGGTGGAAAGCGAAATGTAGGCGTGCGGCAGTATCCCTTGAGCCGTCTGAGCGGTCCCATCGATGGTCGCAACCACCGGCGGGTTCTGAAGACTCGATAAGTGAAGATACGAGGCAATGCCAAAGATCAGCGATGCGCCGAGCAATACCGTAATTAATGCTGTGAAAACTCGTTTCACGGCGCCACCTGCCCCTGTTTATAGTCCATTGACGTTCAGATATTGACGTTCAGATGCAGTTCCGACGAGCGAGCGTTTGCGCAAGGTTCCTATCCCCAAGACCGAAAGTCAAGGTTATTTCAGCCAATATTCCAGGTGAATTCCCAGGATTGCCGTTGGCCGAGGAGAGGCGAGTACCTTCTGGGCATGCTAAGGAACTGGCGGCGGGCAGCAATGCTCTCGGGGGGCCTGCTGATCTTGATCTTCACGGTCGGCCCACTAGCCGCCTACGAGCGGCAATTTTTCTGGTTCCACATGATTTCGCATCTGGTACTGATGATGGTCGCAGTCCCACTGCTGCTAATCGGGGGACCAATTGAACTACTCGTAGCCCACCGGCCAGGTCTTGAAGCAATCCTTGACGGTTCGATCGCCAGATGGATCTGTCACCCCATCGTGACCTGGCTTCTTTTTGTCGGAACAATTATGGGAGTCCACTTCTCGCCGTTTCTGAATTATGCGCTCTCCCACCCATTGATTCACTACCTAGTAGAGAACCCGCTTTATGTCATCGTCTCGTTCCTTTTTTACTGGTCAATTCTTCCCGGAAATTTCTCGCCAGCTCGATTGAGTCCCGCACTCCGCGTGGCTTCACTTTTCGCAATGATGGTGCCCGAAACAATGACTGGCTTTTTTATCTACATCACCCATACCGTCAATTACCCTTACTACTTAACGCTTCCTGGGGCAACACCCGAGTCGGTACTGACTGACCAGCAACTTGGCGGTGGGTTAATGTGGGCGGGTTCAATGATCATTGACAGCGTTTGGATCGCAGTCTCGGTGCAATCTTGGTACCGAAGTGAAGAACGAAAGTCGCTCCTGATCGATGCCGAAATAGCAACGGAGAATGGGAGCGAATTATGAAACTACCGGCATCACCCAAGACGCTTCTTTTCGCAGTAACAATGCTGGTCCTCTGTCTGGTGATCGGATACTTCGAATTCACCAGGGCAATGGCTGGGAATGCGCGGAGTTGGGTATATATGTTCGAGTGGCCATTCTTTGGCTTCTTTGGCATCTACATGTGGTGGCGACTTCGGAACGGGGACTGGGAGAAAATCCGCAATTACCTGACTGAGGACGACGAGAACGATCCGCAACTGATGGCTTGGCGCGAATATCAGGCCAAAACCGAGCGGGAGAACCCCCAGGGTGGTCCCCCAACCCCGTGAGCGGCGGCTTGCCTCCCGTGAGCGGCGGCTTGCCTCCCGTGAGCGGCGGCTTGCCTCAGAGCGAAGTGACTAGCCTTTGTTTCCATGATCAATGAAGATCCCTCGAGAGTAATTCGCGCCCCTCGCGGCACCAAAATCACTGCCCAAGGTTGGCCGCAAGAAGCGGCACTTCGAATGCTGCAGAACAATCTCGACCCTGATGTAGCTGAACACCCAGAACGACTCGTCGTCTACGGCGGCACCGGCAAGGCCGCTCGGAATTGGCCTGCGTATGACTCAATAATCAAAACCTTGACCCGACTCAAGGGCGATGAAACCTTACTGGTCCAATCCGGAAAACCTGTGGGCGTAATGCAGACCCACGAGTGGGCGCCACGCGTCCTGATTGCAAACTCGAACCTGGTTGGTGATTGGGCCAATTGGCCCGAGTTTCGAAGACTGGAAAACCTGGGTCTGACGATGTATGGCCAGATGACAGCGGGCTCCTGGATCTACATTGGTACGCAAGGAATTCTTCAAGGTACATATGAAACATTCGCAGCAATCGCAGAGAAGCGATTCGGCGGAACGCTTGAAGGAACGCTTACGTTGACCGCCGGTTGCGGCGGCATGGGTGGTGCGCAGCCGCTTGCCGTCACGATGAACGGTGGCGTCTGCCTAATGATCGATATCGATTCATCACGCCTACAACGTCGCGTCCAATCCCGTTATCTTGACGAAGTTGCAGAGAACACGTCTGACGCAATCAAGCGGGTGCTGGCAGCGAAATTGGAGAGGCGTCCGCTTTCCGTTGGCCTAGTAGGAAATGCGGCCACTCTTGTTCCGCTCTTGCTATCCATGAATGTTGCCTTCGACATCGTCACAGACCAGACCTCCGCGCACGATCCGCTGGCTTACGTTCCCGAGGGCATCGATTTTGAAGATTCTGCCGAATATGCACTCAAAAAACCCGACGAATACACCGAACGCGCTCAAGAATCCATGGCGCATCACGTGGAAGCTATGGTCGGTTTCATGGATCGCGGCGCTGAAGTATTTGATTACGGAAATTCGATCCGCGATGAAGCAAGAAAGGCCGGCTATCCCAGAGCCTTTGATTTCCCTGGATTTATCCCTGCCTATATCCGACCGCTGTTTTGCGAAGGTAAAGGGCCTTTCCGTTGGGTCGCGCTGTCGGGAGATCCGAAAGACATCTACAAAACCGATGAGACCGTCCTCAAATTGTTTCCGGAGAACGAACACTTGTCCCGATGGATTCGGTTGGCTCAAGAGAAGGTTGCGTTTCAGGGTTTGCCTGCGCGCATCTGCTGGCTCGGCTATGGCGAGCGCGATAAGGCCGGACTCGCGTTCAACGATCTTGTTGCCCGAGGTGAAGTGAGTGCCCCAATCGTCATCGGCCGCGATCACTTAGATTGCGGCTCCGTCGCATCTCCATATCGGGAGACGGAATCAATGCTGGATGGGTCCGATGCAATCGCGGATTGGCCGCTGCTGAACGCCATGGTGAACGTCTCTTCAGGCGCTTCATGGGTATCGATACACCACGGCGGCGGAGTCGGGATTGGCCGCTCGATTCATGCCGGACAAGTTAGCGTCGCGGATGGAACTCCGTTGGCCGCCCAGAAATTGGCGCGCGTTCTCACCAATGACCCGGGGATGGGAGTGCTTCGCCACGTCGATGCCGGCTACGAACACGCCCACCACGTTGCCGAAACCACCGGGGTCGATATCCCCATGATGAAGAGATCCTAAAGTGGCATCACTTCTGGTAACCAATATCGGAGAGCTTGTCACAAACTCTCTTGCTTACGGACCAACTCCGCTTGGCATTATCAGAGACGCTGCGATTCTGATTGACAACGATGTCGTCTCATGGGTTGGTTCAGCTTTTGATGCGCAGCGTTTGGCGGCCGATGAAAAAATCGATGTCGATGGTGCTGCGGTCATTCCGGGATTCGTAGACAGCCATGCACACTTGGTTTTCGCTGGCGACAGATCAGGCGAGTTCGAAGCGCGTATGAGCGGAAACAATTATTCTGCCGGTGGAATCAGATCCACAGTGGCGGCCACGCGATCTGCCTCAGATGATGAGTTGCGGAGCAATTTGCAGCGATTGATGGAAGAGGCGAACAGTTCGGGAACTACCACAATCGAATGTAAATCCGGCTATGGATTGACAGTAGAGGATGAAGCGCGATCCTTGCGCATCGCTAGTGAATTCACAACTGAAACCAGTTATCTAGGCGCTCATGTGGTGCCGTCCGAATTCGACGACCGGAAGGATGATTACGTTTCGCTCGTCACTGGGGCGATGTTGGATGCCTGCGCTCCATATTCGAGATGGATAGACGTGTTCTGTGATCGCGGCGCATTTGATCCGAATTCAACTAGGAAGGTTCTTAAAGCTGGAATAGCAAAGGGACTTCTTCCCCGCTTGCATGCAAACCAGCTTAAACAAGGTGAGGGAATCCAAATAGCCGTTGAATTCGATGCAGCCAGCGCCGATCACTGCACCCACCTAACTCAATCTGACGTCGATGCCCTCGCATCTAGCGATACCGTCGCAACTTTTCTGCCGGCAGCGGAATTCTCGACGCGTTCGCAGTATCCCAACGCGAGAAAACTTATCGACGCCGGTTCAACCGTTGCGATTGCGACTGACTGCAACCCCGGATCCAGTTATACGACGAATATGCCGTTCTGCATCGCACTTGCTGTGCGAGAAATGCAGATGTCTCCAGCTGAGGCTTTAGCTGCTGCAACATTAGGCGGTGCAAGCGCGCTACGTAGAAACGACATCGGACATCTGGCGCCCAATGCCCGTGCTGATTTCATTTTGTTGAACGCACCTTCTTACCTACACCTGGCATATCGCCCAGGCGTGAACTTGATCAACCGTGTTTTTAGAGCGAAAGGCAAATCATGAAAGTGCAATTGGGAACTTCAGGAGTTACCTCGGCCGATGTCCTAGCGGTGGCACGCGGAAACGCGGAGGTCGAAATCACCGAAGAGTCCGTCAAGGCCATGGCTGCTTCGCGTTCGGTAATCGATGCGTTGGCCGCGTCGCCCGAACCGGTCTATGGCGTCTCTACTGGCTTCGGAGCCCTCGCCACTAGACACATTTCTCCTGAACTACGCACCGATTTGCAGCGCTCATTGATTCGTTCGCATGCGGCCGGACTCGGAGACATGGTTGAACGTGAAGTCATTCGAGCGTTGATGTTTCTTCGACTCAAAACTCTTGCTTCTGGCCGAACGGGCGTCCGCCCGATAGTTGCTCAAACAATGGCGAAAATTCTTAATGCCGGCATCACACCTATCGTTCACGAATTTGGTTCGCTTGGTTGCAGCGGCGATCTCGCCCCACTTGCCCACTGCGCACTCGTCCTTATGGGCGAAGGATTCGCGATGGACCGTGCTGGCGTAGTTCACGATGCCCTTCCGTATCTGCAGGACAAAGGCATCGAGCCGGTAGTTCTTGCTGAGAAGGAAGGACTAGCGCTAATCAACGGCACCGACGGAATGCTCGGCATGTTGCTGATGGCCATTGCCGATCTTGAGGAACTTTGCACCCTTGCAGACATTTCGGCAGCGATGAGCGTTGAAGCTCTTCTTGGAACGGATGCAGTATTTCGAGAAGAACTTCACTTCCCGCTTCGACCACATCCAGGTCAGTCAAAGAGTGCGGCAAACATGTATGCGCTGCTCTCTGGTTCGGAAATTGTCGCCTCGCATGAGTTGAACGACACCCGTGTTCAAGATGCGTACTCACTGCGTTGCGCACCTCAGGTAAACGGTGCAGTGCGAGACACCATCGAACATGCGCTGTTGGTGGCGACCCGCGAACTGGCGGCCAGCATCGATAACCCAGTAGTGCTACCAGATGGACGCGTCAGTTCCAACGGAAACTTCCACGGAGCGCCAATCGCATATGTACTCGACTTCCTCGCAATCGCCGCCGCGGATCTCGGATCCATTGCCGAACGTCGCACCGATCGTATGCTCGACGTAAACCGCTCGCATGGGTTACCACCGTTTCTGGCCGCCGATCCCGGCGTCGATTCTGGCTTCATGATTGCCCAATACACGCAAGCAGCAATGGTTTCTGAGAACAAGCGCCTGGCGGTACCCGCGAGCGTAGATTCCATTCCGAGCAGTGGAATGCAAGAAGATCACGTCTCGATGGGTTGGAGTGCAGCCAGAAAATTACGTCAGTCAATCGAGAATCTCCGTGCCATCATCTCGATTGAAATCATGACAGCGGCCAGGGCCATCGAACTTCGGGCACCGCTCCAACCAGCCAAGGCCACGGGCGCAGTCATCGATGAACTACGTAAGCACATCGCAGGCGCTGGGCGAGATCGCTATCTTGCGCCGGAAATGGCATCAGTTGTGCTCCTGGCAAAAAGCGGCGCACTAATTCAGGCAGCCAACAAGATCACCCCGCTTCTTTAACTCGGTCTTTCAATGAGGCGAGCCGCCGCTCACCGGAGGCAAGCCGCCGCTCACCGGAGGCAAGCCGCCGCTCACCGGAGGCAAGCCGCCGCTCACGGGAGGCAAGCCGCCGCTCACGGGAGGCAAGCCGCCGCTCACGGGAGGCAAGCCGCCGCTCACGCTAGGGACGAGAGGCGAAACCGGCAGCGGCTTCAAGAACGCAGAGCGCAGCCAACCGGACCGTCCGCTGGTCGGGCGCATCTGCCGTTGCATCAACCTCGGTGATATCAAGAGCTCGAACGCGCGAATCTCGCGCCACCAAGTAGACGCCTTCGCGCAACTCATCGGCAGACAGGCCACCTGGCACCGACGCCGGACACCCAGGAGCAACCGAGCGATCGCAGACATCGACATCAACGTCGACGTAAATCCCGGCATTTCCAGTACCAGCGATCTCCAGCGCCTCAGCAACAACATCGCTCATTGGGCGTCTGCGCATTGATGTGCGCGAAATAACGGTGATTCCATAATCACGGGCGCGCGCCGAATATTCAGCTGAATTAGCAAAGTCGGCGATTCCAATCTGAACTATTCGAGGCCCTCGCACCCCCGCTTCGATCAGTTGGCGCATTGGTGATCCGTTGCTGATGCCATCGCGTAAATCGTGGTGTGCATCGAATGTGATGATGCCGGCCTGTCCCAGTCCCTGATTAAAAACACCCCGCATGGCGGCATAGGTAATGGAGTTGTCGCCGCCAAGGATGGCTAGGAAATGGGCGCTCGCGCCACTTTGAGCCGCAAATGCCTCCGTTGCGTCGGCATCATTGGGTGTCGTTGAGCAACCGAAGTCTCGAACCGAGATCGAGGCCAGATCAATTCCGCTAGACGCGTGAAAGGTGGAGTATCGGTATAACGCTTCTCGGATAGCGTCTGGTGTGGCCTCAGCCCCACTCGGTGAAATCGATAACGCCGATGAAGGAGCGCCCATTACGCCGAATTGAACTACCGGTAATTCCGATCCACCAGCCAACCAGCTGCCCGCTCTTGGCCATCGCGAATCATGCGGCAATGCAGGTGTCGTACTCATGGCTATTCAGCCAAGCCCATTCGAAGAGCGGCAAAGCGCAATTCCTCGCGTGCGTCCGGATGGGCCGTCTGTTCAATCAACTCGCGCGCTTGCTCACGTTGGTCAAGTCCCCACAGTTGTGCCACGCCCTGCTCGGTCACGATTGCACTCTGTTGGAACGACGTAACCGGCGAATCAAGCACCGGAATAATCGTGGACTGATTGGCTTTTCGATGCCACGAGCGGAGCGCGATCAACGCCTGTCCGCCATGAGAATGTAACGCCCCAACGATGAAATCGGTCTGCCCGCCAATCCCAGAGTAGATGTGATTTCCGATTCGCGTCGCATTTGCCTGCGCAAAAAGATCAATCTGCATGGCGGTATTGACCGAGACCATCAATGGATTCTTCTCAATCATCGATGGGTCATTTATCTTCTCAGTGCGCATGATGCGAACGCGATCATTGTGATTAAGCCAGGCGTAAAACTCGGGTGAACCAAAACAGAAAGAGGCATGAATTACGTCTTTCTGACGTAACACTCCCCTCCGCTCAAGCGCCAAAACCCCATCGCTAAACATTTCGCTCCAGATCTTGAGATCGCGATGCCCAAACAGGCAACTAAGGGTTGCATTAGGAACGGCACCAATGCCCATTTGCAAAGTGGACCCGTCAGCCACCATGGACGCGACTCGCTCACCAATTGACAGCGATTCGTCATCTAGCTCACCGGTGGAAACGAGAGTCGGTAGCGGTTCGTCGATCTCAATTCCGATATCGATATGGTCGAGTAGGAGTTGACCATCGCCAAAGGTATATGGCATGTGTTTGTTTATCTGAGCGATCACCAAACCGCCGCGCCGCCGCACTTCCTCAATCGCGGACGGGAGAATATTCACTTCAATGCCGAGCGAAACAGTATCGCCTTCTGGCACCGACGTATTGAGCAAGACGATGTCTGGCGCGAGGGTGGTGCGAAAAAGCAGTGGGGTCATCGAGAGGCGCGCCGGAATGTATCGGAGCCTGGAACTATTGCGCATTCCCGGACCCACAAAAGTAGTTTCAAGTTCGACACCTTCGCGGTCGGGAAAACCGCGTTGGGCATTGATGGCAAAGAGCCGATAGTTCTCGATTACCCCATCGAGAATGCGCAGAGTGCTAAAAGGCGTGGCCTCATTGCCACTGACTACCACGCGCGGAATATGTGGAAAAGAATCAAAAATCTTGGAAAGTTCAGTTTCGTTGACTAATCGCACATATTCATTCTCTCGCGTCGGCAGAGAAAGAGCACACCAATTACCGTGTGAGAATGATTCCGATGCAAAAACTTAGAGGAGCATCCAGAACGGGCTTTCGATTCGAGTCGTGAAGGCGGCCAACCATTGAGCGGCGAGCGCACCATCGATGGCTCGGTGGTCAACCGAGAGAGTGAAGTGGATGACTTGGGCGATGCCAAGCTGGCCATCGATCACAACTGGCTCCGGTCTGGCGGCACCGACGGCGAGAATCGCGGACTGTGGTGGGTTGAGAATCGCTGAGAATTCTTGAGTTCCATACATTCCGAGGTTGGTGACGGAGAAACTTCCACCCTCAATCTCATCCTGTTTTAACCGTCCAGCCCGTGCGCGCGCCACCAAATCGGCCGTTACTTCACCTAACTCGGCCAGGCGCAGATTGTTGACCCCTCGAATCACTGGCGTTACTAACCCATTCGGCGCCGCGACCGCCAAAGCGATGTCAATATCGTCGAAACGCCGCAACTCCTCCGGCGTCCAGATCACATTCGCATCAGGGACATCCTGAAAAGCGCCCGCTACGGCCTTAATAATTAGATCATTCACCGAAACTTTCTTGGGAGCCCACTCGTTCCACTTCTGGCGCATGCTGAGCAACTCATCGACTCGGCACTCGGCCACCAAATAGAAATGTGGAACTGTTGATTTGCTCTCAGTTAGGCGCCTAGCGATTGCCCGCCGCATTCCGGTGTGTGCAATCGCCGTATACGCACCAGTGGAAGTCACCCGAGGAGGGGCCGGTGCAGCCGCTGTCGGTACCCCGCCCTGGCCCTGCGCTTCAATGTCGCGCCGAACAATCCGACCATTTGGTCCGGACCCGGCGATCCGACTGACGTCGAGGCCGCGTTCCTTGGCTAAGCGCCTGGCTAACGGGCTTGAGAAAACTCGTTGTCCGGTCGGTCGTTCCACTTGTCCGGTCGACACTGACGCCACCGCCTGAACTGTTGACGTTGGCGCCGCAACTGCCGCCGCAGCTGACGTCGGAGCGACAACGGGCTCTGTAGCTAGATTCTGCTCGGCTAGTAGAGCGTCGATTTCAGTTTTGCCTTCCCCGGCTTTGAGCAGAACGGCAATTGGCGCTCCCACCAAAGTCGTACTTCCTGGGGCAGCCAAATAACGGCCAAGCACGCCATTAACTTCGGCTGGCACTTCCACCAAGGCCTTATCGGTCTCCACCTCAGCCAGCACATCACCGGCCGCAAAAGAGGCGCCCTCGGCAACCAACCATTTAGAAATGACGGCCTCAGTTGCATTGGCCAGCACCGCTGGCATCCTCATAATGGTTGCCATCTCAGTTGCTCCCGCCGAAGCCGGACTGGATAACTCCAAGGGCAGCAACAACTTCTTCAACGCCGGCAATCGCGGCACGTTCCAAGACCTTGGAAATGCTTGGGGATGCTTCGCCGCCGGTAACTCTGGCCACCGGTTGGTCAAGGTAGTCGAAGAATCTGCGCTGAATTTCATCGGAGAGCCACGCGCCGTATGACGTTCCTCTGGCACCTTGCTCAACGAGCAAAACATTATTGGTTTTACGAATGCTCTCGCCGACCGTCTCCCAGTCGAAACTCGCCCGATCTAGCCAGCGCAGGTCAATTACTTCGGCATCCATGCCCGAATCTTCAACGGCTGCAAGCGAGCGCTTCACCATCGAAAGGTAAGTAAGGATCGTTACATCCTTGCCTTCGCGTCGGACTGCTGCCTTACCAAACGGCAGTTGGTAATCAAGGTCGTCGACCGGAATTTCGGACATGTCTTGGTATAGATCAATGTGTTCAAGAACAAGGACTGGATCATCAAGAGTCAGCGCTGCATTCATCAGCCCGATGTAATCGGCTGCCGACGATGGAGCAACAATTCGCCAGCCCGGACTCATCGCAAACACGCCCGCGGGATCCATCAGGTGCTGAGACCCGTAACCGCTGCCCATCGCAACTTTGGTGCGAAGCACGAGTGGCACTGGATTTTTTCCACCGAACATGTGCCGGGCCTTGCCAATCTGGTTGAAGACTTGATCGGCTGCCACCCAAAGGAAATCCGGATACATGAATTCGACAACTGGACGGTAGCGCCCATCAAGAGCCATGCCACCACCCAGACCAACAAAGGCGTTCTCACTAATTGGTGTTCCGAGCACCCGGTCTGGAAACTCCTTAGACAAGCCCTTGGTCGCACCGTTGGTGCCACCGTTAAGCCGGTGAATATCTTCGCCAAGAATCACGATCCGCTCGTCTGTTTCCAACCGCCGCCCAAGCACCGATGCGATCGCATCGACAAACTTTACGGACTTTGTTTCTACCGTCGATGTCGTCGGCTCAAGAACGCGAGCACCCGCTAATTCGCTGGTATCCCCCCGTACTCCAACGTTTACAAAGTTGGGGTCTGGCCAGAGTTCTGGACGAATCCGACGCTTGCCTGGCAATTCCGGATCACTTTCAAGCAGCGCAGCAACCGCAGCTGAATTCGCAGCTACCGCCTGCTTCCGAACGGCATCCACACCGGCTTGATCAATGAGCCCGAGTGCAATCATTTCCGTCGCAACTCGAAGCAGTGGATCACGCTTACGCCACTCAGTTTCTTCTTCCTTGGTGCGGTAGCCAAAGGCACTGCCAGGGAATGATCCACTCTGGTGGTAGTAGCGGTAGACCTCTGCTTCAATAATGGTTGGGCCTTCGCCGCTACGCATCCGATCTTCGGCCTCTTGCATCGCAAGATGCACGGCCAGTGGATCCATCCCATCAACGCGCCACGATGGAATTCCGAATCCTTGCCCACGCGCCGAAAGGCGTGGCTCGCCAGTGGCCTCGTAGACGTTAGTGGAGACCGCATAGAGATTGTTCTCAATGAAAAAGCAGAGCGGCAACTTCCAAGCAGATGCGAGGTTCATTGTTTCAAGAACTGAACCGATATTCACTGCGCCGTCGCCGAAGTATGAGACGGTCACATCGTTGGTTCCGGCTTTGCGCTGGGCCCAAGCATTTCCGGCTGCCAGTGGCACGCCGCCACCGACGATTGCATTCGTTCCAAGTGCGCCAGCTTCAAACCACTGCAAGTGCATCGATCCGCCGCGGCCGGCACAGTAACCCTGAGCAAGGCCCAGAATCTCTGCCATCGTGCGCTGCAAGATCGTCTGAATTTCCGCATCCACCAAATGTGTGAGGTTTAACCGGCCATTTGAAACATGGTTGATCGCCTTAGCCAAAAATTGATGGTGACCGCGATGTGAGCCGTTAACCGCATCAGTTGTAGTAAGACCGACTATCGATCCAGTGGCGCCGCCCTCTTGTCCAATGCTGCTGTGAACCGGGCCGTGAACCAAGCCTTCGCCAGCAAGTTCAAGTACTGCCTCTTCGAAAGCGCGGATCAAGTGCATCTGCCCGAGCATGGTGGCCAGAAGTTCGGGGTCGGCATTCCGCCAGTCATCAGGGGTTGTGTTTAGCGCCACCCACGGCTCAGCTGGGTCCAACTTGGTTTGCTTCATGGAGGGTATATAACCCTAGATTGAGTCCAATCTCAAGGTTCCAGCCATAAATTCCGGCCTAAACCTTGACTTCCAGCCATTATTGGATCCAATATGCCTATATCGCCAGGAGAGGATGGGCATGAGCATTGAACAGAAGGGCCTGCCAGGACTTCGGGGAACCGAGCACATCGGCTTCACCGTGCCCGACCTGGATCAAGCAACCGACTTCTTCGTCAACGTGATCGGTTGCGAGTTGGTCTACTCGCTTGGACCATTCGAACACCAGGACAGCGACTGGATGCTCGAACACCTCAATGTTCATCCACGAACAGTCATGCGCGAGCTCCGATTCTTTAGGTGTGGGCATGGACCAAATTTCGAGGTCTTCCAATTTGAGCCAGCCGAGCCCCCAGCGCCTCAACCGAAAAACAGCGACATCGGCGGCCACCACCTGGCCTTCTATGTCGACGATTTCGACCTCGGCTTAGCTCATCTCCGCTCACATAACGTCCGAATCCTCGGCGAGCCGACCTTTAGCAAGAACGCGAGTGAGGGTCAGCGCTGGGTCTACTTCCTCTCTCCTTGGGGGATGCAATTAGAGTTGGTGAGTTTTCCAAGTGGCAAGGCCTACGAGAAGACCTCAAAGATTAAACTCTGGCATCCGGCCAACCCGTCCGCCTAAGGGAGAAAATTGATGGCAGTAGGTGCTGAAGGCGACCTAGCAACCAGCCACCGCATTGCGGCCGGCTTGAAAGAGGCAATCCTCACCGGCAAGTACCCGCCAGGCACTCGAATCCGGCAGGAAGATATCGCCGAACAATATGGTGCGAGTCGCTCGCCAGTTCGGGAAGCCTTCCGAATGCTCGACGCCGATGGCTTACTGACCCTGATTGCCAACACCGGCGCTTGGATTTCGCAATTGAGTCTGGCCGAGTGTGAAGAGATGTATCAGATCCGCGAACGAGTAGAACCGCTGCTACTACGGTCGAGTATGCCCAAACTCGACGCGGAGACCATGGCGAAATTGCACGCGCTCGTCAAACAACTTGAAGAGAGCGAAGACGTCGAGAATTTTCTGCTTCATGATCGCGAATTTCATTTGCTCACTTACGTCGGAGCATCAACGGCACTTCTTGGTGACATGGTGCAGCGTCTTTGGAATACAACCCAGCATTATCGAAGGGCGTACACGCGTCTGCTTGCTGTAGATGGATTCAAGAGCGCTCACTACGAACATCATCTGCTGCTTTCAGCGATCGAACGCGGCGACAATGAAGATGCCGAACGGATTCTCTACGGACACATCAGGCGAACTCGTCTCGAACTTGCTAAGCATCCAGAAGTTTTCGCCTGAAGTGCTCATAGAGTTACTACGATTCGAAGGAGACCAATGCTTTTTGACGATAGGTACCTTTCACCAGACCAACGACTGATGCGTGACACGTGTCGAAGCTACTGCGATGACGTAGTTATTCCATGGATCAAGTCAGACCGAACACGTGAGTGGAACTTTGACCCCGAACAACGTCTAGCTCCAGCGATCCTCGAACAAGCGGACAAGATCGGTCTGCGGGCGCTCGGAGTGCCGGAACGCTTTGGTGGCATCGCACTGGAAAAAAACACACAGTCGCAGACGTTCGCAGTCATTGCCACGGAATTGGCACGTGGGGATTCTGGATTGGCCGACAAGCTTGTCCAGAACTGGAAGATCTCGGTTCTGCTTAGCGGACTGGCACCCGAACACCTGCAGGAAAAGTGGTTCACCCGCTATATGAATGAGCCGCAGTTTCTCATGGCGCATTGCCTCACGGAACCGAGGGGCGCATCTGACCGCTGGTTGCCATACAACGTACCTGAAGCGAATATGGACACTCGGGCAGTGTTAGAAGATGGGTACTGGAGAATCAATGGTCGTAAGCAGTTCATCAGCAACGGCTACGACGCCAGCCTCTACGTGGTTTATGCCAATACCGACGACGCGGCTGGCATTTCGGACGGAACCTCAAGTTTCCTAGTTCCGCGAGATACCCCCGGACTCGAAGTCACACGTTGCAACGAGACCTTCGGTGGCCGGTTCATGAACAATGGTGAGATCGTCTTCGACGATTGCCGGATACCTGCCGACCACTTGCTTGCGCACAACAACGCTCTGAGCCAAGCGGGCATCTACTTTCAGCCGGGCAAGATTCTGGTAGCGGCCAAGAACTTGGGCATCGGAATTGCGGCTTACGAACAGACAGTCGAGTGGGTACATCAGCGAGAGCAAGGCGGCCGGCCACTGATCAAACACCAGGCAGTTGCCTTAAGAATCGCCGAAATGGCCACCAAATTGGAGGCAGTATCGACCTTGCTTCGTCACGCCGCTACCGCAGTGGATGAAGGGTCACCAGATGCGGCCGCGTTGAGCGTCATGGTCAAAGTATTTGCATCCCAAGAGATCCTTCAAGTTTGCCAACACGCGATGGAACTGCACGGCGGTTACGGAGCAATGATCGAAGTCGGAATTGAGAAATTATTCCGAGATGCCGCGGTCTGCCTGCATTCAGATGGAACTACCGATGTTTCCAACTTCAAAATCACCAAGATGCTCTTCCCAGCAACCGCGGGCAAGTACGCCGGACCGGAGTAGATCGTAATTAGCGATTACGACTGAGCAACCCCAAGGCGCTCGGCGAGCCAGTCTGCTGTTCGGTAGCGATGTTCGGCAAGAACGTTGGCACAACCGTGATTTCCGTTTTCCAATAAGAGGAATTCGCTAGTCGAAGCCGTCTCATTGTGTAGTCGCTGCGCATGCTGCCAAGGAATCAGCCGATCAAGTTTGCCAGCCACAATCAATGTTGGACAGGTCAACCTTGCCGTCCGGTCTTCCATGTTCAACTTCAAAGCCTTTGACTTTGCCTCAACCTGATCGGCGGAACCCGATCGCACAGTGAAGGTTTCGCGCGTCAGTGCCGGCAAATCATCCCAGACTTCACCGAAGTTATAAGGGCCGCAGAGCGTTACACACGCTTTGATCCGCGCATCACCGCTGGCAAATCTTGGCGCGTAGTAGCCACCCAGGCTAACTCCCCACACCGCGATCCGGTCGGCATCAATCTCGCTGCGCAAAATAAGCGCATCCACGATCGCACGTCCAGGGACCTCCCAATCAGGGCGGATAGGCAGTGCATACTCTGCCTCACCCTGCCCTGGCCCATCGACGCTAAATGTTGCGATTCCGCGTTCCAAGAAGAGGGCTTCGGTAGATCGAAGCTCCTCTTTCGTCGAGTCGAGCCCGGGCACCATGATCACGACAGGGTGCGGAGCTTGACCTTTAGGAAGCCGCAAAATTCCGTAAATCTTGGCACCGTCGAAGAGAATTTCGACCCGTTCTCCTGGTGGATCCAGATACGGCAGCGCGATATTAAGACAGCGCACCGCGTTCTCATGAGCGGTGCGCATCTGGACTAAATCTCGAACAAAAACGAACTTTGCGAAATGGTAGAAAATCGAAGCAGTACCAAAATGTGCGGCGGCGGAGCGAAAGTGGTGACCCTCAAGCGCCTCAGCACCAAGCTCCTCGTAAGGGCGTGCCGCTGCCGACCAAGTCGAACACCAGTCGGACCAAGATTCGAGTCCGGTCATCACTCGGTCGAAGTCCGCTGCGGGCACGCCGTTTGCGGTAAACCGAGGACCCCAGTGAGAGCGGGCAGATGCGACGTATTCATCCATTAGTTCATCCTTGCAATCGGTTATTTGGTCAATCAGCAGCAGATACCGTGCCGCCGAGAAAGAGAGTGGCAATCTCTGGATTATTGAGAACTGCATCGGCCGTATCATGCAGTCGGACTTTCCCACCCTCCATCACCACGCCATGTGTTGCGATTCCCAGACCCAGTCTCACGTTCTGTTCCACCAGCAGGATCGTCTTGCCACCGGAGTTGAGATCCTTGATGAGAGAGACCACCGATGCCAATGCCTTTGGGTCCAGGCCAAGTGACGGCTCATCCAACATGATCAGGAGCGGATCCAACATCAGGCAACGGGCAACCTCCACCATGCGTCGCTGTCCACCCGATAAATTACCGGCCGGATCTTTTGGCCGTTCTGCGATAAGTGGGACCATCCGGGAAATCTCCGCGTAGCGCTCGCGCAGCAAATCAGGATTCTTCCGCAAAATATAGCCGCCGAGCATTACGTTCTCGCGAATAGACATATGCGGAAAGAGCCCTTGAGACTGTGGGACCTGAGTCACGCCGAGCCCAAGGATTCGGGCCGGGTCAACGCCGCCGATCTCGGTTCCCTTTAACGTAACCGTGCCCGCACTGGGCTTTAGCAAGCCGCTGGCCAATCTGAGGATCGTCGATTTTCCGGCCCCGTTTGGCCCCACGATGCAGGTGATGGTTCCGGCGGCACAGTCTAGGTTGACGCCTTGAAGTACGTCGCTACCGCCATAACCGGCAAAAATGCCCTTCATTTGAAGCATCTCAGACACCCCGAATATTTCTTAGCTCAGTAACCGGCCGAAGATGGGCTGCAGGCGCTTCTTTCCATTCGTCGCCTAAATAGGCATCTAGTACTAACGGATCTCGACGGATGTCATCGGGCTTGCCTTCTGCGATGGCCGATCCGCGGGAAAAGACGATGACTGGGTCACAGAGTTTGAGCACCATTGGGATGTTGTGCTCGACAATCAGGAATGAAACGCCCTGGCTATTCAAATCGCGAATAACACCAGCCAACTTTTCAACCAGACTCGGATTGATCCCACTAGCTGGTTCATCGAGCAAGATGAGTCTGGGCTCCATCATCAAAACCTGGGCCAGTTCGACGAGTTTTCGCTGACCATACGAAAGGGTCCCGACGCTCTGATCGGCGAATGAGGCTAACCCGACATAGTCCAATAAATGACGAGCCCGATCCGCTTCATGACCGCTCACCGCGCTGGACAACAACGTTCGCCAAGCGGCATCAGGCAACGGAGCAACCACATTTTCTAGGACTGACATGCTGTTAAAGAGCCGAGTGACCTGAAAGGTGCGTCCAAGGCCTCGATGTCCTCGTTCCCAAGGCTTGAGTCTGTCGATCCGTTTGCCGTCGAACCAAATTTCGCCCTTATCCGGTGGCATGACCCCGGTTATCAAATTGAAAAGAGTGGTCTTTCCGGAGCCGTTTGGCCCAATCAGGCCGGTAATTGACCCCGCCTGGACGCGCAGGTCTGCATTGTTGACTGCGGTCAAACCGCCGAAGGACTTGGATACACCCCGAACATCAAGCAGCGTTACTGGTTCAGCGCCGGGTGTTGGCAGCTTCAACTTGTTCTGAAATTCCAGCCGACCTTTGCCGAGCGCTCCGATCTGATTGGTGAATTCGACCGTGACTTGATGACGGCGCAACCACCAGGCTTCAAAAGTCGGCAACAACCCTTTCGGCATGAAAAGAACAACAAGGACCAGGGTGATCCCAAGGAGTAACACTCGAGTGTCTGAGCCGCCGCCATAGACGTTGGCAGCCTCACCGGCTATTTGCAGAACAATCGCGCCAACTACCGGTCCCCACAAGGTTCCACGACCGCCGATCAATGCCGCCAACACGATCATTACGCTGCCTAAAATATTGAACATGCCGATGGGGTTGAGGAACGTAATGAAGTAGGCATAGACCGCGCCAGCCATTCCGATGAAAAAGGCACTGCAGCAGAATGCGACGATTTTGGTGAACGATGTGTTAACGCCTATTGCCGCAGCCTTGCCTTCATCTTCGCGAATAGCCAGCAACGCGGTGCCAAATTTGCGCTTGCGAATCTGGGCAGAAAAGACAACCGTTATGAGCATCAATAGCAAAAATAGGTAGTAGAACGGGATTGCTTGAATATCGCGTGACCACGATGGAAGAGCGAGGGTGATCCCGTCGGATCCGTTGGTTAGCGACTTCCAGTTTGTTACGATCGCTTGTGCGGAGAGAAGCAACGCAATCGTGATGATGACAAAAGCATGGCTGCGCCTTCGCAACACGATACTGCCAAGCACCAGTGCGGCCAGGACGGCAACCAGACCGCCAATGGGCGCCAGCAATATCGGATTTACGCCGGTATGCATGGCAATGATTGCCGCAGTGTAGGCACCAAGGCCGAGGAATGCGCTGTGGCCAAGCGAAATGTAGCCGGCATAGCCGGAAATAATGTTCCAACTGACCGACTGAACAGCCAGAAGAAATGCAAGAAGCAAGATCGTCTGCTGATATATGTCGTAGGGACGAATAACCGGATAAAGAATTAGCACCCCAACAAATATGACGACGAGTGCCCGGCGCCCACTAAACAGTGCCCGAACAAGTGAAATCATGCGGCAACATCTTCCCGCAATTGCGATCCAAATAAGCCTTGGGGTCTAACTAAGAGCACGACGAGGATCGTCATATAAAAAACTAGCGTCGCCCACTGCAACGATATGTATGTGGCGGTCAGAGTTTCAGCCAAACCCAGAAGTAGTGCGGCGACAAATGCGCCGGGCAGGCTACCCATGCCGCCGAGAACGACGATTCCGAGCAGCCGCGAGATCCAGTCATAGTGCGAGGCCGGAAAGAATGGGTAGAGCACTGAAAGAATCGACCCGCCGACGCCGGCGGTGGCGGTGCCGATCGCAAATGCGAGTGCGGCCACCCCAGTTGCACTAACTCCGATGAGGGCCGCACTGGTCGGGTTTTGCGAAGTGGCCCGAATAGCTCGGCCAGTCCAAGTTTTTGACAAGATGAAATAAAGAGCGGCAAGCATGACTAGAGCAACAGTTGCCCCGTACACCTGAGTTTTAGGAAATATGAGTCCGCCCAGTCGGAATGACTGGTCAAAATAGGATGGTGTCGCAGAGCGAAACTTGTTGCCTGCGAAGACGTTGAGCAGGCCCTCAATGGTGAGGGCCAGCCCAAACGTCAGGAGAACTGACATAGACACCGATGCCGCGCCGATGCGCGAGATCACCGTCCGATAGAGCAGCCAGCCCACGCCGAACATCAAGAAGGTCATCAGAATTGCGATCAAGAAAGGATCGATTCCGGTGGCTCTCCAGATGTACCAAGTGATCATCGCGGACGCGATCAACAGGGCCCCGTGGGCGACGTTGATGATTCGCATGACTCCAAACACCAGGGTTAGGCCCGATGCCATGAGGGCGTAAACGCCGCCAATAAGAAGTCCGAGAATCAGTGACTGGACTAGATGCTCCATCGATCACAACTCCCTTTCCGTGCTGAAATTATTTCCAGGCGGGTTTCGGATAGACAACCGTCGTGGTTGTCGCTGCAGCGCTAGGTGCCACAATTTCAACCGAACCACTCTGCCACTGAGCGAGAATAAACGAACTCTGCGGAGCACCTGTTGCATCCCAAGACAGTGGGCCAAGGATGGTCTCCACCGTATTGGCGTGCAGCCAGTCGGCGAGTTTTGTCTGATCAATGCTGCCAACAGATTCAACGGCTTTCTGCAAAATCTGCGCCGCGGCGAAAGCATCAGCTGCATCCTCTGCCGGTACCTCGTTGTTGTACTTCTGCGCGTAGGCAGCAACGAATTCCTTGTTTAGGGGAGTGTTGGCCTTCTCATTCCAACTTACGGTGTAGAACACACCTTCAGTATTCGCTGCTCCGACACCAGTGCTGTATTGGCTGCCATTACCTGGCGCCGATGTCTGGAATAGCGCCTTTGGCGAATATCCAACCTGACGCAGGGAACGGACCAACGAAACGCCGTCCTCGAAAACTGCACCCTGAGCAATAATGTCAGGCTTCTTGGCGGCTATCGCGCTTGCCACCGTCTGGAAGTTCGAGGTTTCAGCCGGGTAGACCTTCGAATACAACGTCTTGATGCCTAGCGCCTCAAGTTGGCTCTGCATACTCTCGATCACCGGGCGGGTGAAAGGATCGTCTTGGGTGGCGTAGGCCGCACTCTTCGGACGGGTGTCGACTGGAAGTGACTTGATCCAGTTCACGAAGACGTCGGCTTGAGCCGATGCCACAGCAGGTTGGGCAAAGAATAAGTACTTGAATCCGCGGGTAAACATCGTCGGCGCCCCGCCAGCAGGCTCCACGTAGAGCATGCCGTTCTTCTCCGCAACAGCAGAGGCGGGGAAGTTCAGGAGAGATGAAAAAGTGCCAAGCAGCAAATCCACTTTGTCCTGAGTTATCAACCGCGTGTAGTCAGCAACTGCGGTGTCCTGATTGCTCGCGTCATCTGTGATCTTGAGTTCAACTGGGTGCCCTAGCAGACCCCCGTTGGCGTTAACCATGTCGCGCCAGACTTCATAGCCGCGCTGGGCTTGAGTACCCGGCTGGGAGAAATCCCCAGTTAGGGGCAGGGAGATACCGATTACGGTCGGCGCCGTGGCTACGGCCGCCTTGCTCGATGTCGCCGGACTGCCGCAGGCTGCGACAGTGAGAGCCGCAGCAGCAATGACGGTAAGCCCGAAAATTTTCCTTCGATTGAAAGAACGTCCAGAAATTTTATTCATGGATCCTCCAGTAATAGCAATCGATTGCGGTGACATCCACCATCCTCTGACTTAGAACAGATCCTGTCAATAGGCTGAAAAAATGCTTAAATTTTGCCTTTTTGGCAAGAACTGTTGGCTGGGAGGAGCTCGTTACACCAGGTTGTCACCGAGTCGACCTGCTGTTTTCTGCTTGAGGGCGTCGGCTACCGGCAACAACGCGAATCCGGCTGCACTTAACCCTTTCCCGTAAGGCGCGTCACTATCTCACAATCGTTTGCAAACTAGTGCCAACCGCAAACCTGAAGTCGAATTGCGAATCCGCGTCGACTAACTGTGCACCAAAGGATTGGCCTGTTTAGGCTTCACTCGGTTTCGGCTTAGCGCTGGCGCCAAGATAGAGCCTGGAAACTTCTGGGTCGTTGAGGAGTTCCTCGCCAGTACCGATCAGAGCGACTTTGCCCGCCTCAAGAACTGCACCTCGGTTGGAGGCGGCCAATCCGGATCGAGCGTTCTGCTCAACCAGGAGCAATGTGCGTCCGCCCGAAGCAAGTGTTCGGATGCTTTCGAAAACCAACTTACGAGACTTCGGGTCCAGACCGATCGACGGTTCGTCAAGAAGAATGAGTGCGGGATCAAGCATCAATGAACGGGCAACCTCAACTTGCTTCTGTTCACCACCTGATAGCGAACCGGCAGCGGCGCTCCGGCGCGTCCCGACAATTGGGAACAGGTCGATGGCTTGCTCCATCCGGGTCTTGATCAGAGCTTGATCGTTAAGGATGAAAGCGCCCATCAGAACGTTCTCCCAAACGGTCATCCCCGGAAAAAGGCTCCGGTCTTGTGGGACGTGAACGATGCCTAGTCCAAGACGCTGCCTTGAACTTAGTCCACTGATTCCTTGACCTTTGAAGATCACCTCTCCGCCCTTGATGCCAAGCAAGCCGCTGATCGTTTTTAGGACGGTCGACTTGCCGGCGCCATTTGGCCCAATCAGACACACGATCTGACCCTGTTCAACTTGAAGGTCGACGCCCTTCAGCACCAAGCCAGCTCCGTATCCGGCAGTTACTTCATTGAGACTAAGAAGTGTCATCTTCTGCTTTCCATCCATCTCAATCACCCAAGTAGGCGTCGAGGACAAGTGGGTTTGTTTGGACATCGGACGGGGCGCCCTTAGCGATTGTCGCACCACGATCCAACACAATTACCGGATCACAGAGGCGCATAACAAGTTGCATATCGTGCTCGACGATAAGAAAAGTAACGCCTTGTGCGTGCCTTGATCTGATGTGGCGTTCCATGGTTTCAATCATCACGGGATTGACACCGGCTGTCGGTTCGTCGAGGAGCACCAACTTCGGGCTGCTCATTAGAACCGCTGCAAACTCAAGGAGTTTCCGTTGCCCATAAGACAGATCCGAGGCACGGTAATCGGAGAGATCGGAGAGCTTGAACTCTTCCAGCATCTCGCCCGCTGTTAACCGATCTGACTCCGTGACTCTAGAGCGGAAAAGGTTTGCTAACGGATAACTGCTCGCCACAACCAGATTCTCAAGAACCGACAGGTGTGGGAATATTCTCGCTTGCTGGAAAGTTCTCGAGAGACCTCGGCGATAGAGCTTTGCTGGGCTTGGCTTTTCGACCTTCTTACCATTGAAACTGAAATCGCCGGAATCGGCCTTGAGATACCCAGTAAGAATGTTGAATGCAGTGGTTTTGCCCGAACCATTTGGTCCAATCAGCGCCGTAATGGTTCCCTGCTCAACCTCAAAGGAGCAGTTGTCGACCGCGGTGATTCCGCCAAAGCGTTTGGTAAGTCCGCGGACCTCAAGAAGGGAGCTCATCGTGCCACTTCCTGATCGTTGGTTGCCAGTGACGCTAACTGTTGCATTCTCGATTTAGCACGCAACCGTTCCATGATTGTCGGCAATACTCCTTGCGGAAGCACGAGCATAATAAGCAGGAAAATTGCGGCGTAAGCGAGTAAGTAGAACTGGCTACCGCCGAATTGGTAGGCAAACGTCTGCTGCGCAGGAACCAGAATGAAGGCGCCGATGATCGGGCCCCAGAGTGTTCCGCGTCCACCGAGAAAGGTCATCAGAACCATTCCGATAGTGATCAAGGGATCAACGGCAAACTGCGGGTAAATGAAACCGCTGTAATAGGCCCAAACGCCGCCAACCATCGCCGCAATTCCGACGCTGAACCCAAACGCCACGATCTTCACCATGGTCACCCGCACTCCAACGCCGTGTGCCTTGTCTTCGTCGGCCTTTACTGCCGCCAACGAAAGGCCGATTTTTGAGCGCCGGAAATAGTAAGAGATTCCCATGGCAACCAGGAGCAGAGTTAGCATCGCGTAATAGAACGGCCAGGCGAAGTGTTCGACACCAAATGGCGGAATTGCAACGCTCTTTCCTTGAGCTCCACCAGTAACTGTCCGAAGGTTGAAGGCTAGAGTCTGGGCAATGAACAGCAGGGTGATGGTCACAATCGCGAATACGTCGGCCCTGGTCCGCATTGCGATCCAGCCGATTGGAATGCTCAGGACTCCAGCGCAGATTCCGATGATCGGCAATAAGAAAAATGGCGAGTATCCATTGCCGACACTGTGATGGAAAATAATCGCGACGCTATACGCACCAATTCCAAAGAACGCGGCATGGCCAAGCGATGGGTAGCCGGCATAACCACCAACCAAATTCCAAGAAGTTGCCAAGGCTGAATACATCAACGTGAAGATCAAGAGGTTGACGACCCAGACCGGTCCAATCCCGAGCGGCAAAATTGCCAGAGCACCAAAGAAAGTTACGGCGCGAAGAAGTCCGGCCCTGGTCATAGTGATCCTCTAACTCGGGCGCCAAATAAGCCTCGTGGTCTAAGGAGCAGAACCAACAGGAGGACTATGAAGAATGTGAAATCAGACCAGATTGGCGAAGCTAGCGCGGAAACTATCGCTGAGGCCACCCCCATGATCAAGGCGCCAATCACGGAGCCGCCGATACTGCCGAGGCCGCCGAGAACAACAACGGTCAGCAGGCGAGAGATCAGGTCGTAATGCGATCCCGGATTGAACGGAACGATTAAGCCGAAGACCGCACCCGCGGCGGCTGCGGTGGCGACGCCAAGGCCGAAGCCGAATGCGGATACAAGTTTAGAATTGACACCAAGCAACTGCGCCGACATCGGGTTCTGAACAGTAGCTCTGACCGAGCGTCCAAACTTGGTCTTTTGAAGTAGGACGTATAGCACACCGAGCATCACGAGTGAGAGCAAAAAGGCGTAAAAACGAACTTCGTTTACCTGATAACCGGCGATAGTCCAACTGTGGTTTTCATAGCCCGGCTGAATTGAACGGTACGTGGTCTTGTAGATGATCGCCATCAAACCTTCAAGACCAAGAGCCATTGCAAAGGTAACAAGTAACGAGAGCTCGACCATGTCGTCTTGACGTAACGGGCGAAGCAAGAACCACTGAGCCCCTGCGCCAATTACAAACATGATTGGGGTGGTGATGAGGATTGATAAAAACGGATCTAGCCCGGTCAACTGAAGGAGACTGAAGGATAGATACGAAGCAAAAATTACAAAAGCACCCTGGGCTAAGTTGATGACTTTCATGATTCCGAAAATCAAAGTTTGACCACTGGCCATAAGCGCATACACGCCGCCGGTAAGTGCTCCCAGAATTATTGCCTGAATTAATGAATGCATTTCGTTGGTCTCGAGCTCCCTATTCGATCAGCATGATCAATTTGACTACGGGCGATTGACTATTTGCACTTGGTCCGTGTTTCTACGGATACTTAGGGTTTTTAGGTTAGGTTTTTTAGAGACCCCCGAAATTTTTCGGGGGTCTCTAAAAAAGGACCTAGTGGATCTCAGCCACCCCAGTTTGGCTTAGGCGCCTCTGGAGAGGCTTGAGCCTTATCGGCGGGGAACACGGTTACCAGCTTTCCTGCTTGCCACTGCGTAAGCAGGTACTCGCCCTGCGGACGACCAACCGCATCCCAACTTAGGTCTCCGACCAGTGTTGGCCAGGTTCCGGTGTGGAGCGTCTGGATGATGGTTGCGTTGTCGACCTTGCCAGTCTGCTTTGCAACTTCTTCAAGAAGCATGCCAGCTGAGTAAGCCTCGGCAGAAGTGCTGTCAATGCCGTACTGATCCCCGCCGTACATCGCGATGTATGAGGCGATGAAATCGGCTGATCCAGCGGCAGTTGAACCTGGGTACCAGTCGCCGCTGGTGAATACCCCTTCGGTGTTGTTGGCGCCGACCTTGCTTGGGAACTCAGTTGGTGAATTCGCACCGTTGGACATGAAGATGAACTTCGGGCTGAACTTCAACTGGATCATGGCTTTCACCTGGGCAAAAGCATCGTTGGACTGAGTTCCGGAAACCACAACATCAGGCTTCTTTGAAGCCATCGCGGAAATGATTGGAGTCATGTCTGCAGTCTCTGATGGGTAGGTCTGGTCGTAGACAGTCTTGATCCCAGCGGCTTCAAAGCGTGCCTTGATGTTGTCTGCAATGGGAGCAGCAAATGGGTCATCAAGTTTGGCGTAAGCCGCAGTCTTTGGTCGCTGTGCGGCCGGTAGACCGAGGATGTAGTTGGCGAAAACGTCGCCACCTTTAACCACTTCAGCAGGCTGGACAAAGAACAGGTTCGGGTTGTTCTCCGCGAAGACGGCTGGTCCGCCACCGGCCGGCTCGATGAACGAGTACTTGTAACGAAGCGCTACCCGCGAGGCCGGAACCGTCAGGAGGCTTGAGAACGGTCCGAAGACGATGTCGACCTTGTCCTGGGTGATCAGGTTCGTGTAGTTGGTAACGACCTGGTCTGGGCTGGAGGCGTCGCTGACGATCTTGAGTTCGACCTGCCGGCCCAGAATTCCGCCACGCTTGTTGACGTCGGAGGCCCAGAGTTCATACCCCTTCTTCGCAGCCGTCCCTGGATCGGCAAAGTCACCGGTCAGTGAGAGTGAAATGCCGATCTTGAGGGGGGCCTTGGCAGCTGGCGCCGCGCTGGACGAACTCGAGGTGCTCGAACAGCCGGTCACCGCCAATGCTGCTGCCGCCAAGACGGCGGCGGTGCTGACTAGGCGCCGCCTAACTGTCGAGGGCTTGCTAGTTCGTAGATGCATCGAAAGCTCCTTAAAGGGTTGGAAGCTAATAAATTCAGCCGGGCGACGGCAGCCAGACGGGCGGTGGATCTCTGGGGGTTGGCCGCAATCGTTTGCGCTCACCTTGCACCGCGAACCGGCCCCTGTCAAGAGGCGACACCAGATGAATTACGAATCTGCTGGCCGCCGGGAAACTATTTTCTGGCCGGGCCGGTAGAGCCCCGGACGATCAACGAGACCGGAAGCGTGACCCTGGCTCCACTCGGCAAAGTTCCAGCAATTTCGTTAAGCAGCAGCCGGGCCGCCTCGACACCCATTTCAAAGTGCGGCGAGCGCACGGTCGTGAGCGGTGGCTGAAAATCGTTGGCGAAAAGCATGTCGTTGAAGCCGACCACCGACATATCCTCTGGACAGCGGAGCCCATGAGT
Source organism: Candidatus Nanopelagicaceae bacterium (assembly GCA_035530875.1). GTDB lineage: Bacteria > Actinomycetota > Actinomycetes > Nanopelagicales > Nanopelagicaceae > JANXYY01. The sequence goes on from DATKUB010000063.1 coordinate 83,553, forward strand.
CCGCAGGGAATGGTAGGTGCCAAGGGCTAGCAGGTCATTGCTGGCTATCACCGCTGTGTACTCATCTAGCTTCTGATCAAGAACTTTGTCCATCGCGCTTTGGCCAGCGGCGACGCTGTACGCCGTCGTATGAACCACATGTCCATCAATTACAACCTGGCGGCAGGCCGCCACAAAGGCATCGGCCCGGATCCGACTAGTTGAGAATCCAGCTGGACCGGCCAGGTGTAGCAAGCGCTTGTGCCCGAGTTCGACCAGGTGTTTTACGCCGGCAAAAATTCCTTGTGAATCATCGCCGGTTACCGCGGGATAAGGCACCCCAGCGGCATCTCGGTTCACCATGACTGCCTGTACGCCCCGCTCATGCGCCTCGACCATCAACTGATGATTGCTGTGCCCAGTGGCAATAATGAAGCCGTCCACCTGGCGTTCCAGCAAAGAGCCAAAAAGATTCCGCTCGGTTTCGTCGCTGCCATCGGTGTTGACGACCAGCGAGGAGTATCCGCGGGGCGCAAGAAAACTATCAATCCCTCGAACTATGGGCGGGAAAATTGGGTTGGTTAGGTCAGGAACGATAACTCCGATCGTCATCGACTTATTTGTCCGGAGTCCTCGCGCCACGGTATTGGGCGTATATCCCAACTCTTTCGCAACTTTGCGGATCCGTCTGACGGTCTCCTGGCTGACCTGATCCTGGGTCGCATCGGTTAGGGCGCGCGAGACCGTCCCAGGATGAACCCCGGCAACTTTTGCCACATCAGTGAGCGTGACACGCTTGCGCATTGTCGAACGATACCGCCCGGCGTCAAGCCCCCAGCGCCGAGCCATAACTTTGGCAAAGTCCGTTCCAGAGAGTTGACGACCGAGGGAGAAAGAGCCAATAATAGTTTCATGCTGCAATCGATTGCGCTGCGATCAAGTAAGAATTCCGAATAGGGGCTAAAAATGGCAGGTTCGACTTCAGTCAAAATCGGTTGGATTGGTACTGGCCGGATGGGTTTTGCGTTGGCCTCTCGGCTGCTTGCGGCCGGCCACGATGTGACCGCTTATAACCGCACTAGAGCTAAGGCCGAGCCGTTGCTGGCTTTGGGCGCAAAGGTTGTTGATCGCCCCGCTGAACTGGCCGATTGCGATGTCGTTTTCATCATGGTCTCTGCCTCAAAGGATCTTGAGGCGGTCACGATCGGTGAAGGCGGACTTCTAACTGTCGAAGGCAAAGCGCCCAGAATCGTTGTTGACTCATCAACAGTGTCCACCGAGACCTCAATGGTGGTTCGTGATTTCGCAGCTACCTGTGGCACCGAGTTTTTGGCGGCGCCGGTTAGTGGGAACCCAGCCGTGATCGCGGCCGGAAAATTAACTGTTGCCGTCTCTGGACCCAAAACAACTTTCGATGAGGTTGAACCACTCCTTGCCTGCTTCGGACACGGCGTTACC
>DATKUB010000064.1:0-6343 GCA_035530875.1 Candidatus Nanopelagicaceae bacterium
CTACACCGGCTTCGCGCAGATCCTCTCACTGGGTCGCCGCAACAAGATGACCGGCATCGCCGAGCAATATCAGTACATCATGCGCGACGAATCCATCCACATGAACTTCGGCATCGACCTGATCAACCAGATCAAGATCGAGAACCCGCATCTGTGGACTGACGCGTTCAAGACGGAAGTCACCCAGATGCTGCGCGACGCGGCCGAACTGGAAATCGCCTATGCCCGCGACACCATGCCACACGGCCTGCTCGGCCTGAACGCCGAAATGTGCGCGGAATACCTGCACTTCATCACCAACCGGCGCTGCAACCAGATCGGCCTGCCGGACCTCTACCCCGGCGCAGGCAACCCCTTCCCCTGGATGAGCGAGGTGGTGGATTTGAAGAAGGAAAAGAATTTCTTTGAAACCCGCGTCACCGACTACCAGACCGGCGGCGCGCTGAACTGGTAAGAAGTGTCAGACACAGCATTAAGTGACTCAATACACAGCATCTTGTGACTTTGAGAATTCTTCTCATTTGATAGTGCTGTTAGGCTATGCTAGGCGGTTCCATGATTGATGATCATCCGATGAGTTTTTAAGTCTACCGATGTCACAATCACCTGAACTCGCCGGCGGCGAGGGCTTTACCTTTGAAGGCGACGCCGCCGCGTACTATCTCAGTGCGCTGCTGGCTGAGGCATATGCCCCGGGCATCGATGATCGAATTGTTGTCTGTGTATCGGTTCAGCAGCGCGACTTCGGCGAGCCACTTGATGATGTGATTGTCGATTTTGAAGATGCCGAAAAAAATCCCTCCCGCCTTAGCCTCCAGGTGAAGCGTTCGCTCACGATCAGCAACGCAAAAACGAACAAAGACTTCCGCGACATCATCCGCGACAGTTGGGCCACCCTCAAAAAATCTGACTTTCGCATTAATGTCGACCGCTACGGGGCAGCAGTTGGCACAATCACTTCTGCCAAAGAACGAGTGCTAAAGACCCTTTGCGATTGGGCTCGTGAGAGTCTGACGGCTGACCATTTTGACGCTCGCTTTGCAAAAGGAGGTAGCGCCAGCGCCGGCATCAAAGCGGTCAAGAACGATGTCGTATCCCTACTAAAAGAAGCGAAGGGCACACCGTGCACGAGTGAAGAAGTGCAGCAGTTCCTTGTGCACTTCGTGCTCATTCAGTTCGACTTCCTTCGCGAAGGCGCCACCGATCCACCTGATGCCATTAATCGCATCCGAGATTGCCTCGCACCAGATGACGCAGCCAAGGCACCCCTCGTCTGGTCGCGGGCAGTTCAACTAGCCCGCGCATCAGCTGGCAAAGCAGGCCAGTTTGATCGAGCACGTCTTGTGCGCTCGATCTCGCCTGTCGCTCGCCTTCGCGGCGCAACCTCCTTTCGCCTTGACCTCGACAAATTGACGGAGCTCGCAAAGAATTACGCAAACCTCATTCCGGACGATGTTGGCGGAACGAAGCTTGACCGAACCTCAGTCCTTGAGAACATGGACAACAAACTCACCACGGCCCGTATCGTCCAGATCCGCGGCCTGCCAGGAGGTGGCAAATCGGTCGTGGTACGACGAGCGGTTGAGCGCGCTTTAGAGCGAGGCCCAGTTCTCTTTCTCAAAGCCGAACAGCTTGAAGGCACCAACTGGATCAGCTACGCAACCTCGCAGGGGCTCTCGGGAGTACCCTTGGAGCAATTTCTCGTTGAGGTCGGAGCCGCCGGTACACCCATTCTTTTCATCGATGCGATCGATCGCATCGAGAAAGAACACCAACCCGTCATCCTTGACTTGATTCGCACCATCGTGGAGTCGCCGCTGCTCGATAACTGGTGCGTCGTCGTCTCGCTTCGCGATACCGGCATTGAAGTACTTCGCAATTGGTTGGGCGACTTACTGGATGTCCTGAAGGTCGAGGCGGTTGAGGTTAACCAGCTGAGTGACGAAGAGGTCGATACGCTTGCAGATGCCAAACCACACCTGAGGCAGCTTCTGATTGGATCAGCACAGGTGAAAAAGATCGTCCGACGCCCCTTTTTTGCGAAGGTGCTGAACCAAAGTTATGCAACTGACCCCAGCGCCCCGACATTCGCTCCCCAATCTGAAGTTGATCTGATGGAAAACTGGTGGCGGCGGGGCGGCTACAACGAGACCGGCCAAAACGCGATTGAACGCCGGCTCGCGCTGCTCGACTTGGCGCGTGTTCGTGCCCGCCAGCTTAGCCAGCCGATTGGCCTTACCCAGCTCGCCTCGGTCGCACACATCGATGCCCTAAGATCGGACGGCATACTCCAAAATGCTCGCGAAGGGATCTCCATCCGCTTCGCTCACGATATCTTCTTCGAATGGGCCTTCTTCCATGTCCTGGCTGATCGCGGGGACCAATGGATGGATGAGATCAAGTCCTGCGGCGAGCCCCCGGCGGTCGCGCGCGTCGTCGAACTCGTCGCCCAATGGGAGTATGCACAGGGAAAAGACTGGCAGGTGTTCCTCGCGCAAACCGAGGGTTCGGATCTTAGATCACAATGGCTGCGAGCTTGGCTGGTCGGTCCCCTCGGAACTGCAAGGTTCGAAGCTGATGAGAACCAGTTCGCAACGGCCGTCTTTGCCGACGACTTCCGGCTTTTCAGAATGGCGCTCGTCTGGTTTCAGGCGGATAAGACCTCCCCTAATCCGAACGTCCTAGCTGGTGACCTCCCACTGGAGCAGCGCCAACGGTTCGCTGATCTTCTCGGTTGGCCTTCAGATTTCACCACGTGGCGTCGCCTCATCAACTTTATCCTCCGGCACATTTCAGACATTCCGCAAAGGCTCTATCCGGAGATCGTCGCTATCTTCGAGGTCTGGCAGAACGCCTTGGCCGACCATCGCAACCAAACGTCTCGCAATCTTCTCCAACAATGCGCCACATGGCTCGCCTCCATCGAAGTAATCAGTACTGCTGATGGACCTGACACGAACTCTGCGTACTGGAAAAAGATGCCTGACTCGGGCACTTTCCGAAAATCCCTGGTCCGGCTCCTCTTAAGATCGTCGCGAGCCGAGCCGACCTTTGCAGCCGACTACTTACAGCGGGTTACCAACACAGAGCGAATCCACGATGATACGTTTCAAGACATCATCTCCTACTCATCCATCCTCGCCCAATCGTTACCCCAGTCGGTCGTCGAGCTTTCACTAAAGTTCCTGCGAGGGGAACTTCCAGACAAGCAGGTCGCCCGCGAACAACAGGAGCTTCATGACGAAGCTGAGCGACGCGAAGCTATCCTGACCAAGCCTGAAGCCGAGCGCACCCGTCAAGAGCAATTGACGCGTTCGAGTGGATTTTTTCTGCGAACCGCCGGTGATTTCAGCGATCATGACTGGGATAGGCTTTCGATCAACGACGACCACCAAAGCTTTACGCCCCCATCACCGCTTCGAGAGCCATTTTTCTCACTTTTCCAAGCATCCCCTGACGAAGCTCTGAGGCTCCTTAGGGAACTATGCAATCACTCGATGACCGCATGGCAACAACTGCATCGTTATTCACGAGACCGCAGTGGCACCCCCATATCACTGGAGCTTGTGTTTCCCTGGGGCACCCAAAGATTCAGGGGTACCGACCGGGAGTATCTTTGGTTCCGATCAACGTGGGCACCAGATGTTATCGGCTGTGGGTTTATGGCACTTGAGGAGTGGTGCTTCGCAGAGCTTGGGCGCGGTCGCCCTATTGACGAGTTGATCCAGAAAATTCTTGAAGGGAACGAGTGCATAGCCATCTTGGGCATTGCAGCAATGCTCGCTCTCCATACCGAGACGGTATCCGAAGCAACGTTGCCGATCTTCACCTCACAGCGCTTATTGGCAGCTGATCATAACCGTATGGTGCATGACTTCACGTCAAAAGCGAACTTGATCGGATTCATACATCGCACCGATAAGCCTGACCTTGAAGCAATCCAAGCAGCGAATGCGCGGCCAGTCCGTCAGATGCAGATCCGTTGGATGGTGCCTAGGTTCATTTTTGCGGAAAGGTCAATCGGAGACCGTGCTCGTAATGACATCCTCAACTTTAAGAACGATCTACCATATCAGTACGAAGAACAGCGCGATATTCCTGAGGTGCGGGCGGAACTCGCTGCGCAGGCCCTAGAATATGCTGAGTTGGCGGATCCGAAAAACTATCAGGTCTACCAAACTGAAGAGAATTCAGATCAGTTTGCGATTATCCCCGACAGCCCTTCCGCCACGAAGCCTGAAAATGTCGCTAGAGTTAAAGAGGCGTCTAAACGAATTAAGCTGAACATGCTTTGGGTGTGGGCATCCAAGTCCTTCGAAAAGAATACACTGAGCGACACCTATACGGTCGAGGAAGCCATCACCTTGGCCAAGGAATCGGACGCCAAGGACTTATTCGAGCACTCAAATGACAAGAACGAAGAAAATCAGTTAGATTTGCGTCGAGGTGCAGTCGCTTCTATAGCCGCAATCGCACTTAACTTTCGACATGGACGAACTCAAAAAGATCTAGAGTGGGCTCGAGATGTTCTTGGGCGCGCGAGCCTCCTGCCAGAAAACCCAAATCCGATATGGTCGTCTAGTGCCATCATCCCGTGGCACCATGCTATCTACGTAGCCCGAGGCCTTGCAGCGGATATCCGGGAAGGTACAGCGGCTCGCCCAACTCCATACAACCTCCTTGCGATGATTGCTCATCCACTCGAAGTCGTTTCATTAGCGGCACTCGAAGAAGCATGCCGGCTATGGCCCAAAGACTCAAAGCTGACTTGGGCCGCGCTGGTTTTAGCATTTTCGCGCTGTCGCGTTCCTCGGCGAACACAAGATCAGCCTTATCTACAGGATGAAGCCCAAGAGAAGCTACATGAGGTGCTTTCGCTTTATGAGCATTCGAGCGGATGGGACTCCCTTCCGTTACCTCCTGCGGCCTGGATGAAGATTGAACCTGAGAATGGCAATCGTGGACATCAAAACTATGAAGATTACGACACGTATGATGCGATCGACTCGGCTGAGGAATGGGTTGAACCGGATGTCTACTGGCACTCAATGCAGGCAGCAAAAATCCTGAAGTGCATTCCGTTCGACGAAATCCTAAACAGTAGCGCTAGAAGTGCGCTCCTCGACTTCCTCGCTGGGGTTCTCATATGGACAAACCAAAAGAATGCACCGCCTTGGGTGAAGTCCGGGCGTCGAAATCGTAGGTCGAGCCAAATCTTTGAGTGGACGTATGAACTTGGATCTCGGCTGGGCTACGTAGCAGGTCTCATCCCACTTTCAGACTTCCAACCTCGCTTACTTGACCCAATCTTGGGCCTAGAAGGAGATAATTGCTGGGCTCTCCTCTCTCCCTTCGCAAGTACCTACGTCTGCGTATACATATACGATGCCCCAGTCATTCCGGCCGATGCTGACACAACCTTGCACCTCTGTCTTGAACGACTTCTGCAGGACTCAGCTTTCAAACGTGACGCCTACCGGAGCGGAGAATTCACCGGCTCTAATCAGCCGGCGCTCGTTCGTACTTTGATGTTTATCTCAATCGAACGCGCAGACATGTCTGCTCGCTACGTAAACGGCGACTGGTCCGAAATCGACCGTATCCTGCCTCTGATTGACCGTTTCATTCGCGCTGGTGGATGGGCTGCTTCCGTGATGGCCCCATTCTTAACGCTTTGCGAGCGCGCTAGGGGCAACTACCCGGCAGAATCTTTCGCGAACCAAGTGCTGTCAATCATCAGCAACGAACATGACAGTCTGAAGGGTTGGCAAGGAACATTCATTCCGGCACGCATCGCGGAATTGGTGCAGTACTTCTCACATCGTGACACACCCATGAAGCTGAATCTGGCTCAAAAGTTCCTACGGATTCTCGACATACTAGTAGACATGGGCGACCGGCGCAGCGCAGCACTTCAGCTTAGTGAGGCATTCCGCGAGATTCGTGTGCCATCCTAATTCGAGATGCCGTCAACCAGCTACTCCGCTAGACCTGCTACCAAGCGAATGGGAAAACAATGTGGGTTGGAGAGGGATGCCGGTCCAAAACAAACAACGCCAGAAAATCAATTCGACATGCCGCAAGCATGTGCACTGAACATTCCATATAGCCCTCCGTTGTTGAGCAGAATTTCTTTCACCCCCCCTTGTAAACAACTGTTGAGTCCAGTGAGTTTGACGGCAGAAACGCTGAAGGACACCTTGCAGGTAGCAACTATCCTATAATATTGAACCTTATTGAAACGGAACCAGTGGACCGTGCCCAACGAATATAGGGTGGTCAATGGGTATTAATTTGACAAGTTCCGCAGGGAGGACAGGGCACTTGCCATAGGATTCCAAGG
>DATKUB010000065.1:0-49944 GCA_035530875.1 Candidatus Nanopelagicaceae bacterium
GCTTAATTGCGCTCTCGATGAGATCGCCGCAAGTGCCCGCGAGAATCGAAACGACGGCGAGAATTGCACCATGCCACCAAGCCTTGTGAAACCAGATGCTAAAGAGGATTGAAGTACCGATAGTCGAAAGAATTATCGAACCAGCAACGCCTTCCCAACTCTTCTTGGGGCTGATCAATTTCGCAAGCGGATGTTTTCCAAAGATAACTCCGAAGATGTAGCCGCCAGTGTCATTGAGCGAGATGGCCAAAATAAAAACCATCACTCGGGCACGTCCATCGGATGGGTGCGCCAGCATTACAGCGAAGGCGGCCGGGACCGGGAGGTAAAGAAGAGTGAATAGAGAAGCGGACCCGTCAGCAAGGAAATTCTCGAAACCTTTACGAAGCCGAACGACCAATAGAATCGGTGCGCTGATTGCTGTTGCGATTATGAGGCCCTCAAAGCCCTTGGCCCACCCAGAGAGCACAATGACGCTGGAAGCAATCGACAAAAAAACTGGATTGACTTTTGCGCCAGCCACGGTGATCGCACGTGAAAATTCAACAACCGACGGAATCATCACCAACGCCACAAGAAGTGCAAAAAAAATCCGGTTGAAAGAGAGCGTGACGAGAATCAATGCCATCAGGCCCAGACCAATCGCGGTTGCTATTGGCACATTGCGCCCAGCCCTGACCGCGAGGGATCTCTTGTCTATCACTATGGTTAGAACCCCTAGACCTCGAGGAGTTCTACCTCTTTATGCTTGAGGGATTCTTCGATTTTATCGACGTGCTCCGTCGTGACCTTGTCTAGTTCTTTCTCAGCGCGAGCTATCTCATCCTCGCCGACTCCGCCGGCCTTGGTGAGTTTCTCCAGTGCCTCTTTTGCATGCCGGCGAATGTTTCGGATTGAGACTCTGGCTTCTTCGGCTTTCTGGTGCGCCACCTTGATGTATTCCTTGCGGCGCTCCTCGGTGAGTGAGGGCAAGATAATCCGAATGGTGACGCCGTCGTTTCCCGGATTAACGCCAAGGTCTGAATCTCTGATGGCTTTCTCAATCGCGCCCATCGCACCCTTGTCGTAAGGAGTTAATAAGGCAACGCGCGGTTCCGGGAATTGAAAGGAGGAGAGCTGGTTTAGCGGTGTTGGCGAGCCGTAATAGTCGACCACAATCTTGCCAAACATTCCAGGGTGCGCACGTCCGGTTCGGATCGCTGCGAAGTCTTCCTTAGCGACTTCGACTGCCTTGTCCATCTTGGCCAATGCCTCTTTGAGCGTTTCGCTAATCATCGCTTCTCCGTTCCCGACTGACTCTCAAGTGACCGCCTAATTAGGCGACGAGAGTTCCAATTTTTTCACCGCGAATTGCTCTTCCAATATTTCCATCATCAAGCAAATTGAAAACGATTATGGGCAAACTATTTTCCTGGCAGAGACTAAATGCAGCTGCATCGGCAACCGCCAAGCCCTTCATGATCACTTCGCCGTATGAGATGTGTTCGAACATGGTGGCCGAAGCATCTTTACGCGGATCAGCCGAGAACACGCCGTCGACTCCATTTTTGGCGAGGAGTAATGCCTCGCAATCGATTTCAAGAGCGCGTTGTGCGGCAACCGTATCTGTGGTGAAGAACGGCATACCTGCACCGGCGCCGAAGATGACCACGCGCCCTTTTTCAAGGTGGCGGATTGCCCGGCGCGGGATATAGGGCTCCGCGACCTGGCCCATGGTGATGGCCGTCTGGACGCGGGTATCGATGCCCTCTTTTTCAAGAAAATCTTGGAGTGCCAGACAGTTCATAACGGTACCGAGCATGCCCATGTAATCAGCGCGAGCCCGATCCATACCGCGTTGCGACAGTTCGGCACCACGGAAGTAGTTTCCGCCGCCGACGACTACCGCAACTTGAGCACCGGTGCGAACTGCTTCAGCAATTTGACGAGCCATATCCTGAACTACGTCAGGATCGACGCCGAGACCCTTTGCCCCACCGAAAACCTCACCGGAGAGTTTCAACAAGACTCTCCGGTAAGGACGACGAGGAGCACTCATGACTTAGGCCTGACCCACTCGGAAGCGAGCAAAGGCAGTCACCTGAGTGCCGGCTTCGTCGAGAACCTGCTTAACCGTCTTCTTATTGTCCTTTGCGAAAGCCTGCTCAAGAAGCGAGACTTCCTTGATAAATCCGGTAACTCGACCTTCTACGATCTTTGAAAGAGCAGCTTCGGGTTTACCTTCATTGCGCGCAGTCTCTTCTGCAATGTGACGCTCCGACTCGATCAAATCGGCCGGAACATCTTCTCTAGAAACGAACTGGGGTGCGAATGCGGCAATGTGCTGAGCAATGTCAGTCCCGATTTTGTCGACCGCCTTCGTCAACTGCACGAGGACGCCCACCTGAGGCGGTAGGTCTGGACTAGTGCGGTGAAGATAGACAGCAGCAGGGGCACCGTCGAGCACGGCGATTCGACGAAGTTCAATCTTCTCGCCCAACATGGCGTTACCTTCGTTGATGTGATCAGCGACAGACTTACCAGGCGCGAATGCAGATACAACAAACTTGTCCAGATCGTCGATCTTCGAATCGGCCAAGGCGGTGAGGAGCTCATCGGCTAGGGCGCGAAAACGCTCACCCTTGGCGACAAAGTCCGTCTCGCTATTGAGTTCGAGCAGAACGCCGAGGTTTCCCACTGCCTTGCCCGTTACCAAGCCATTCTGCGCAGAACGCCCTTCACGCTTGGTGACACCCTTCTGGCCTTTGATGCGGATTATCTCTACTGCCTTGTCGAAATCCCCGTCGGCTTCAACGAGTGCATTTTTGCAATCGAGCATGCCCGCAGCGGTGAGTTCCCGGAGCTTCTTTACATCGGCGGCGGTGTAATTCGCCATAGATCAGATTCCTTCTACTTGGATTTCAGCGGTTTCAAGAATTTCGGCTTCCAAAGGTGCCTCAGCGTTAATGGCTGGCGTTACTTCTACGGCTGCTTCTACGGCTGCTTCTACGGCTGCTTCCACGGCTGCTTCCACAACAACTACCGCCTCGGCTGCCTCGTTCTGACCACCGAGAAGTTCGGCTTCCCAATCGGCAAGCGGTTCGCCAGCGCCCGGTTCCACAGCCTCGGCTGCACCCTGTGCTTTGGCTGAACGTTGACGAAGGCCTTCAGCCACTGCATCCGCAATTACGCGAGTAAGCAGGGTGACTGAGCGGATCGCATCGTCGTTGCCTGGGATTTTGTAGTCGACCTCATCTGGATCACAGTTCGTATCCAAGATGGCGACCACGGGAATACCGAGCTTGTGCGCTTCAGCAACCGCAATAACTTCCTTCTTCGTGTCGACAACCCAGATTGCACTTGGAATCTTGGTCATGTCGCGCATTCCGCTAAGTACGCGAGAAAGCTTCTCTCGCTCGCGGCGAAGAATAAGAAGTTCTTTCTTGGTAAGCATCTGGTCGTTCTCTTCTTCAAGCGCCTCAAGTTCCTTCAGGCGCTGAATACGCTTTGAGACGGTGTTGAAGTTGGTGAGCATCCCGCCGAGCCAACGCTCGGTTACATAAGGCATGCCGACGCGGGTTGCCTGCGAAACGATTGGCTCCTGAGCCTGCTTCTTGGTTCCAACGAAGAGCACCGTGCCGCCGTGGGCGACCGTCTCTCTGATGAATTCGTATGCCTTATCGATGTAAGTCAAGGACTGTTGAATGTCGATGATGTAGATGCCGTTGCGCTCGGTGAAAATAAAGCGCTTCATCTTTGGGTTCCAGCGGCGAGTCTGATGTCCGAAGTGGACACCACTGTCTAGCAGCTCTCGCATCGTGACGACCGCCATGGTCGCACACTCCTTTCGCGCCCTTTGGCGCACTCGGTTAGTGGCACCGTGATTGGTGCCCCTGACGCCCCACGAACGAGAGCCCGCGAGCGGGACCGAGAAGTTCATACCTGGTTAGGCGGGGCGTGCGAAGTCATTGAAGTTGCCTTCAACGCTGGGTACAGGATACCCGAGCGGCGGGGTTGTCCACACCCCGGGGTTATCCCGCGATCCTGGGGTTGCCTAACTCAGACCCACCGGAGACCACCCAGGGTTGGGCAATGTCCTCAACCCCTGCCGCTGAACCGACCTCGCGCCTAAGTTTTAACCTGAGATTTAATCGAACCTACGGGTTCATCTCCCTCTTGGTCGCACTGCTTTCCCTCTCAGTGCTTACGCCACCTAGCGCCAAAGCGACCTCCCGAACTGTCGTCCAGGCCTGGCACTGGCCGGCAGCAGCGGGAGAATTTAGCGTAATTCGTCCCTTTTCTCCCGCCTTGGTCGCTTATGGGCCAGGGCATCGAGGGGTGGACCTACAACTGCCACTTGGCAGCGAAGTAATGGCACCTACCGGGGGAACCGTCATTTTCAACGGCCTAGTGGCCCGAACGCCAACACTTGTCCTTGATCACGGCCGCGGGCTTCGGAGCACTTATCAGCCGGTCACTTCCTCGCTACACATCGGGCAGGTAGTGAAAACTGGTCTGGTTATCGGGTTCTTGTCCGCATCCACCAGCCGGATGGGCACTCACTGTGGCCCCGTGCCCTGCCTACATTGGGGGGTACGGAATTCGGTTGGCTACCTAGATCCCCTGAGTTTAATCCGGCCAACGATGCCGGTCCTGCTGCCGCTACGCCCCTGACGCCAGGGCGCAGAAGGTCAGGGCGCAGAAGGTCAGGCGCGCGGGTGGGCCCGCTTGAACGCTTCCTTGAGCCGATCGATCGAAACGTGCGTGTAGATCTGGGTGGTAGTCAGCGACACATGACCGAGAATTTCCTGCACCACCCGAATATCGGCACCGCCCTCAAGTAGATGCGTGGCGGCAGTGTGCCGAAGCCCGTGCGGCCCGAGATCGGGTGCATTGGGAACTGCAGCCATCGCTCGATGCACGATTGTGCGGACGGTCCGTTGATCAATGCGTCTGCCGCGCGCACCCAGAAAGAGCGCTGCCCCTGAGTCTTTGGTGACCAACTCGACGCGTCGTCGCTCCCACGACTCGATTGCTTGTACCGCCGGCCGACCGATTGGAACGGTCCGTTCCTTGCTGCCTTTACCGAAAACTCGAATTGCGTTACGAGATCGATCTAGCGAATCAAGATCAAGGCCACAAATTTCAGAAACTCGAATACCAGTGGCATAGAGAGTTTCAAGTAGTGCACAGTCCCGAATCGCTACTGGCGAATCGGTCTCGTTGGCGGCCGCCTCAAGAGAATCAAGGACCTCGGTAATTTCCGATTGATTCAAAACTCCAGGCAGAGTGCGATGTGCTTTGGGCGAACCGAGCAACTCCGCGGCATCTTGATCTACGTATCCGCGCCGATGAGCCCAAGCCGTAAACATTCGGGCAGCGGTGGCGCGCCTGGCGATTGATGTTCGGGCCGCACCCTGCGAGGCCAGCCGAGCCAACCAGGAGCGGAGGATCGCCAACGTCAGATCGTTTGGATCCTCACGCTTGCTCCGAGCTGCGTGGTCGGCCAAGGAATCAAGATCGGACTTATATGCGCGCACCGAGTGCGGAGAGAGATTCCGTTCGTCGCGCAGATGCACAACGAACCGCTCGATGAGCATTTGATACGCCTCTGGTACATCCACCCTCACACGTTCGCGCTCGAGCGCGCAAAAATCAAGCAGGCGCGTTAGGCGGCCTTTCCTTTTTTCGTAAGAATCCAACCTGCGCCGTTTCGTTCGATAAAACCCTTAGTAGCCAATAAACCAAGCAGAGCCAGGATCCGATTAGGCGTCAGATCGCATAGGTTTGCCAATTTCTCCACCGAGATTGGCACTCGTGACGGAAACATTTCGAGCAGATCTTGCTCTCCATCGACCAAATCATCTCTGGCGCTAATGAACTTGGCGCTAGCTAGCCCAGAGCCATTCGAATTGGAGATAAGAAGTGGACCAATGTGAATGAGGACATCTTCTAAGTCAGTGACAAGTTCAGCTTTGCGGTCCATCACAAGCCGATGGCAACCTGCGCTTGTCGGTGAGGAAACGGGACCTGGCATCGCCATGACTGGTCGATTCATGGTAAGTGCATCGGCAGCTGTCCTTAATGATCCACTTCTAAGCGCCGCTTCAACCACCAAAGTTCCACGAGTCAGTGCGGCGATTATTCGGTTGCGAACTAAAAACCGACCGCGAGTTGGGGTGACACCAGGCAACACTTCAGAGACGAGCACTCCATTGGCACGAATCGCAGCGAAGAGCTTTTCGTGCCCGGCTGGATACAGTTGATCCACACCTGAGGCAAGAACGGCGACAGTTTGGGCGCCACTGGCAAGTGAGCCCCGATGGGCCGCCGCGTCGATACCATAGGCCGCGCCGCTGATTACGTTCCAGCCGCGCTCACCTAGTTGCAGCGCCATCTCCGAGGCAAGACGAGCTCCATAATCACTCGCTGCTCTTGCCCCAACTATGGCAAGCGAACAGAGTGCAATTGATCTCAAGTCCCCTTCACCGCTAAGGCAGAGTCCAAGCGGCGGCGCTTCAAGATCATTCAATTGGGTCGGCCATTCGCTGTCGCCAGGAATAACAACTCTAACCCCAGCGCGAGTAATGAGATCTGTGACCTGCTCCGGATTTGTACTGAGACTTCGACGCGTTGCCGAGGGCGAATGCATCAGATAATCACCGGCCTTAATACGGGCAAGTACCTCCGCTGAATTGTGTTTTTCTATTTCTTTTGTCCAGAAACCACTACCGCCTTCGATGACCGACATAAGTTGGAGTCGAGCGATTCGATCAGTATCGGGATTCATGCCGCTCCTACCAAGCGCTGTGCACCTGTCCGAAGCGCATAACCTTGTGCAACATCATCAATCGTTGGGCGGTCATGGCCTTCCAGATCTGCCACACTCCAGGCCAACCTGAGTACCTTGTGAAGACCTCTGGCGGTAAGCCGATGATCGTCGAGTGCGCGATGCACAAGTGCCATCCCGGCCGAATCCGCGGACATCGCACCACGTAACGAGCTTGCCCCAATTTGCGAGTTGGTTCGCCAACCGCCGATTTCTAAACGTCTTATTGAACGTTCCCGGGCAGCCATCACGCGATCGCGCACCAGGTCGCTTGATTCGCCAGAGATGTTTCCCATCAGATCAACCCGCGAAACTGGCTCGACATAGACCTGAAGGTCGACGCGATCAAGGAGTGGCCCGGAGAGCCGAGACAAATATCTGCGCACCATGAGTGAACTACAGGTGCAAGCTCGTCCGTCTCCGGAAAATTTTCCACAGGGACACGGGTTAGCGGCAAGGGCAAGCAGAAATCTTGCCGGATACCTTGCGGTACCGGCAGTGCGCGAGACTGAAACAAACCCTGACTCCAACGGTTGACGGAGCGCATCGAGAATTCCGCGAGTGAACTCTGGTGCCTCGTCCATGAAAAGCACTCCGCCATGGGCTAGGGAGACCGCTCCAGGTTTCGGGTGCGCAGATCCGCCGCCAATGATCGCCGATCGAGAGGCGGTGTGATGGGGTGCAATAAACGGCGGCGACGTAAGTAGTGGCTCCTGTTCTGGCAGAAGCCCGGCAATGGAGTGGATTGCGCTCACCTCAATCGCGCGTTCCGAATCTAGTGGTGGGAGGATCGAGGGCAACCTTTCTGCAATCATCGTTTTCCCGGATCCCGGCGTTCCAACCATGAAAAGGTGATGCTCGCCAACGGCCGAGATTTCTGCGGCACGTTTAGCTTCATGCTGGCCAACTACATCGACTAAATCCAATTGCTTTGTCACCGAGATCGCCAACGGTTCCTGATTGGGAAGTTCATCCGGCGGCTCAACTCCACGAAACCATGCGATCAGGCCGACTAAGGATCGAAATCCCATTACCTCAACGCCAGGAACTAAACGCGCTTCAGCCACATTTGCAGCCGGCACAATGGCTCGATAGATACCAGCTTTCGTTGCGGCAAGAACAGCGGGGAGAACTCCGCGCACTTCCTTTATCCGCCCATCGAGAGCCAGCTCGCCCATCAGCATCAACGAAGGTAGATCCTTGCTCGGCACTTTGGAATCAGCGGCCAAAATCGCAACTGCAACCGCGATGTCATAACTCGAACCCCGCTTGGGCAAACTGGCTGGCGATAGCGCAACAGTGATTCGACGCGAAGGCCAAGATTCGCCCGAATTAAGGATTGCCGCACGAACCCGGTCTCTGGATTCGCCGAGCGCCGCATCCGGTAAGCCGAGTAGATAGAACGCTGGCAGGCCGTCGGCCAGATCGGCTTCGACGTCGACAACGCTGCCCTCAATTCCAAGCAAGGCAATTGAACGTGTAGTGGCCAGCGCCATCAGGCGACTGCTTTTCGGTAATCGAGAGTGATCTTTCCGCGTCGATCAACAATCACAGCAGCCGCATCAATTCGGATGCCATTGGTCTTGATCGGGTGCAGATCCCGCCAAGCCCGCGCCAAGTGCTGCAACCGGCGTAGCTTTGTTTCGTCAATTGCTTCGAGTGGGTGACCGTGCCCAAGCCCAAGCCGCGTCTTTACCTCAACGATGACAAGAGTGGCGTCGCTGAGAGCCACGATGTCGATCTCGCCATCGTTGCAACGCCAATTTCGATCGAGTACGTGAAGTCCTTTACGGTCGAGATAGCGGGCGACGACTTCCTCGCCGACTCGTCCCAATGCATTTGCAGATGGTGTGGCCATATCCGTTCCCTTTTCTCTAGAGGGACCGAATATGGGCGCAAGGGTGCCGTGACTACCATGCCAAGAAATTGGGGCTGTGAATTGTTGGGTTTATGGACCAAGCAGAGCAGCGATATTTGCGAAAGATTTGCGGTGCTCGCTCGATGGCCCATGCTCAATCAGCGCCGCCTCATGCACCCGGGTTATATATCCCTTGTGCTTGGCGAAACCGTATTCGGGAAATTCTTCGTCCAAATCGACCATGATCCGGTCCCTGGTCACCTTGGCGATGATTGAGGCTGCGGCAATTGCAGCACTGACTTGATCGCCTTTCCAGACGGCAAGACCCGGAACTCCGACGCCAGCGATGGCGAAGCCGTCGGTCAGGACGTATTGCGGCGCTGGATCCAGAGCCAGTAGCGCCCGGCGCATGCCAGAAATATTGGCCGCATGGACACCTTTTTCATCGATCTCCTCGACGTCGACGCAAATGACGGAAACCGCATGGGCGTCACTCATTATGTGATCGAAGAGCAATTCGCGCCTACGCTCGGTCAATGCTTTGGAATCTGCAATTGACATAAGCTCTTCTGGAAGCGGCCTAGATGGCGGGGGCAGGATTACCGATGCGATCACTAGCGGCCCAGCACAGGCGCCACGTCCAGCTTCATCGGCACCAGCCACCGGCCAGATGCCCGAATCCTCTAGTGCTTGCTCGTGCCCGCGCATGTTTCCCGACAACTTGGCCCCGTTTGTCATGCCGCCTACTTAACTACGGGAACTCTCGTTAGTTCTGGAGGTCGAGGCAGGGTCTTCATGTGGTTAAACGGCCAGACAACAGCGACGGCTCGCCCGACGATCTGGCTAAACGGAACCATGCCTTTACGCGGGTCGTCTTGGTGGTAGCGGGAATCTTCACTCGCACCGCGATGGTCGCCCATCACCCAGATGCTGTCCTTTGGAACCGTAACGTTGAACTGCATAGTGCTTGGCACATTCCCATGCGCGACGTATGTTTCGTTGACGCTCTGGCCATTGATCACCAGATCACCTTTGGGATCGCAACAGACAATGTGGTCACCAGGGACACCGATGACTCGCTTGATTAGTGCCTGGTCGGCTGGGTCAGGAAGCAGACCGATGGCAACAAAACCGTCTTTGATCATTCTGGTGACGCTATTTGACGTGGAAGTTGGAGCTGGCGGGAGCCAGCCGCCGGGGTCTACGAACACAACAACGTCACCGCGTCCGATATGGCCGAGGTAGTTGCCCAACTTATTTACGATTACCCGGTCGTTGATCATTAGCGTGTTCTCCATCGACCCGGATGGAATGTAGAAGGCTTGAAAAAGGAATGCCTTAACCACAATCGAAGCAACAATCGCCGTGACTAATAGCAGGGGCAACTCTCGAAGGAGGGAACCCTTTTTTGGGACCTTCATACCTTTAGCGATGATTATTCAGCGGTGGTTTCGCCGACGACTTCAGCCCCAGTGACTTCGGTAGCATCCGTAGTCTCGACAACTGTCTCAACTGGTGTCTCGGCTGTCGTCTCGATCGCTGCTTCAACTGGAACTTCGACTGGCGTATCGATTATCGCTTCAACTGGTGCAACCACAGGCGTGCTCAATACAACGTCGTAATCTCCGCGCTTCTCGCGAATCTTGGCAGCCTTGCCGCGTAGGTCGCGTAGGTAGTAAAGCTTTGCGCGACGGACATCTCCACGTCGGACTAATTCGTATTTTTCAATTACGGGAGTGTGAACCGGGAAGGTGCGCTCGACTCCGACGCCATAGGAAATCTTGCGGACGGTGAAAGTTTCGCGGACGCCGCCACCTGAGCGACGAATAACAATTCCCTGGAAGACCTGGATGCGGCTCTTGCTGCCTTCAATAACGCGCACGTGAACCTTGAGTTCGTCGCCAGCACGGAACGTGGGTACATCCGTACGGAGCGAAGCGGCGTCGACCGCGTCCAAAACCTGCATGATCTTCTTCCTTTGCTCAAAAACCTAGCGACAAGCGCGCGGGGGCACCCCGTCGGCGCCTCCGTAGTCTGCCATAAGTGCTCGCCTGAGCGTTAACTCGACTCAACTCCAACTGGGCTGAACTCCAACTCAGGTGAGGGGAGCCGCCGCTCACGGGAGCGGAGCCGCCGCTCACGGGATCTAGAGGAGGTCTGGACGGCGCTCAGCGGTGATCGCCCTGGCCCGCTCGGCCCGCCAACCGGCAATTTTGGCGTGATTGCCGCTGAGCAGAATCTCAGGAACGGTCAGCTCCCGAAAGACCGGCGGCTTGGTATAGACCGGGTATTCAAGGAGGCCATCCTCACCATGGGACTCTTCAACGAGGGAATCGGGATTGCCGACCACGCCGGGAATCAGCCTGGCCAACGCTTCGATCATGGCGAGCACGGCGACTTCGCCGCCATTTAGAACATAGTCACCGATCGAGACCTCGACGACTTCGGCAACATCTGCACGTCCGCGATAGTGCTCGACGACCCTGGCATCAATGCCCTCATAGCGCCCGCAGGCGAAGATCAGATTTGGCGTAATCGCAAAACTGGCAGCCTTTGTTTGGGTGAACAGTTCGCCGGCCGGTGTCGGGAAAATCAGCGTTGGTGGTGTCTTTGACTTAGCGATGATCACATCTAGGGCTTCGCCCCACGGCTCAGGCTTCATGACCATTCCGGCGCCGCCACCGTAGGGCGTGTCATCGACGGTGCGGTGCACGTCGTAGGTGAATTCGCGAAGGTCGTGCACAACGATATCGAGAAGTGATTTATCTTGCGCCTTGCCGATCAGCGAAAGAGAGAGCGGGGCGAAGTAATCGGGAAAGATTGTTATGACATCAATGCGCATCAGACATCGGCCTGCGATTCATCGATCAAGCCCGCGGGCGGCGTAATAACAATTTTCTTGGCTTTGATGTCAACGGTTGGCACAAACTGGCGAATAAAGGGAATCAAGATCTCGCGCCCGAGGTATTTAAAGGCAAGCAAATCCTGAGCGGGCAGATGGATTACGTCGTGAATCTCGCCGAGCTCTGTTCCGTCTGGCAACGACACAGAAGCGCCGATCAATTGGAAGTCGTAATACTCATCGTCGTCGCTGGTTTCTTCAGGATCGATCTCGGCCAGCAGCATGGTGTTGCGAAGTTGCTCCGCCTTATTCCGGTCATCAATGCCCTCAAAGGTGAGGAGCATCCGACCCGAATGATTCTTGGCGTGAATTACCTTTAGCGGGCCCACGGATTCCGGATCGGTGACAAGCACCGATCCGTCCGCGAATCGTATTTCCGGCTGATCTGTTCTTATTTCAATGGTTACTTCGCCGCGCAGACCGTGTGCGCGACCAATGCGACCGACTACTAACAGCACTCGCTAATCGCGGGTGTCGTCGATCAGATCAACACGCACACTCCGGCCGCCGAGTGCGCTAATGACAGTCCGAAGCGCCTTGGCGGTCCGGCCATTACGACCGATAACTTTGCCGAGGTCTTCCTGATTGACGCGCACTTCCAGCGTGCGACCGCGCTTGCCAACGCGATCTTTTACCGAGACATCATCTGGATGTTCGACGATCCCCTTGACCAAGTGCTCAAGCGCATCTTCAAGCATTTACGCCTCGGTGGTTTCGGGCGCACTCTCGGCAGCGGGTTCAGCAACTGCTTCAGCGGCTGGTTCGACAACGACTTCAGCGGCAACTTCGACGACTGCTTCAGCAGGTGCTTCAGCGGCAACTTCGACGACTGCTTCGGCAGGTGCTTCAGCAGCAACTTCAGCGGCTGGCTCGGCTGCCTTGACGAGCTTTTCTTGAGCCTTCTTCTTCGCGGTGGTTGCGCCATCTTTTGGCTCATCCATTGCGTCTTTGACGGCTGCTTCGAAAAATGCTCGCTTGTCCGGCTTAGGCGGAGCAACGCGGAGGGTGCCTTCGGTGCCTGGCAGGCCCTTGAACTTCTGCCAATCGCCGGTGATCTTAAGCAGAGCCATAACCGACTCGGTTGGCTGTGCGCCAACGCCTAGCCAGTACTGCGCCCGCTCAGAGTTGATCGTGATGATCGAAGGGTCTTCGGTTGGGTGATACTTGCCGATCTCTTCGATCGCACGGCCATTGCGTGCGGTACGTGAATCGGCAATTACGACACGGTAGTAAGGCGCGCGGATCTTTCCGAAGCGCATTAACTTAATTTTTACGGCCACTGACGGCTGTTCTCCTGATCTTGGTTTCGGCGTTGACCAATTGCTGCGTGGGGGTGCAGCGCCTGGAACACCAGGTGGACTCGTCTGTGTTTGGGAGAGAGGGCCCAAACCAACGGTTCGCGCCGTAGTCTGCCATCTAAGTGGTCAGGGAGTGAAACCGGAGGCCTCGGCTGCCCGTTTTGCCGGGTTTCCGGAACGGGATTTTTTGGGCGATGGCGCCTTGTTCTGCCGATAACTGCCCTGTCCAGGCATTCCGGGCAGCTGTGGCATCCCCGGAATCTGTGGGCCCTTGCCCTGCTGCATCTGGCGCATCATTTTCTGGGCCTTGGTGAAGCGATCCACCAGCGAATTTATCTCACTCACCTTGGTCCCTGAGCCGCGGGCGATCCGAGCGCGGCGCGATCCATTGAGGATCTTCGGTTCCCGGCGCTCTTCTGGCGTCATTGATTGGACGATCGCCTCGGTCCTGGTCAATTCGTTCTCGTCGATATTGGCGATCTGCTGCTTCATCTGGGCCGCGCCAGGCAGCATGCCCATCATCTTGGAAATTGAGCCCATGGATTTCAGCGACTGCATCTGGGTCAGGAAGTCATTGAGATCGAAATCTGTGCCGGAGTTGAATTTGGCTTCCATCTCGGCCATCTGGTCCTGGCCCATGGCCTTCTGCGCCTGCTCGGCCAGGGTTGCAATATCGCCCATGCCCAGGATTCGCTGAGCCATCCGCTCGGGGTGGAAGGCGTCGAACTCGGTGAGTTTCTCCCCGCTTGAGGCGAAGAAAATTGGCCGCTCAAGGACGGAGGCAATCGATAGGGCGGCACCACCGCGCGCATCGCCGTCGAGTTTGGTCAGGACTACGCCATCAAAGCCGACGCCTTCAGCGAAGGCTGAAGCGGTGACCACCGCATCCTGACCAACCATCGCATCGACGACATAGAGGACTTCATCCGGTGAGGTGGCCTTCCGAATTGCAATGGCCTGCTTCATCATCTCTTCATCGATACCAAGGCGCCCTGCGGTATCGATGATCACAATGTCGTGAAGTTTCCGCTTTGCCTCTTCAACGCCGGCGCGAGCGACCTTTACCGGATCCCCAACCCCATTGCCTGGCTCTGGCGCAAAGACCGCAGCCCCGGCTCGCTCACCGACGATCTGCAGTTGGGAGACGGCGTTGGGGCGTTGGAGATCGCAGGCCACTAGTAAAGGAGTATGTCCTTGCCCTTTGAGCCAGTACGCCAGTTTTCCGGCCAGCGTGGTCTTACCTGAGCCCTGCAGACCGGCGAGCATGATGACCGTCGGTGGTTTCTTGGCGTACCGGATCCGCCTAGTCGCCCCACCCAGGATCTTGACCAATTCTTCGTCGACGATCGTGATGACCTGCTGCGCCGGATTTAGCGCCTTGTTGAGTTCAGCACCTAGGGCGCGTTCCTTAACCGCGGCAACTAGCGAGCGCACCACCGGCAGGGCGACGTCGGCTTCAAGGAGGGCGATTCGGATCTCAAGACAGGTCTCGTCGATATCGGCCTCACTGAGGCGACCTTTCCCGCGGAGCGAGGCAAAAGTCGCGGAAAGTCGTTCAGTTAGGGCATCAAACACAGATGAAGATTACCTGGCGGCGGCAACCTCAAGCGCCAGTTGCCGGAGTTCAGCCTCCACCGCAAGCGCGACCCGCTCCCCTTCGACGGCACTCATCGGCGCCCCACCCAAGGCAGTTATATAGAAAACGTCGCAGGCCTCCGCGCCAAGAGTTGAAACAATGGCGGCATGAACGTCAACTCCAGATTTAGTCACCGCGACCCCGACATCATGAAGGAGTCCTGGCCGGTCATGGCTTCGAACCTCGAGGAGAGTGGCGTGGCTTGATGGAACCTGAACAAACTCAACTACCGGTGGCGGGGTGGGCAGGCCCGATGGACGAGCATGATCGCGGGCCCGATCCTGCAGACGCTTGGTTACGTCGACTTCGCCCTTGAGGACGCGCCGCAGCAGTTCGAGGAGCATTGCTTCATCCGGCACTTGCCCATAGGGCGCCACCGTGACGTGCCAGATCATCACGGCTGATTCGTTTTTCGTCAGGGTCTTGGCGGCTCGCACATCAAGTTTGCCCAGGCTCAGCACACCGGCCACATTGGCCAACAGGCCTGGCGAGTCCGGTGCGACGACCAAGATTTCGTAATGGTCATCTACTGGTTTTACCCGCAAATAAAGTTCGGTGCCGGTCGAGAGCGAAACCAGGGTTTCATCAAGATCGGGCTCGGTCGGATGCGGGATGCCGGCGATCGTCAAATTGATTCTGGAGACAAGTTGCTCGACGAGCTTTGCTTTCCATGGACCCCAAGCGGTGCCCGCGGTGGCAAGTCCGTCAGCGATTGTTAGGGCGTGCAGCAAGTCGATGCTTCGAACCTGCTCCCCCAATGTTGCAATCACGTTGGCGATGGTCTGTGGATCCTCGACATCTCGGCGCGTTGCGGTATCGGGCAACAGCAAGTGATTGAGAACTAATGATTCGAGGGTCGCGATGTCTTCACGCGGGAAACCCATTCGGGTGGCAATCGTCTTCACGAGTTCGGCGCCGACGATGCTGTGGTCTCCAGGAGTTCCCTTGCCGATGTCGTGGAAAAGCGCGGCAACTAAAAGTAAGTCGGGGCGACGGACCGTGCGCGTTAGGGCAGCGGCCTGAACGACTGTTTCAAGGAGATGCCGATCCACGGTGTGCCGGTGGAGGACGTTACGTTGCGGAAGGTTCCGAACCACTTGCCATTCTGGGATGAGACGGACAATGACACCAGCCTGGTCGAGGGCCTCCCAGACATCGAGTGTTGAATCGCCCGCGCCGATCATGGAAATGAATAAATCTCGCGCTCGCTCGGCCCACGGGGTGGGAAGCGGTGGCGCGGATTGCGCAAGTCGCGCACAAGTGATTGGCGAAAGCGGCACGCCAAGTTGGGCCGCCGTGGCACCAGCCCGAAGAGTTAGGAATTCGTCGCTTTCAACATTGGCCGCAAATTCAAGAGCGATCTCGCCTTCGAAGATTACGAGGTCCTGCGCCACTTGTTCGGCAACCGGTGGCCGGCGCCGGCTGAGCAAACTCCGCTTGGTTTCGCGTTGACCTTGCTCGACTCGGCGCCAGGTTAGATCGCTTGCGTAATCGACGGTTCGACCGGCTTCGGCAACCCGTCGCAATAATTCATCGGCATCAGAAAGCCCGAGTCGGCGGGCGATCTCGTCCTGTTCTTGCAGCAGGAGAACATCTTTTTTGCGACCGGTTACCAGGTGAATCATCTCGCGCACATCTAGCAGGAACTCGTTTGATTCCTCAATCTTTGCGTGCGGCAAATCGGCCACCCATGACGCCGCGATTGCCCGCAGCGCAGTGATGTCGCGGAGTCCCCCGCGGGCTTCTTTAACGTCGGGTTCAATCAGGTACGCAAGTTCGCCGTTTCGTTTGACCCGGTCCTGCTGCATGACCCGAAGCTCTTCCAACATGTGGCGAGCATTTCCGCGCCAGAGTTGGGTGGCCGTCGCGGGGAGATCGGCTCCCAGCGTTTCATCCCCCGCGACGAACCGCGCATCCAACAATCCCAAAGATACTTTTACGTCGGTCTTGGCAAGTGAGAGCGTCTGGTCTTTAGTGCGGACCGAATGATCGATTGCCCGACCCGAGTCCCATAGTGGATACAGAACTGCATCCACTATGGACTTGAGTTTGCGGCCATCGCCTACATCATGAAGGAAGAGCAGGTCTAAATCCGAGCCAGGGCACAGTTCCCTTCTTCCGTACCCACCGACTGCGAAAACTGCCCAACGGACTGGTCCAGGATGTAGGCGATTGGCCGCATCAACCAGAGCGATGAGCTGCGCATCAGCTTCATCACTTCTAGTTAACCGGTCAGAGCGCGTCGTGGCCACGCTCGCCGGTACGTACTCGTACAACCTGACTTATTGGTGAACTCCAGACCTTTCCGTCGCCAATCGAATTACTGCGGGCTGTCGTAACAATTGCGTCGATCACTGAATCCTCGTCGGCATCTTCAACAACGATTTCGATGCGAACCTTTGGAACCAGATCAATTGTGTACTCAGCACCGCGGTAGACTTCGGTGTGTCCACGTTGACGTCCATAGCCACTGGCCTCTGAGACAGTCATTCCCGGTACACCCAAGGCCACCAGCGCCTCGCGAACTTCCTCCAGCCGGAAGGGCTTGATGATTGCAGTTACCAATTTCATGACTGGGCTCCCTCTTTGGCAGAAACGAGACGTTGGGCAAAGCTTCCAGATGCAAGGCCGAATTCGTAGCCAGACTCTTGGTGTTCAGCCAAGTCGATGCCGGAGACTTCGTCCTCTTCGCTGATTCGGAATCCAATGGTGTGCTTGATGATCATACCGAGCACGAAACTGATGACGAATGAGTAAGCAAAGACGGAACCCGCACCTAGCGCTTGCTTGCCAAGAAGCGACAATCCGCCGTGGTGGAAGAGACCGTTGCCACCGGCACTGTTTACTGAAGTGGTTGCGAGGAATCCAATAGACAAAGTGCCAACGATTCCACCGACCAAGTGCACACCGACAACATCGAGAGAGTCGTCGAATCCGAACTTGTATTTGAGGCTGACCGCTAGTGCACAGATCGCGCCAGCAACAAGACCGATTACGACGGCGCCCATTGGTGAGACGAATGCACAAGCAGGGGTAATCGCAACCAGACCGGCCACCGCACCAGATGCAGCGCCCAGAGTGGTCATGTGACGGTCTTTTATCTTCTCAACGATGATCCAGCCAAGAAGCGCAGCCGCCGTTGCCACCTGAGTATTGATCAGCGCGAGAGCCGCAGTGCCATTGGCACCAAGAGCCGAACCTGCGTTGAAACCAAACCAACCGAACCAGAGCAAGCCGGTACCGATCAGGACGAGTGGAATGTTGTGCGGCTTCATCGGCGTGCGGGCAAAGCCGACCCGCTTTCCGAGCACAATCGCCAGCGCCAAGGCGGCAGCACCGGCATTGATGTGCACCGCTGTTCCACCGGCGAAGTCAAGAACTCCTCGCGAGGCTAGCCAACCGGCTCCAGTGACGCTGCCGTCCTTGTGCTTGGTGCCGAAGAAGAAGACCCAGTGAGCAACCGGGAAGTAGACGACCGTGACCCAGATTGTGCAGAACATGATCCAAGCCGAGATCTTGGTGCGGTCAGCAATTGCACCGCTAATGAGCGCGGGCGTGATGACCGCGAACATAAGCTGGAATGCCGAGAATGCAAGAACGGGGATCGGATATGCACCGCCGTTATTCGTCATTGAATTGACGGACTCGGCAAGGTGCGAAAGGCCAATGGTCCCGTAAAGGCCACTTCCCGAATCACCAAATGCAAGCCCATATCCAAAGATCGTCCAGAGCACGCTGACAATTCCGATTGTCACGAAGGACATCATCATCATGTTCAGCACGCTCTTGGCGCGCACCATGCCCCCATAGAAGAAGGCCAGGCCAGGTGTCATGAGGAGCACCATGGCGCTCGCCGCCAAAACCCAAGCGGTATCACCACTATTCATAGTCATAAATTGCACGCCTCCAGTCGGTTGGTTGAGTGGAGACTGCCAACTCCGCGTTTCCATACGAGGCGACGATGATTACGGTGACGTCACAATCCGGGCCATTGCGTTACAACTATGTGAACAAACTGGGTGAAGGCTTGGGGGGCAATTACCATTTCGTCGGTGCTGACCTGGTCTCGAGCTGGCAACGAGATTGACTCCATCGCTCAAACCCCTATCCCGCATCGACCATCATCAATCGATCGCGCTACCGAACTTCCCCCAAAATACCCGCGCTTGATAAAATTCTTCTCAAAGAGACGCCACCGATTATCTCGCTGAAAGACTTAGAAAGTTCTTTGAGCCTCCACTAACAGCAGAAACACATACCAGACCAATTCGCCCATGGTGGCAGCGAACTTTACTTTCTGACTAGTACCCCAGCATTGCTACTTCACCTTCACACACCTGATGAATCAGCACTCTTAACAGGTGTTCACGTATCTAAGCGGTGTGATCAGATATCAGTTCTACCGCACGATTTGCAACCAATTCGCTCTCTTCGGCTGTCCGAACCATTGCATCGATCTCGGTAAACACTTCTTGCGCTTCTTCAAAGGCAATCTCCTGAAGTTCTGTACGCGGCTTGGCAACCACCACTTGAATCTCAACTTCCGGGATCACGTCACTTTTTTTCATCTCCGAAGTGAATAACTTCGCCGACTCATGGGAATCCCTCAGGCTTCTGAGGGTATACGCCCATGATTTAACACCATCACGAACAGCATCCAAGTTGGATAGTTGAAATGAATAGGCCTGACAAAGCTGTAGCGTTGAACCATTTGCGATTGCGAAGTCAACGGAGGCATGCAACTTATCTCCAACGTATAAATCCACATCTTGTAAAAGCAATTTATTATCGATACTAGCTTTCTTATAGGACGCCAACATTGCGGCCTTTAAGCTATTTCTATTGAGAATCTTCTCTTTCCGAACTTTCTCGAACTTACTGACTGGATCAATGATGATGGTCTGAAAAATAATGTCAAGCGCCTCAGATGCATCTTCGGCCAGTAATACTCTCGGTTTGGTTAGTTGGACCGTATTCCTGAAATCACTACTAAGTTCCGTCAACCAACTTTCGTCCAGGATTAAAGGAGATCCCTCCACTCTTAGTGCACTTTCGCCATTCACTATGGCCGATAGTGTTTCAAGGAATCCATGAGCAACCTTTATAGAACTCTCTCCAGCAAATTTCTTAACTCTTGATTCGTTTGATAACTGGCGAAGAGCCCAGTCTCCAGTTTCAGGATTCCCGGCAATGGCTGCGATATTCACAAATTCATCCGTATTTGGATTAGGGAAGCATCTAATGACGCTAAAAATCTGTTTTGCCATCACAATCCTTTCAAAAAGTTTGTAAGGCTCGAAGGCGATCTGCCACCGGTTTAGCTCGCTCCTCAAGGAACCATCCAAGGACTTCAAGGTCCTCATTTGTCACTGGCCAACTGGCTGGTATTTGGTTCAAGATATCAAGGATATCTCCTCTGCGTAAAGAGTCCAATTTATCCGCGATTACCTCTACTTCGACTCTGTTCAAGCCCTTAGCGCTATCAGTGAAGGGATTGGGAGTATTCACTTGTAACCGTAAAGCACTCTGATCGATGGCGCCCAAGCAGTTCGGAAAATATAACCCATGGTCATGACTCACCATTGCGTAAGCATTGTCTTTTTCATGAAGCCACTGCGGGTCATGACCGAAACACCAGTCGTACAGTGCATACACTCCAACGTGTCTTGATTTGTTGTCATCTAGGTGCCTGTGTTCAAGGTTAGTTCGAACCTCGACTGCATTCTCCACTGCAAGACTTGCATGTGCATGCCTAAATTCGAACTTCACCGCGGGTTTGATTTGATAACCAATGAAATCATCAGGAATTCTTATCAAACTTGCCTCACATACAGAGGCACCGATCAACTGTCCGACCCTGGCGACAATTTGCTCGATCGCTATTGATTGTCGATATTGGGCTGCTAGCGTTTCCATAGTCTTTACAAAATAGATTCTTCGATCGCTTCCGAGCACCTTGACGGGGCTCCCAAAAGATCCTCCGCCCTCTTCAAGTACGCTGACAACCCTTAGGGCATCAAAATTATCGTGCCGATCATTGATCGAGCCTAGCCACTGCTGTAACTGAGCCAAGAGCGTTTCCTTTCCGACTAGAAACTGAGTCAATGAACTAGCCATGAGCTAGAGCGAAAATACCATGAAGGACAGGAACTGCCCCAAAGACAACCACTCAAGTTCTGTAAATCTTTATTTCAAGATATGTTCGAAAGCCTTCTGCTGGACTATTCTTCAAGACGCCGCGATGTTGCCAGTCATGGGCACCATCCTGACCGAAGTCAAGGCAAATTCGATGGGAGATTGCATGTTTCAAAATTTGTCTCGTTCAATTGCGGCACGAGAAACACTCGAGGCCTCCAGGCGCGAAGTTGTTAAGCGAGTCAAAACTGCTGGACTTCCTCTAACAATTTCGAGAAATCAACTTACCGTGGTTAGTAATGGATCAAGTTGGACCTACCCTTTCGAAAGGATGGCGGTAAGCAGCCTTCAGCGCTTGGATGTTCAGCTTGCTGCCGCTGACGATTCAGTCGCAGGGAACCTTATGGGCCTCAGAGTCCAACTCGAACCATTAGCACAACTGCTTGATCAAACGACAGATTTAGGCAAAAGGCCATTCAACTGGTTCCCTGGGATGGTCGGCATAGATGCTATTTTGGTTCGGTACCTGGTTCCGTGGACTGATCGCTATTTAACAATGCTAAGTAGCTTGGGCCGACCAAACTCTTCGCTTATGGAGTCCCTGATCAATGATCTCAACGACTTGTGCGATAACAATAGAGTTAGCCGGACTTATCAACTCCCGATCTACGGAGTCAAGCCGATCAAACGCCACCATCACAAGAACGTTTCGATTCGCCCACTTTCGCCGATCGAATGTGGAATCTTCTACGAAGCACGTCAACCCAGTTCATATGAAACGCATTCGCGCACAGGTTTTGCCCCACCCCGTCGATACGAGGACTTGATGCCATCTAGTCTAATTGAGATCTCAATAGAACGGCTGCGAAATACTCGAATTGAGGAGTCAACGCTGCCAGTCCAAATCGCTCTCGCCTTTTTTCTTTGTGGGTATGAACTCTCCTCGACAGGGATCTTGGTTAGTTTTGACAATCCAAAATGGGCAAATCGAGAACTTCTACATTCGCCCTATCCCGTGCATGAAAAACGCATTATTGCGGAACAAACGATTAACCGTAAACAATTTGAAAGTGTGGTCGATTTGGCGCTTAAAATACCAGATTTTGGTGAGTTGGAGAGCGATCCGAAAGGGGTTGCACTTTTTCGACTGCTACGAGCATGTGGGCTGAGCGGGAAGGAGTCACCATTTCTTGATTTTGTAATAGCCCTTGAGGCAGCCCTTCTGCAGGGCGCTGATGGCGAACTGGCATTCAAATTTGCACTTTATGGAAGTTTGTTTCTGCGAGAGGAACGTGACCCACAAGACACTTTTAACAAACTTAAATTGATCTATCGAGTCAGGTCAAAGCTTGTACACGGTGGCAAGATCAGTCATTCGGATCGAGAAATCGCGAATCAGAACGTTGCCGAACTTGCAAAGGCCGTAATTCGACGAGCTGTCACGCAGGGATGGCCAAATGCAGACAAGTTGAATGAACTCGCCATGATCCGCTTTAAAAATAGTGGATCATGAAAATACTTGAAAACTAATTGCTGAATGCTCGAGAACGTAGATGCCCCATGACGTATCACGTATCACGTATCAATTTAAATTGGGGCGAGGTGTAGGTCAATTGACTCCGTACTAACTATCTCAAGGTAACCAAACCGTATAACATGCTATGACATGCAGGTAATCTTTGAGAGGCTCCTTGTATAACTGACGAGGATCGAACTGAAGTTGCCACCATTTTTGAACTCCGTTTCACCGCTTAAGACCCACCCGTGGGGCTCATACCAATTCAGACCTTTGAAGTTGACACCAAACCCCACAAGACAACCTTTAAGACATGAGGCAGACGTTTACGCAATAATCGATCATCTGAACGATTCTGATCTTCAGAATCAACTTCCCCCTCAGTTGGAGTAAGTAATGAGAAGCCGCTCCCAAGAATAGCAATGGTTACAAGCTTCAAAGGTTTAGGAAGAATCCTAAAGTAGGCTTTCACGGAGATCTTTGGCCCGGAAACTCATGAAAAGATCACGAGAGATTTAGACTGAATTTTGACTTGAGCCAATGGTCAAGGTGCGAGACCTGAAGAACTTGCGGGGGTTACCTAGGAAGAAGCGATGAGGCCGTCGATGAAGATTTCTGGGTCGAATTCGACCAGGTCGTCAATGCCCTCGCCCACGCCTACGAGCTTCACCGGAATCCCTAGTTCTCGTTGAACAGCAAGAACCACCCCCCCGCGGGCCGTACCGTCCAACTTCGTGAGCACCAGACCTGTGACGGCAACGGCCTCGGCGAAGATCTTGGCCTGAGCGATTCCGTTCTGGCCGGTAGTGGCGTCAAGGACCAAGAGAACTTCATCAACTTTGGCACTCTTTTCGATAACTCGCTTTACCTTGCCGAGTTCGTTCATGAGATCAACCTTGGTGTGCAGACGTCCTGCGGTATCGACGATGAGGAGATCGGCGTTGGCGGCGCGGGCTTCGCGGAGGCCATCAAAGGCAACCGAAGCGGAATCGGCGCCGTCGTTGCCACGGACCAGGGTGGCCTTTGCGCGGGTGGCCCAGGTCTCTAACTGTTCACTGGCGGCGGCCCGGAAGGTGTCGGCGGCGGCGAGGAAGACTTTGGCGCCTTCTGTTTGGGCGAGGTTTGCAAGTTTGCCGGTGGTGGTTGTCTTTCCCGTTCCGTTTACGCCAACGACCAGAATCACTTGCGGAGAGCCATCTTCGTGACGAGTGAATGTGATCTCGCGCGAGGTTTCAGTTTCGAGCAAAGTCATCAACTCGCGCTTTAGGGCGACAAGTGGATCTTCGCCTTGGGCTAGGTCGTGGCGGAGCGCGGTTAGAAGTTCTGTGGTGAGGCTGAGGCCGACGTCGGCATTGAGCAGGATCTCTTCAAGTTCTTGCCACTGCTCGGGATCGAGCCGGCCAGATTTGAAGATTGAGGCGAAGCGACGCCCAAAGCCCTGTGAACGTTCGAGCCGTTCACGCTTGCCAAAGAGACGATTAAGCACTTGTGCTTTCAGTTTCACGGAGCCGTTGAGAAACAACTTCAGTGACGCCATCGCCGCGCATCGTTACGCCATAAAGTGCATCACCGATCTCCATGGTGCGCTTCTGGTGCGTGATGATGATGAGCTGAGACTCGGCACGCAACTCCTCAAGGATGTTGAGCAGGCGTCCCAAGTTGGTATCGTCGAGGGCAGCCTCAACCTCGTCCATTACATAGAACGGGCTTGGCCGAGCCTTGAAGATTGCAATGAGCAGCGCCACCGCAGTGAGCGATCGCTCGCCACCCGAAAGCAGCGATAGTCGCTTGATCTTCTTGCCTGGTGGCCTTGCT
This sequence comes from Candidatus Nanopelagicaceae bacterium, assembly GCA_035530875.1. GTDB lineage: Bacteria > Actinomycetota > Actinomycetes > Nanopelagicales > Nanopelagicaceae > JANXYY01. The sequence continues at coordinate 23,969 of DATKUB010000065.1, forward strand.
TCAACCTCAATGCCGGTGGTGAGCATGTCGTCTGGGTTGGTGAGAACAAGCCGTCCTTCGCCGCCTGGGAAGAGCCGGGCAAAGACGCGTTCAAATTCGCGAGCGGTGTCTGCGTAGGCCTCGCGGAAAACAATTTCGACTCGCTCATCGACTTCGCGAATAATCTCAAGCAGATCGCGCCGAGTGTTTTTCAAGTCTTCGAGTTGTTCGCTGAGGAACTTCGAGCGCTCCTCCAGCGCGGAAAACTCTTCAAGGGCGAGCGGGTTGATCTTGCCAAGTAGCGTCAACGATTTCTCGGCAGCCCGGAGGCGTTTTTCTTGATCGTCCCTGCGATAGGCGATGGACGGTCCAACGACCATGTCGCCGCGGTCGTTCTCAATCCAGGTCGGCACTTCTTGGTCTGGGCTGTATTCGCGGAGCAGCGTCTCGACGTCGACGCCCATCTCCTCGATCAACTTGCCCTCAAGTGTTTCAATCCGGAGGCGTTGTTCGGCCCGGGAAACTTCGTCGCGGTGAACGCTGGATGTGAGTTGCTCAAGTTCAGTAGTGAGCTCGCGTCCGCGTAACCGGATGGCGAGAAGTTCACCTTCGCGTTCGGTCCGTTCGGCTTCTGCGTGCGCTCGCTCTTCAGCGGCCTGAGCGACTGAAACTTCGAGGGCAGAAAGAGCCTCTTGGGCAAGGACTAACACCGCTCTGGCAACTACCGCACCGCGGGCGCGGGCATCTCTTCTTGCGACGGCGGCCACTCGAGCCTGACGCTCGGCGGCGGCGTTGAGTTCAAGTTGGTGTGCGCGCTGCGCAGCGGCATCGGCCCGTTCTTCGCCGGTGCGGAGCGCCAACTTTGCATCGACTTCGATTTGGCGCTTGCTGGAAACATCGGCCCTAAGAGTCTCGACGGTGGTGAGATCCGGTTCGATCTGAGTCTCTTCGGATTCGGCTGCGGCGAGCCGAACTTCTAATTCGGCAACTCGCTCAAGCGCACTTGCCCGAGTGCTGACGCTCTGCTCGATAGCTTGTTCAAGGCGAGCCGCTTCGGCGTGCGCCGCCTTCATGCCTTGACCGGCCAGGCCCATCTGCTCTGCTAGGGCCGCCATCCGGGCATCGGATTCGTGGAGACGAGTCAGCGACACATCTACCGCAGATTGCGCTTCAAGCCTTGCTTGCTCCGCGCCAGCTAATTCAAACCGGAGACGCTCGCCGCGGTGGGTGGCATCGGCAAACTTGGCGGCCGCTTCATCGATCGCGGCCTTCACTTCAATCAGTGAAGAGGTCTTCTCGGAACCGCCCTTGGCGAAATTGGCAGAGATGACATCGCCATCGCGGGTGGCAACAACGAGATCGCGGTGCCGGTTAAGAAGTGAGCGTGCTTCGGCGAGATTGTTGACTACGACGGTCTTGGCCAACAAACGCTCTAGCGCTGGCAACAAGGCATTCGTCGCAGTGATTACGTCGAGTGCATAACGCGCACCGCCATCAAGAGATGGCCAAGTGTTGCGACCCTCACTTGCATTCTCATCATTCTTGGCAGTGCCAGCGCCGCCACCGATCAGAATGTCGGCCCGGCCACCGTCATTGGTCTTTAAGTAATCGATCGCATCGCTGGCAGATTGGGTATCGCTGACCGCAATCGCATCGGCGGCGGTGCCAAGAGCCGCAGCAACCGCGCTCTCCCAACCTGGCTCCACACTGACCAACGTTGCGATCGAGCCAAGCACGCCATTGAGTTGTTCGGCGGCGGCCAAGATGACGCCGGTGCCGTCTTTTCTGGCAAGGCCCATCTTGAGCGCTTCCAGGCGCGCTTCCCAGGACGCGCGCTCTCTGTCTGCACCGCGTTCACCTTCGCGGAGCGATTCGACTTTTGCCTGAACTTTTTCAAGTACCGCCGCGGCATTCTCGTATTCGGAGTCGAGGTTGATTTCACCTTGATCAAGTCCGGCAACTTGGGCTTCCAGACCCGAGAAATCATTCTGCGCTGCATTGGCGCGGTTAAGTGCGGCCTCTCGGGCAGTGGTGAGGCGGGCTACTTCTTCTTCACCGGCTGCGATCCGGCTCTTAACCGCGTTGACTTCGCCGGCCAGGCGAACTCGGCCTTCCCTGGAATCGGCAGCGGCCCGAACTTGCCGGGCAACGTTGGCTTCCTCTTCCTTGAGGGCGACTTCAACTTCCTTGAGTTCTGATTGAGCCTTCACCAATAGTTGGCGCTCTTCTTCGGTCTTGCTCCGAAGCTCGGCTTCGATCGCGCGCAATTCCTTGGCGTCTTCTTCCATCGCGTCGGGATCGCGGCCCGCCGCGCGGGCTTCGTCGGCCTCTTCGGCCAGGAAGCGGGAGCGTTCCTTAGCCAAACTCGCGGTGCCGCGGAATCGCTCGCGCAGACTGGAAAGTTTGTAATAAGTCTCTTGGGCACTGGCCAGGCGAGGTGCATCCGCCGCGGCAAGGGCGTCTAACTCGTTCTCGCGGGCATGGACTTCAGCCAGAGCGCTTTCGACCTCTGCGCGTTTTTCACGTAGCGCAGATTCGTCGGCTACTTCGGCTTCAAAAGATTGGCGGAGGTTGATTAGGTCATCTGCGTAGAGCCGTAATTTTGCATCGCGAAGTTCGGCCTGAATGGTTGCGGCTTTTCTGGCGACCTCGGCCTGCTTGCCAAGTGGTTTCAATTGACGACGAAGCTCCACCGTGATGTCTTGAATGCGGGTGAGGTTTGCCTGCATCGCGTCAAGTTTGCGAAGCGCCTTCTCTTTCCGCTTCCGGTGCTTTAGCACGCCAGCGGCTTCTTCAATAAAGCCGCGTCGATCCTCAGGCGTGGCCGAGAGAATCGCATCGAGTTGGCCCTGTCCGACGATGACGTGCATTTCGCGGCCGATGCCCGAATCGCTGAGCAACTCTTGGATGTCCAGCAGGCGAGCGCTTTCACCGTTGATCTGGTACTCGCTGGCGCCGCTGCGGAACAGGGTTCGGGTGATGGTGACCTCGGCGTACTCGATCGGAAGTGCGCCGTCGGAGTTGTCGATCGTGAGTGAAACTTCGGCCCGACCAAGCGGGGCTTTGGCCGCCGTGCCAGCGAAGATGACGTCTTCCATTTTGCCGCCGCGGAGCGTCTTTGCGCCCTGCTCGCCCATGACCCAGGCCAGGGCGTCGACGACGTTGGATTTTCCGGAGCCGTTGGGTCCAACCACGCAGGTGATGCCAGGCTCAAACCGGAGCGTCGTCGCAGATGCGAAGGACTTGAACCCGCGCAGGGTCAGGCTCTTCAGATACACGAATTCACGTCCCTCTAAGTCTTGGGCCTCGGCGCCTGCGGTGATCGCAGAAGCATTCCTCGCGAAACCTTACCGTGCGCGAGGGGGTCGCTGACAGGCGGGGCAGTAGTGGCTGGACCGGTTCATAAAGGCCGCCCGGACGATCGGCTTGCCACACCTTGAGCAAGGCTCGCCCCGGCGTCCGTAGACGGCCAGCGATCGCTCAAAATAGCCCGATTCCCCATTGACATTGACGTATAGATCGTCGAAGGAAGTGCCACCAGCCGCCAGGGCATCGGCCATTACTTCCTTGGCCGAATTCATCAGCAGTTCCAGCTGAACTTTGGTAAGCGACGATCCCAACCGAGTGGGGTGGATTCCGGCCCGCCAGAGCGATTCGTCGGCATAAATATTTCCAATCCCACTGACCACACTCTGATCAAGTAGGAGCCGTTTGATCTCGGTATGGCGCGAACGCAATTTGGTAACCAGCGGCGCTAACTCGAATTTCGGATCGAATGGATCACGGGCAATGTGGGCCACCGTTGACGGAACACCCTCGCCGGTGGATTCATCGATCTCTAATTCGTCGATCGACATGCCGCCGAAGGTCCGTTGATCCACGAAGCGCAGTTGCATCGGCCAATCGGCAAACTCGAATCGGATCCGAAGATGTTTCTCTTCTTCGGCACTTAATGGCAGGAGTAGAAATTGGCCACTCATCCCAAGATGGCCAATGAGTGCTTGGTTATCATCGAGTTCAAACCATAAATATTTACCGCGTCGACGAATCGCCTCAATGGTTAAGCCCGCAAGCCGAGCCTGGAAATCCTTAGCCCCAGCAACGTGTTTTCTGATCGCTCTTGGGTGCAGCACATCGACTTCAGAGATTTGGTGACCGACGAGATGGCGCGCAAGACCGGAGCGGACGACTTCAACTTCAGGAAGTTCGGGCATTTTTACCCGTCCTTTGCGGCGATCTCTGCTTCCAGGAAAACATACGCAGCGGCGGCCGCTCGCTGCTCGGCCTGCTTCTTACTCCGACCCTCACCCTTGCCAAGTTCGCGCTCAGCAACCGAGCAGATCGCAACGAATTCTTTGGCATGGTCCGGCCCAGATTCACTGCTGCGGTATTCCGGAACGCCAAGCCCAAGGGAGGTGGCAAGCTCTTGGAGCGAAGTTTTCCAATCAAGGCCCGCGCCAAGTTGTTCGGCCCGGTCGATGTACGGCGACATCAAATTAAGCAGCGTCCCAGCGGTCGCATCCATGCCGTGCTGAATATAAATTGCCCCGATGACGGCTTCGAAAGTGTCGGCCAGAATTGAATTCTTATCCCGACCGCCAGTGGTCTCCTCACCTTTGCCGATCATCACATAAGAACCAAGATCGATATCGCGGGCGACTTTGGCTAGCGCATTCATACTCACGACGGCCGAGCGCAGTTTTGCCAGCCGACCCTCTGGCAAGTCGGGAAAGCGCGTGTAAAGAGTTTCGGTAATTATGATGCCGAGAACGCTGTCGCCAAGAAACTCAAGGCGCTCATTTGTTGGGATCCCGCCCGATTCGTAGGCGAAAGAACGGTGCGTTAAAGCAAGCGTAAGAAGTTCTTGATCTAGTTCAATCCCAAGACGTTTCGAGAGGCGATCAATCTCGCCCGACGCCTTGCTCATGCTCAAACTTCGATTACTTGGCGACCCTTGTAGGTGCCACAGGTTGGGCATGCGGTGTGTGGCAGTTTCTTCTCACGGCACTGTTCGCAGACGACCAGGGTGGCAGCGGTCGTCTTCCACTGGCTACGGCGCGCACGGGTGTTGGCGCGCGACATCTTTCGCTTCGGAACGGCCACGACTAACTCTCTTCCTGATCAAGCAGCGACGAACCGCCGTCGCTTAGGTGCTCAGTATCGCCTACGGAGGCGGATTCCTCAAAAACCAGTCCGGCCAGACTCGACCAGCGGGCGTCTTTCTCCTCATGGTGGTGGTCTGGATCGTCGGCTAGAAGGGCGCCACATTCGGGGCATAGCCCTGGACAATCTGGTCGGCAGTGCGGCTGATACGGCAGGTTCAAAACCACTGCATCGATGATCACCGGCTCCAGATCGGCCAGTTCCTCGACCAATTCTGGGAGCGGATCGGCCTCGTCGAGGTCCACATCCTCATTCTCGTTCCGGTCCTGCTTACGCCCTCGAAGGTCAGGTTCATAGGTGAAAAGGTCTTGAAAGCGCAGATCAAGCGGGAGGGTCATGGGCTCGAGGCAACGGACACACTCCCCCGACGCCTCCGCCCGCAACTGCCCGCTCACCAGGACGCCTTCGGAGACCGCCTGGAGCCGGAAAGCCAGATCCAGCCGAGCATTCTTGGCAATCGCGATTACGTCGAGACCGATTGTGGTCGGCGACAAAACGCTCCGACTCTGTTCCTGCAGCGAGCCGGGCGAGCGCCCGAGATCATGGGTATCAACCACGAATGGGGCTTTGGGATCTAAGCGATTGGGGTGCCGATTCTGTTTGCTAAGCCCACTTGCCGCCTTGCCGGAAGTCGACTCTCTATTCGGTGGCTTGGTCGAAGAGGACATCGCTCTCCTTCTCACCCGCTAGTCGGGCTCTACCACGGCCGATTGCGTCCATGGTTTTGGTGAGAATTACTTCCAGGGTTGCCAGGCGGCCATCAACATACGACTCCGCTTCGGCCTTAATTATTCCCGCCTCCTCCGTGGCTTCTGCCATGAGACGGTTTGCGCGCTCGTTTGCCATCACCACAATTTCGGTTTCGTCAACGAGCCTTGCCGCTTCCTCACGGGCATGCAGGATTAGCTGCTCGGCAGCAAGGCGGCCGTCGGCAATGATGGCATCGCGGGCGGCCAAAATCCCGGTCGCATCTTTGAGTTCGGCCGGCAGGTCAAGCCGGAGCGCGTCGAGGGTTTCTAGTACGTCGCCGCGATGGATCACGCAAGAGGCCGAGAGCGGAACTGCCCGAGCATTCTCGATTGCCTCGATTAAGTCATCAATTCGAGTTGGGACATCTACCGTCCGTTCGCTCTGTGTCATGATGAAACAACATCCAATCGAGCTAGTAAGCGCTTAAGGACCGTCGGTGGAATGTATGCCGAAACATCTCCGCCATACTTTGCGATTTCCTTAACCAGCGAGGACCGAAGGAAAGAGTACTGCGGGCTGGTTGAGATAAAGACCGTCTCAATGCCGGCAAGCTGATGGTTCATTTGCGCCATCTGCAGTTCATATTCGAAGTCCGAAACGGCGCGCAGTCCCTTAACGATCGCCGGGATGCCATGGGTCTTGCAGTACTCGACGAGGAGCCCACTCCAGGAGTCAACACGGACGTTGGAAAACTGACTCGTGACCTCTTTGATCATCGACATTCGCTCGTCAACGGTGAACAGACTGGATTTGGTCTGGTTAACCAGAACCGCCACCACGACTTCGTCGTAAAGGGCGCTGGCGCGCTCAATAATGTCGAGGTGCCCGTAGGTAATCGGGTCGAATGAGCCTGGGCAGATAGCGCTATGCACGGTCTGACGCTAGCAATCTTTGGTGGCATAGCGCACCACAGCGTGTCCATATCGTCGCTCGCGGTCCTGGCTAAGGCCGGCCGGCCAGCTGAATTCTGGCGACTTGGCGTCTCTTTCCACGGCGACAATACCGCCGGTGGCGAGCCAGCCGGGCACCATAATCAGGGCTAACATCCGCTCGATTCTCTCGTTGGAATCGGCGTAGGGCGGATCCATGACGATCAAGTCGTAAGGTGCGGTTGGGCTGGCCGATGAAAGCCACTTTTCAACCGGGAGCGCGTGAGCGCTCACCCCGGGCAAGCGGAGGCTAATGATGTTCCTCCGGCAGACCTGAATGGCCCTGGCGTCGCTTTCCACCAGATCCACCTGGCTAGCGCCACGTGAGGCGGCCTCCAGACCAATCGCGCCGGTTCCGGCGTATAAGTCGAGAACCCGCTTTCGCCCGAGCGTGCCGAGCAAGTGCTCCAGGGTGGAAAAGAGTCCCTCGCGGGCGCGGTCAGAGGTTGGCCGGGTAACGCTGGCCGGGGCCTCCAGGCGGCGCCCCTTAGCGCTGCCAGCCACGATTCTCACACCTTCGCCAAATAGTCGCTGCGTTCCATGGCCGCAAGCTCAGCCACGGCGGCCGCCAGGGCCGGAAATTGATCAATGCCTACCCCTTCGACGATCCCCGCCGCTTCATCCCTTGCGATCTCGATCAGTTTCTCGTCGCGCACCACCCGAAGAAGACGGAGCCCCGAACTAGCCCCACTCTGAGCCCGGCCAAGCACATCGCCTTCGCGGCGCTGCTCCAAATCGACTCTGGACAATTCGAAACCATCTTGAGTGGCCGCCACTGCATCCAACCGATCCCTGGCCGATGATCCTTCGGCTGAGTCAGTAACAAGCAGGCAGAGCCCAGGATGAATTCCGCGCCCAACCCGCCCGCGAAGTTGGTGGAGCTGTGAAACTCCAAAGCGGTCCGCATCAAGAATCACCATGGCGGTCGCGTTTGCGACGTCGACACCCACTTCGATCACCGTCGTTGCGATCAGCACATCGATTAATCCAGCCGAGAAATCGCGCATTACTTGGTCTTTGACGTCACTGGGCAGCCGGCCGTGCAGAATCTCAACCCGAACTCCAGATAGTGGGCCCGCTATTAGCTCGGGGGCAACATCCAGGATTGCCTTTGCTTTAGTGCGGACCGCATCGGGAGCATCGTCGAGTTCGTCGGCCAAATCGTCGGCGGACTCCTCCATATCCTCAGTCTCGTTTTCGGTACCGCCGATTCGCGGGGTAACGATGTAGGCCTGTCGACCGGCATTAACCTCTTCGACGATCCGCTGCCAGGCGCGCTCTAAAAATGCGGGCTTCTCCAACTCCGGAATCACATGCGATGCGATCGGCGAACGTCCCTTCGGCATTTCTCTAAGCGTTGAAATATCAAGATCACCGAAGATCGTCATCGCGACGGTTCGTGGGATCGGAGTTGCCGTCATGACCAATAAATGCGGCGGCAGACTAGCTTTGGCTCGGAGTACATCGCGTTGTTCGACGCCAAAACGGTGCTGTTCATCAATAACAACTAACCCAAGCTCGGCAAAGCCAACTTTGTCACCAAGAAGAGCATGGGTTCCGATAGCGATCCCCGCCTCCCCACTGGCGATATCTAAAAGTGCGCTCCGTCGCTGGGCAGCGTTGGCCGAACCAGTTAGCAGCACAACTTTTGTTGCCTCTGTCGCACTTCCGATCATTCCTTTCATGGCCAGATCCCCAAGCATTTCGGTGATCGACCGGAAATGTTGCTGCGCCAAAACTTCGGTTGGTGCCAAAAGTGCGCACTGCCCGCCGGCATCAATGACCGCCAGCATCGCTCGGAGAGCGACCACAGTTTTACCTGAGCCAACCTCTCCTTGAAGCAGCCGGTGCATCGGATGGGTCTGGCATAGATCAACTTCAATTTCGGCGCTGACCTCCCGTTGACCTCTCGTCAAATCGAACGGAAGTTTTGCATCGAAGGCCTCTAACAAACCGCCGCTTCGAACTAGGCGCGGCGTTGCGACCAGAGATCGTAGTTTTGATCGGCGCTCAGCCAAAAGCGCCTGCAAAGTAAAAGCTTCTTCAAAAATAAGTCGCTCTCTTGCCTGCTTCGCCTCGAACAGCGTCTTGGGTGAGTGAATGGACCGAAGAGCTTCGGTAAGGCTCGGGTATCCGTATCTTTCGACGATCGAGGCGGGAAGTGGATCAGCGACTTCTTCAAGGTTGTCGAGAATCGTCCGTACACACTGGCCGATCCGCCAGGACGGGAGCTTTGCCGTCGCCGCGTACACGGGGAGCAATGCGCCGGCGAATTGGGCAACTCTTTCCTGCTCGGCGAGCGGATCGCCGGAGTCAAGAATCGAACCGTCCAGCATCTCGTAATCAGGATGGGTGAGTTGGCGCTTACCCCGAAAAAGCGTTACCCGTCCGGCAAATAATCCACGTCGACCCGGTGCCAGATCTCGTTCACGCCAAGCCTGATTGAAGAAGGTGAGTGATAGGAAACCGGTACCGTCGGTGAGAATTACTTCAAGCATGGTCCCTTTCCGGTTACGCAGTGGCCGTACCGAAACTTTCGAGACGTCGGCCACAACGGTCACCAATTCACCTTCGTTGAGTGAAGCGAATTGGGTTAGTTCACCGCGTTCGGCGTAGCGCCTTGGGTAATGACGCATCAGATCTCCAACGGTGCGCAGCCCCAGCCCCTTCTCGAGAGCCTTGGCAGTGCGATCTCCGAGAACCTTCACTAAACGTTCGTTTAGTTGATCACTCATCGCCGCTACTCAACTCCGATGAGTAGGGGGTACCACGCCTGGCCACCATCGTGAATTGCGATGACGAGATCGGGAATCACAGATCTGGCAAACTGGGTCAACCGGTTGGCGAGATCATTGGTGGCATCGGCACCTGTTACCAGGGTGAGCAGGTCGCCGCCGCCCATCAACATGCGATTCAAAACATTCTCAGCTACCTGAGCCAAATCAGAGCCAGCGACCATGATCTCGCCGTCGATGATCCCGATTGCATCCCCTTTGTCATAAGAAATTTGGCCAGACCGGTACTGATCTTTAGCAAAGGCCAACGTGGCGTGACGGGTGTGGCTCGCGGCGGAAGTCATGGCCACGACATCGTCATCAAAAGATCTAAGCGGATCATGCACGGCCATCGCCGCTAGGGCTTGAACTGTGGATCGGGTGGGGATTACCGCCACCCTGATACCAGAGTTTCGAATATCGGATACCGCCTCGTGCGCAGAGTGAAGTCCGTGCCGATCTTGCGGCAGCAGTACGACTTCGCTAGCACCAATCGTGGCCTGCCACCACTCTTGCGAGACGACCCGACGTGAATCAAAGGCCGAGATCACCATGGCGCCAACCCCGTGCATGATCTCGGCGATGCCGGCACCGTTTGCGACGGCAATGACTCGCCTGGTTGAAACACAGAATTCAGTTGCGCCACCAGGGTTAAGTGCGGTCACCTTGATTCGATTAGGCGTGCCAAGGGCGAGACCGGCTTCAATCGCAAGCCCAGGATCGTCGGTATGCACGTGAATATTCCAGAGTTCATCGCCCCCGACGACTAGGACGCTCTGGCCAAGGTCGGCCAACTTGTTTCGCAGAGAGTCAGCGAACTCGGTGCTGGTGTTTGGCAGCAGGTACATCACTTCGTAGGCGCCATCATTATTTGGAATCGGCGACCCGGCCCCTGTCGGTGCCAGGATCGTCGAGGCCGGCAACGGCTCGATTGGCTGGAGAGTCGGATCCATGGTGCCGGCCAGGGCCGCCAAAATTCGCTCCAGCGCATGTGCCCCAGCGTCGATGGTGCCGCTGGCGCTCGGGATTGGGGGCTCTACCGCGCTCTCAAGGGCTGCGGCTCGAGCCGCCGTCCAGGCGGCTGTGGCGGCCTGACGATCGTTCATCTGCTGGGTTATGGCCGCAGCGCCGGCGGCCATGGCGGTCAAGATGGTGCCATTGACTGGTCTGGTCACCGCCCGTTGGGCGCTCAGATTGGCCTGAATTAAGCCCGCACCGAGACCTCGTTCTAGGCCATCTGCCAAGCCTCGGAGGATTTCGCTCAGAATCACCCCGGAATTACCCCTGGCTTCGATCAGGGTTGCCCGGGCGACCTTTCTGGCCAGGCTGATAACTTCGCCATCTGCGCAATTGAGCGCTTCCGCGCCACTTTCTAGGGTGGCCAAGACATTGGCGCCAGTATCTCCGTCGGCCACCGGAAATAGGTTCTCGCTATCGAGGCGCACCTGAGCCCTGGCGACTAAATCGATGGCCAGCGCAAACCAGGTGCGGAAGGCAACCGAGTCAAAGTTCGGCTCCAAGCTGGGTTCGATCGGGGCGGGCATAACCGTCAGATTACGTCAGGTTCACCACGATTTCCCCCCAGGCGCACGTGTCCGGTAATCTTTGCCAGGCTCCGTTAGAGACGGGCCGAGACCAACCGATCATTAACCAACTGATAATTAGGAGTACGCCGTGGCTGCCAACTGTGAGATCTGTGGCAAGGGCCCAAGCTTCGGCAACAGCATTTCCCACTCTCACCGACGTACTCGTCGTCGCTGGAACCCGAACATTCAGCGCGTGCGCGCCCTGGTCGGTGCTACCCCTAAGCGGATGAACGTCTGCACCTCGTGCCTCAAGGCTGGCAAAGTAAAGCGCTAGTCGCTTTTTCCTGAGCGGCGGCCCGCCTCCCGTGAACGGCGGCTCCCCTCACTGCGGATCTGAGTAGAGCGACTACGGGATGCTGCAGACCACCTGAACGCGCGGTGCCAGGTTCCCAATCTTGACGACGACTGGCCGCTCAGCGGCGCAAACCCTACTGCCTGCATCGATCAGAGGGCTGGAGCCGATCACGGTGTAGGTGCCGGGCAGCAAGGACACCTCGAACTGCCCCGAGTTGGGCACGGTCACCTGAATGGTGTTCTTGTCGGATGTGAACACGACGTGACCAGGAAGCGGCAGGTTGGCGGCTCCCACCGGACCACCCACACGGATCATCTCACCGTGCAGAGATACCCTTGCTGCGGAGTGGCCGCTCGCAGTCGGCACGCGGCTCCGTGCGGCGGAGTGGCCGCATGCGCTGAGCAGCGTGCCGACTGCGAGCGCCGCAACCAGGGCGCTGCACCTTTTGAACGGTCCTGAATTGATAGCAAACACGGTGTCCCCCTCCGCTGATGTCTCGACGCTACGCTTCACCGTGCTCGTCCAAACATCTGACGCACGTAACCTACTCCGGTTCCTAACCTTGATCATTAGGAAGCGCCGGAGGAGTTATCACACCGCAATCGTAGAGGGAGCGGCGGCCCGCCTCCCGTGAACGGCGGCCCGCCTCACTTAAAACCTTCAGTCAGAGTTCGCCTCTTATCGATTCCAATTCCGCAAGTCGTTCCGCGGTCGGTTTCGGGTACGCCAAATCAAGACCCTGGAACGAATCAAGAACGATCTGAGAGACGATAAGGCGCGCATTCTCCTTATCGTCAGCCGGAACTACATACCAAGGCGCATGCGCTGTCGCAGTTGAACTTAAGCAATTTTCATAAGCCTTCCGGTACCGCCCCCAGTGCTCACGCTCTCTAATGTCAGCGGTGCCAAATTTCCAGTTCTTCTCTGGGATGTCGATGCGTTCGCGAAAACGATTGGCTTGTTCCTCTTTTGATAGGTGAAGAAAGATCTTGACAACCCGAGTTCCATTTCGGTACAGGTGTTCCTCAAAATCGGTAATGGACCGGTATCGATCACTCCAGATTGTTTTCTCATCAACGAGTTCCTCGGGGATCCGCGCCGTCCGCAGAATTTCTGGATGGACGCGAACGATTAGCACTTCTTCGTAATACGAGCGGTTGAAAATTCCAATCTGTCCGCGCGACGGCAATTGCTTCGTGGTGCGCCAGAGAAAATCATGCTCTAACTCTTCGGGACTCGGCTCTTTGAAACTCGACACCGAGCAGCCCTGCGGATTCACCCCAGACATAACGTGGCGGATAGCGCCATCTTTGCCGCTGGCGTCCATGCCTTGAAAAATCAGCAGTAAGGAATAAGTGTCGGTTGCATATAAGAGACGTTGGAGTGAACTCAGGTCTGCCACCTGACTTTTCAGGATTTTCTTGTACTCATCGTTTGATCCAGCGAAGGGCCGCACACGGGTAGGGATTTCCTTTAGATCAACTTTTTTGCCGGGCTTGACCTTGAATTGGCCCGTTTCGATCTTCATCGTTGCTCCCTAGGTGTTCGCCAACCGTGATCGACCGGACCAATGCCGGAACCTAGCGCGAAGCCATCTTTGATCGCTCCGCTCACATACTCTTTTGCCCGGCCAACCGCTCTCGGAATATCAAGGCTTCCATCAAGCCCTACGCCTTCCGCGACCTGAATCGCCAGATAACTAGCGATCGCTGAAGCGAGAGTGCAACCGGTGCCATGCGTATGGCGGTTTTCAAACCGCTCTGACTCAAATCGAAACTCTTCATCGCCATTGGTCAGAAGATCAATCGCCGGCCCATCTAGATGTCCACCTTTGACCAGTACCCACTTGGGGCCATGCGCTAATAGCGCATCGGCTCCGTGGCGCATAGTTAAAACCGATGTCGCGGTCACGCCGGTCAACTGCGCTACTTCATGAAGATTCGGTGTGACTACCGTGGCCAACGGAAGCAGTTCCTTAAGCACCACCGAAATTGCGTTGGGCGCTAGCAATGAATCACCGTGCTTACTCACTCCAACTGGATCGACCACCACCGGGGTCGTGATCGACAACTGCTCCAATAACTTTGCAACGGTCGAAACCAGATCCGCAGACGCCAACATTCCGGTCTTAACTGCGTCAACACCTATGTCGTCGACGACGGAATGAAATTGCGCTTCCACCGCCGCAGTAGGCAACTCCCAAACACCTTGTACCCCAATGGAGTTTTGGGCAGTGATGGCCGTAACAACGCTCATCCCATGCACTCCACAGGCCAACATTGTTTTGAGATCCGCCTGAATACCGGCGCCACCACCACTGTCCGATCCGGCAATGGTGAGAACACGAGCGATTGGTGACATACGGCGAGCCTAACTAGTGCTGCTTCTAGAGTGGCGAAGGTCAAAGTGATCGTGCCCACCAAGCCAGTGGCTTACGTCTATGCCAACAACTTCCACGCCCGAACCCGAGACGACCTCGCCAATCACTCGCACGCCCCCCGGAAGAGGTGTCTCAGGATCAACCGTCGCCACGAATGCATGATCTTCGCCGCCGGCGAGGGCCCAGCGAAGTGGATCAACACTCAACATCGCGGCCGCATCTTGCAACGTCGAAAGATCCAACCGGGCGGGATCAATTCTGCCTTTCACTCCACTGGCTTGGCAGATATGGCCAAGATCGGCAATTAGGCCATCGCTCACATCACACATTGAATGGGCTCCGCTCGTAGCCAGATCAAGTGCGAGTTGGTAAACCAACCGCGGCGTTCGATGCGCGCTTAGCAATTCTTCAAAGCGATCAGCGTCAGGAATGTTTGATGACTTCAAAAGCGTCAGACCCGCAGCAGATAACCCAGTGGTTGCTGCAAGAACAATTAAATCGCCGACCTTAGCCCCGCTCCGCAATACTGCAGCTCGTCCGTCGAGGGAGCCGAGTGCGGCAATGCTGATCACAATTTTCTCGCTGCGGGACATGTCACCACCGACGATGCTCGCGCCAACCTTCGCCGCTTCATCGCGCAGCCCCATCGCTAATTCGAGGGCCCATTCAGCTGGCAAGTTGGCCGGAACACCTAGTGCTACGAGTAGTGCGGTCGGCCGAGCTCCCTTGCACACTAGATCGGCAAGGTTTGCCGCCGCTACCTTCGCACCGATCTGCCTCGCACTTGACCAGTCACGTCGAAAGTGAATGTCTTCCACTGCCATATCCGTGGTTGCAACCACCAGACCATCGGAAGCTTTGATGATCGCCGCGTCATCACCGGGGCCCAGCACGATGTCCGGGCCTTGCGGAAGGAGGCCCTTAATTTTGGCAATGAGTCCAAATTCACCCAATGAACCAATATCTTCGGTTGGCGGCCTCGTCACCGGAGGTCTCCACAAGGTACGGTCTGCTTATCAGCGATTTCAGATTGGAACTGCTTCTCAGATTGGAGACATATGCCTGAGTCGGTCCACGCGTACATTCTCATCCAGACCGAGGTCGGAAAAGCTGCGTCTGTGGCTCTCGAAATTGCCGCAATCCCCGGTGTCACTCTCTCTGAGGATGTAACCGGCCCATACGATGTAATAGTCCGGGCTGAAGCAACTAGCGTTGATGAGCTTGGAAGATTCGTTGTCGCCAAAGTGCAAGCAGTTTCAGGCATCACGCGCACCCTGACCTGCCCGGTGGTACACCTCTAGCATTCGCATTTAACGCAGAACCGAACGCCGTCGATGCAGGGCCAATTGGATCAACCGGTCGACTAGCGTCGAGTAATCAACTCCACTGGCCGCCCACATACGGGGATACATTGAGGTCGGGGTGAAGCCTGGCATCGTATTTATTTCGTTGATGACTACTTGTTGATTGTCGTCAAGGAAAAAATCCACCCGCGCGAGACCTTCACAACCAAGAGCATTAAAGGCGACCAGGGTCTGTCGACGAATTTCGGCTTGAATTGGCTCAGGAAGATCGGCCGGTACATCTAGCACTGTGGCGTCGTCTAGATATTTGGCTTGAAAGTCATAGAACTCGTGATCGCCGATCACTCTTATCTCGGCCGGCAATGTGGTTTCAGCACCACCAGCAAGAGTTTCCAGCACTCCACATTCGATTTCGCGACCCGAAACAGCCTTTTCAATAATAAGGCGGGGATCGTGACGTTGTGCCTCGGTGATGGCCGCAACCAGAGCAGATGACGATGTAACTTTTGAAATGCCTTTGCTTGAACCGGCTCGGGCGGGCTTAACAAAAACGGGGAAACCTAATTCGGCCGAAACTCGCTCCGTAACCTTCGCTGGATCATGCCGCCACTGCGCGTCTGTGACAACTAGGTAGGGCGTATTAACCAGACCCGATTGGGCAAAGAGCGCTTTCATAACAGGCTTATCCATCGCGGCTGCCGAGGCAAGAACCCCAGACCCAACGTATGCGATACCGGCCAATTCGCAGAGGCCCTGGATTGTTCCGTCCTCGCCATAAGGCCCATGAAGCAACGGGAAAAGCACGTCGAGATTGCCAATGGCTCTTGGGATCTGCCCCGGTTCGGTGATCATCAGGTTTTGCGTTGGATCGCCAGCGAGGACAACTTCCATTCCCCCGCCATCAATGCTTGGTAGGTCGCCAGACTCGAGCGCGTAGTGGATGGGATCGTCATTGGCCATCACCCAACGACCTTCGCGCGAAATGCCAATCGCAACGACGTCATATTTATCTCTGTCTATCACAGACAAGACGCTAGCCGCGGACAGACAAGAGATTCCGTGTTCGCTGCTGCGCCCGCCAAAAAGGAGCCCGACGCGAGGTGCCATGGCTCGACCTTACTAACTCAAGCGATACTTCACTATTCTGTTGTCATGGTTCCCGAGAATCTCTCTGCAGATACGATCGCCGTCCACGCCGGAAGACCCGAACGCATTCCAGGATCACCGGTCAATCCACCCGTCTCCCTTTCATCCACCTACATCGCCGCGCGCGAAGGCGAGAAAGTCGAATACGCCTATGCGCGCGAAGACCATGAAACTGGCGTTGCCTTTGAAACGGCTCTCGGCGCCCTTGAAGGTGGCCATGCAGTTGCTTATGCATCTGGAATGGGGGCCATCTCAAGTGCCCTATCGCTCGTATCGCACGGTGGAGTAGTTGTCATTCCGCCGGTGGGTTATTCCGGAATGCTGGCCGCGACTCGCGCTCTGGCCGAATCCGCCCGAATTCAACTCCGGGTTGTAGACACCACCGATCTCGACCAATTGGCGAAGGCGCTCTATGGCGCAGAAATGCTCTGGCTTGAAACACCGGCCAACCCCACACTAGATATCACCGATCTGGCTCGAGCAAGCGATCTTGCTCACCAACACGGCGTAGTGGTCGTGGCTGACTCCACTTTTTCAACTCCAGTTCTCACTCGCCCGCTGGATTTCGGCGTAGATGTCGTTGTCCATTCGGTGACCAAGTGGATTGCCGGACACTCGGATCTCATTCTCGGAGCTGCCGTTACTCGAGATGAACACCTCCTTGAAAGGCTAAGAACCAGCCGAGCCATCGGCGGAGCCACTACCGGTCCTTTCGAGGCCTGGCTCGCTTTACGCGGCCTACGCACCATGCCGCTTCGCGTTAGAGCTTCTTGCTCGAGCGCATTGGAACTGGCCACTCGACTTCAGTCCGCCTCAGGCATCTCGACGGTGATTTATCCGGGCCTCGAATCGCATCCCGGACACGCGATCGCGAAAGCACAAATGTCTGGTGGATTCGGTGCGGTTCTATCGTTGACGATGAGCGGCGGCATTGAGGCGGCTCGCAAACTCTGCGACAACGTCGAGATTTTCACCCACGCGACCAGCGTCGGCGGCGTCGAATCCTTGATCGAGCGGCGAAAGCGTTGGCCGTTGGAGTCTGATCTAGTTCCCGATTCGCTAGTAAGAATTTCAGTCGGGATTGAAGATGTGGAGGATTTATGGGCCGATCTGGAACGGGCTCTGAAGCGCCTTACCTAACCGCTGGCTAACTCTCTGCCTTTTTTGACCGACCCATCAGACGCCGAACCGCATCGGCGGTTGTGAGATCACCGATCAAGACGTCGCCAACTGCCTCAGTGATCGGAACCTCTATGTGATTGGCCCTGGCTAGGGCGAGAATTGCTGGTGCCGCCCGCACCCCTTCGACGGTGGTTTTCGTTGCCGCTACTGCCTCAATCAATTCCATACCCTGGCCCAGTCGCTCGCCGAACGAACGGTTCCGCGATAGTGGCGAGGAGCAAGTCGCTACCAGGTCTCCCAGACCCGCAAGACCGGCAAAGGTAGCGCTCTGTGCCCCGATAGCTTCGCCAAGACGCGACATCTCAGCCAAGCCCCGAGTAATGACAGTAGCTCTCGTGTTGTCACCCATTCCAAGCCCGGCAGACATCCCAACCGCAAGTGCGATCACATTTTTCATTGCCCCCGCAAGTTCACAGCCGATGACGTCATTAGATGTGTAGGGGCGAAAGTAGCTCGTGGCGATGGCATGCTGCACAATTTCGGCCGTAAGAATATTCAAGGATGCCACGACTCCGCCGGCTGGTTGTCTAGCAATAAGTTCGCCAGCGAGATTCGGTCCAGTAGCAACAGCGATCTGGTCCTGCCCACATTCGAGAACTTCCTGAATGACCTGGCTCATCCGCTCCATCGTCTCCAACTCAACACCCTTGATTAACGAGACCAGAATCGCTTGGTTCGAAATGGACGACTTCATTTCTTTGAGCATCGGTCGCATCGCTTGCGACGGAATGGCTAGAGCTACCAGGTCCGCGCCGCGGATAGCCTCCGGCAGATCGGCAGTTGCGCGAAGGCTTTCGGGAAGGTCTCGCCCAGGGTGAAATCTGTCATTGCGATGTTCTGTATTCACCTGCTTAACAACCGCTTCGTCGCGAGCCCAGAGAACAACATCGTTGCCCGCATCAATCAGAATCTGGGCAAAAGCAGTTCCCCAGGATCCGCCGCCAATAACGGCACAATTCATTTGCGGCCCTTCTTAAAGTTTCCAGTCCGCGGCAATCCCGACGTGCGCCATTCAAATGGGGTTTCGGGTGGAGTTTCATGACGAATCTCAGAAAGCATCGAAGTTATTGTGTTTATAATTTTGTTTGTGACTTCAAGGAGGGCCTGTTGATCATCTACCTTTCCTTCCCAGGCACTTAGATCAATTGGCGGACCTGCGTGCACATGGACCAATTTCGGCGGGAAAAGTCGAAAGCGCTTTGAATACGGAGCCAGCAGGTTCTGCGCGCCCCATTGAGCACAAGGGATAACTGGCACCCCAGATGCAAGCGCAAGTCTTGCCGCTCCGGTCTTGCCGGCCATCGGCCATAGATTGGGATCCCTGGTGATAGTGGCCTCTGGATAAATGCCAATGACTTCTCCGTTTTTGAGCGCATCAATGGCAGTCATGAGAGCTTGTCTAGCGCTATCGGTTTCGCGATGGACCGGAATCTGTCCGGCTCCGCGAAGCAATCGTCCGATAAAAGGAAGTCGAAATAGGGACTCTTTCCCTAGATAGCGTGGGGCTCGGCCGTTATCGAAAATAAAGTGACTAAAGATCAAAGGATCCATATATGAAATGTGGTTGACGACCACAATTGCCGGACCTGTTTGTGGGATGTTTTCTTGACCCTGCCAATCTCTTCTGGTGACCAGAAAGAGAAATGGTCGGATTACGCCGGCGGCAAACCGGTACCAACCGTGCACTTTCGCAATCGCCACAGCGCGAGCCTATCGTTGATGGCATGATCACCAACGTGAACTCTGCAAATGATGCCAAATGGTGCGCGATCCTTCCGATCAAGGGTGGGGCTCAGGCGAAATCTAGGCTGGGCTCCAATGCAAAGCCGGCCGAACTAGCCAATGAGTTCGCCAAGCGGACTCTCACTGCGTTACTAGCTTGCTCCGAAGTTGAAAACGTCAACATTGTGACTGCCGACGAGCAGTGGCTGGCAATCTCCGCAAGCCGAATCACCACCTATAAAGATCCGGGTAATGGTTTGAATGCGGCGATCTGCGCGGCGCGGGATCAAATGTTTGAAAATCAATATTTGGTGGTAGTGCCCAGCGACTTGCCGCTTCTTGATGCAGCAGAACTTGCCTGCGTGCTCACCGAAGCCAGAGCGCATTCTCGGGCCTTCGTCCGTGATAAAGATGGCGACGGAACCACTCTCCTTACGGCGCTAAAGGCGGAGGACTTGATTCCGCTCTATGGCCGAGAATCAGCGGCGGCGCATCTGAAAAGCGGAGCGAGCGAGTTGGCAGCCGGATTATCGGTCCGCTTCGATGTCGATACCCTGTTCGACCTGACGTACCTGAACAGAATGGATGGAAATAGTTGAGGGACCGCAGCGACTGCGATCCCCCAACAAATTTCCTAACCAAACAGCCTTGGCAACTTGCGGTAGCAAGTCAGGCTTAGCAGTCTGCCTAGCGGCGCTTTGCGGCCTTCTTAACAGCCTTCTTCGCGGCTGGCTTCTTCGCCGCTGCCTTCTTGGCGGCTGGCTTCTTAGCGACAACCTTCTTGACAGCCTTCTTGGCGGCTGGCTTCTTCGCCGCTGCCTTCTTAACAGCCGCCTTCTTCGCCGCTGGCTTCTTAGCTGCTGGCTTTGCAGCCTTGGCTGGGGCACCGAGTTTACGAGCGCCGGAAACAACTTCCTTAAGCTGTACGGCTGGCTTGAACTTAATAACGCTGGTGGCTTTTACCTTAACGGCTGCACCGGTCAGCGGGTTGCGCGCAGTGCGTGCTTTGCGTGCGACTTTTTGGAAAGTGCCGAACCCAGCAAGAGCAACTTTCTCGCCCGCTACTACTGAGCGAGTGATGTGCTCTAGAACTGATTCAACGGCAGTTGTTGCGTCTTTCTTGCTGCCTTGAAGTTGCGCGGCAAGAGCATCAATGAGCTCAGACTTATTCACGAATTCCCCTTAGTACGTTTAGGTATCCGGACTTTCCCGTCCGGCCTTATGCATAACCTATGCGAAAGCAAGCGGCTCCGTCCAACATAAAGATAAGAAAAAGCCTGGTGTCGCAGTCAGATCTTTACCGGCAGGGTTTTCGGCTTCAAACTCGGGCGCGTTTTTTCGAAGCCAGATATCGCCTCGACATGGCGCAGAGTTAGCCCAATATCGTCCAGACCTTCAAGCAGACGCCACCGGGTGTAGTCGTCGATTTCGAAATTTGCGACCTTTGAGCCCCATTGAACCTGACGCAAAGTTAGGTCGACCGTCACCTCTAAACCAGGTTCGTTTTCGATGGCCGCCCAGATCGACTCGATCTCTTCTTGCCGCAAAATTACGGTTAATAGGCCACCTTTTAGCGAATTCCCGCGAAAAATATCGGCGAATCGGCTGGAGATAACGACCTTGAACCCAAAATTCTGCAGCGCCCAGACGGCGTGCTCACGAGAGGAACCAGTTCCAAAATCAGCACCGGCGACGAGGATCGACGCACCCTGATAGGCAGGATTGTTTAGGACGAAGTCCGGGTCCTTCCGCCAGGCGGCAAAGAGGCCGTCTTCAAATCCGGTTCGAGTGACCCGCTTCAAATACACGGCTGGAATGATCTGATCGGTATCGACATTGCTCCGGCGCAGCGGAACTGCAGTACCGGTATGTGTGATGAATTTCTCCATGTTTTTCAGACCTCCAAAAGATCGGCCGGCGAGGAAAGAGTGCCTCGCACTGCGGTTGCTGCGGCTACCAGCGGACTAACTAGGTGGGTGCGTCCGCCAACGCCTTGGCGTCCTTCAAAGTTGCGGTTGCTTGTTGAAGCACTCCGCTCGCCCGGCTTTAACTGATCTGGGTTCATGCCAAGGCACATCGAGCAGCCGGCCTGACGCCACTGCGCACCAGCGGCGATGAAGATCTTGTCTAGCCCTTCGCTCTCGGCCTGCAGGCGCACCTTGGCCGAGCCGGGAACGACGAGCATTGTGACGTCGCCGGCAACTTTTCGGCCCTCGATGACTGCGGCCGCGGCACGCAGATCTTCGATTCGGCCATTTGTGCAAGACCCGAGGAATACGGTGTCCACCTTCACTTCGCGAAGCGGAGTGCCAGCAGTTAGTCCCATATAGGTGAGGGCTCGTTCCGCCGTTTCTCTGGCTTCGTCATCAGTGATCAAGGCCGGGTCAGGTACCTTTGCCGATAAGGCAGCACCTTGTCCTGGGTTGGTGCCCCAGGTGACAAATGGCGCAAGGGTTGCCGCATCAATGTCGATCTGGCGATCAAAAATGGCACCGTCGTCACTTTGCAAGGTGGCCCAGTAGGCCAGGGCTCGGTCCCAATCGGCACCAGTAGGTGCATGCGGCTTCCCTTTTAGATAAGCGAAGGTGGTCTCGTCGGGGGCAATCATTCCGGCCCGCGCGCCCGCTTCAATGCTCATGTTGCAGATCGTCATTCGACCTTCCATCGACAGCGATCGGATGGCGTCCCCACGGTATTCCAAGACATATCCCTGGCCGCCGCCGGTACCAATTTCTGCGATCACGGTGAGAATGATGTCCTTGGCCGTTACGCCTTCTGGCAATTGACCATTTACGTTCACCGCCATCGTTTTAAATGGCGCCAATGGCAGCGTCTGGGTCGCCAGCACGTGCTCAACTTCGCTGGTGCCTATTCCAAATGCGAGTGCCCCAAAAGCTCCGTGAGTGCTCGTATGGGAATCTCCGCAGACAACCGTCATTCCTGGTTGGGTTAGGCCGAGTTGCGGACCCACCACGTGCACGATGCCTTGATCTGCATCGCCAAGTGAATGAAGGCGAATCCCGAATTCTTGGCAATTTCTCCTAAGGGTCTCGATCTGAATGCGCGAGACTGGATCAGCAATTGGCTTATCGATATCGACAGTCGGCGTGTTGTGATCTTCGGTGGCTATCGTGAGATCCGGTCGCCGCACGACGCGGTTTGCCAACCGCAACCCATCAAAGGCCTGTGCACTTGTCACCTCGTGGATCAAGTGAAGATCGATATAAAGCAGATCCGGTTCGCCTGGTTCTCGCCGAACCAGGTGGTCTTCCCAGACCTTTTGAGCCAGCGTCTTTGCCATTCGTGCGCCCCCTTGCTTCTCACAATGTGATACGACAGTATTAGATTATGGACAACGGTAGCGGAGTTGGCGTTTTAGACAAACTTTCCGCAGTTCTGGCTGCTCTGGAGTCGGGACCGCAGAGCCTGGCGGGGTTGGTCAGTACCACCGGGTTGGCTAGACCGACTGCGCACCGACTTGCCGTTGCCCTGGAACACCACCGCTTTGTCGCCCGTGATTTCCAGGGACGCTTCATTCTCGGGCCAAGGGTAGTTGAACTCGCCGCGGCAGCCGGTGAAGACCGACTGATTGCGGTTGCGGTACCGGCCCTAAACGCACTTCGCGATGCCACCGGCGAAAGCGCCCAGCTTTACCGCCGTCAAGGAGATCAGCGAATCTGCGTAGCTGCGGCGGAGCGTCTTTCGGGACTCCGTGATTCCGTTCCGGTTGGTGCGGTTCTTTCGATGCAAGCCGGTTCGGCCGCGCAAGTACTTCTGGCTTGGGAGGATGCCGACCGGCTTCATCGCGCACTCGCATCGGCGCGCTTCAATGCAACAATGTTGGCTTCCGTGCGTCGCCGCGGTTGGGCGATGA
Source organism: Candidatus Nanopelagicaceae bacterium (assembly GCA_035530875.1). Lineage (GTDB taxonomy): Bacteria > Actinomycetota > Actinomycetes > Nanopelagicales > Nanopelagicaceae > JANXYY01. Next base: position 47,053 of record DATKUB010000065.1, read on the forward strand.
GCATCGGTGAACGCGAAGCTGGCGTCGCAAGTGTTTCGGCACCGGTGCGCGGGCCCAACAACCGAGTTGTCGCAGCAGTAAGCATCAGCGGACCCCTAGAACGGCTCGGCCGCCAACCGGGACGGCTTCATGCGGCCGCAGTCGTCGCGACTGCAGAGCGATTGACCGAGGCGCTCAAACGCTCCTAGTTGCCACCCTCGCCCGCCGCCCGCTGGAAACCGGTGTTTGGCAACAGCGGAGGCACGATTATTGGCAACTTCTTCTCCACCACGCTAAACGTCAGCGGCGCAGAGATTGCCCCGAGAAATGAACCGTTGCCGTCCTTGGTCGCGACAACACTGCAACTTCCAACCTTGAGTCCGATCACGACTCCACTCTGATCCACCGAACACGTAATTGGGGTAAGTGATCGGAAGGAATTCGAGTAAGCGACAAGTCCGCCGAATGCAGCAACTGTGATCTTGTTGCCCACCTGGAGGGTCAGTGGGCTCACACTTGCTGCAGCGCCCAAGTCGGTGGCTCCAATCGCCAGCAAAGGCTGAGGTGTCTTGATTCCGAAGAACGTCAAGTGACGGGACAGAACAATGAATGAACCATTGACGTCAACGTAGTAGCCCTCTTGAAGATCTTCGGGGAGGGTGCTTCCAGTCAACTTTGCGATAGTGGTCCAAGCCACACCATCTTCTGAAAAGGCAGCGACACCGCCACCCAAAATTCTGCCGAGGTTGAAAGTCAGTGGGGGATCAAAGTTTGCAACGGGCATGCCCGTTGCATCCGTCGCCGATATTTTGAGTATGAATATTCCCCCAGCGGCTTCAGCTGGCGTCATCTCAGGATTGATCGATACCGTCACCCCGCTTGCGGTAGCCCCGGCCGGAACGGTGACGTATACAACCACCGAAGAACTGTCACTCACCTCGATGGTTGCACCCATCACGGTGTCAAAATTTGAGTCGACGACCTGGGTAACTGGCTGGTCTTTCGTCGCAATCGGAGCTGCCGACTGGGCACCCGGCGGCTCAGGTGTCGGCGGTTTGGGTACTACCGGCGCTACATAAGTGAACATGCCCGCACCCGTGCTCACTCGATCATCGGGGTTTGTCACTACCACATCAACCACACCAGCGACATGCGCCGCTGTCACTGCAGTGATCGAAGTGGCCGAAACGAAGACCACGCTAGTTGCCACCACGCCGCCGATCATCACCGTTGGCGTGGCGACGAAATTGGTGCCGGTGATCGTAACCGCAATGCCGCCAGCAGTTGCGCCCGAGGAAGGCGAGATGGCCGTAACAGTGGCCAGCGCAACCCACCGCGCATAGAGCGTCAGATCAGCACCAAAGGAGTAGGCCTGGCCATCGGAGTAAATGATTCCGCTGCCATTGGCGGCTGTATTCCAGCGATTGAAGGCGTAGCCAGTTCTGGTAAATCCATTGGCTGTTAGAGACGTTGAGCCAGCTCCGGTCTGTGGTGCTGTTGCACCGCCATCAGATCCGTTCCCAAGGAAGGTCACGGTGTGAGACGGGAGTGCTGCCCAGTGCGCATACAAGGTCACATCAGCAGCAAATGAATACGCCGCTCCGTCTGCATAATCGATTCCACTGTGATCAGGAGCCGTATTCCAATGCTCGAATGTATAGCCGGTCCGAGTGAATCCATTTGAAGTCAACGTCGTCGGCTCAGTTGCGCTCTGGGCCGCCATCGAACCGCCCGTAGCGCCGTTACCATTGAAAGTCACCGTGTGCGAAGGCATTGTGGTCCATTGCGCGTACAAAGTCAGGTCCGCGGCGAATGAATATGTAGCGCCATCAGAATACGTATCTCCAGAACCGTTCGCGAAGGTGGTCCAATGCGCAAACGAATATCCGGTACGAGTGAATCCATTTAACGTAAGCGCGGTCGAAACGTTCGTCGTCTGAGCGGCAGTCGACCCGCCGGTCGAACCGTTCCCGTTGAAGGTGACTGTGTGAGACGGCACCGGAGTCCATTGCGCGTACAAGATCAGGTCGGCAGCGAATGAATAGGTAGCTCCATCAGAATAAGAAGTGCCGCCACCATCAGCCGACGTGTTCCAATGCGCAAACGTGTAGCCCGTGCGAGTGAATCCATTACCCGTCAATGCCATTGACGAAGCTGCAGTTTGCGCGGCCGTCGACCCGCCCGTAGCGCTGTTACCAAGGAAGGTCACTGTGTGAGTGATTAGCGACCACTGCGCAAACAAAGTCAGGTCGGCGGCGAATGAATAAGTGGCACCATTGGCATAAGAGGTACCACTGTCGTTAGCGGCGGTGTTCCAATGCGCAAACGAATAACCGGTCCTGGTGAATCCGTTCAGAGTCAACGGGGACGAGGCGTCGGTCGTCTGTGGCGCCGTGGCGCCACCGTCTGAACCATTCCCGACGAAAGTCACTGTATGGGTGATCGGTGCCCACTGAGCATAGAGAGTTACATCTGCGTTGAAAGCGTAGATGACTCCGTCACCATATTCAGTTCCACTGTGATCAGGAGCCGTATTCCAATGCTCGAAAACATAGTCGGTCCGACTGAATCCATTTGAAGTCAACGCGGTCGGAACATTGGCGGTCTGTGCGGACATCGAGCCGCCGGTCGACCCATTGCCGTCAAAGGTCACCGTATGGCTCGGTAAGGCAGTCCACTGCGCAAATAGCGTCAGGTTTGCCGCAAATGAATACGTCGCGCCATTGGCATAAGACGTCCCACTGTCGTTGGCGGCAGTGTTCCAATGCGCAAACGAATAACCGGTCCTGGTGAATCCGTTCAGCGTCAACGCGGTTGGGAAATTGGTGGTTTGTGAAGCGGTCGCCCCACCGGTGGCCCCACTTCCATCAAAGGTAACGGTGTAACTCGGCGGGACAACCCATTGCGCATACA
>DATKUB010000066.1:0-4915 GCA_035530875.1 Candidatus Nanopelagicaceae bacterium
ATACTTTGATGTTTCTAGGCCCCTCCATTCGGGCCTAATGAGCGCTTATTCCAAATCTGCCTTCCTCGAGCAGTACATCATCAAATCTGGATGTCGGTTCGAGCAGTTGAAATAGGCAGGATCAGTTGGGTCGTACATCAAGGCCGAGCGAAGTGGCTATTTGAACGGCCTGCTCCCAGTCGATAATCACACCGTTGATCTTGCTGGCCATTGGGTCAATCGAAGACAGATCCGACCCGCGCAAGTCGCAGCCTGACAGGTTAGCGCCATCCAGCCAGGCACCGGATAGATCTACATGACGCAAGGAGATCCCTTGTGCATTCGCACCCGTGAGATCGGCTTCTCGCATCCGCACGTGCGATATTCGGGCGCCGCGCAAATCGGCATTGCGGAGTGCGATAAAAGACCAGTCGCCTCCTTCGATTTCCAAAGTTGAGAACGTGCAGCGGTCGAAGGTACTGCCGACCAGTTTGCAGTGCGCAAAAGTGGCGCCAAAAAATGTGCAAGCGACAAAAGTACAATTCACAAATACTGCGTTTGTGTGGACCGAAACATTGAAGCGCACCCCACGAAATTCGCACTCTGTAAAGGTTGAACCATTGTTTACGACTTCGGTCATATCAACATCTACAAAGGCGATGTGCGAGAAGGTCTGCTGGAGCAATTCGCGCGCGTTCCAATCCTCGTCACGAACCTCACTGTCGATTCTAGAAATCTCTTTCTCGCCACGAAGTTCAGCCATCGAAGTGCCAAAATCGCATTGCCGGCCCCTATGTTTCTTTGAAGCAGTAAAACTCAATAGGGATGTTGTCTGGTGTCCGAGATGTAACCGCCCAATAGGTCGGTTCTTCCTCTATTGGCCCATGTTCGTAGTCAAGGGCATCCAGCTTCTTTACCCAATTTTCCAGCTCGGCTTTGTTCTCGCATAGAAGCCCAACGTGATCCATGCCGATGTTAAGGTGCGAAAATTTGGAGCCGTTGACAGAGTTTTCGTGTTCGGTGATGCCCAACCAGAGGCCGCCTGGCCAGCGCATCACGTATCTTTTATAACCCTGGCCCTCTCGATCACGAACGTCAGCCTTGCCGAAAAGGTCTTGGAGCCATTTAGCGCTTTCGTCGCGATTTGAGACAGTCAAAGTCAAGTGATGAATCGGTAGCGTCATGGAAAAAGTCTAACCCCAACTCGCTGAACAAGTGTGTCAATCGCATCAACTCAAGTCTTCTGAAATTCTTGAATACAAGATGACATCTATCTTTTCTCCACGTTGTGTGGCCTTATTTCGACAAATACCTTCACGCTTGAAGTCAGCCTTCTCCACGACTTTCTGGGATGCGAAGTTATCGGTTGCGATGAAAATTTCGATTCGCTCAAAACCCTGGTCGCGGAGGACCCAATCGCTCAAAAGGGTGAGCGCCTTAGTCATGTGCCCGCGGCCTCGATGCCTGGGCACTGCCCAATAACCAATTCCACAGTCGCGGTTGGACCAACTGGTACCAGAGATATCGATGGCACCTACCAATTCGCCATCGACATCAATCGCAAAAACAATGCCGGTGCCAGTATTCAGAGCGTTTACGGCGAATTCCTGGACAAAACCTTCAGCGTCTTTGAGTTCATAAGGCGAGGCAAGGGGCAGCCACTTTTGAATTTCAGGATCGTTGCACGTCTCATAAACCACGGGGATATCGTCCGCCGTAAATTGTCTCAGCGTAATTCCATCGCCAATGATTGGATCGGTAGGAAAGGTTGCGATTTTACTCATGTCTGAAGAACAGGTGGTGGCAACCATAGAAGACTGAAGCATCTGCAGGTGGTCTAGGGCCAGGTACCCAAGATCCACGTCGGTGAGTTGGCCCCCACGAAGGTGCTGGCGAAAGTCCTCGAGAGATATTGCAACGGGTACGCAGTACTCATCATCTAGTTGAGCAGGTTCCCTTACCTGTCGGCAGTTTCTGGCGACCGCCACGAATCGTTGCGTTGTTGCGCTGGCAGCTAGCCAAGTGCTTGCGAGAATTTCAACATCACCTTCGTAACCAGTTTCTTCCAGAAGTTCGCGTCGGGCCGCATCGTGCGGACTCTCATCTAGATCGACATATCCACCAGGCATCTCATCCAGGACTCGATTTGGTCCAGCTCGATATTGACGTACAAGAATTACTTCATTATCTGTGGTCAGTGCCAGGATGGCGACAGTCTTGCCGGTGTCGATCAAGTCCCAACTAGTCGTTCGCCCGTCCGGGAGTTCATATCGACGAGTGAGTAGTTTGAGAAATCCGGACGGGGCCGTGGAACGCGACTCGGACAAGATTTTCCATGGTGGGAATGGTGCCTCATTGTGATCAGATCCTGCACTCATCGAACCCTCCGGATATAGGTCATTCCGTACGTTATGGACCTGTACCTTCACCGACGACCTTCCAACCGTCACCGGAGATCAGCGCCACCGTCAGAAAGTGATCGCTTGCGTCGACAATCGGATAGGGCGCGTGGTGAACGTAGATCATGACCGCTTCGGTTGCACCCATTGGCACGCTACCGGCGTATCCGCCGATCCCGCCATCACCACTGTTGCACCAGTGAAAGCCGAGACGCTGTTGTTCGACATCAAGAACGTTCTCACTGTTCTTGTAGATCGTGATGGGCAGTAACTTCTTCGCCTTGTAGTAGGCAACAGCTGCGGTCCGAACTCCCGCAGTTAGCGAACGAACCGGCCAAGTGCTGACGGCTGATGCCATGCAATCCAAAAGTCCACTACTGGCCGCAGGAATGGCCGAAATGCTTGTGATTGGTTTTCCGCCACTCCACAGGGATAAGTCAGATGCCACACCGAAAGGCATACCCCACTGGTCGAGAAGGGTGATCGTAAACCTTGATGACGGGTCGGACGTCAGATCGCTTGGAATGAGAAAGTACCCCTTAGTGACCGGAACATCAGCATTGCTGCTGCCGTTTGATATGCCCACGTTGGTCACGTCCCACGAACCGACGTCGCCAACAACCGCATTCCCCGATCGGTTCTCAATCGATATTTCTTGCGAGCCTTCCGTCCAAGAAGAAACGCCGCGCAGAGCCGTTGATTCTTTAGAGGTGATGTCGAGGTAATAACCATGCGTCGGCAATCCAGGCGACACATTGTCAGCCACCCAAAGAGATGCAATTCGACCATTTTTTAGAGTTGTTTTGGCAGCCAGAATCGGTTTGGACCAGTCAGAGGGACTGCCGTCTTTCTTCGCGACCTCCGTCTTGATCTTGGCAAAAGATGCGGTAATTCGCTGCGCTTCGGTCTTCGTCGAGACGGGCACTGAAGACCCGGAATTTGAGGCTGGGTTTGAGCAACCAGTCAAAGCGGCAATAACGCAGGCAGTGAGAAATCCACGAGCAAAATGACGGGTGCGAACCGAGGGGTTCATATCTTGAGACTATCCGCATTCGATACTCACAGGGAATGCGTCTAACGTGGTGAGTAGGGACCAAGGAGGGGCACTTATGCGGATATCGCAAGTTCAAACGAAGATTCGCTATCCGGCCATGCTTGCTGTCGCCTGCCTGGCTTTAGCGGGTTGCGCTGCCACTTCTAGCACACCCACCAGCACGCCCACCAGCACGCCCACCAGCGATGCAATTCCGGCCTGCGCTGCCGCGAATCTTGTCCTTACGACTGGCCCAACCGGTGCGGCCGCTGGCACTGCCTATACGAATCTCTTTTTCACCAATCGCAGTGCGGCTAGTTGTTCAATCTCGGGCATTCCAACGGCTCAGCCAGTCGTCGGGACTGGTCAAACGCCAGTAGGGCCGCCTGCGACGATAAACCCAGTCACTGCTCGAGGCGGGTTGGTCGTTCTCGCTGCCAATAGCGGAGTGGCGAATGTTCTCTATGCGATTTCGTCAGCCGACAACTACCCGAAGGCAAGTTGTCTTCCGGTAGACGCCGATGGAGTGATCATCACTTTCAATGCATCAACTGAAAGTCCACTCGTTACATACTTTCCGATGTTCAAGCGACCCATCTGTAGGAATTTGTCTAGCACGAGAATCGCGGGAATCGCGGCCGGGGATGCCAGCGGTCCCTAACTTTTTAGTCGCTGAGTTTGGTAGTTGAGACCGTTCCCCCATATGACGCGCTGAGCAAGGTCGCGACTTCCAGTGCATCAGCGTCTCGCTGTTCGACTGGAATCAGTGGCAGCAAGTCATCCCACAGGACGAAACACGAGCCGCGAAGTTGAGAAAACCCGGCGGGCCGGGCGAAAAAGAAGATGTGAAGATGTGCCCCACCATCGCCGACTCGATACACGTGCGCTCGGGCGATGTGGGGGAGCGACTCAATGGCTCTAGCGATATGCACCGTTAACCGGCCCAGCTCTCCCGCCATATCGTCAGACAAATCAGTGAAATCAAAGTGTGACTTCGGCTCGAGAATCATCACAAGAGGCGCCCCAGAAGGTGTCCCGGTTGCCTTGAGTTTCCAATTGGAATCAGACCAAAGTGCCTCGTTGTTGACCTCGCACGCCCGGCAATCTATTCCGCCTTCCCCGTGTCGAGGGGTCTCAGGGAGTTTTGGTGCCATAAAAGGAACGGTGCGAAGCCCATCGGAGTCGAATGGAAAGACGTCCCAGCCAGCCATCCCGGTTATTCGAGAGACCGGCAACCGACCCTCGACGTCCGCTGCGCCGATGGCATGTGCAAAGTATTCATCTGGTGAAAGTGGCATGGCTGCACTATATGACGTATTCGCAACCCTCCGACTTAGAGATAATCGCCCTATGACCATCAGGCATGCTGTTCTTGACGACGCTGAAGGAATTGCTCGGGTTCAGACTCGTTCCTGGCAATCCGCCTATCGGGGCATTTTCACCGACGAGTACCTTGACGCTCTCCAATGGGAAGATCGTTACAAGATGTGGAGCGCACGGTTAA
>DATKUB010000067.1:0-52936 GCA_035530875.1 Candidatus Nanopelagicaceae bacterium
TTTTCGCGCCATGAAGTCCGTCAGGAGCCGATGCGATCACGAATCCATGTTGCACCGTGATCTCAGCTCCCAATCGTTGGAGGCCGTCAACATGGAAATCTAACCCGCGCGAGCCGATCGCATCACCGCCAGGAAGTGCGACCTCGGCCTGACCGCATCTGGCTACCAGAGGTCCAAGCACATTGATCGATGCCCGCATTTTTCGAACCAAGTCATAGTCGGCACGATGTAGCGGCTCTGCTGGGACCAGAATCGAAACTCGGTGGGCAGTTGCATCATGCTCCACAGCGCAGCCAAGGCGAGTCAGAAGTTCGACCATAATTTCAATGTCAAGAATTGTTGGAACATTTAATATTACGGTCTCTCCTTCCGCCAGTAGCGCCTGTGCCATCAACTTAAGCGCGGAGTTTTTAGCTCCTCCTACGCTGACTGATCCCTCGAGCCGCCCACCACCAATGACTTCGAATCGATCGCCTCGCATAAGTCCTTATCGTAGGGGCGGTAGTAGGCTCAATCCGTGGTTAACCTAACTCGGATCTATACGAAAACCGGTGACGATGGCACGACTTCCCTCGGAGACCTGAGCCGAACGAGCAAGAATGATCCCAGGCTCAAGGCCTATGCAACCGTCGACGAGGCCAATTCCCACTTGGGCGTGGTTTTAGCACTCGGGAAACCAGATCCCGAATTAGCAGCCCTGCTGGTGCGAATTCAAAATGACCTTTTTGATGTAGGTGCCGATCTCTGTGTTCCCATAATTGACAATCCCGCGGTAGAGCCGCTGAGGATAGTCGAAGTTCAAGTCTTGGCCTTAGAGGCAGAAATTGACCAGTACAACTCCGAATTACCATCGCTTCGCTCGTTCATCCTTCCGGGCGGCAAGGCATCGGCAGCACTACTCCACGTGGCCAGGACAGTTGTTCGCCGTGCGGAACGGGATGCTTGGCTCGCAATTGATGCTTTTGGGCAAGGCGTGAATCCGCTGACGGCACGTTATCTCAACCGGCTTTCCGATCTTCTTTTTGTCTTGGCGCGCTACGAAAACCGTCATGATGGCGACCAACTCTGGGTGCCTGGCGCAAACCGTTAGGATTTATTATGGTTGAACGTCTTGGGGTTATTGGTTCAGGCACGATGGGTGCGGGAATCGCACAAGTCGCCGCGGGTGCGGGATATCAAGTCCGATTACACGATGTGAGCGAAGAGCGCCTGAGTTTGGCTCGAGCCGCAATTGAGTCAAGTCTGCAGCGTTTCGTCAAGAATGGCTCAATCTCAGAGAGTGATGTTTCTTTGACGCTCTCCCGGATCACCTTCACTACAGACCTGGCCGCCGTGGTGGAGGATGCATCAATCGTGGTAGAAGCCGCCTTTGAAGATCTAGCCGTAAAAGTCGGAATTTTTAAGGAACTTTCGGCGCTCTGCGGCAGCGACGTAATCCTGGCGAGTAACACAAGCGCACTTCCGATAACGCAAATTGCTGCTGTCGTAGATCATCCCGAGCGGGTTGTCGGCACCCACTTTTTTTCGCCAGTTCCGATGATGAAGTTGTGCGAATTGGTGCGAGGCGAAAAGACGAGCGATGTAGTTCTGGCTAGAGCGCGCGAATTTGCTACGAACCTCGGAAAAACATGCATTGTGGTGAACCGCGATGTCGCTGGCTTCGTCACTACTCGGCTCATTGCGGCGCTCATACTCGAGGCGAGCCGACTCGTGGAATCGGGCGTAGCAACCGCTGAAGATATTGATATTGCTTGCCAACTTGGGTTTGGTCACGCCATGGGTCCATTGCGGACAGCAGACCTGACCGGAATCGACATTATTCGAAATGCATCAATGAATATCTTTGCCGAAGATCATGATGAGCGTTGGCGGCCGACAATGATTCTCGACAAAATGGTGGAAGAGCATAGATTGGGTCGCAAGAGCGGGAATGGCTTCTATGCGTACGAGTGAGAAGCGCGAGCCACTCCGAATTGGAATTCTTGGCGCCGCCCGGATTGCGCCAGCGGCCATAGTTGCACCTGCACAGGTGCTTGGTCACCGATTGGTTGGCGTTGCCTCTCGAGATCGGTCTCGAGCAGAACAATTCGCCGTTCTTAATCACGTCGAATTGGCGTTCGACTCCTATCAGGATCTGATCGCAGATCCTGATATCGACGTCATATACAACCCGCTTCCCAATGGTCTTCACAGCAGTTGGAATCTCAAAGCGCTAACCGCTGGAAAGCACGTGATAACCGAGAAGCCATCCGCGAGCAATACGGCCGAGGCTCTTGAAGTTCGCGATCTAGCAAGAACTACAAATCTGGTGTTCATGGAGGGATTCCACTATGTCTATCACCCGGTCCTTACCAGAGCTTTGGAGATCGTTGAATCGGGCGAACTCGGCGAAATAACGCGAGTTGAGAGTGTGTTCAACGTGCCAGCCCCACCTGCGGATGATTTACGCTGGCAACTGAATTTGGCTGGCGGCGCGCTAATGGACATTGGATGTTACGCACTACACGCTCAGAGAATGCTCGCCCAGGCAATTACAGGCCTCGAACCTGAAGTGATAAGCGCAGATGCGAAGCTCTGGTCGCCCGGAGTGGATTCAAGTTTTAATATTAATTTCAAATACGGGGAGAACATCAGTGCGATTGCGCGCTGTGACATGGATGCGAAATGGCATCAAATGCTCACCATTGAGGGCCAGTTAGGCAAACTCAGCGTTCCCGGGTTCGTGATCCCCGGTAGGGATGATCGCCTAATTGTTGATACTGGGGGATATGCCAGGACTGAACACCTTGGGTCTTTATCGTCATACACCTATCAACTTCAGGCTTTTACAAATGCAGTCGATTTTGACGTTCCTGTCCTTACTGATTCGGATGACGCGGTGGCAACGATGGAGTTGATAGATGCTGCGTACGTTGCTGCTGGTCTCCACCCGCGCCCTTCATCAGGCTATTAGCACCAGCAACCAAATTCCGTGAGCGGCGCCTCCCCTCCCGTGAGCGGCGCCTCCCCTCCCGTGAGCGGCGCCTCGCCTCCCGTGAGCGGCGCCTCGCCTCCCGTGAGCGGCGCCTCGCCTCCCGTGAGCGGCGCCTCGCCTCCCGTGAGCGGCGCCTCGCCTCCCGTGAGCGGCGCCTCCCCTCACTTCGCGCCCTGCTACTTGAAAGTTTTCACCGCAAAAACTGATCCGATTACTAGCCACAGGGCGAGGATCACTGCGATTTTGGTTAGTTCCCGTGAGCGCCCAACTTCTTGCCAAGCCTCAGGCGCGTCTTTCATATTCAATTTTTGGACAGCGATCCATGACCATAAATAGCCCGGCCTTTGACACTCGTTCATGAGCCGTTGCGTCAATCACACCAATTTGGAACCACACTCCCTTGGCTCCGATTTTGATCGCCTCATCGGCGACGACGCCGGCTAAAGAACTGTTTACAAATACATCGACCACATCGATCGAAAATGGAACTTCGGCAAGGCTGGAATAGGCCTGTTGTCCGTGTACTGGTTTAGCCAGTGGGTGAATTGGCACCACGCGATGACCCTTGCTCAGCAAGACCGCGGATACGTCATAGGCGGCTCGTGCCGGATTGTCGCCTAGCCCAACCACTGCCCACGTTTTCATCTCGAGCATCGAGGCAATCGCGTCTTCGTCGCTAATTTGAATCTACTGCTTCAAAACGAGGCCGCCCGAGCGCCAAGTAGGTCCAGCCAGCCTCTTGCCATTTTGTTGCCGAGAGTGCATTTCTGCCATCGATGATTTTTCGTCGAGCCACCAAGCGACCGAGCTCTGAAGGGTCGATTTCGCGGTATTCACGCCACTCTGTTAAGTGGAGAACCAAGTCGGCCGCTGCTGCGGCTTCGGCCACCGTGTCTGCGAAGTGCAGGTGGGGGTATCGAAGTTTGGCGTTCTCGATCGCCTCAGGATCGTGAATAACGATCTGTGCACCTCGTTTGGAAAGCGCGTCGGCTATCACTAGTGCGGGGGAATCACGTACGTCATCGCTGTCTGGCTTAAAGGCCGCCCCCATGACAAAGATCTTTTTGCCGACTGGATTACCCTCAAGTTCCATTACGGCAAATTCAATCATCCGATTACGAGCTCGCAGATTAATGGCATCGATATCGCTGAGAAAATCTAGTGCCTCAGTTGCACCAAGCTCTTCGGCTCTGGCCATGAAACCCCTGAGGTCTTTGGAGAGACAGCCTCCACCAAATCCAATTCCTGCTTGTAGAAATCGGTTCCCGATTCTCGGGTCGTGGCCAATTGCCGCAGCTAGGGTTGTTACGTCGGCGCCGGCCGCATCGCACACCTCGGCCATCGCATTGATAAATGAAATTTTGGTGGAGAGGAAAGCATTTGCAGCCGTTTTGACGAGTTCGGCAGTGCGTAGATCGGATCGAATCCACGGAATTTGCTCGGCAATCAACTTCGCATATACCTGCTTTAAGGTGGCTTCGGCTGCATCGTCGGCTACGCCAACCACCATGCGATTCGGCCGTAGCGTGTCTTCAACGGCGAAACCTTCCCGGAGAAATTCCGGGTTCCAGGCCAGACCAAGGGTGGGATTAATTCGATTGATTTCGGCTAAGAGCCGTTCAGCAGTGCCTACGGGAACCGTCGATTTTCCAACTATGAGTGAGCCATCTTTCGCGACTTCGGCGATGGCCTTAGCGGCTGCAAAAACGTAAGCCAGATTGGCGGCGTTGCTCTCCTTCATTTGGGGGGTGCCCACACAAATGAAATGTACGTCCGCATCCGCGAGTTGCATGAAGTCGGTGGTGAATCGGAGTCGACCCGAATCAAGATTCGCCTTTAGCAACTCTGGCAGTCCAGGCTCGTAGAAGGGAAGTCGACCGTCTGCCAGAGACGCAATCTTGGCGGCATCTGTGTCTAGTCCAACGACCGTAAAACCAAGTTCTGCCATGCCTGCAGCATGCGTGGCGCCAAGGTAGCCGGTACCTATCACGGAGAGAGTCAGCACTGGCTTACGCTATCAGTTGAGGCCTATAGAGCATTAGACTTTCAATGTGTCCTTTGACCTATACAACCTTCCAGATGAGTACGACGAGTTGCGCCGCACAGTCCGCGCCCTTGCGGATTCTCATATCGCCCCCCATGCCGCCGAAGTTGACGAAAAGAGCGAGTTCCCGCGAGCCGCATACGCGGCCCTTGTCAAGGCAGATTTTCATGCCATGCACTTGCCCGTCGAATATGGCGGCGCTGGCGCTGATGCCCTGGCGGTGGCCATCGTAATTGAGGAAGTGGCGCGCGCCTGTGCGTCGTCTTCTCTGATCCCTTCGGTCAACAAGCTGGGTTCGTTGTCGGTCATTGAGCAAGGGACTGAGGAACAGAGGCAGCGATGGCTACCGCGTCTTGCTCGTGGCGAAGTGATGTGGTCTTACGCCTTATCAGAGTCTGAAGCCGGTAGTGATGTGGCTTCGATGAAGACGCGAGCTGTTCGCGATGGGGATTCATGGGTTCTTAATGGCGCCAAACGGTGGATTACAAATGCTGGCGTAAGTGAGATCTATACCGTTTTTGCCACTGTCGATCCCGCTCTTCGTGGCAAAGGAGTAACGGCTTTCCTCGTCGAGAAGTCTGATCCAGGGGTGTCCTTTGGCGCCCCTGAGCGAAAACTCGGCATCAAGGGGTCTCCGACGCGCGAAGTCTATTTGGACAATGTACGGCTCAGCGATGATCGAGTGATCGGTGGCGTCGGAGAGGGTATGAAGATCGCGCTTGGCACCTTGGATCACACCCGCGTCACGATCGCTGCGCAAGCCTTAGGCATCGCACAAGGTGCACTTGATGCAGCTGTTGCTTACGTAAAAGAGCGCAAACAATTCGGGAAGACGATCGCCGAATTTCAAGGCGTCCAATTCATGCTCGCGGATATGGGAATGCAAATCGAGGCCGCGCGCGCACTCACTTATCGAGCTGCCTCGGCAAGCGAAAGAAGCGCTGCCGACCTCACTTACTTAGGCGCCGCTTGCAAGTGTTTTGCCTCAGATGTTGCGATGAAGGTCACCACAGATGCCGTACAACTTCTAGGGGGCTATGGCTATACCCGAGACTATCCCGTCGAGCGGATGATGCGTGATGCTAAAATTACACAGATTTACGAGGGAACTAATCAAATTCAGCGAATCGTTATGGGCCGCGCGCTTTTAAGTTAGATTCTGGCGAGATTCTATTTCACAGTGGTTTCGCAAGATATCCATTTGACGTTCCTCGAGTTTGGGTAATGCCACCAAATTCATTGAAGATATACTCGCATGGTGGCAAATCTGGGTAGAAACAACATGCTGATAAATGATTTACTCAGATTCTGCAAACGTATCTTTCATGGTGTAAAGGGACTTCTTCTAACACCTTTTTATTTTCTCAAGGAAAGATCGGAAGGTAGGGCTTCCAAGGAATCGACCGCGGTAAAATCTAAGTTGATATTCGTTCTATCGTTCCCTCGTTCTGGAACGCATGCATTGGGAAGTTTTTTGTCTCAACCTGAAGCCGAATTCCACTATCACGGAGAATTCTTTGCCTTCAATGCCTGGAGTGCAGACATTGAAAATATAAACAAGAGATATCCATTCTTCTCGCTTCGCTTTTTCTTTAATTCGAGGAGACAGCGAAAGAGTTGGCGGAATTATCGGTTCGAAACTTCCTCATTGGATCCGCAAAAAGCAATTAGAAGTATGTTGAAGATTCCAGGAATTCACATAGTGAAGATTTTCCCCACGCATCTACATGACGCGACTTTGCAAAAGTTGATTCTAGAATTCAAGCCGCAAATAATTTTTCTCAGAAGGAACCATCTCGATCGTCTGGTTTCCCACAGGAAGGCGAATCTCTCGGGAAATTGGCATACAGTCACTTCCGACCATTTGACAGTAGATATTAGCGTTCGCGAATTGGATCAATACATAGGGCGATTCACGGAGTTTTATCGCAACTATCTTGAATTTTCCACGAAATCGGGATGCGAAGTGCTGGATCTGGATTTTGAGCGCATGCTTGATGAGTCCCAGATTTTGAAAATTTACAAATTTGCCACCTGGGCAGGTTTTGATGACTACTCACGCCTGATATCAAGCCCGAAGACGGTCAAGCAGGATTCGAGCGACGTAAGCCAACAGCGATTCCTGGCGTTGGCCAGTGAGGACGGCGACAAAAAGGAGATTTCCGACTTTGATTTCGCCCGCATCAAGATTTCTGGAGCGTAGGTGGAATTGAATCAGCTTTTGGTCGCCCCAGGCCTCTCGGTTCGTAAATACCCGCCCACCGATGCAGATTCGCTATAATGAAGCGGTATTCGACTTCGAGATCCCCTTACCTGGCCATTTCGTTATCATTTTTTAATGTAATTCCCAGTTATTCGGTAGCATTCCACAATGCGCGTTGACTCTAAAATCCTCAGTTCACTCGAGGATGAATCTATCGAAATCTTCAGGGAGAGCGCCGCCTCGTTTCGTAAGCCCGTAATGATGTACTCCATTGGGAAAGATTCTTCTGTGCTTCTGCATTTGGCGAGGAAGGCGTTCTATCCGGCTCCTATTCCCTTTCCACTTTTGCACGTAGATACGACTTGGAAATTTAAAGAGATGATCTCCTTTAGAGATCGCGTTGTATCTGATTTGGGTTGTGATCTCATTGTGTTCACAAACAAGGAGGGTGTGGCAGACGGCGTTAATCCTTTTGATTTCAGTATTTCCGAATACACGCGAATCATGAAGACAGTTGCCTTGCGCCAAGCGCTCGATGCTTATGGCTTTGATGCGGCGATTGGCGGATCTCGTCGCGACGAGGAGAAGAGCCGGGCCAAGGAACGAGTTTTTAGCATTCGAGATGAGGGGCATACCTGGGATCCGAGAAACCAGCGGCCCGAAATGTGGCATTCGTACAACACTCGCTTGAAACAGCAGCAAACAATGCGTATTTTTCCGCTCTCAGATTGGACTGAGTCTGATATCTGGCACTACATCTATGAAAAGGACATTGAGGTCAACCCGCTCTATTTTTCAAAGATGCGACCAACTATCAGGCGCGGGGATCAATTAATTATGGTTGATGACGAGAGGTATCCACTTTTAGCGGACGAGATACCCGAAATGCGACAGGTTCGTTTTAGAACGCTGGGATGTTACCCGCTTACCGCTGCCGTTGAATCGGATGCCTCCACAACTGCTGAAATTTTGGAAGAGGTATTGGAAGTGAGCCTGAGCGAGCGAGCAACCCGTCTGATAGATGGTGAGGACGAAGACTCGATGGAGAAGAAAAAATCAGAAGGTTATTTTTAATGGATAACTCAGTAGTCAGACTTCTAACTTGTGGAAGCGTAGACGATGGGAAGAGCACTCTAATTGGGCGCCTATTGGTGGACACCGATAGCGTTCCGCACGATACCGTGGGAGCTGCCAGGAGAGTACGCAGAAGTGGTTCGACAATCCCGCACGGCGATATTGATTACAGTTTGCTTACTGATGGATTAGAAGCTGAGCGTGAGCAAGGGATAACCATAGATGTCGCTTATCGATCTATGTCTTTGCCTGATGGCAGACGCCTAATCATTGCAGATGCGCCTGGTCATGAGCAGTACACAAGAAATATGGCCGTAGCGGCATCGCGATCAGACGTGGCGCTGGTATTGGTGGATGCGACTCGCGGACTTCGTACACAGACTTTTCGACACCTTATGATTTGCTCGCTCATGGGAGTCAGTCGAATCATTGTGGCCATTAACAAGTTCGATGCGATGGAATACAGCAAGGCCGTCTATCAAGAAATCTCGGGCGAGATCCATGACGCATGCGAGCAACTAGAACTCACAGATGTTCACCAAATCCCAATCAGCGCACTAACTGGCGACAACATTATTGCCATAAGTGAAAACATGCCCTGGTATCAGGGATCAACTTTGCTGGAATTGGTCCAAGATTGGACACCACCTGAAAACGATTCCCGAAGCGCTAGATTCAGGGTCCAATTAATCTCACGGGCCGATGGTTTCAGAGGCGTTGCGGGCTCCGTACGCGACGGACAGTTTGATCTCGGTGACGAGATCTGCATTATTCCGAGGAACCAGAAAGCAAATATCGCAAAGATTTTAACCTTCGAATCTGAACTTGATTCAACGGCAGGCGCCAGCGCTGTCACATTCGTTCTCGAGCCAGACGTTGATGTTGCTCGCGGAGACATTATTACAAAATCCTTCGACGACCTTAAGTTGTCGGATCGATTCTTCGCTCACATGGTGTGGCTTGATGAGGAGCCACTGGTTTCTAATCGTTCCTATTTGCTCATCTCGGGCTACTTTCAAACGCCTGCAATCGTAAATGACATCAAGCATGCGATCGATGTAAATACGACTGAGAAAGTATCGGCCGACAAATTGATGGCTAATGAAATTGGTCTGGTTGAAATTACGACAGACTTTTCTTTTGGTTTTTTGCCGTACAAGCAATCTCGCGAATTCGGCAACTTCATTCTGGTTGATCGACTCACACTGAGGACTGTCGGTGCGGGCATGATTCAGGAGTCGCTGCAGAGAGTCTCAAACGTTACTCATCAAGATTATGAAGTAAGTAAAACCCAACGCGCTGCCCAGAAGAATCAATCCCCTCGGGTTATTTGGCTTACGGGCCTTTCTGGATCCGGCAAATCAACGATTGCCAACGCTCTGGAGAAGCAGCTCTACTCCGCCGGAATGCACGCATATGTCCTAGACGGGGACAATCTAAGGCTTGGGCTCAGCAAAGATCTTGGCTTTACCCAGCAAGATCGCATAGAGAATGTTAGAAGAGTTGCTGAAGTTGCCAAGATCCTCGCAGATGCAGGACTAGTAGTCATCGTTGCTCTTGTTAGTCCATTTGAAAACGATCGTAGGCGAGCCCGAGCTCTCTTTGAACCCGATGAGTTTTTCGAGGTTTTCGTCGATACCCCTATTGACGTCTGTATTTCAAGAGATCCAAAGGGTCTCTACCGAAAATCGGCGGAGGGAAAGATTCTCAACTTCACCGGTGTTGGTCAAGAGTACGAACGCCCGAGCAATCCGGATCTGGTTATTGATGGAACAGCGAGTGTCGAAGAAGGCGCCCACGCTATTGTGAAGTTGATATTCTGAGTTGGAGTTTCTAGATCACCATGTGGTTTCAAGGCACGTTAATTTCTGTGTTCTGCGATTAGTTCTTACCGATTACGTTTCTCATGGAGGGTTTAGAACATGAAAGTCACTCACTCAAGATCCCTTTTGAAGGCGATCTCATGGCGAATGGTTGGAACTGTAGATACGTTCGTGCTCTCCTATTTGATTACGGGGAGGGCTACTCTCGCTTTTGCAATATCGGGAACTGAAGTGCTCACCAAAGTCATTCTTTATTACAGTCACGAGCGTGTTTGGAATCGAGTGTCGTGGGGCAGATTAGGTGACTGACAAGAATTATTTCTTCGAAAACCTTGCGCTAAAGATTTTGTAGGCTGATTGAAAGAGTCCCCTGAGTTGCTCGATCGATCTAACTTGAAAGAGCCTCCGAATCGAATATTTGCCAAACGGTATAACTCGAAAATACCAGTTCCGATAAGGCTTATTTAAGGCATCCAACGTGTTCCAGTGGACTCCCCATGTTCGCTCGAGGTTCTTATAGGTGTCGCCTGAAAGCAATTTGGCCCGAGCGACGGCGGGTGCAAAAAGCATGAAAATACGATTGTCGATTGAGTCCACGGCCCCCTCAAGTCCGGTGCCGGCTTTGAGCAAACTCGCCTTCAGGTTTCCTGCTTGAACTTTGGTCCCGATATTTCCTTCGGCAAAAAGAATAAACGGCGTAGATAGAATTTCGATGAAGTCAAGTATCTCGTTAATTCGGAGAATTGAGTTATCTCTGGTGACAATGAAAGAGAAACGGGGATCACTTGAGACCCATCTCTGTATTTGGCGGAGATCTCGGTTTGGATCATCCGTGAACTTATAGCGAGTCTCAAGTTCTGGCCATGGTCCAAACAGGTGGAAGATAGCCTGCCCCTTGACGTCTGAGGTTAATTGCCCCACCAAAGACATGAAATCCTTGAAGGTGATGTCGCGGCAGTCTAAAAAGACTTCCGTCTCCGGAACTGCCCAATGAATTCCAGACTTACCACGAAGATGGGACAGTTCTGGGATGTAATTCGCGAGATTGGGATTGTTGTGCTCAAGCATTAACTCCCGATTATTTTCGAAGGTGGTGATGCCCAGATGCCAGGACTTGGCCGCACCCTCTGGGACAAAGCGCATGCCATGAAGCATCGAACGCCAGCCCAATTCGTTGTCTTCTGCAGTTCTGAAGTCCGGGTTATATCCGCCTATTTCATTCCAGTTTTTGCGTGTCATGGAAAAAGTGGCGCCCACCAAGGCACGGAAACTTTCTAGGCCAGGGTTGCGCAGCTGGTCGGTGCTGTCTACCCGCGCTTCCCAATAATCGTGTCCGAGGCTTTCGGAGTGCAATGAGTCGAATTCGTTGTTGATGAGCGATTGGTGAAGAGTATCAGGGTGGTAGTCCCATTGCTCGACGAAGCGCTTCCACCCCAAAACAAGGTAGTCATCGCTTTCGTGATGCCATTTCATGTGATGTGCAAGGTGGTCTGGATGCACAACCAAATCGGCATCAATGAACCAGAGCACATCTTCGGTACAAGAAAGAACTTGAAAGTTGGAGGCGGCCGCCTTGCCCCACGCTGACCCCTCGTTGGGGAAGTAAGTCAGATTCGTATGCGTAGGACGTACGTCAGGTAATGAAAGTTTTGGATCGCTGCCATCATCAACGACGTAGACAGTGTGAAGATCTGCTGGGTAATTAAGAGCCGCAAGCGACGCAAGAGTTAGATCAAGTTTGGCCCGACCGCCACGGCAGGCCACGATAATCGCGACGGATAATCGTGGCTCACTCTCTAGGTCAAGGCCCTCGGGGCGGGAATATCGAAATGCATCGCTCATTGAAGATCCGTTCCGAACTCTGGATCGATCCAAATTCCAACTCTCTGATCTCTTGCGCTCTTGAGATATTTGGAGTAGTTGGTTACGTAGGTATGCGAGGTTGGGCGGCGACGATATACGTAGCCTGTTCCGAATGTGCGCCAAATTCGGCCACCGTTTTTCATCACTCCATTTAGCAAAAATCGATCTACTGCACTCTTTCCTTCGCCAAACCACCCACCCTTTTCGGCAAGGTCGCGTTTGACCAAAATTGTGCCGCCGCAAACCCAGTCTGCCCACAGTTCAACCGCAGAAGTTCCGCCCTCGCCAGCCCTGCGGACGGTTACGTCTAGCGCCTCGAGGTAAACATAGTTCATCGCTTTTCCGACTGCGTCTGCCTTGTTTGCCAGAAGTGAATCGAGTAGATCCTTGAGGTGTTCGGGGCCGTAGATGTCGTCATCATCCATTTTCGCGATGAGGTCGCCTGTCGAAGATTTAGCCAAAGTCGAAAGGATGGTGCCAAGGGTGTGGTCGGCGGCAAAATTTTGCATGGAGACCCTGATCGCTCGTTCCTCAAGTTTCACAATTTGGTCGCACTGATCGCTGCTCAACGCAAAATTATGCAGGCCAATTAGTAGTTCAAATGAATCAAGACTCTGCTGGTGCACCTGGCGCAAGATGGCGGAAAGATCCGACGGTCGAGCTGTGGCGATCAGAACGCTGACCGAAGGATATTGACTTATCGCGGCCCGGCGAGTGGTGCGGAGTTCCTTAAGTTCGCACCACTCAGCGTCTATTTCGAAGGTCTTTTTCGGCTTCCTCATTTAGTTGGGCCACCCCGGAATTTGCATGCGCTCAAAGTACCTTATGAGCCTGGAAATACGGCGAACTCGAGACTTCTCCGAGCACGAGTTCAACATTTGCGAAGAATGCCTATTTGCAGAGCGCATCGGTGCCGGACTGAACCGTAAAGGGGCTTGTTGTGGCCGGGGTTGGCATTTTGGTCGGCATGGCCGAAGAAGCTGGTCCTTGATAGTCGGCACTCAGAGTAATGATGAAAGTCTTGCCCTGATTTTTCTTAGCGATCAGAACACTGTTTGGGAGTGCTGCGTGAATTGTTCGCAGCGATTCCGAGTAGACGGGATCGTAAGTGATGGTTGTCTTGGTCACTTGCGATGAAGCTGTCGTTGGCGGCCCGATCGCTACGAATCCGATCTTCGTTAGGTCAGCGGTTGCCTTCGCTGCTAGACCGTTCACGTTAGACCCATTTTGAACTGCTATATCAATCGCAGAGGGCGGAATGGTCAACGGTGAGTTTCCGTTTGTCGGAGCGGGTGTCGGAACTATTGGGATATCCAATCGAATCCGTCGCCAGAGTTCAGGGGCGAGAGTTGGATCCCAGAGGACGGAGTCATATACGCCGTCCGCGGAGTAATTGATGTTCGAAAATGGCACCGTGAGCATATGAAGACTTGAGACTGAGAGGCCTTTAAGTTGGGTGGCCAGAGTTAGCAGATCGTCTCGGGTTAGGTTGGGATCAGTCGTAACTGTTGCCAACGCCGCGTTGATAAATGAGACGAGTTTGATTGGGTTTAGAAGAGTTCCGGAACTGGTTGCGGCGCTCAGCATCGAACTAATGAACTTCTGTTGGCGGTGCATCCGGCCGAGGTCTCCAGTCCCGTCGAAATATCGGGCTCGCACATACTTGAGAGCGGTAATGCCATCAAGTTTCTGCTTGCCGGCTGGCAAATCGACGTGGCTTTTACTGTCTTTGACCGCAGTGTTCAAGCAGACGGTGACTCCGCCCAAGGCGTCGACCATATGGGCAAAGCCGGCGAAGTTCACTTCAACGTAATGATCGATCCGAACATTGGTCATCGCTTCAATTGTGGCTATCAGTAGGGGAGCACCGCCCAAGCCGTAAGTTTCATTGATCTTGCGGTGCGAGGGAGGGTGTGCAACACCCTTGCTGTCTGTCCAAGCAGGAATAGAAGCGAAGGTGTCGCGCGGAATTGAAATGATCGTGGCTTTGTTTCGATCTTTATTTATGTGAATTAAAATTATGGTGTCCGACCGTTGACCAGCGGCTGTTTTTACACTTCCAACCTGTAACTTTTTCAACTCCGCCTTTGAAAGCCCTTCTCGGGTATCCGAGCCCACCAGCAAGTAGTTGACCGCGGAGTTCGCAGCTTTGACCGGACGTGCCTTGAGGCCGGCGAATACGTCGGAGCGGTGGATAGATGAGGTGACGTGATTAAAGCTGGCCCAGGACATAGTTGCCAGAAGCACGACGGAAATAGACAGTCCGGCGGTGAATTTGAACCATTTTGTGCTGCCTCTACGACGCGCAGAGAGGTGGGAAGTCACGCGCATAGCCTAAGGGACGCTAACGTTTGCAGGTCATGACAGTCGATTTCACCACTCCGGTATCTGTAATCATGCCGGTTCTCAACGAGGCGCCCTATTTGCAAGAAGCAGTGGCTGCCGTCCTGGCCCAGGACTATCTGGGTTCAATCCAAGTGGTCCTCGCTATGGGTCCCTCCAAGGATCACACCGATCAAATTGCTCAGGTTCTGGCTGAGCGTGACAAGCGCATAATCCTGGTGACAAACCCGAGCGGACGGACCCCGACCGGTCTCAACCTGGCGCTAGCGGCCGCAACGGGCCAAGTGATCGTCCGAGTGGATGGGCATACGAGATTGCCCGCAGATTACATAAGCACTGCGGTGCAGGTTCTGGCCGAAACGGGCGCAGTCAATGTTGGCGGCGTAATGGCAGCCGAAGGGGTTAGTGCTTTCGAACAGTCTGTGGCGTCGGCGATGCGCAGTTCGCTGGGGGTTGGTTCGGCTCGGTTCCATACGGGGGGTGAGGCTGGGCCGGTGGAAACGGTCTATCTGGGGGTTTTCCTAAGGTCCGCGCTTGACCAAGTTAACGGTTATGACGAGCGATTTATTAGAGCACAAGACTGGGAGTTGAATTTTCGGCTCCGAAAGAGCGGAGGCTTGGTATTTTTCACGCCAAAATTGAGCGTGACCTACCGCCCCCGGTCTTCCATCCGGGCGTTGGCTCGTCAGTATTTGGAGTATGGCCGCTGGCGTAGAGCCGTTATTCGGGCCAACCGCGAGACGGTCACATTGCGCTATCTAGTGGCCCCAGCCGCGTTGCTAGGCGTTTTAGTTGGCCTGCTCGGTGGCGTGGCGCTGACCCCGCTATTTTTTGTGCTTCCCGGCGTCTATCTAGCCTTTCTAGTGGTGGCCAGTGTGTCGATCCGCACACCTCGCCGGTCTCGCCTGCTCCTCCCACTGGTTTTGAGCGTGATGCAGATGTCTTGGGGCCTGGGTTTTCTGACGTCGAGCCGAAAATTGTTACCAAAATCCGTGAGAGAATTCCGATCGTGACTTCCGGGCAAATCCAGCAGGCGGCCAAGATTCAAATCTATGAGCCCCACAAAGCCTCACTGCCTCCCCTCAGACCATATTTTCGCGAGTTATGGCGTCGGCGTCGGTTTGCCCTGGAACTGTCTCGATTCACCGATAAGGCCGAATACCTAGAATCGCCGCTGGGCTCTATCTGGCTCTTGCTCAACCCCATCATGCTGGCCATGGTGTATTTCTTGCTGGTGTCGTTACTTCGTGGCTCGGGCAAAGGTACGGCGTCGGGCTTTGACACGCTCGCCCATATCTTGATCGGCTTATTCACTTGGTACTTCGCCCAGAATTGCATGAATATGGGCGGTTCTTCGGTGACCGGCGGCGGACGTCTCATTCTCAATCAGGCTTTTCCACTTGCTCTACTACCCCTTTCCTCCGTGGTTAGTGCCTTTCGGCAATTCGTTCCAACACTTCCTATCTATACGATCGTTTATCTACTCGGCAGTACCCTCGATAGTAAGAGCACGCTTTCTGGATTGTCTTGGCACAGTCTTTGGATTATCGCGATTGTGGGTCTAGTAGCGATAAGCGGTTTCGGATTGGCATTGCTTTTTGCCACCATGAATGTCTATTTCCGAGACACTTCGAAAATCCTGCACTACGGCGGGCGGATTTGGCTCTACATGAGCCCAGTTCTCTGGATGCCAGAGCGCTTACATGGCTGGCATCGAATTGTTCTCTGGGTCAATCCACTAGGTCCAGTGTTGTCCTCGACATCCACAGTGTGGATTGACGGCCGATCTCCTAGCCCGGCGCAACTTCTCGGCTCACTGGGCTGGGCAATTGGTTTACTGGTTATTGGTGGATACTTCTTTATCTCAAGGGAGCGCGATTTTGCGGTCCGCATCTAAGCCACTCCCACAGATGCCAGAGGATCTCGCGATCCGCATCGAGAATCTTTCACTTCGCTACCGCGTTAGCGTCGAGGCCAAAGTTACGTTGAAGAACGCCATTATGCGCGCCGGCAGACGCGAACGTAGGAGATTGCGAACCATTGAAGCGATCAAGAATCTCACCATAGATATCCCACATGGCTCGGTCGTTGGCGTAGTTGGCGCAAATGGCGCCGGCAAGTCAACGTTGATGCGATCGATCGCTGGAATCTTGCCTCCAACCGAGGGACGAATAATCGTGAATGGCAAGGTCTCGACGCTTCTGGCGCTCGGCGTCGGATTCAATGGCACTTTGTCGGGTCGAGACAACGTCATCCTCGGCGGGCTTGCGGCAGGCCTTGATAGAGATGTTTTGGAATCCAAGTTTGAAGACATCGCTGCTTTTGCAGACTTGCCCGATGGGTTCATTGATATGCCCATGCGCACCTACTCCGCCGGTATGTATGGGCGGCTCGCCTTCAGCGTTGCGGTCAACATGACTCCCGATATTCTGCTTATCGACGAAGCGCTTGCCACTGGAGATGCGGCATTCAAAGAGAAATCATTCGATAAAATGCGACAAATTTGTGATGAAGCGCGAACGATTGTGATCGTAAGCCATGCCCTTGGCACAGTTAATGAGTTGTGCACGTCGGCGATGTGGCTAGACAAAGGTCATATGCGTGCTTTCGGCGAAGTCCACAAAGTAACCGAAGAATATATGGACTTCTTAAAGATCCGGAAGGCAGCATCTGCCCTAGAGGACTTCTAGGCAACCTTGAACTTTCAGCCTGTTACCGTCGAAAGAGATTTTTCAAATCTCTAAGCATTCTCTATGTGTTGCCCGCCAAAAGTCCTTATAAGAAAAGGTACCTTTGACATCGTGATGACCGCTCTCGAAGCCGAAAACTCTGCACTTCGTATCAAAACATGTTTTGTCCATTGGCAGGTGCGACGTGTAAGTGGAGCGCCGTGCAATTAATGCAGTTCAATTCGCGCCGCGCATCATCACAAATCAGTTCCCTAATCATCGGTGCCCTACTTCTTGCTGTGAGTCCGCCAGCGATAGCTAGCGACATCCCCGCCTCATTCACGTTTACGGGAGCTGGGCTCGGTCATGGAGTAGGGATGAGCCAAATCGGCGCTGAGGGTATGGCGCTGGAGGGGCGATCAGCTTCAGAAATTCTCCAGTATTTTTATACGGGGACCAGCGTCTCACCCGTTCCTGATGAAACCATCCTCAGGGTAAATCTCTTGCACCAAGCGCTATCGACCACAATTCGTCTCGAACCGCTGCCAGCGGATGCGGCCCAATTGCCGTGGTCGCAGCCTGACCCTCTTCCATCGGCAACGCCGACAGCTACGCCATCGGCGACTCCGATAGCGACTCCGATAGCGACGCCGACAGCGACTCCGATAGCGACGCCGACAGCTACTCCGACAGCTACTCCGACGCCGACCTCCGTCGAACCTACACCTCTCTCAGCTCCGATCGCCCGACTAAGTGCTGCGGATCTGCCGTCAAGTGTTGGGTCATCCACGGTCTCGGAGTTGTCTTTTGGCCTCGGAGATTCGCTAGCACTGGCGGCCACCGAACAAGGCGTCAGCGCCACTATCACCACTGCCGTGGGTACAACGATCCTGAGTGCTCCAGCATTCACACTTCGCTGGAGTGGAACTCGTTACCTCGATGGGTCTAGAGCGCTAATTAATCTTGGTGGTGGGATCCATTCTCCTCGATACCGCTACGGACAAATTCATATCAAGGCGGTGAAGAGCGCTGCACTTGGATATCGCCTTGAAATAACGGACGACCTTCGACTCCATGACGAGTATTTGCTCGGAGTCGCGGAGGTTCCCTCGTCGTGGCCGGAGGCTGCACTCGAAGCTCAAGTGATTGCCGCTCGTACCTATGCACTTACAAAGGCTGGGCATATTCGAACCGAGTGCGATTGTGACCTCTACGGGCACTCCATCGATTTGACTTACGCGGGTTGGGCCAAAGAGAGCGAGCCGCGATGGGGTTCGCACTGGATCGCGGCGGTCGCAGCGACTTCGCCAGATTCGGCTGATGGCCTTGCGGTTCTCTACAAAGGTAAGCCCATCACGACGTATTTCTTCTCCTCCTCAGGAGGTCATACGCAGAATGTGGCAGAGGTTTGGGGCACGCCTGCCGCTTGGTTAAAACCCGTACCGGACCCATGGAGTGTGGATCAGACCCTAAATCCAAAGTATGCGGCTTGGAAGAGATCCGTAGCTGAGCCGATCGTTGCAAAGGCCTTTGGGCTCCCAGATGTTGTGAGCCTAAGTTTCCCTGATCGTACTCAAGGAGGCGGGGTTAAGACTGTCATAGCGGTGGCGAGTAATGGCAAAAGCTCGACTCTTAAGGGTGAAATATTCAGGTCGCGTCTTAATCTGCCCTCAACTTGGTTGCAACGGCCAGTAACGCGAAGAAGCGGAGCCGACGAAGTCGCGCTTTCGATCTCAATTGGTAAATCTTTGTGGCCCGGAAGTAAAAGCGTTGTACTTGCGGTGGTTGATTCGGGTTCTCTTGCGGCCGCTGTTGCGGCGCCGCTGTCATTTGCTAAAAAGGCGCCGTTGTTGATTACTTCGGGGCAGACCCTTGACGAAAGCGTCGCTTCGGAAATTTTGCGGCGAGGCGCGAAAAAGATCTATCTAGTAGGCATGAATGTTTCACCGACTTTGATTTCTGAAGTGAAATCGCTAACCAAGGGTTCTGTCGTATCACTTGTTGGCGCGAAGCAGTATGCAATGGCTTCTCTGGTGGCCGCGCTAGTCCCTGGAGCTCCAATTCTGATGGCTAGCTCGGATATGCAGCTACTGGATACAGTGGCTGGCGATATAGCGGCGGCTAAGCGGCCAATCTTGTTTACTAATGCGGTCAATCTGCCTAAACGAAGTGCCCGTTTCCTCGCCAAGGCCAAATTGCCGGTCACTGTTATCGGAACTCCCAACTCGATTCAGGACGCACAATTAGCAGGGCTGAATATCGATGATGAGCGTCAGGCGACGAGCGAACAAATGCAGACGACACTGCTAAATCTCTTTGCTCCCGACGCTCAGAGCCTTCAATTCATTCCAGCGACTTTCGATCCACTATTACTAGCCGGCGCGGGGGTCCCAAGTTTCGCCCTTGATGCGCAGGGACAAGTAGGTTCAACAGCCAAGAGTTTCATTACCGCCTATCCCTCGATCGGCGCGATTACAGTTCTCGGTGATAGTACGAAAGTGAGTGCAGATTCCTTTAACGAAATCGCCGCTCTTCGCTAGCGATGGCGTATTACACTTTAAGATTTTGAAAACTATAGGAAACGTACTTTTATCTGCGACAGGTTATACGCGTTTTTCTGCCATTCTCGGCGCGACCAAGAATGTTGATATGCCACGACGGCTGCAATGCCATATCGGTCCGCGTTTGCTACCAACCAAGCAGCTAGTTGGCCATTTTTTGCCCGCGAAGAGGTAATTGTCAACAATGTTGGCTGGACTTCTAGGACGTCGGTAAATGGGAAGAGGTGTTTCACCTCCGTGACTAATGCGGCTTGCCTCTTGATTATCGAATCCGATGGCGTGGCATAGCGGTGCAAGTAGCAATTGAGCGAATATGAATCGGTATTTAAAACCTCACTCATTACTCGAGCCTGTGATTCCCAAATCGCATACGCACTTCCGTCTGCCGAGCGCTGCACGGCTTGCGCTGCGTCGGCTATCGGCAGACTCTGCCAATCTGGATTTCTGGAGAGAGCAGCAAAAAATTTGTTCGAAGCGTAGATGGGGTCGACGAGGGATTGTCGCGGCCCCCAGCCTTGCGATGGGCGTTGTTGGAAAAGCCCAACTGAGTCGCGATCGCCATAGTCTAAGGCGATTAACTTTGATTCTTGTAAAGCTGCTGCAAGCGCGACTGTTGTTGCCCGTTCTGGCAATTTCCGGCGCTTGGCCACCGCTGCAATCGTCGCGGCATTTCCAGCCTGTTCGGGAGAGACTTCGTAGGTAGCGCTTGGTCCTGCAAAATCACATCGCTGGATTAACGATGCATCACTGATTCGACTCCATTCCCATTTTGCAACAGTTCCTACCGTGCTTACCGCAACCACGATAATGATCGCTACGGCTAGATTCTTTTTGCGCACCTAGTTAAGTCTTTTACTACTGGTTAGCGTGCAAGGCGGCATTTAGGCTGCCCCAGGTCCCAGTGCGTTGGACTATTTCAAGTGATCCGTTAAGCGAATTTCGTCGGAACAGTAGATTTGGTAACCCAGAAAGCTCTCGCGCTTTTACTACCTCACCGCTTGGAGTGCGTACTTTGGAGCCTGCCGTTATATAAGTTCCGGCTTCAACTACGCAGTCATCGCCAAGCGAAATTCCGATGCCAGAGTTTGCGCCAAGTAGGCATCGCTTTCCAATCGAAATGATCTGCTGGCCACCACCGCTCAGCGTCCCCATGATGGAAGCGCCACCACCCACATCGGATCCGTCGTCTACTACTACGCCCGATGATATGCGTCCTTCCACCATTGATGAGCCCAAGGTTCCCGCGTTGAAATTTACGAATCCTTCGTGCATGACAGTCGTGCCTGACGCCAAGTAAGCCCCGAGCCGGACTCGATCTGCATCAGCGATTCGAACCCCGGTTGGAACGACGTAATCGGTCATTCGCGGGAATTTATCGATTCCAAAAACCTGCAGCGGTCCGCGTGCGCGTAGTCGCATCCGGGTGCTTTCAAAATTTTCAACTGCACATGGTCCCGCGCTGGTCCATACGACATTGGCTAAGTGCCCAAATAATCCATCGAGATTGGCTTCATGCGGTCGGATCAGCCGGTGCGAAAGTAGGTGGAGGCGAAGGTACACATCGATGGCGTCCGTCGGCGGGGTGGCCAGCGATATTTCCCGACTAACCACAGCGGTTCGTACTTGACGCACCGAATCAGCGCCGGCCAAAGCGGTCAGCTCGGTTGCGGCACTTGAGTTCGGAGCCTCACCCAGTGTCGGAGCGGGAAACCAGGCGTCAAGTACCTGTTCGTTGGCATAGGTGACTAGGGCATGACCGTGAGCCACCCCTTCTGATCGCGTATCTGGGCTCATATCCCGATACCGTACCGGCGTGATCGACTTATTCGCAGATCCGGTAGCCCTGTGTGCCGCCCTTATCGATATTGAGAGCGTCTCTGGCAACGAGGGGCAGTTGGCAGATCTGATTGAGGAGGCCCTTCGCGCCCAGGCAAGCCACCTGGCTATCGACCGAATCGGCAACTCACTGGTTGCCCGTACAACCGGATCGTGCTCCGAGCGCGTCATCCTGGCCGGACATATCGATACCGTTCCGGTTGCCCAGAATCTGCCGAGTCACTTTGAAGGAGATCGATTATTCGGGGTTGGCTCAAGCGATATGAAAAGTGGTGTGGCCCTCCAACTCCACTTGGCGGCTTCCATAACTAACCCAAATCGCGAAATTACTTTCATCTTTTACGAGTGCGAGGAGATCGAAGCCGAACGAAATGGGTTGACGCACATCGCGAGGGAGCGGCCAGAACTCTTAGCCGGTGACTTTGCCGTCCTGTTGGAGCCAACGGACGGCGTGGTTGAGGGGGGCTGCCAGGGAACCATGAGAATTGAGGTTCGCACCCGAGGCGTCAGGGCGCACTCAGCGCGCTCCTGGCTCGGCGAGAATGCGATTCATGGCGCTGGGGAAATCCTGGATCTTCTCAATAACCACGAGCCCCGGCGCGTATTGATCGACGGGCTTGAATATCGAGAGGGATTGCAGGCCGTCGCCATCAGCGGCGGAGTTGCGGGCAATGTTATCCCCGACGAATGTGTAGTTACTATAAATTTTCGCTTTGCCCCGGATCGCAGCGAGGCCGATGCCGAGCGGTTCCTACGCATATTTTTCGAAGGATATCCAGTGCGGATTATCGATAGTGCGCCGGGTGCACTCCCTGGGCTAACCCGTCCGGCTGCGCAAGAGTTCATAGCGAAAATCGGCGGGGTGCCAGCCCCAAAGTTTGGCTGGACTGACGTCGCAAGGTTCACCGCCCTTAATATTCCGGCCGTTAATTTTGGGCCGGGAAATCCGAGCCTGGCCCACACCGTTGACGAATCGGTAGACATCGAATTGATTCAACGTGGTGCAACGCAACTCAAGGAATGGCTCTCGCCATGAGGATCTGTGTCTACTGCTCATCGTCGCTGCTAATCGGCCAGAAATACCTCGACTTAGCCGCAGAAGTTGGGCGTGAGATCGCAGCTCGTGAATGGAGTTTGGTCTCCGGTGGCGGCAACTTGTCGATGATGGGTGCAGTCGCCAGAAGCGTGCGAAAGGGAGGCGGACACACGATCGGCGTAATTCCCCGGGCGCTAGTCGAACTCGAAGTCGCCGACACTATGGCCGATGAACTGATTGTCGTAGACGATATGCGAACGCGTAAGGCCCTCATGGAATCGCACGCGGATGCCTTTCTCGCCTTGCCAGGCGGTTTGGGCACGCTTGAGGAGTTATTTGAAATCTGGGTCGGTAGGCATCTGGGTTTTCACGATCTATCCATCGTTGTGCTAGATCCGGATGGGCTTTTTGCTCCACTACGTGATCAGATCGCCCTGCTTAAAGATCGCGGGTTCGCTCGAGCTGAACATCTCGAGATCGTGAAATGGACGACCACCGTCGACGAGGCACTGGACGCCTGTGGCGCAAAATAGCGCCGAACACGTTGGAAACCGTTGTAGTTGGGCGGTTGGCGTTGCCGAAGCGTATGTCGACTACCACGATCACGAGTGGGGTCAACCGGTAATGGATGACCGTGGTCTATTTGAAAGAGTCTGCCTGGAGGGCTTCCAAGCTGGGCTCTCCTGGTGGACCATACTTTCGCGACGTCCAGATTTCCGCCTCCTCTTTGCCGATTTCGACCCAGAGATCGTCGCGAACTACCAAGAGGGGCAGATCCTCTCGCTCAGTGGCGATAGTCGAATCATTCGACACCAGGGCAAGATCAGGGCGGCGATTGGAAACGCTAGGGCGACCATTAATTTAGGTGCTGGCGGACTAACCCAGTTGGTCTGGTCTCATCAACCAACTCCCGGGTTGCGACCGGCATCGGCGAAAGAAATCCCAACCCAGTCGGTCGAATCAATCGCCCTTGCCAAGGCCCTGAAGGCGGCAGGTTTCTCTTTCACCGGGCCGACCAGCGCATATGCCTTGATGCAGGCCTGCGGGCTCGTCAATGATCACACCTTGGGCTGCCCCGCAGGTGATCGGTTAGATCGGGGCGATCGGTTCTAAGGCAGTTCTCAGACATCTCGCCTCTGGCTACGCTCCTGGAGCGGGACGTCTCGGTACCCTTAGACCCAAATGGAGATAACCTCGCGTGAACTCTCAGGAAGCCTTGCGACCCTGCTCGCGACCCTTCCCGACGAAGAGCGGGCGATTCTGACCCTCCACTACGTACGAAGTTGCTCGGTCGCCGAAATTGCCGTCCTGCTATCGGTTCCTCCAAGAGCCGTCCTGGCCGTCTTGGATACGGCCAAATGCCGGTTACTGGGTGCTCTGGGAATGGACTGAGAAAACGGGATTGGCCACTAATGGCCTTCACCTGGGATACTTGGGACAATCAAAGTGGAGGCAGGGGATCTAATGGCGGCGATGAAGCCACGTACGGGTGATGGCCCACTTGAATGCACCAAAGAAGGGCGCGGGCTCGTAATGCGGGTGCCCCTAGAGGGCGGCGGCCGGCTAGTTGTGGAGTTGAACGCCCAAGAGGCGGAAGCGCTTGGGGAAGCGTTGATGGCCGCGGTGCCCCTCGTCAAGAAGTCGTAGTCACCAGGTGGCACCTCAATTGGCCACAGGTTCGGTGGCCAGCGCTAACTTTGCGCTGTTTTCCATTCCACTTGATTTGAACCTCAAAGTGCCAACGAAATTACGGTCGAGCCTTGAGAAATTATTCGACCTAAAACTTTCGGATGAGTTTGCCTTCGAGAACGCCACCGGCAAAGTAGGTGAAATTGTAGAATTTCCGGTTTCGGCACCGAATTCGAAAATTGAGCGAATCTTAGTTGTCGGCATTGGATCTGGCAGCGTCGAGGATTATCGCAAGGCTGGTGCTGCACTTGGGCGTCGTGTCAAAGGCAGAGAAAACTCAATCACGAATGCAGTCTCTTTTGCCGCCTCCAAGCAAGGGTTGATCGCTCATAACGTGTCGCTGTCACTCGCCACTTATGCCTGGTCGCGACGGGTCAAGACCGATCGGGTAACAGCGCTGGAGACCATCGATCTCGTCGTGAACCGGCCAGATACAGACGCTGAAATCGCCCGGGCGCAAATCCTTATTGATTCAGTTTTTGCTGCCCGTGATCTCATTCAAACGCCGAGCGACACTAAGAGCCCTGCGTGGCTGGCGGCGATGGCCCATTCCATGGTCGAAGCCAGCGACGATGGTGCATTAACTGTGCGAGTGCGCGAGGAACGCGAGTTGGCTCAGGAAGGTTTCGGCGGCTTGCTCGCGGTCGGGATGTCTTCGCCTAAACGTGCACCGCGGTTAGTCGAAGTTAAGTATGCGCCCACTGGGTCAAAGAACTGGCCGCATGTCGTGCTGGTGGGCAAAGGCATTGTCTTCGATACTGGTGGGGTTTCGCTTAAGCGACCGTACGACACGATGATTCCGATGAAGACTGACATGGCGGGTGCTGCGACGGTTCTTGCGGCCTGTGTTGCCATGTCAAGAATTAAGCCTCGTGTTCGGATAACTGCCTTGCTGGGTTGTGCGGAAAACGCGCTCTCTGCAACCGCGCAGCGGCCTTCAGATGTAATCAAGCATTATGGTGGCACCACCGTGGAAGTGATCAACACCGATGGCGAGGGCCGGCTGATACTTGCTGATTTGCTTGCCTATGCCGATATAAAACTTAAGCCAGATTTTTTAGTAGACGTTGCTACTCTCAC
Organism: Candidatus Nanopelagicaceae bacterium; assembly: GCA_035530875.1. Taxonomy (GTDB): domain Bacteria; phylum Actinomycetota; class Actinomycetes; order Nanopelagicales; family Nanopelagicaceae; genus JANXYY01. The sequence continues at coordinate 25,196 of DATKUB010000067.1, forward strand.
GGGGGCTGCCTCCCTTGGCCTCGGTCGACAGTATTCGGCTTTCTACACCCGCGATGAAAAGTTGGCAACCTCGTTAATGCGCGCCAGTAACCTAAGTGGTGAACGTGCCTGGCAGATGCCACTGGCCGATGATTATGACTTTGTTCTGGAAAGTCAGATCGCTGATTTCAAGAATGCGGACACTGAAGGCATCATCAAGGCCGGATCAATTACCGCAGCGTTGTTCCTTGAGAAATTTGTAGGCGACCGGCACTGGGCACACTTTGATATTGCCGGCCCAGCTCGCAGCGATTCAGACTCCGGCGAAAATCCAAAGGGTGGAACTGGGTACGGCGTAAGGCTCTTAATTGAATGGCTGGCTTCACTGTGAACCCGCCAGCGCACAGAGGCGATATCGACGCTTACGTCGACACGTTTATCTCAGAAGAAGCAGCCGTCACGGCAGCGCGGGCCAGGGCGAGTGAAGTTGGCTCCTATGAGCCTTCCGCTGCAGTCGGTGCGACGCTGGCTTTTCTCGCCGCCTTAGTTGATGCCAGAAACGTTGCAGAAAGCGGAACGGGTTGCGGAGTGAGCGCACTCTGGCTTCTTCGCGGAATGCCAATCGACTCATCATTGACATCCATCGATGCCGAGTCGGAGTACGCGCGCCTGGCACGGGAAGCATTGACCGAAGCTCAGATAAGTCAACATCGCGTGCGGTTGATAACTGGAGAGCCGCTGGACGTGCTATCACGGTTAACCGATGGTGCCTATGACTTGGTGATCTTGCGAAGCGAGCCACGCGACTTGGCGATTGCGGTGGAACATGCACACAGACTCCTACGGGCAGGCGGAGTCATGGTTATCGACCGAGCTCTCTGGTCCGGGCGGGTTCCCGATCCAGCGCAGCGAGACGAATCGACGATCGCCATGCGCGAGTTGGGTAAATCAATTCGCGCAGACATAGACAACTGGAGACCTCTTCTTGTGCCAATGGGTGAGGGCTTGATTCTTGCCATCCGTCACTCCTGAGTCTCAGGAATTCCTCAGCCCCATCAGGGCTGGCTCTAGATCAAGGGGCCATACTTGAGGAGTAGGTGTTGTCAAGGAACCAAAAATAGATAGCAGGAGCAGGATATGAGCAACGAAGATTTTCCGCAGGTGCCGCCAGTGAATCCGGATCCAGCAGTGACTCCAGATACAGCAGTAACTCCGGATCCAGCAGTAACGCCAGGGGTGTCGGCTACGCCGATCACCCCATGGTGGTCAACGCCGGGCGCGCAAGCCTCTCCGCCGCCACCCGCTAGCCCGTTTTCTTCGATGGGTGCTCCATTTACCTTCGAAGCAGCTCCAATTAAGTCCCCGCGGCGATTTGGAATCCCAAGTGTCCTTGCCCTAACACTCCTAGCTGGCGGAGCCGGCGGAGCGGTCGGATTTACCGCTGCGCAGAATGGCACCTCATTATTTGATACGCACGCAACGCTCAAAACTGTCTCCTCAGTAATCGAAAGAAGCCCTAGTTCGGTAGCTGCGATTGCGGCTCGAGTGATTCCTTCGGTGGTATCTATTACAACCTCGACTCCAAACGGCGGCGGCACCGGCTCCGGTTTTGTGCTTCGATCCGATGGATACCTGCTAACAAATAATCACGTAGTGGCTGAGGCGATTGATTCGTCTGGGGCTCAGATACCTGGCGCCCTCAAAGTTCAACTAAGCGATGGGCGCACTTTCGATGGAAAGATTGTTGGTCGCGACCCCTATTACGATCTAGCAGTTGTAAAAGTTAACGTTACTGGACTCACTGCGTTGGCTCTTGGCAACAGCGACAAGATTCAGGTTGGAGATGCCGTTATTGCCATCGGTTCGCCGCTTGGCCTGAGTGGCACCGTGACCACTGGCATCATCAGCGCAAAGGACCGTGCAGTGACCACTAGCGGATCCAATGCCCCGAATACCTCATTTATCAACGCATTACAGACGGATGCCGCAATAAACCCAGGTAATTCCGGCGGGCCATTGGTTGATGCGACGGGTGCAGTTATTGGTGTGAATTCGGCAATCGCCTCACTTGGCTCTGCTTATGGCGGACAGTCAGGATCTATCGGTCTCGGTTTTGCTATTCCGATCAATCAGGCCAAGCGAACGGCCGAAGAATTGATCCGCACCGGCGTCTCAACGCATCCGATTATCGGGGTCTCCTTGACCTCCTCATACGCGGGAGCTGGGGCTCAGATCGCATCTACTGCTGGCTCAGTAATGGCAGGATCGCCGGCCGCTAAGGCGGGCCTCAAGCCGGGTGATGTGATCACCGGGATTGACGGTAAAAAGGTTGCAAATGCAGATGAGCTGATCGTCGCCATCCGGGCTCATGCCCCAGGTGATCGAGTGGATCTGACCTATGTTCGTGGCCAAAATCCAGAAGTCAAGGTAAGTCTTACGTTGGCGGCGTCAACCAAGTAGTTGGTCGGGGGATTGGTGTAACAACGCACTAGAGTTGCTGCTGTGTTCTTCGACTTCGGTAGCGGCGAACTTCTTGGGCTTGCGGTCTTGGGTCTGATTCTTTTTGGTCCAGACCGCCTGCCCAAGCTCGCCGTCGACGCTGCTCACTTTGTTCGCAAGCTTCGTATTATGTATGCCAATGCGAGTTCGGACCTGCGTAGCCAGGTTGGCGATGAACTGAAAGTATTTGATGATCTACGCGAAGTTAAGAAAATCACCGATCTGAATCCTAAAAGCATCGTCAAAAACCAGTTGAATTCCCTGATCGAACCACCAACCCCAAAGATTGATCCTGATGCAACCTGATATTGAGACCCTAATTCGCCAATCCTTAGCAACCGTCATTGATCCGGAGTTGCACAGACCGATAACAGATCTGGGAATGGTGGAAACAATCGCCTTTGCAGATGGACGTGTGGATTTGCGGATTCTCCTAACCATTAGTGGTTGCCCGATGCGCGACCGATTGAGTTCGGATATCAATCGGGCCGTCGGCAAAGTTGCAACCGTCACGAATGTCACCATCGATTTTGGGGTGATGAATGAAGAGCAGCGGAACAACGTACGCACAACGATGCGTGGCGGTAGCGAGCGCGTGATCCAATTTGCTCAGCCCGGTTCGCTAACTCGCGTCTATGGCATCGCCTCTGGAAAGGGCGGTGTTGGAAAATCTTCGGTGGCCGTAAACCTGGCTATCGCCCTGGCCAAACTTGGTCGGAAAGTGGGCATTCTGGATGCCGATGTTTACGGCCACTCGATTCCCCGCTTGATGGGGCTGGTCGGTCAACGCCCTACTGCCATCGATCAAATGTTCATTCCGCTTGAATCCCATGGCGTAAAAGTTGTTTCGATGGAGATGTTTAAGCCCCAACGCGAAGATCCGGTCGCGTATCGAGGTCCACTGCTACATCGTGTCCTTGAACAATTGCTGGTTGACGCATTCTGGGGCGATCTTGATGACCTTCTGATTGATCTTCCGCCTGGCACCGGGGACCTGGCGATGTCCCTTGGCTCGTTGATCCCCAACTCGGAGATCATCGTGGTAACGACTCCGCAACTGGCAGCGGCTGAGGTCGCCGAACGGGCGGGCCGGATTGCTCACCAACTGCGTCAACGCATTGTCGGCGTGGTGGAGAACATGTCGGCTTTCCCGTGCCCACATTGCGGCGAGCCAGTCGATCTCTTTGGGCAAGGGGGCGGCGACGCGGCTGCGGCAGCGCTGTCCAAATTGGTTGGTTCTGACGTACCGCTGTTTGGCGCTATCCCATTTGAGGTCGCTCTTCGCGAAGGTGGCGACGGAGGCTCACCAATAGTCGTCGCCGATCCAGACAGTCCAGCTGCGCGGGCAATAAGCCAGATCGCCTCGATCCTTGCTGCTCGAACTCGAGGGCTCTCCGGGTTAGCTCTTGGAATCTCGCCGGTCAAAAAATAGTTCTTGCGAGCGATAAGTCACGCCGCAATTTCGTACGGGCTAAGAAGTGCGTTGCCAGATTGGCAATCCAGACGTGAGTTCGCTTGATTCTTGCCACTGGCTGCCGCGTTGGATTTTCCAAAAGTTCTCAATGTCGGTCATCTTCGCGCGAAGCAGCGGATCAGGAGCAAAACTGGAATGCGTTGGAGCTCGCAGGATCCAGGTCTTCCCGCTGTTATCGACGATGGTGGCAGCAGTGCTAAACCTTGAGATGCTGTAGCTAATAGCCTGGACGTTGGCCCAAGGAATTCGCTTCTTGCGGACCGAATCGATGACGATTGCGTCCTCTTCAATAGTGCAACCCCAGCCATTCGACCAGAGATACAGTGCCACGCCAACGGCCAGACCAATCGGGATTCCAGGCGTGCCAACCATGAAGATTCCCACGAAAGCGAGAACCGGCCCCGCCATAAAAAGTCCAATTCTGGCTCTGGGTAACATGCGGTAACTGGTCACTTGGGCATCCTTTCACCTTTACCCGATATCTTCACCGTAGTAGAGATAGAGAGAGGGTTCGATTTTGCAGATTGATATGCACACGCATTCCAACGTGAGTGACGGCACCTTAACCCCGTTCGAACTCATGACAGCCGCATCGGAGGCTGGGTTGGATTTGATTGGCCTTACTGACCATGACACCACGGCGGGGTGGGACGAAGCGGCCGCCGCGTTGTCCACGTTACCAACGCCAGTTGGCCTGATCCCGGGTGCGGAAATCTCGTGTCGAACCGATGATCACATCAGCGTCCACCTACTCGGTCTTCTATTCGACCGCGAGCATGCCGAACTCGTGGAAACGCTGGCTATCACGCGTGATGATCGGATTCCAAGAATGCATGCGATGCTCGAGAAACTAAGACTCGGGGGCGTCGTGGTCACCTTTGCCGACGTTGAACGACACGTTAAACCTGGTGCCACGCTTGGTCGGCCCCATCTAGCCGACGCTCTCGTTGAACTGAAGATCGTGTCAGATCGAAGCGAAGCATTCGATCAATTTCTCAACGATGACTCGCCTTACTACGTTAGCCATATTGCCCCTAATCCGATCCGAGCCATCGAACTCGTGAAGTCTGCCGGTGGGGTGGCAATACTGGCTCACCCAGGCGCGGCTACCCGCGGCGACTGTGTCGATGAAGCGGCGATCGCAGCAATGGCAAGGGCCGGGCTGGACGCTCTCGAAGTCGATCACCGAGATCACCCTGAAGAGGTTCGCAAGCAGTTACGCAATTTGGCTGCTGAGCTCGGTCTGTTGGTAACCGGCTCTAGCGATTTCCATGGGACAGGTAAGTTAAATCAATTAGCCGAGAATGTGACCTCGCCGCTGGTCTGGGATGAGTTGGCTAGCCGAACGAGTGGAACGGGAGTGATCTTTGGGTGAGCCTTTGGAAATACGGCGTGCGACTAGGGCAAGATGTTAACGAGGGCCTCATGTTGGCGCTCGCCGTGGTTGTCGTGCACCTGATGCGCTGGCCAATCTTGCGTTCTAGCAAGTTCATCAAGGTGGGCTAGTGCCAACTCTTCCGGGAATGCCCGAGCCCCTTTTTACCTGTTCGCCGTCGCGCCTAGACAATTGGCGAAGTTGCCCACGCAAATATCGGATGACGTATCTTGATTCGCCGCAGCCGCTTAAGGGGCCGCCGTGGGCTCATAACTCGATGGGTGCAGCAATTCACAACGCATTGCGAGACTTTTACTCTTTGCCACCTGAGGGAAGAACAACCGACTCGATCGCTTCGCTAATCAGGGCGCATTGGCGCGACGAAGGTTTCCGCGATTCCCAGCAGTCGTTTGAGGCACTTGGGCGCGCTATCTCCTGGTTGCAGGCTTACGTAACCGATCTGGATCCAACATCGGATCCGCGTGGTGTTGAGCGAACTGTTTCCATGACCACCGACCGCCTATCGATACAGGGGCGGGTCGATCGGATCGATGAAAGAAACGGCGAGTTAGTCGTCGTTGACTATAAAACGGGGCGCTCCCACCTGACTGATGACGACGCGGCAAGCTCGCTCGCCCTGGCAATTTACGCTGCTGCATCCATGCGGACTTTGCGAATGCCTTGTTTTCAAGTGGAGTTGCACCATCTTCCCAGCGGCGAAATTCTGAAACATCGTCACACCAATGAATCTTTATCCAGACATTTGCAAAGGGCGGACTCAATCGGCCAAGAGGCGCTGGTAGCTCAGCGTGAATTCAAGGCCAAAGCAATTGCGCTCGAGGACATCGATGATGTCTTTCCGCCGAATCCGTCAAGGCTCTGCAGTTACTGTGATTTTCTAAAGCACTGCCCGGAAGGAAATTCCACGGCTACGCGAGCGGCATCCTGGATTGCGATAGAACAACCCTAAGCGCTCTAAACGCCCTTGCGGGTGCGTTGACGGCTTCTAACGGGTTTCTTTCCCTCGTCTTTGGGTGCTGGCTTCTTTGGGCTAACCATTTCAACACTCTTATTTTTTGTGGATTTTGATTTAGTTGGTGGTTTCGATCTCGAACCTGAATCCTTAGCGTGTTTCTTCCCCGTTTCGCCAAGATCTTCGACACGCTCAGCTTTTAGGCCATCGTGAGTGCGTGAACGCTTTGGTAAAACTCCGGTGGTTCCCTTTGGAATTCGAAGTTGCGAAAACAGATGGTCGGAAGATGAATAAGTCTCTGGTGGGTCAGCCAACGGCAACTCAAGGGCTTTGCTGATGGCGTTCCAGCGAGGAACTTCGTCCCAGTCAACGAAGGTAATCGCAATGCCGGTAGCGCCCGCGCGACCTGTTCGTCCGATTCTGTGCAGATAGGCATTCTCGTCTTCGGGGCATTGGAAATTGATTACGTGCGTTATGCCCTCAATATCTAGTCCTCGTGCCGCAACCTCTGTCGCGACGAGAGTGTCGATCTTTCCGTTCCTAAATGCTCGGATGGCCTGTTCGCGTGCACCCTGACCGAGATCGCCGTGAACTGCACCAGCGGCGAAACCGCGCTCGACCAGATCGTCGGAGACTTTCTGTGCGGTTCGTTTAGTTCGGCAGAAAACTATTGAAGGTCCGCGGTCTTCACATTGGAGAATTCGGGCTAGCATTTCGATCTTGTCCATCGCGTGCGCGCGAAAAACGTGCTGTTCTACAGCCGCGACAGTCTGACCGGAGTCATCAGGATCCTGCGCCCTGATGTGGGTTGGTTGATCCATAAATCTTCTGGCCAGGGTAATAATTTCCCCCGGCATGGTTGCTGAAAAGAGCATCATCTGTCGCCCAGCCGGGATCTGGCTTAGCAGGCGCTCCACATCGGGTAGAAATCCCAGGTCCAGCATTTTGTCTGCTTCGTCAAGCACCAGGATTCGGACGTAGCCAAGGTTTAAGTGGCCCTGTCTGGCTAAGTCAAGGAGGCGGCCAGGTGTTCCGACCACGATCTCGACGCCGCGCTTCAGCGAGTCGATCTGCGGCTCAAAAGCTCTTCCGCCATAAACCGAGAGAACTCGGACATTTCGGTTCTTACCGGCCACGGTTAAGTCTTCAGATACCTGAATGCAGAGTTCGCGGGTGGGCACCACTGCCAGAGCTTGGGGTTTTCCCTGCTCCGGCAAGTCTGACCAGCCCTCATCCATGGAACTGACCACTCGATCGACCATGGGAATCCCGAAGCCAAGCGTCTTTCCGGTTCCAGTTTTGGCCTGCCCGATTAGGTCATTGCCAGCCAGCGCCAGGGGGAGAGTCATCTCTTGGATTGGGAAAGGCGCCACAATGCCCACTTGTTCAAGCGCCTCAACGGTCTCACGGCGGACTTTTAGGGCGGCAAAGGTAGGGGCAGTCATAGTGCCTGTAATGGTATGCCCTCGACTGGTGCTTCAATTGCCAGGTGGAATCACCGTCCCAAGCCCTAATCGAACTTCTCGGCGTGGTCGCCTATGGCGAACTGGCTGGCTTCTTCCGGATTGCAGCCGACGCCGAACTGGCTCCGAGCATGGCTGAATCAATCAGAATGGCCGAATTAGCCGATATCGAGTTTCGCCACTATTCGCTCATTAGCGCCCATATCAGCTCGTTTGGCGTTGAACCGGAGGAGGCCATGGCCCCATTTGCGGCGGCCTTCGACGGTTATCACGAACGGACCAAGCCGGCTGACTGGTTTGAAGGGCTCGTAAAGGCCTACGTCGGCGATTCAATAGCGACTGATTTCAATCTCGAAATCGCAACACTCCTGCCCGAAGATTCCCGAGCAGTTATCTTGAAGACGGCCGATTCCACCAGTCATATTGAATTTGCGGTTTCAACCTTGATGTCCGGCTTTGCCCTTGACTCACGTTTACGAGGCAGGCTTGCACTCTGGGCGCGCCGGCTCGTCGGTGAAGCCATCGCGCAGGCCCAGTATTTGGCGGCAGAGCATGAGGGCCTTTTCCAACTGATCAACGGCACTGCCAATAGCAGCGCAGTCGGTGAGGAATCGAACGAAGTGCCCGGCCTTGATTTAGGGCGCGCATTCATTCGGCTGACCGAAAAGCACACGCATCGGATGCAGCGACTGGGTCTTGCCGTTTAGATCGAGCCGAAACCTACTCGTCGCTCGGATGGTTCACCGATTTCAAGGTATGCCAATTTCTCGATTGGAATGAGAACAACTCGGCCCTTCTCGTCGGTGAGCGAAAGTAAGCCGCCGCTTTTAAGGGCTTCAGCAACATCTTTCTCAACTTCGCTGGCTTTGCGCGAACTTTCAAGAACGATTTCTTTGGCTGAATAAATGACGCCGATTTTTACTTCCACTTGTTTTCTCCTTGGTACTCGCTGCTGCGCTCGTTAGCCTAGCGGTTGATGTTCTGAGAGCGGGAAGCCGGAAATTCCCCGCCATTGCAAGTTGGCAACTAATTCGCAAGCGCGCTCGCGGGAGAGTCGGCCATCGCGTTGGAGCCAGTAGCGGGCAATCACCTGTGACGTGCCGATTAGGCCAACGCCCAGAAGCATGGCTGCTTCCTCCGGCAGTCCGGTGTCTGCGGCGATAACTGCGCTCACTGCGGTGGCACATTCATAAGTCATCCGAGTGAGTCGTTGAGTGACGGCTGGCTCATTGGTCAGATCACTTTCGAACAGTAGGCGGAAAGCTTCACTCTCTCCATCAATAAAAGCAAAATAGGTTTCCACGGTGGCGCGTACACGTTGGGCATTGTCATGAGTTGATGCGATAGCTCGTTCCAACTCGAACACGAGAGAGTCGATGTGTAAGTCGAGTACAGCCAAGTAAAGCTCAAGTTTGCCCGGGAAGTGCTGGTACAGGACCGGTTTGCTCACGCCGGCGCGCTCCGCAATTTCATCCATGGCGGCAGCGTGATAACCAGAAGTAGTGAAGATCTCAAGGGCCGCGCTGAGCAACTCGGCCCGGCGTTGGTCCCGTGGGAGGCGGCTGACTCGTCCAGTCATCTGTTGGGTCACCTGTCAGATGTTAGATCCCAATCCGCGGGTCGGAATACCCGGTGGCTTCTGCGGGTTGGCCTCAGTATGGTCGGAAAAGAGAAATATGGGCATTTGAGAGGCGCAAAATGAGTTACGCACCCTTGGTGGAACCCGCGACGAACTTATCCGTCGATGAGGTTAGGCGGTACAGCAGGCACCTAATCATCCCGGAGGTCGGCATGAGCGGGCAGAAGCGGCTCAAGGCCGCAAAGGTGCTCTGCGTGGGTGCTGGCGGCCTAGGTTCGCCCGCTCTTATGTATCTGGCGGCCGCTGGCGTTGGCACCCTGGGAATCGTCGAGTTCGACACGGTCGATGAGTCCAATCTGCAGCGCCAAATCATCCATGGGCAATCCGATATCGGACGGAGCAAGGCGGTCAGCGCCAGGGAAAGTGTTCAGGAGATCAACCCCTACACAGAAGTGATCATCCATGAGACTCGCCTTGATACCTCCAATGTTATGGAGATTTTCTCCCAATATGACCTGATCGTTGACGGCACAGACAATTTTGCTACCCGCTATCTCGTCAATGATGCCTGCGTGCTCCTCAACAAACCGTACGTGTGGGGATCGATTTACCGATTCGACGGGCAGGCCAGCGTTTTCTGGTCTGAACACGGCCCTTGCTATCGGTGTCTTTATCCCGAGCCACCACCGCCGGGCATGGTTCCAAGTTGCGCCGAAGGCGGCGTGTTAGGCGTTCTCTGCGGCAGTATCGGGTCAATCCAAGTTACCGAGGCGATCAAGCTCCTGACCGGCATTGGCGACCCACTCGTTGGTCGTCTTATGGTTTACGACGCGTTAGAAATGACCTACAGAACGATAAGGATTCGAAAAGATCCGGAGTGTCCACTTTGTGGCTCTAACGCAACTCAGACTGGCCTTCTTGAAGATTACGAAGCGTTCTGTGGAACGATTTCCGAGGAGGCGTTGGCGGCTGCACAAGAATCAACGATCTCTGTTGAAACTCTCAAGAAGATGATGGATGAGGATTCTGATTTTGTTCTCATCGATGTCCGCGAGCCCAATGAATTTGAGATTGTGCGCATTCCGGGGTCAATTCTGATTCCAAAGCAACAAATTCTTGATGGCAGTGCCTTGGTCGAGCTTCCGCAGACCAAGCAGATAGTTCTGCATTGCAAGTCTGGTGCGCGGTCGGCTGAGTGTTTAGCCGTGATCAAGGCAGCCGGTTTCGCCAGTGCGGTTCATGTTGGTGGCGGGGTTCTAGCCTGGGCTAGACAGATCGACCCGTCGCTACCCACATACTGAGCACGCGATCCAAAGCATTGGCTAGTAGTGAATTTCCAAGGCTCTTGGCAAACTGGTGATCTGGAGTCGCTTGGCGAATCCGATCGCCTCGCCGTCTGCTTGCAGCGGTAGAACTTCTACGCTCTCGAGAACGATTGTCTCCTGATCGTGTAGATGCAGAATCGTCTGTCCGCGCGGAGTTTTGCCACTCACAAGAACCTGCGCCGCACGAAAGACTGCGGCAGCACTGCCAGAGGTGACCGCCATCATGTCGATCCCGCCATCAAAAGAGGCACCAGGCGTCGGTCTGATCGGTCGATCCTTGATATAGGTCCAAGGATCGGTTGTGGTAACCAGCGCCACCGCTAGATCGGTCCTCTGTCGTTCACCCGTTACAAGAGCCAGCGGCTTTGGGTTTCGGCTACGAGACGTGGCCAAAATCGTCTTCGCGGCCGCAACGAAGTACATGGATCTCGACGGGGGGTTTCCAATCCTCCGAAGGCGATCAACCTCATGGATTACGGTGGCATCCAAGCCGATCCCAGCGCTGAAGTTAAAGACTCGGTTCTGATTTTTATCATTTTCGTGCCAATTCAAACACCCAAGATTGAGTGCACGAGTTCGGGCGCTGGCAATACTTTCGATGAGTTGTTCGGTCGCCTCCGTAGGGTCGGGGGAAATTCCAGCAGCGCGGGCAAACACATTTACATTTCCGCCTGGGATAACTCCGAGTCGGGGCCCCCTGCTTCTGCCAGTCTCTGGGTCGATTAGACCATTCACGACTTCATTCACCGTGCCGTCGCCGCCGAATCCAATTACCAAGTCATAGTTGTGGCTGTCTGCTGCGAGTTGGCGCGCATGTCCCCGGTGGTTGGTAGAGACCACACTAAGTTCAATTGCACTACCGATGGCGCGAGCCACCATCGATCGGTATCTGGGCGTCGTCGAGGTGGCATTCGGATTGACGATGAGCAGAGCTCTCATGGGTTCAGGCTAACCTCTTGTCATGGCTAAGCGAACGGCAATGGGAAAGCGGCTTGGCGAAGCGCTGCTACTAGCGGAATCTGCCGCATTCGGCGTTGGCAGCATCTGGTTCTGCTACGAGTTGATGACCGCCAAATCTGAGCATCTGGTGGCAGCTATCTTTGAATTGACCATGCTTCTGCTGATAGGTGCGACTCTATTCCTAGCCGCGCGGCGAATATCGATAGGAAGGTTTTCCGGCCGAACCCCATCACTAATCATCAACTTGATTTCGGTGCCGATCGCTTACAACCTGATTCAAGCTGGACGTTGGCTGATTGGCCTACCCCTTGCTGCTGTGGCTGTGACGGCGATTATCTTCCTATTCCCTAACGAAAAATGAACGAATTAGTGGATCCTCTGACCGGGGTATGCGCACCGGCAGTGCTGCGTCAGCGAGCCAATTGGCTGCTGTCACGTCGAATAGCGGATCAGCTCCCATTCGGTGTTCTCCACTTGGATATCTCAAAATTTGCTCAAGTTAATCGGATTCATGGCGTCTCGATCGGAGATGCGATTCTCGTGATGGCTGCAGACCGAATGCAAACTTGCATACGACCTTCTGATTTAGTTGGGCGGTTGGGAAATGACGAGTTTCAGCTGATATTTAATGATGGGGTCAGATCTCTGACAGATCTCAGTGCGATGGTGGATCGAGTGGTCGCCTCCGTCAATGAGCCCTATGAGGTGGCCGGACTATTGGTGGAAATTCGATTCGACGCTGCGGCTCTTCTGATTGGATCGCCGCACCCCGAACTCGAGGAGATTTTTACCCGCCTTGACCAAGCGTTGGAGTCGGCGAAATCCGAGTCTCGGATCCCGATCGAGCTCTTCTAACTTCCCGTGAGCGGCGCCTTGCCTCCCGTGAGCGGCGCCTTGCCTCCCGTGAGCGGCGCCTTGCCTCCCGTGAGCGGCGCCTTGCCTCACTGAATTCCAGCGATCGCTTTCAACACCTCCCCACTAGCCCGATTTACAGTCCACTCGTTCATTGGCACCGCGCCGAGTTGGCGATAAAAATTGATCGCGGGCTCGTTCCAGTCCAGAACCGACCATTCCAATCGACCGTAGTCGTTTTCAAGACAGAGATTGGCGAGTGTGGCAAGCAGGGCGCGCCCGTATCCACGCCCTCGCATCGACTGCATTACGTACAAATCTTCCAGATAGATGCCGTGACGCCCCAGCCAAGTCGAATAATTAATGAACCAGAGGGCGAAGCCGACGACTGCGCCAGAATCATCATCGATCGCGACGTGCGCGTGGACCTGAGGGGACTGGGCAAAAAGTGCCGCAGATAGGTCTCGTGGCGTGGCGATGACCTCATGAGCGGCACGCTCGTAGTCCGCCAATTCAAGAATTAGTTCGTGGATAGCCGACACGTCTTCGGGCAACGCTTCGCGAATCGTCATCGCCTTAGCGTAAATCATCCATTGAGTTTGATTGTCACCTGTGTCCGTTAGGGCTTGCTCTTTGGCGAATTATGGGCTCCTTGCCTCGAGGTGAGAAATGAGCCAAGTAGATCGCGAGATTGCGGATTCAGTGCGGAGCGAACTAATGCGTCGCTCACCGAGCACCCTCATCGAGAGTGAAATAGTTTCGCAGGTTATCGAGGAGGAACTTTTCCGTCGTGATCTCTCGGGTACCGAGCGAGTGGCCCTGTACAAGAGTGTTCTTAATCTGGTGTCTGGGTACGGAGTGCTCCAGCCGTTAATCCAAGACCCAAGCATCGAAGAGATTTGGCTCAATTCGCCGACTCGCATTTTTGTAGCTCGTGGCGGACGTTCAGAACTCACAAATCTGGCGATGACTGCCCCGGAGGTTCGAGATAGCGTCGAAAGGATGCTGGCGGGAAGTAATCGTCGCCTTGACCTTTCAAACCCATTCGTCGACGCCACACTTTCCGATGGAAGTCGGCTACATGTAGCGATTCCAGATGTGACCTCGAAGCATTGGTGCGTAAATATTAGGAAACATGTTCTCCGCGCTGCGACCTTGATTGATCTGGTTGAACAGGCGGTACTAAGCGAAGCGGCCGCCGATTTCCTCTTTAGAAGTATTGCCGAAGGTAAAAACATAATGGTTAGTGGTGGGACTCAAGCGGGAAAAACAACTCTTCTCAATTGTCTTATTTCTGCGGTTCCGTCCTATGAAAGGGTCATTACGGTTGAAGAAGTGTTCGAGCTTTCACCACAAGTGGCAGACCTAGTTTCAATGCAAACTCGCCAGTCCAATCTTGAAGGGGAAGGCGAAATCACGTTACGCAGGCTCATCAAGGAAGCGCTTCGCATGCGGCCATCAAGAATTGTCGTCGGTGAAGTGCGTGGAGCTGAGGCTTTGGATTTGCTGATTGCCCTCAACTCGGGTCTGCCCGGGATGGCGAGCATCCACGCCAATTCGGCAAGGGAGGCCGTAAAGAAGTTATCGATTCTGCCATTGCTGGCGGGTGAAAATGTAAGACATGATTTCATTATCCCCACCGTTGCAGCTGCAATTGATCTTGTCGTGCACTGTCAACTGAATGCTAAATCAGGTAATCGCCTCATCTCCGAAATAGTTGCTTTGGAATCCTCGACCGACGGCGTGTCAATACATGTTTCAGATATTTTTGTTCGAGACTCCGAGGGCATGCTCAAACCGTATTCGTCCAAAGTCGGCGAATCTTGTGAATAAGTATCTGGAACCGATTCCAATGTTTTTGCTCATCCTTTCTTTGGTCATTGGTATCAATCTCGCGCTGTTGTTCGATATTGGCGCGCAGAAAATTTCAGTAACTCCAGCTGAGCAATCAGGAAGGTCAAGCGCCTGGCAGTCCAGGCAACTGGTGGGAGTTCTCGCCCTGTTCGGAATTGGCTTATTAACTGCAGGCGCAATCTTTGGATCCTATGTACTTGGGGCGCCCTTTGCTGCACTACTGGCTGGTGTTCCAACTCTGGCCGCAAAAGCGAAGCGACGCCGAAATGAAGCGGCGATGACCCAGGCTTGGCCGGATGCGATTGATCATCTCAGTTCGGCAATCAGAGCAGGATTGGGCCTGGCTGAGTCGTTGACGGCGATTGGACTAAGGGGGCCTGCGCCGTTGAGACCATATTTCGTGGCGCTGGGCAATGATCTTTCGTCGGGCACTCCGCTCGCCTCGGCTCTCACCCGTTTTAGTCTTGAATGCCATGATCCCATCGCTGATCAGTTGGTCGAGACTGTTCTCATCGCGCATGAGGTTGGCGGGAATGAGATTGGGCGCTTACTTCGGACTTTTTCACAATTTCTCCGTGTAGATATTCAGACGCGGGAGGAGATTCGCGTTCGCCAGGGTTGGGTTGTAAATGGTGCGCGGATTGCAGTAGCAGCTCCTTGGTTCCTCCTTGCAATGCTGTCGCTTCGCCGTGAATCTGTCGTCGCATTTCAAAGCACCGGAGGCTTCATTGTGATCTTTGTAGGGGCTGGCTTGAGCGTTCTTGCATATCTATGGATGTCTCGGCTCGGACGACTTGGAGGTCTGGCTGAATGAGAGAACTTGGTCTTGCCCTTCTGATCTCACCCATGTTGTTCTTAATGTGGTCGAGGTCCAATAAGGATCAGGCCCTGGGGTGGGCGGTTCATCATTCCTATTCATACGTCGTTCGCGTTTTGACTCCAGCCAAGATGCACCTTGAAATAAGCGTTGCTCGGCGGCTAAAACGCCTTGGAGTGGGCGCGCAAATATCGCCAGATCAGTTCCGGCGGCAACAAATTCGTTGGGCATCAACCGCATTAGCGATCGGGGGGATGATCGTCGTAATCCTTGGTCAAGGCGCCACCCAATCAATTGTTGTGCTGATTTCTAGCGCTGCATGTGGTGCCTTTCTCAGGGATCGTCAATTGAGTGCGCAAGTAAAGCGACACGAATTCCAAATTGCAGCGAGATTTCCGCAAGCAGCAGAATTGTTGGCACTAGCAGTCTCTGCCGGCGAATCACCAGTAGCCGCCCTTGATCGTCTTGTTGCACGTGGAAAGGGTCCGTTGATCGCTGAGTTTTCTTCGGCCATCGGCTTAATGAACGCGGGTGTACCGCTTGCAGTCGCACTAGATGAAATCTCGCGTCAAAGTGGCGTAGCTGCTTTGCGACGCTTTATTGATGGCGTAATCGTGACGTTAGAACGCGGAACCCCCATTGCCGAAACCTTGAGAATGCAGGCAAACGATGCTCGCGAAGAACAACGGCGTGCGCTCTTAGAGGCGAGCGGTAGAGCAGAAATCGCAATGATGATTCCAATCGTCTTTCTCGTCATGCCCATAACCGTGTTATTTGCACTTTGGCCGAGCATCGTCGCGCTTTCGTCGATGACCTACAAATAGACAGGAATCCAAATGAAATCTGTAGCCGATTATGTAACTCGCCTCTGGCTCCAGCTGAGCAGTTCCTTGTTCAGACGGATAGATTCACTGCGGCAGCGCAAGGAACGAGGGGATGTTCCGGGGTGGGTTCTGGTGTTGTTAATGACTGCCGGCTTGGTGACTGTCATGTGGGCCGTGGCTGGGCCCAAACTGACCGCACTCTTGTCCGCGGCCCTTGACTCTGTCTCTGGTAGATGAACGAAAGAGGTTCAATCGAGGCGGGGTTGATGATTGCCCCACTTGCCCTCCTTCTAGCTGGAATGCTTGAAATTGGGCTGGTATCGCACGCGCGCGACGTCTTACTCACCGTGGCTAGCGATGCCGCACGAGTAGTTGCAATCAGCGGAGACGCCACGGCAGGGATCGCAATGGTAGAAGCGAGGAAATATCAAGCAATCGGAAGGGCGCCTATCGAAGAGGTGCGAATTTGGCGCCAAGCCAGTGCGGGACTGGATGAAGTGGCAGTTGAAATCAGAGCTCCGATGCCGCTCTTCTCAATTTTTGCGGTGCGCGGGATTCGGGTACTCGGACATGCGATCGCAGAGCGCTAAGTACCTCATCGGAAAGGAAAAAAACGGCTGCGAGCACGGCAGCGCCATGATCGAATTTATTCTTTTTGCCATCGTCTTGTTCGTGCCGCTATCGCTCGGCATGGCGGATACTTCTAATTATTTCAGTGCCTTAATGGCGAGTCAGAGCGCGGCAAGAGAGGCGGCGAGAGGTTATTCATTATCGCCTTCGGGATCACTCGGGCTGATAAATGCCCAGCGAATCGCACTCACAGTCCTTGGGGATTCGGGAATTCATTATCACAATTTTAAATTGGGAATCTCCTGCTCGAGGAATCCATGTTTGTCGCCAGGCGGATCAGTTACTGCGACTGTGGATCTAAATATGGATTTTCGATCCTTCTCGAGGGCGATTCATGTCGAAGAGGTTGAGCCTGTGGATGTCTGGGTCGGAGCAAGATGAGATCAAAAATTTCAGAGCAGCGAGGATCTATTTCACCGCTGATCATCGGGGCGCTGTTGATTGGCACTTTGCTACTGCATGTCATTGTAGATTCTTCTAGATTCTTCCTTGCCCACCGTGAGCTGATCACGATCTCAGATTCAACAGCGCTGGTTGCGGCAAGAGCGCTTGATCAGACGGTGTACTACTTGACCGGCTCCTCCGGCGTGATTCCCATTGATCGCGATGAGGCGCTAAGACTTGCCGAGAAATGGGTAGCAAGCGCGAGAATTCCCAACTCTCGTTTGCAAAATTTAAAGCTGGTTGCCCTGGGTGTCGACAATGGGAGAGTGATTGTTACGCTTTCCGCCCAAGTTCCTGGCGGCTTGCTCTCGGGTAACGAGAGATCAGGGTATGTAACGCTGAAAGCGACCTCTTCTGCTGTCTCGAGGCGAGATTAGCTCTCCTTCCTAACCGCTAAGATTCCGGGGTGGCGCAGCGTGAGTATGAGGATGAGATAAGCGCACTGAGCGCAACCTTGACCTCGATTGAGCAAGTTGTGGATCTGCCGAAACTTGAGGCAAAGATTGCCGACCTTGAACAAGCCGCTGGCGTGCCAAATCTCTGGGACGACAGCGAAGCTGCCCAGAAAGTCACCAGCCAGTTGTCATATGCACAGAACGATCTGCGTCAACTTCAAGCATTGCGACGCAGAGTAGATGAAATTCCGATTCTGTTGGAGCTGGCACAGGGCGAGGATGATCAATCTGCGTATGCAGAAGCAGATAGTGAACTTGATTCACTGACGGCTGCTATCGGAGAGATGGAAGTTCGTACGCTGCTTAATGGTGAATATGACGAACGAGATGCACTGGTAACGATCAGATCAGAAGCTGGTGGCGTTGACGCCGCTGACTGGGCAGAGATGTTGATGCGAATGTATCTGCGCTGGGCGGAACGGCACGGGTACAAGACTGAGATCTTTGATATTTCATACGCCGAAGAAGCGGGAATCAAATCAGCAACTTTTAAGATAAGTACGCCATATGCTTACGGGACACTCTCCGTCGAGCAGGGCACGCACCGCCTGGTTCGTATTTCGCCATTCGACAATCAGGGACGCAGGCAGACTTCGTTTGCTGGAGTTGAAGTCGTACCAGTAGTAGAGCAGAGCGATCATATTGATATCGACGAGAAGGACCTCCGGATTGACGTTTACCGATCGAGTGGTCCCGGTGGTCAAGGAGTGAATACCACCGACTCGGCGGTTCGGATAACTCATATTTCAACTGGAATTGTCGTCTCCTGCCAGAACGAACGCTCCCAGTTGCAGAACCGGGCGAGTGCGATGGCCGTTCTCCAAGCAAAATTGCTCGAACTCCGAAGGAGCGAAGAGCGTGAAAAAATGGATGCATTGAGGGTGGATACAAGCGGATCTTGGGGCAATCAGATGCGTTCCTATGTCCTTCACCCATACCAAATGGTGAAAGACCTGAGAACTGAGTATGAAACTGGCAATACTTCTGCCGTCCTAGACGGTGAAATTGATGCTTTTATTGAGGCTGGCATTCGCTGGCGGCGTGGCTCGCATACCTAGAGTGGGTTCGCCCACCTAAAATTTGATTGGTGATGAAGTCGTGATTCGTCTGGAAAACGTAAGTAAGGTCTACCCGCGTCAAGAGCGGCCAGCTCTTGATGACGTGACCCTTGAGATCGCTAAGGGAGAGTTTGTCTTCCTGGTCGGACAATCGGGTTCTGGGAAATCGACGTTCTTACGCCTCATTCTTAAAGAGGAGCGTCCGACTTCAGGCACGATCTACGTCGCAGGAAAGGAACTAAATTCACTTTCTCAGTGGAAAGTGCCTGAATTACGTCGTCAAATTGGTACGGTCTTTCAGGATTTTAGATTGCTACCCAACAAAACTGTCACAGAGAATGTCGCTTTCGCTATGCACGTATTGGGCGCAAGTACAAAAGAGATCAGGCGAGCAGTTCCCGAAGTTATCGAACTTGTGGGACTTGAGGGCTACGGCCAACGACGACCCAACCAACTAAGCGGCGGCGAACAGCAGCGAGTTGCAATTGCGCGCGCGTTCGTAAACCAGCCGATTATTTTGATTGCTGATGAGCCTACGGGCAATCTTGATCCAACGACGAGTGTTGGAATCATGAAACTCCTTGACCGAATTAACCGAACGGGAACTACGGTAATCATGGCCACTCACGACAGTGGAATTGTTGATCAAATGAGGAAGCGTGTGATTGAACTTGATGCTGGGAGTGTTGTACGTGATCAGGTTCGTGGCGTCTACGGATACAGCGGCTGAGGAGATTCAATGCGCGCAAGATTTATAGCCTCAGAAGTCGGAATTGGTCTTCGTCGGAACCTAACTCTCACGGTGGCAGTGGTAATTACGGTAGCCATATCTCTAGCGCTGCTAGGAGTTGGCCTGCTGGCTAACAGCCAAGTCGGTGTGATGAAGGATTACTGGTACAACAAGATCGAAGTGTCTGTGTTTCTCTGTGGCACGCTCTCTGAATCGCCGTCATGTTCTGGTGGACCAGTTACCGCAGCGCAGCGCGACTCGATCCAGGCCGATCTCAAGGCGCTTCCGGTCGTGGAGACCGTTTACTACGAATCGCAAGCCCAGGCCTTCTCCCGTTTCAAGGAGCGTTTTAAGGGATCATCCATCACGGCGAACGTGACTCAAGATCAGTTGCCCGAATCTTTCCGAGTTAAATTGAAAGATCCAAAGCAATTTGCAGTGGTTCAGAGTGCATTCGCCGGACGCCCCGGGGTAGATAGCGTCCAGGATCAACGTGCAGTTCTTGAGAAGTTCTTTTCTTTGATTGGCGTGCTTCGAGACGGCGCCCTTGCCATCGGTCTGATCAGTGTCCTTACTGCAGCGCTCCTCATATCAAACACCCTGCGGATCGCGGCATTTAACCGGCGTCGCGAGACCGGCGTGATGCGATTAGTCGGGGCATCGTCGTTTTCTATCCAGTTGCCGTTTATTCTCGAAGGCGTGATTGCGTCAATTTTCGGCTGGATGATTGCAACTGGATTGCTGGCGGCCCTAAAAACCCTGATCGATCACCGAGTTGCGCCGCTATTGACATTCACCAAATTCTTTGGCTGGCCAGCGGTTTGGCAGGCCTCCAGCTACCTATTTATCACTGGGTTCTTGGTCTCTTCAATCGCTTCTATGCTGACCCTTCGAAAGTACTTGCGCGTCTAAATATCGCCAAAAGTCCAAGGTCAGAGGTGGGGCGCCCGCCTCGATTGAACGACCCTAGAATGAACGACTATGTCCCCAAGGTCGCGAATAGTCGCCACTATTGCAGTCGCGGCATCCCTTTCGGCTTCCTATCTGTTGGGTCTACAGGTAGGGGATAGGCATCTTTCGCCAGTGGATGAGGCGAAAGCGTCGATCTTGGCCAGAGCCGCCAAGGTCATCGATCCGGCCACGCTTGAACACGCCGCGATTGAA
The DNA here is from genome assembly GCA_035530875.1 of Candidatus Nanopelagicaceae bacterium. Classification (GTDB taxonomy): domain Bacteria; phylum Actinomycetota; class Actinomycetes; order Nanopelagicales; family Nanopelagicaceae; genus JANXYY01. Next base: position 45,651 of record DATKUB010000067.1, read on the forward strand.
GGCATGCTCAAGGCAACCGGAGATCGCTGGTCGAGTTTTTACGATGCAAAACAATTTGCCTTCTATAACGAATCGCTCGCCGGACGCTTTACCGGCGTCGGGATCTGGTTGCGCGCCGCTCCGTTTGGCGGCGTTGAGGTCGCTAGCGTTCAAACCGGATCGCCCGCGGGAACTGCTGGCGTTAAGAGTGCCGATGCCATTATTGGAATTGATGGAACCGACCTCAGCCATGCGACCGTTCCCACGGTTGCCGCGGCGCTTCGGGGTGCCGATGGGACTCCGGTAACCTTGCATTTGGTGCGGTCGGGAATTGATTTATCGCTGACAATGATTCGCCGAGAAGTGGCGATCCCCGATGTCGAAGCGCTTAATTTACCCAATGGCGATCTTCTGATTCAGATCACCGCATTCACGGTTGGAGTGGGGAAACTCGTAGCGGAGGAACTGCGGACCCATCCTCACCAAAGCGGCGTGATTCTCGATCTTCGCAACAATCCCGGGGGACTGATTGAGGAAGCGGTCAATGTTGCCGGCTTATTTCTCGACGGGGGAGTTGTGGTTTCTTATCAGCGTCGCGGCCTCGACACCAGGGTTCTTGAGGCTAATCCAGGGTCAGAAACCCTTGATCCACTGGTGGTATTGGTCAATCATCAGAGCGCCAGCGCGGCTGAGGTGGTCGCGGGCGCGCTTCAGGACCGAAACCGAGCAGTGATTGTCGGATCTCGTACCTATGGCAAAGGCTCCGTCCAAGAGTCGGTCACTATGAGTGATGGTTCGTCGATTCAAATCACGGTTGGCAAGTACCGAACACCCACTGGACGATACATAGATGGGGTTGGGGTGTCGCCCGACGTGCAAGCCAGCGATACTAATGCGGTGACCATAGGGGAAGCAGTGCTAAAGAGCCTAAGCAGTGTCTCGGCACGCGGAGGAAAGGGCTAATGGTCAAAGAAGTAGGGCGCAAGTTGATTGCCCAGAACAAGAAAGCTAGACACGATTATTTCATCGACGACGTATTTGAATGCGGGCTGGTTCTCACCGGGACCGAAGTTAAGTCGCTTCGGGCTGGACGCGCGTCACTGATAGACGGCTACGCGACGGTTCGAGATGGCGAACTCTGGTTGGCTGGAGTTCACATTCCTGAATACACGGAAGCGACCTGGACTAATCATGAACCTAGACGCGAGCGAAAATTGTTGCTGCACAAGCGCGAAATCCTAAGGCTGGTGGGCAAGACCAAAGAAGGCGGCGTCACTCTCGTTCCGTTATCGCTCTACTTCAAAGATGGCCGAGCCAAGGTCGAAATTGCCCTGGCCAGGGGACGAAAATTGCACGATAAGCGGGCTGCGCTGATGGAGAAACAGGCTGGGCGAGAAATGGCTCGCGAGATTTCCAGGCGCTCTAGCGGCAAGGATCAAGCGCGCAGGTAGGCCGCAAGGCCACTTTGCCGTAACCTCTAGGCACGTGCGATTCATAAATCAGATGCCGGCCTACGACCTCACCTATGACGACGTCTTCATGGTGCCGTCCGAATCACAAGTTGCTAGCCGCCTTGATGTAAATCTCGAGTCCAAAGATGGCACTGGGACAACCATTCCGATCGTTGTTGCGAACATGACCGCGATCTCCGGGCGCCGCATGGCTGAGACAGTGGCTAGACGCGGCGGGCTCAGCGTTATCCCGCAAGATATTCCACTCGATGTCGTATCGGATGTCATCTCTTGGGTTAAATCGCGTCACCTTATTTTCGATACTCCGGTGACTCTTACGCCGCAGAGCACGGTTGCAGATGCGCTGGACCTGCTGAACAAGAGATCCCACGGTGCTCTCGTCGTAATCGATGGAGATCGGAAACCGGTTGGAATCGTCACGCAAAGCGACTGCGAAAGCGTCGATCGATTCACTCAATTGACGCGCGTTATGAGCTCTGACTTAGTGCTTCTTGAGGACACCGCCGATCCGCGAACCGCATTCGATCGCCTGACGGCCGAGCGACGCAAATTGGCGCCCGTGGTAGATGGCCAGGGAAGGTTAGTTGGAATCCTCACCCGCGTTGGTGCGCTTCGAGCAACGATGTACGAACCTGCACTTGATGCCAATGGCAAATTGCGGGTAGCTGCGGCAGTGGGAATTAACGGCAATGTTGCGAAGCGGGCTAAGACCTTGATTGATGCCGGTGTGGATTGCCTCGTGATCGATACCGCACACGGTCATCAGAAGAAGATGCTCGATGCCATTGCTGCGGTGCGCGAGGTCTCGTCGTCGGTTCTGATTGTGGCTGGAAACGTAGTGACGTCGGAAGGAACTCGCGATTTGATCGCCGCTGGTGCCGACATCGTGAAAGTCGGGGTGGGTCCAGGTGCCATGTGCACTACGCGCATGCAAACTGGTGTTGGCCGTCCTCAGTTTTCCGCGGTTCTTGAATGTGCGAAAGCCGCACGTGAATTGGGCAAGCATGTCTGGGCCGACGGTGGGGTTCGCCATCCGCGTGATGTTGCCCTCGCCCTAGCCGCCGGAGCTTCGAATGTAATGATCGGCTCCTGGTTTGCCGGCACCTACGAATCTCCCGGAGATTTGCGCCTCGATGCGCAGGGTCGGGCCTACAAGGAGTCTTATGGCATGGCCTCTGCCCGGGCGGTGGCCGCCCGAACCGCAAACGAGGGCGCCTTCGATCGCGCTCGCAAAGCTCTATTCGAAGAGGGGATCTCGACCTCAAGGATGTACCTGGATCCGCAGCGCCCAGGCGTCGAGGACTTGCTCGATGAGATCGTCGCCGGGCTCCGCTCGGCCTGTACCTATGCCGGCGCCTCCACCCTGGATGAACTACACGAGCGGGCCGTCGTCGGACTGCAGTCGGCCGCTGGCTATGCAGAGGGACGCCCGCTCCACGCGTCCTGGTGAGCGGCTAAACTCTTATCGGGCATAAGTGAGTGCCCCGTTCGCGTTCTAACTATCGGAACTATCTGAAAACTAAATAGTGGTGGCATTAATTAATTGCTTCCACCCAACTGCCTTGCCTTCGGGCAAAGCACACGGGGGTGAACGGTCTCGACTTCGGATGTTGAGGCAGGGGAAGCGGGCCGAGGAAGCCGGGATGAGCTCGTTAACCATCCCCGTGCAAAAAACTAAGCGCCAGTACAACTGCCGCTGATTACGCCCTCGCTGCTTAAGCGAGCCTCGTAATCCGTTAGCCCAGGACCGCTCCCGGCCTGGTGTCTAGCGCCGCTAGGGAGCTCAACTCAAACCGGGGGCACCGGACCTGTTTGAGGAAAACTTTCCGATGCTGAGCCTGGCGGCTACTTGTTCGTGTGATAGCCGGGGTCTAGGAGCCTATTAACGAAATACGCCCGTAGAAGCCCTGTTTTGGTACCGAAGGACCCGGGTTCGATTCCCGGCACCTCCACTTAGAGTGGCTAGTTGAATTCCGCATTTTATCTAGCTGAATTCTCCACCCCCAAAATCCTCTTCATCATCCTCGGCGAGAACTAAACTCGCCCTTGTGAGTCGCCAACGATCTCGAGAACTATGAGAATTGGGAATCCCTGGAGGCGCGTTCCTCGGGGTGCAACCATGTACTCCAGCGGCCTGCCAAAATCGCGAAATAAATTCATATATTACGTAAAGGGCTTTATTCGAGGCGTTTTACGCTTACTCGTACTTAAGTTTGGCCCCTCTGGCAAAGAGGTGGATGTCAAAGATGATTCATTGGATCGTTGGTATGTAAACCATTACAAATACGACTCTGAGCGCAAACAAGTTCGCCATGTTTTTCTCAAAGCCTTTAGTAATCAAAAAGGCCAAATGAAATACTTCAATATGGTAAATAAACAACTACAGGCACGAAAGATGGTCGAGGAGGTGCCACGCCATGAACACATTACGGGTGGGCATTATGAGCCGGGTTACCACGCCCGCGTGCGCGAAAACCGACGACAAAACGGCGGGGTTGGTAGCAATTTTGTTCAGTTTGGCTGGCTAGAGAACGAAGAGGGTATTCCAGGAGAGACGAAGTAATCATGCGAAGGCATGAACCGTGTGAAAATTCTCGTAATTCTACGTGAAGGCACCCAAGTCAATCCTCACAAAACATTCCATTTCGAGCGCGGAAATCTTTATTCGCTAACCCCCCACCAAAGGCGATTGCTGAAGTTGGATGCAATCCATGCGGCCAGCGTAATGCCGGTCAGAATGGTGCCACGAAAATCGATGTTCACTTCATCGCAACTAGCTTCGATGTATTGGTGGCAAGGGCATTAGATATTTCCGTATCTATGAAACGATCAGACCCAGGCCGGATGCTTCCGAGTTTCTGTAACCGACGCCATCATTTGCCCATGGAGTCGAAGAGTCCAGTACCAAAAATCATGCGCTCGCTCGCCGTCTGAACGTTGAATCCTCCGAGAAACACGAACCCGAGGTCAAGATGGCTATTTCACTCAAGTCGTGCCCTATGCCTGCGTGATCGACGACGAGTCCGCTCAACTCCACATCCGGCCAATCCGAGCGTTAGGCGTGTGACAGACTGCTGACTATCGCTCTGGAAGTTCAATCTCGGACCTGATGAAGTACGGGACGGAATGGCGAATGGTGAAGAGCCTGGGGGCTGCGGCAAGGGCAGCCAAGCCAGTACCGATACCGGATAGCAAGAGGGTGTGACTGGCCCCCAGCGTAGTGGCCAGCGGTCCGCCGGTCGCTGTGCCCCCGATGTTGGCACTGGTCAACAACGAGCCAACCGCAGCGAAAGCTCGGCCTCGCCCCTGACTGGGGACATTCGTCTTGACGAGATCCCGAAGGGCGAGGTTTTGAGCCGTGACACATGCTCCGGCGATGACGCATGCAGCCACGGCGACGGCGAAGATCGAGATGGCGCCCAATGCGAGACGACTGACCGCGAGAACGAGGGTTGCCATGAAGAGCAGTCGGGTGTGGCCTACGCGCAGCATCGGCTGGAATAGCCGTGAGGCAACGAGGACCGACCCGAACGCCTGTGCGGTGATGAGCCAGCCATAACTGCTCGAGGGGGCACGCAGCACGTCGCTAACGTAAAACACGAGCGCCGTGTTTGCCAGGCTGCTAAACAGCACGGCTCCGAATAGGGCAAGAACGCCAGACCGGATCTGGGGGTTGACAAGTATGACGCTCGAGCCTTCCCGGATGGATCGCCACCAACCAGTCGCGGCGAGGGCATCTCCGACCTCGTCGGTAGGAACGAAGAAACTGGCGAGGGCGATGATCACAAAGGTCAGCGCATCGATAACGAGTGCAGCGGAGCCACCACCAGCGGCAAACAGGAGACCAGCGAGCGCTGGACCCACCACAATCCCGACATTGCGGGCGGCTTCCAGTTGGCCGTACCCCCGGACAGCCGCTGATTCTCCGTAGAGGTCAGGGATGACCGCAAGCAACGTCGGTGTCACGACGGCCGTGCCGATGGACAGGAGCGTCATCAAGAGCAGCGTGAAGATTGGCGCCGTGTGGTGAACCAGCAGAGCCGCGACTGTCGCTTGCCCGAGGCTGACAACTCGAATCAGCGTTGACCTCGACAGTCGGTCGATGAGAGGGGCTAGCAGCGGGCCAGCGATGACGACCGGCAGGAACGCCGCCACCAGGACACCAGATACCACCCAACCGGCGTGCGCGCTCTGCCGAGCGCGCAGCATGAGGGTGATGATGGCAAGCTCGTCGCCGAGCACGCTGAGCCCATACGCCCCGATTATCGCCCACTTTGTCTTGGCACGGGGCGAGGTTTGCGCCGAAGTCATGTCTGTTCGTTCCGCTGCGGGACCGCGTTGAATGTGAGTGTGACTTCGGAAAGCTCCTCCGCGTCCTTGTCCGGGGTCGGTGGTTCCGCCCGATAGCGCCGGTAGAGTTCGACGAACTCCTCGTGGAATGTGGAGAGTTGACTCGGTGTCAGCCGCAAACGGTAACTGCCCACGGTGGCCGCTTCTCGCCAACCAGCGCTCCACTTCTCGGACCGCTCGGCTAGATATCCCTGCAACTGCGCCATTTGCATTCCGGCCAGGAGTGTATCGAGGCGGTTCAGGCCCGTTTCATCTTCCGGGTTGCGTGGGGCCGCCTCTTCACTGGCCTGCCACCAGCGCTCCCGACCGCTGCGGGCAAGATCAGTGCGCGCTTGGATGTAGCCGTGTGTGCGCAGCTGGCCCAAGTGGTAACTGGCGGAAGCGACGCTCTCACCGACCGCTTCCGCCAAGTCGCTGACCATCAGTGGTCCGCGACGTCGCAGAACCTCGAGCAGATGCAGACGGATCGGATGGGCCAGGGCCCGCAGGGCGGATCGGTCCAGTGGCGAGGGATCCGGGGTGGCTGTCATCTGCCTAATTCTAGATTGGACTTCGGCGGACAGTCAAGAGTTATTGCTCAAGAATTCTTGTGCAATAACTCTTGACAATGTCTATTTGGTCGCCCTAGCGTCCATACCGCGGATCGCTCCAACGGGGGGCGGACACGCAGAAAGGGGAAAGTCATGCAGTTCCTGACGGAGCGCACCTTCCGAGCTATCGGTCTCAGCAAAGGCAAGTTGGGTGGCCGCTACACCTGGTACGACGGCTTATCTCGTTGTAACTCATGCGACTGGCGCCGGCTTTATCGTGAGAGCGGCTACCGGTGCCAGTCGCATCTTCACCACCCAAGCTCGCCCCATGAACAGGAGGTTCCAATGGCTGTACCTTCTTCGGTTCGTCCTAACAAGAAGGCAACCCCCCCAGGGCCGGCAGAGCAATGGCGACACAGCAACTCCGCCGCGTATAACAGCGACCGGATCGGTTTTCTGGTCGAGAATGCCCACCTCTACGGGGATGTATTCAGATTCAGTTCAAGAACGATCGTATTGTCGGATCCGGATCTCATCCGGGATGTCTTCGTGCGCACCAACAGCGATTTTCATGCTGAGGCGCCACTCTTCGCCAACCGCAGCGACAGTCAAGCCTTTGCGGCCGCCATCGAGGACTGGATGCAGAGCCGCCATGTTGCCTGGCGACAGATGAACCACGGCCTCATTGAGCGACACGGCGAAGACATCGTGTCTGGCCTCGACGAGGCACTCTGCACTGCCGGTTCCGCCCCCATCGACGTCTATGACTGCATGCGTCGCTACACCGGAGCCATGATCACCCGGTTCTTTGTCGGGGCAGGAACGGGCGATGTAGCGGAGGCTGCCGATCGGCGTTCAACACTGGCCGTCCGCTTCATGGCCAGCAACCTCACTCTGCCCAAGTGGCTTCCACACCCGGGCGTTCGTGCAGCCGTGAAGGCAAACTCCCGGCTAG
>DATKUB010000068.1:0-25134 GCA_035530875.1 Candidatus Nanopelagicaceae bacterium
GGATCGCTTTGACCTTGACCTCATCGCCGGACGAGGTGGAACCACGGACGAACGACTTGGAGACATCAACAGTCTTGACTTAGACCGAGGCCTGCGCCGTGCCCGCGCGGCCGCGCTGTTGATGTTGGCTCTCCCCGGCAACGCATACTTGTATCAAGGCGAAGAACTCGGATTGCCCGAAGTCCGTGACATTCCCGAAAATCGACTTCAAGACCCGATCTGGCACTTGAGCGGCTTCAAAGATCGCGGTCGTGATGGCTGTCGGGTACCTATGCCTTGGCGAACCGGTGACAAAGGCGGGTACGGATTCTCCACTGATTCAGCGCTCACCCCCCAAGATCAATGGCTCCCCCAGCCAAAAGCTTGGGCGAACTTGGCCATCGACCAACAACTATCGGAATCTGGCTCCACGCTCAAGCTCTATCAGGAGGCCTTGGCATTGCGCCGACAACTTTTCCGCTCCAACGAAGACAGTCTGCTTTGGCGATTGGCGACAGGCGATCAGTTGCTTTTCGAGAGATCAGGCAAGTTCGCGTGCCTAACCACCTTTGGGACTCCAACAAGACTCCCGGACGGGTGGGAGGCGATTCTTTCCAGTTCGCCCTTGTCAGGAGATCACTTGCCACCCGACTGCACCGTTTGGCTCCGATCCCTGAGTTAGGAAACGCTTCGATACTGATCGTCGGTTGTGGGGCGGCCGTGCCTGGATAAGAATGACTCCATGGCCGCAGAAACGTTTCTCTCCTTACACCCGGCAACCGATGAAGAGATCGGACGCTTTCCTATTGTGAGTCCTGAGGAAGTTGATCAGGCAGTGAAAAGGGCAATATCGGCGGGGATCTGGTGGCGGGAACTGAGTTGGAAAGAACGTGAGTCCCGGCTACTCAAGTGGAATTCGTTGCTCACCAAGCGGATAGATGAAATCGCCACGTTAATATCCAAGGAGACCGGCAAACCCTTAAGTGATGCCCGGTTGGAGGCAACGCTGGCGATCGCACATCTGTCGTGGGCTGCCAAACATGCAGCGAAGATTCTGCAAAGCGAATCCAGGGCTCCGGGTCTTTTGATGGCCAACATGTCGGCCAAGGTAGAGCACGTACCCTTTGGCGTTATTGGCGTTATTGGCCCATGGAACTACCCGCTATTTACTCCGATGGGCTCCATCGCCTACGCCTTGGCTGCAGGCAATGCCGTGGTTTTCAAGCCAAGCGAATACACCCCAGCGGTTGGGCAGTTCTTGGCCTCAACACTGGCGGAGGTAGTGCCAGAGGTTCCGCTACTGCAAGTTGTAACGGGATTCGCATCAACGGGTGAGGCGCTTTGTCGTAGCAAAGTGGGCAAGATTGCCTTCACGGGTTCAACGGCTACTGCGAAGAAAGTCGCTGCTGTATGCGCTGAAAATCTCAAACCGATGATTGCCGAATGCGGCGGCAAAGATGCTGTTATCGTCGCAAGCGATGCAAATCTTGCCTTGGCCGCCGAGCTCACCTTATGGGCCGCAATGTCCAACGCTGGCCAGAGCTGCATCGCCGCCGAGCGAGTCTACGTTGAGCGACCAGTTGCAACGGAGTTCGTCAAATTAATTTCACAAGTGGCGCAGAAGTTACATCCCGGGTCTGAGGCTAACTCGTCATACGGGGCGCTCACGATGGCGCGTCAAGCTGAAATCATTGAATCACACATCAAAGATGCGATTGCCCGTGGTGGAAAGGCCGTCGTTGGTGGCGAAGAATCGGTTCAACGCCCATATATTCTTCCAGTGATAATTACCGATGTTCCTGAAGATTCCCTTGCCATGCAAGAAGAAACCTTCGGTCCCACCATCTGCATCAACGCGGTCGATTCAATTGATGAAGCGATTCAACTTTCTAACGAATCGCGTTATGGACTTGGCGCTTCGGTCTGGTCCAAAGACCACGGAGATGAAATTGCTTCAAAACTGCGATGTGGAATGGTTAGCGTAAACTCAGCCTTCGCATTCGCGGCCGTAGCTGGCGTCCCGTTTGGTGGAGTAGGCGACAGTGGCTACGGACGTATTCATGGACCTGAAGGGCTGCTCGAATTCACATTTGCGCGTTCGGTCGTGAGCACGCGTTTCAAAGCTCCTATTTCTTTCACTACTTTTATGCGAACATCGAAGACCGATTCACTAATCAACAAGATCGTTCAGATCTTGCACGGTCACTGATGCGCGTTGTAATTGCTCGCTGCAGCGTCGAATATTCGGGACGATTGAGTGCAACATTAGGTGAGGCAACTCGACTGCTCATGGTGAAGGCAGACGGAAGCGTTTTGATCCATTCCGATGGCGGCTCCTACAAACCTTTGAACTGGATGAGTCCCCCGTGCGTCTTGCGCGAGGCAGACGATCGCTGGGAGGTCACGAACAAAGCCGGCGAGCGCTTGGTCATCCTCTTACATGAGGTGTTCCAGGATCATGCGCATGACCTTGGCGCCGACCCTGGCTTGGTAAAGGATGGTGTTGAAGCGCAACTCCAAGTTCTGCTAGCGGAGCGACCGCACGTGATCGGCGATGGATGGACGTTGGTTCGTCGCGAACACATGACTGCGATCGGTCCCGTCGATCTGCTAGTTAGAGACGACCAGGGGCGCCACGTTGCGATTGAGATCAAAAGACGCGGAGATATAGACGGCGTTGAGCAGTTGACTAGATACCTGGATCTAATGAATCGGGATCCGCAACTCGCGCCGGTTCGGGGAATATTTGCAGCCCAGGAGATCAAGCCTCAGGCAAAGGTCTTAGCCACTGACCGTGGCATCGACTGCCTGATCTTGGATTATGACGAACTTCGCGGCATCGATGATGGACGCCCGAGGCTCTTCTGACCCCTCGGCATCCCCGTGAGCGGCGGCTCCCCTCCCGCGAGCGGCGGCTCCCCTCCCGTGAGCGGCGGCTCCCCTCCCGTGAGCGGCGGCTTGCCTCACCAGAAACGGGCAGAATAGACACGTGAGTCCCCGAAAGCACAAACGAGCCGTCGAGCCAAAGAACGAACGAGAAGATCGGCCGAGCTCGGAATCTCTTGAAGAGCACCCGGATGGCCTATTTAGAGTTCGAAGAATCACCGGATCAAGTTCCACCAAGGCATACCGCTGCCCGGGCTGCGACCAGGAAATCCGGCCGGCAACCCCGCATGTTGTGGCTTGGCCAGAAGATGGCCTCGACGACCGACGGCACTGGCACTCAGCCTGCTGGGAGAAACGTGACCAACGCGGGCCGAGGACGCAGCGCACCCGTGACGCTCCGCGCTACTGATCCACCCTTAGGGCCTAGACACCAACGCGCGCTAGAGACCGCGGCAATCGCGACGCGATTGCGCTGCGGACATTTCCTATCCATTCTTCAGATCGAAGATCCTCAGACCTCACTACAAATATTTTCCAACCAAGCGCCTGAATCAAGCCCCGTCGTCGCAAATCGTGAGTTACTTGATCGGGACTTGAATGATCTGCAGTGCCATCAAATTCGACGCCGACTTTCACGCGTTGCCAACCGAGGTCAAGAAAATAGGTCTGTCCCGTGCTAGGAACATAGACCTGGCACTGCGTTGTTGGAGTTGGCAAGCCGGCTCTAATGAGTTTAAGTCGAGTTCGACTTTCACCCATTGATTGGCTGCCGCCGTCGACCAAAGGTAATACGGAATCGATCGTGCTAACGAATCTAAAACCACTGCTCTGCCTTCGAATTCGCAAGACCTCGGCTAGATTGAGCCGCCCGGTAGCGGCGCACATGTCCAGATAGCCGAGGGCCTTGTAAACATCCTTAATTCGGGCGAGGTCGAATGCTGTCCGCTCCAGCGTCGTCACTTCCACGTCGCCGATTCGGATCAAATCACTCGGTTCGATCTGATATCTGTGTTGCAGGACACCCGATCTGGATATATGCGAATCACGGCCAACTACCGCAAACTCTGGCTTGGAGAAGATGTCATTGATGTCCAATTCAATACCAGGAATCTGATGAATCCATGCTGCACTCAGACCGACAGCTGCACACGAACTAGGCAACACCAGACTCAGAGCGCTTGCCCTGGTTAGCGAACTGTCAGCAACGCTTGATTTCAGATATACGCCCCGAGCCACTCGCCGGAGATGCCCATCGCGAACGGCTGCGCGCACCGCGTTGCGGTCGTAGCCCAGATTGGTTAGTTGCTCGGTCGACATCGGTCGAGTTGTAAAGATTTCCATCTGCGTAGATTGGCCAAGCCATTAGCCAAGTGGATCCCAAGGTGTCCCAAGCTGTGCTTTGCCGACGGGCTGTGGACCTGAGGCAAGCCGCCGCTCACAGGAGGCAAGCCGCCGCTCAAGGGAGGCAGGCCCCCGCTCAAGGGAGGCAAGCCGCCCCTCACGGGAGGCAAGCCGCCCCTCACGGGACGTGGTGTATCAATTTGGCGCATACTGATATATCTTCTTCTCGTGGCCCTGACTCTTGTCAATGACGAGCTCTCCTTCTCCGATCGCGCCTACCTAGCGATTCGAAGGCTGATCGTCACCTTGGCCCTAGAACCCGGCTCGGTGATCAGCGAAAGCGACCTAATGATCCAATTGGGTCTGGGGCGAACCCCGGTTCGCGAAGCACTGCGGCGCCTGGCCAATGAGCGCCTAGTAGATGTCTATCCACGCCGTGGAATGTTCGTAGCCGGCGTCGACCCACGAGATCTCAGCGCCTTATTTGAAATTCGTGAGCAACTCGAACCATTCGCGGCGCATCTGGCCGCGACTCGCCGCAACCCGGCCGATATCGAAGTAATCAATGAACTCCTCGCGGATCTAGACGCAGTGGCGGGAGATGCCAGACGGCTCATCGATTTGGACCAGCGCATGCACGAACACGTATACCAATGCAGTCACAACGAATTTCTCGCCACCACTCTTGATCAGCATTACATGCATGCGCTTCGGATCTGGTTCCTCGCACTTGACCGCGTCACGGACCTAGAAGGGGCCGTGCTTGAGCACCGAGGGTTGCTCGAAGCGATTCGCGATGGCGATGCGCCAAGAGCCGAAGTGTTAATGCGCAAGCACGTTGCCGGTTTTGAAACTTCAATCCATCGAAATTTGTAGCCGTCAGTATCCCAATTAGAAATCACATCAACCGAAAGGAACGGATCTCAACATGAGTTCCCTACCAACAAAGGCGAAAGCCGTAGTCATTGGCGCCGGCATCGTCGGCAATAGCGTCGCGTATCACTTGGCTCGCCTCGGCTGGCGTGATCTTGTCCAGATCGACAAAGGACCACTGCCTAATCCTGGCGGGTCTACCGGACACGCCTCAAACTTCATTTTTCCTACCGACCACTCGAAAGAGATGACTGAAATCACGCTGGAAAGCATGCGCCAATACAAGGAAATGGGTGTTTTCACAGAGTGCGGTGGCATTGAAGTCGCTAGAACTCCTGAACGGATGCAGGAGCTGGCCAGGCGCATGTCATCGGCAAAATCCTGGGGTATCGAGGACACCGAAATTGCTTCGCCCGAACGATGCAAGGAACTAGTTCCATTTATGGACGAGAGCGTCATTCTTGGCGGCTTCTATACGCCAAGCGTTGGAGTCGTCGACTCCGTTCGGGGCGGCACGATAATGCGCGAACGCGCTACGGAAATGGGAGCTCTTCAAAGTTTTGCCAACACCGAAGTCCTAGGAATTGACGTTGAAAATGGTCGCGTTACGCGCGTACGCACCACCAACGGCGACATTGAAACCGAATATGTCGTGATTGCCTGCGGTTGCTGGAGTCCACGAATTGCCGCAATGGCAGGGGCATCAATTCCGCTGACACCAGCCGTACACCAGATGAAGGACCTAGGTCCTGTGCCGCACTTCGCAGACTCAAAAGGCGACATCGAATTTCCGATCATCCGCGACATGGATACAAACATGTATGAGCGCCAACACGGATCTGGAATCGAAGTTGGATCGTATGCGCATCGACCGATTCTTTACACACCAGATGACATTCCTTCAAACGCTGCAGCCACCCTGTCGCCAACGGAATTCCCCTTCACCCAAGAAGATTTCGACCTGCAGGACGAGCACGCGCTTGAACTCATGCCGGAAATCATTGGAGATGAAAAAATCGGCCAGAAGTACGCGATCAACGGGATCCTTTCACTAACCCCAGATGGCATGCCGATCGTCGGCGAAACGCCAGAAGTAAAGGGCCTGTGGTCTTGCGCAGCAGTCTGGGTCAAGGAAGGCCCGGGAACCGGAAAGAGCCTTGCTGAATTGATGATTCACGGCGAGTCGGAAATAGATATGCATGGCTCCGATATCGCTCGCTTCCACGAACACCAGAAGTCTGCGTATCACATCAACGCCCGCACCTCCGAAGGCTTCAACAAGATGTACGGCATCGTGCACCCGAATGAGCAATGGGAGAGCAACAGGAATGTCCGTCTCTCGCCATATTTCGAACAGCAGAAAGACCTGGGCGCCGTTTTCTACGAAACCGTTGGCTGGGAGCGCCCGTTCTGGTACGAGACAAACGCACCACTGGTTGCGAAATATGGTGAGGCAGTGATGCCACGCACCTCCGAATGGGAATCACGTTGGTGGTCGCCAATTATCAATGCGGAGCACCTCGAGATGCGAGAGACCGCTGGACTAGTCGACCTGACCGCATTCGCCATATTTGATGTTTCTGGCCCCTCCGCCCTTGACGTCGTGCAGAAAGTGGCCGTTCGTCAGATGGACGTAGCGGTCGGTCGAGTGGTGTACACACCGGTCCTTTCGCACAATGGCGGCTTCAAGTCCGACCTCACTATCATGCGTCTCGCCCACGATCGCTTCCGCGTAGTTACCGGTGGCGCGCATGGAATGGGAGACAAGAAATGGTTCAGTAACCATCTTCCGGCAGACGGTACAGCCCAGATCGAAGATCTGACTTCAAGCCTTACGACTCTTGGCATTTGGGGCCCGAAGGCTCGCGAAATCCTGCAATCCATAACCTCTGCTGACCTTTCGAATGACGCCTTCAAATTCGGCGTCTGCAAGGTAATCGAGATCGGACCACTACGAGTCCTTGCTTCGCGCATCTCCTACGTCGGAGATCTTGGCTGGGAGCTTTACCTTCCGATGGAGCAGGGTGCCAAGCTATGGGAACAGGTCTGGGATGCCGGTGTGCAACATGGCCTTATTCCAGTAGGCATCGGCGTATACGGCACCACTGGGCGACTAGAGAAGTCCTACCGCGCATTCGGAGCTGAGTTGGAGACGGAATACAACGCCGTCGAGGCTGGCATGTTGACTCCTAAAGTCAAAGCACAGGACTTCGTTGGAAAGGCCGCCCACCTGGCTCAGCGTGAGGTGGCCCCCACTGCGATCCTCTGCTCCCTCACCGTCGACGACCACACGTCATCAAGCGGAGAAAAGCGTTACATGATGGGCCGCGAACCAATAATGACCCCGGATGGCAAGCCAATCACCGATGCGAAAGGACGTCGCTCCTATGTTACGAGTGCTGGTTCTGCCCCATCTCTTGGCAAGCACGTTCTGATGTCCTATCTCACTTCAGAGCATGCCGTTATTGGTAACAAGCTGATCGTCGAGTATCTGGGTGACCATTACCCCGTAACGGTTGCCGGCGTCGGCGCCACTCCACTATTCGACCCCAACAACGAACGGATTCTTTCGTAATGGATGTTCTTGTCTGCATTAAGCGCGTGCCGTTAGTAGGCGGAGAGATTCTGCTGACCGATGACAAGATGGAAATTGATTCGCGTCGACTTGGTTTCGGTCTAAGTCCGCACGAGGAGTGCGCGGTTGAAGCTGGGGTCCGGCTCATTGAAGAGTTCGGCGGCACCGTTACGGTAATGACCCTCGGCAGCGCCGAGGCCGAGGAACAGTTACGCGAACAACTCGCTATCGGCCCGGACCGGGCAATACTCGTTGAAACCAACGTTGAATTCGATCCGCAAGGAACGGCTGGGGCACTGGTTGAGGCAATTAAGGCCGATGGCACCGAATTCGATTTGATAATCCTCGGATCCGAATCTGCTGACACCGCGGGATATCAGACTGGAATTCGGATTGCCCACGCTCTCGGACGACCAGTTGTGACAAACGTCAAGGGTCTTAAAGTGGAGAACGGAATAGCTAGGTGCGAGCGCTCGGTCGGCTCTCTCCGCGAAGTCTATGAAGTTCCACTGCCTGCAGTAATCACGGTGAAGGACGGCGTCAACATTCCTCGCTATCCATCCGTTCCCGGCAGAATCAAGGCTCGCAAAAAGCCGGTCGACAAGTTCACTCCAACGGTTCCGATCGCAAAGTTGGAAAAGACCGGGCTAACGGTGCCGCCAACCAAATCTACGGGGGCAAAGGTGCTAGGTCATGGACCCGATGCGGCGGCGGCTCTAGTAGCGCTATTCCGCGAGAGCGGAGTGGCCAAGTGATACTCGTCTATGTAGATCACGAGAACGGGAATGTCGATCCGCTTTCTCTGCAAGCCATAACTTTCGCGAGATCGCTGGGAGATGCTCAGATCCAAGCCATTGTTGTCGGTGCGCCTGGACGCGAGTGCGCGGCCACCCTTGCCGAGCACGGCGTCGACCAAATACTGGTGGCTGAACACGATGCCTTAACGGACTACGCCCCAGTAGCGGCTGCAAGAGCAGTAATTCAAACCATTGAATCTGGGCAACCTTCCCTCGTTCTCGCCGCTGGTAGTGCTCGCGGCAACGAAGTGATGGCCCACGTTGCCGCGATAACTGAGCAACCGCTAGCCACTGACTGCTTTACGATCAAAATCGGTGCGCCAACAGAGGTGACGAGGGCGCGTTGGGGCGGCAATCTCATCGAACATGCAAAAGTCCATTCCGAAATAGCACTCGCTACGACGATGCAACATGTGGTTCAAGCTGAACCAGCAGCCACACCAGGCGCTGGAACCGTAACCACATTCACTCCGGTCTTAGCCGACGCCGATCTACTAGTTCGCGTCCTTGAGCGCATCGGTCAAGGGGGCGGTGGCACCTCTATCGCGGAAGCGAAGGTAATCGTGTCGGGCGGGCGAGGAGTCGGCAGCGCCGAAGCCTTTGGATCTCTTGAAGAGTTAGCCAAAGAGTTGGGTGGAGTCGTTGGTTGCTCAAGAGTGGTCACCAGCGAAGGATGGCGTCCGCACAGTGATCAGGTGGGTCAGACCGGAACCAAGGTCGCCCCGGATCTGTACATCGCCTGTGGCATCAGCGGTGCAACACAACACATCGCTGGATGCAAAAATAGCAAGATGATTGTTGCGATCAACACCGATCCAGAAGCGCCAATCATGAGTCATGCAGATTACGCAATCATCGGTGATCTTCATCAAGTCATACCAGCGATCACGGCGGCTCTTCGGTCTTGATCTAATTGTCCAACATAATCAAATAGCCCATAAGGAGTACGTAGTGCCAACGGATATTGATATTGCCCAAGCTGCCACCATGGAGCCCATAACCAAGGTTGCCGCTTCGCTAGGAATTTCAGATGAACATCTCGAGGCCTACGGAAGGTTCAAGGCAAAAATCTCTCTTGACTATTTGAGTTCCCTCCCTGAGAACCCGGGTAGCAAACTCATTCTCGTCACGGCCATCACCCCCACTCCAGCTGGTGAAGGAAAGACAACGACGACGGTCGGTCTAGGCGATGCGCTCAACAAGATCGGCAAGCGCACCATGATCTGCCTCCGGGAGCCCTCACTCGGCCCAGTCTTTGGCATGAAGGGAGGAGCGGCTGGCGGCGGATATGCACAGGTAGTTCCGATGGAAGATATTAATCTTCACTTCACCGGGGATTTCGGCGCGATCGGTCTGGCACACAACTTGCTCTCCGCCCTTATTGACAACCACATTCACCATGGCAATGAACTGCGTATCGACACCGAACGCATCAGTTGGAAGCGTGTAGTGGACATGAACGACCGCGCCCTTCGCAAAGTCGAGATTGGTATTGGGGGTAAAGCCAACGGCCCAGAGCGCAGCGACGGATACGACATTGTCGTTGCTTCGGAAATCATGGCGATCTTCTGCCTAGCAACTTCGCTGGAAGACGTGAAGCGCCGTATCAACAACATCGTGATTGGCTACAACGTCGATGGAGATCCCGTGTTGGCCAAAGATCTGAAAGCAGCGGGCGCCATGACGGTCCTGCTTAAGAATGCCCTCGCCCCCAATCTGGTGCAGACGCTGGAAAATACGCCAGCGATAGTTCACGGTGGACCATTCGCCAACATCGCCCATGGCTGTAACTCTGTGATAGCCACGACTACCGGCATGAAACTCGCAGATTACGTGGTTACTGAAGCCGGCTTCGGAGCTGACCTCGGCGCCGAGAAATTCATTGACATCAAATGTCGAAAATCGGGATTGCGCCCTAACGCAGTCGTACTCGTAGCAACTATTCGAGCGCTCAAATATCACGGCGGATTCGATGTTAAGGCCAGTACGGATGAAGACCTAGTCGCACTGGAAACTGGTCTGGTCAATCTCGAACGACACGTAGCGAATATCAAAGATGTCTACGGCATGCCTGTTGTTGTCGCGATCAACAAATTCAGTTCTGACACCGATGCCGAAGTAGAACTTCTCCGTTCGAAAATGGCGGCGCTTGGCGTAAACATCGTTCTTGCCAACCATTGGGCCGAAGGCGGCGCCGGGGCAATCGAACTGGCAAATAAGGTTGTGGAACTATGCGAAGGGTCGAGCACAATGACCTTCACTTATCCAGAGACCGCAACGCTCTGGCAGAAGCTAGAGACCATTGCCAAGCGCGTTTACGGAGCTTCCGGCATCGACGCTAGCGAAGAGGTGAAAGCACGCTTTGCCGAATTGCAGGCAGCCGGGTATGGCGAGTTCCCAGTGTGTGTTGCCAAGACTCAATATTCGTTCTCAACGGACGCCAAACTTCGCGGCGCTCCAAGTGGCCACGTGATTACAGTTCGCGAACTGCGTCTATCTGCAGGCGCTGAATTCGTGGTCGCGATCTGCGGGGACGTAATGACGATGCCAGGATTGCCGAAAGTTCCAGCGGCCGAACGAATTGACCTAGTAGATGGAAAAGTGGTCGGACTCTTCTAGAACCCGGCTCGATTTCCAAGACGTGCGCGGAGCGAGGCGCCCTTTTCAAGGGCGCCTTTGCGCTGCTTGTCGGTAAATTCCTCAAGTTGGGTGCCCAACTTCTCATCGCCGATTGCCAGCATCCGAACCGCGAGAAGGGCGGCATTTTTCGCAGCTCCGATACCAACAGTTGCAACCGGCACGCCAGCTGGCATTTGGACGATCGAAAGAAGCGAGTCCAGGCCGTCTAGGTTCTTGACCGCAACTGGCACGCCAATAACGGGCAACCGAGTGAGGGCCGCTAGAACACCCGGCAAGTGAGCAGCACCACCAGCGCCGGCGATGATGACCTTAAGCCCACGCTCAACTGCGCTCTTACCGTACGCCACTGTCTCATCGGGCATCCGATGGGCAGAACTGACGTTTACCTCATAAGCGATCCCGAACTCATCCAAGATCTTGGCGGCCTCCTCCATCACTACCCAGTCTGAATCAGAGCCCATTACCATTCCAACGATTGGCGTCTCGCTGTTCATTCGTCGATCACTCCACTTATGTAGTCGGCCGCGTGAGCGGCTCGAATCCGTAATTCTGAGGCATTGCCTCCGATAACCGTAACGTGTCCAAGTACATTCCCTAATCCGAACCTGGTGCCGTACTGGTGGATCTTGAGGCTCGGATCGCGCGCAAAAACGTGTAGATACGGATGATAGAGATCGTCTTTGTCGGTTCCGACGATCTCGGCGCTAACAGCGAAGGGAGCCAACAATTCGGTGGTGCCCAACGGCAAATCAAGAATGGCGCGCAAATGCTGTTCGACCACACCAGTTTGCGATCCGTCAAGCGACCAAAAGCCAGAATATTGGGGTCCCAGCCTGAGCTTAGTTACCTGAATTCGATCGCCCACGACCACCATCTCAACCGCCATCACGCCTAGCAACTCAACAGATCCAGCCAACTCAAGTGCGATTCGAGCCGCTTCAGTGGCGACTTCACTAGCCATGCCTCGCATGGGCGTAATTGTTCGGCGGCCAAGCGAATTCTCTGACTGGACTTCAGTTATCGCCCAGAGTGCTGCCTGTCCGTGCGGAGAACGCCCGACATGGACTGCGAGGGCAGGTCCAAGCAACGGGCTCAGCACCGGCGCCAAGGCGAGGTTGCGGTCTTGCACAGCGATCAGCGAATCGACCGAAGGCCGTAGGCAAGTACCATCGGCCTCGATTGCCTGAAGCAATCTCATTGGCACATCCAGGAAATCGAGGGCGACGACATCAGATCCGGCAACAAATGCCCGCAAGGTTGCCAGGTTACGAAAATCGCCGAGCGTCACATCTGGAATCACCTGCGCCGCCGGATCATCGATTGATTGGGCTAACACCTTCAACCTCACTCCAAGCGCGATCGCCGGTGCCGCCATCATGCGCGCAACGGGACCGGCTCCGATAATTGCGACAGTTGGAAAACTCACCCGTCAAGGCTACTGGTGCTAGAGCCGGCTCGTAGGTCTCCCCCATCGGCTATAGGCTGCCCGGATGGTCAAACGTCGAGAGGTGATCTCCTTTGGCTTGATCGGTTCGATCGCCTTCGTAATCGACGTTGCGACTTTCAATCTCCTTGTACATACGCGCGACCCAATTTCAGGCAATGTTCCGCTGCTGGCTAGTCATCCAGTCACCGGTAAAATCATCTCCAGTGCTTTAGCTACGCTCTTTGCCTACTTCGGGAACCGGAATATCACCTGGCGAGGACTGTCGAAACACTCTGTGCGCCGCGAAATTTCCCTCTTCTTTCTTTTCAATGTAATCGCAGTTGGAATCGCCGGAATCGCGCTGGCCGTATCAAGATATGTCCTTGGTCTTGATTCGCTGATCGCGGACAATCTGAGCGCCAACGTGATCGGTGTAGGGCTTGGCACCCTCTTTCGTTTTTGGAGTTATCGAAAATGGGTTTTTAACAAATCAACGTAAGTGAATGACATCTCCAGCAGAGACTATGACTCCGTCCGAGAGCACTAGGGAGCCGCTTGGATCAATATCGGTTGCGAAACCCTGGTGTTTGCGTCCGCCCGGAAATTCGATATTCACATTTCGTCCGATCGTCGCGGAGAGTTGTGTGTATTCGGCGAGCAGAGAATCAGTATCGGCAGCGATTAGCAAATCTTCAAGCTCGCTCAAATACGAAATGAGATAAGTCGCGCGGCTCTGCTCGGTAGCTCCCTCAAGAAGGAGCGAGGTGGCATTCGGCGTTGGCAGTTCCTCTGATCGGAGCGAGACATTTAGACCGAGTCCAGCAACTATCGCCCTGCTTCCACGGATCGAAATCTGGTGGGTAAGGATTCCGCCCACTTTTCGCTCGCCCACCATGATGTCATTTGGCCATTTCAGCCCCGCATGTTCCGGCTGGCTCAGCCAATCGCCGTTTCGAAGCGCCCGAATAGCGGCCACTCCAACCAGGAGCGGAAGCAGCGTTGCCTCAAGTCGGTCCGGATTGGCAATTAGCACCGAGACAGCCAGACCAGAACGGGCGGGCGCTTGCCAGGCCCGATCAAGGCGTCCCCTACCGGCATACTGCTCTTCGGCTACCAAGACCGTTCCGAGGGGATAGGCCTGGGCGCCAGCGCCAGCAATCAGATCCGCGTTTGTCGAGCCTGTTCGCGCTGCAAGTTCAAAGTGGCGCCAGAGAGAGGAACCTTCAAGGATTGCCGATCTCAACTGGCCAGGATCTAACGCTAATCGCTCCATGATCGCTACCGTAGGACAGAATTCAAAGAGAGACCAAGGGGACCATGGCTAACGACAACGACATTCACACGACCGCAGGCAAGATTGCCGACCTTCAGGCCCGCTTTGACGAAGCGACGCACGCCGGTTCAGCTAGGGCAGTTGAAAAGCAGCACACCCGCGGCAAGATGACGGCCCGCGAACGAATAGGTCTCCTCGTGGACGAAGGCTCCTTCGTCGAATTCGACGAGTTAGCCAGGCACCGCTCCACGAATTTTGAGATGGCCAGCACTCGGCCGTACGGCGATGGTGTGGTAACCGGCTATGGCACGGTTGATGGTCGCACAATCTGTGTCTTTGCCCAGGACTTCACCGTGTTCGGCGGCAGTCTCGGTGAGGTATTCGGCGAGAAGATCGTCAAGCTGATGGACTTCGCACTGAAATCAGGTGTGCCCTTGATCGGAATAAACGACTCCGGGGGTGCGAGAATTCAAGAGGGCGTGGTCGCCCTTGGACTCTATGCCGAGATTTTCAAGCGCAATGTCCATGCATCAGGAGTGATCCCCCAGATCTCACTTGTGATGGGGCCATGTGCAGGTGGGGCTGTCTACTCCCCTGCCATCACTGACTTCATCGTCATGGTCGATCAGACATCTCACATGTTCATCACAGGTCCTGAAGTAATCAAAACGGTGACCGGTGAGGACGTGGAATTTGAGGAGTTGGGTGGCGCACGCACCCACAATACGAAAAGCGGGGTGGCCCACTACATGGGTCACGATGAAACAGATGCCATCGACTACGTCAAGGCCCTGCTTTCTTTTCTTCCTAGTAACAACCTTGATGAGGTCCCAAGCTTCCCGACTACCAGCAATCTTGACCAAGGCCCATCAGACATCGCCCTTAATGCTCTTATCCCGGACAGCGCTAATCAGCCGTACGAAATGAAGAATGTAATCGAGGCACTGCTCGACGAAGGCGACTTCCTCGAGGTGCAGGCCCTCTTCGCGCCAAATATCATCACGGGATTTGGGCGAATTGAAGGTCACTCCGTAGGCGTTGTAGCAAATGAACCGATGCAACTGGCTGGAACTCTTGATATAAATGCCAGCGAGAAAGCGGCGCGTTTTGTGCGAACTTGCGATGCATTCAATATCCCAGTCATCACACTCGTCGACGTTCCCGGGTTCCTACCGGGAACCGATCAAGAGTGGAACGGAATAATCCGGCGCGGAGCAAAACTCCTCTATGCCTATGCAGAAGCAACCGTCCCATTGATTACGGTCATCACAAGGAAGGCTTACGGCGGGGCGTATGACGTTATGGGATCAAAGCATCTGGGCGCGGACATCAATCTTGCTTGGCCTAGCGCGCAAGTTGCAGTCATGGGCGCTCAGGGTGCGGTAAACATCTTGTACCGCAAGGATTTGGCTCAATCCAACAACGAAGCCACCAGGCGCGCTGAATTGATAACAGAGTATGAAGACACGTTTGCCAATCCGTACATTGCCGCAGAGCGAGGGTATATCGACGCAGTGATTGAACCCGCATCAACGCGCGCACACGTCACTCGTGCTTTGCGTGCGCTACGCAACAAGCGGGAGACTCTACCTCCGCGCAAACACGGAAACATTCCGCTCTAGACATGAATTATCAAAACGCGGAAGGATTCCGGAACTTTCAAATCGTCAGAGGCGCGCCAACCGACGAAGAAATCGCAGCTTTGGCAATAGCACTTGCAGAAGTGGCTAGCACTGGCCGGGAGAAAACAGTAGCCAGACCAGCCAGACACTGGGGCGCCGTGCAACATAGGCGGGTCCCCCCATCCGGCGCCAATGGCTGGCGTAAGTCCATCCGATGAAGAAGATAGTTCTAGCTTCTGCTTCACCCGCCCGGTTAGCCCTGCTCAGACAGGTCGGGATCGAACCCGAAGTGATAATTAGCCATGTTGATGAAGAAAGCCCTGAATTAGCGGATTTTCCGGCCAGTAAAATCGCCAGCATCTTGGCAATCAGGAAGGCCACCGCCGTTGCCGAAGTGGTAGCTGACGACGCTCGTTCAGACTTAAATTCGGCCACGCTGGTCATTGGCTGCGATTCGGTATTGGACTTCCAAGGACAAGTCCAGGGCAAACCGAGAACACCCGGAGAGGCTGCTGAGCGCTGGCGGGCGATGCGCGGGCTCACCGGCGTTCTCTATACGGGTCATAGCATCGTTGACTTGCAAACCGGTCGGACATTTAACGAAACGGCTGCAACCACAATTTTCTTTGCCGACATTGATGACGCCGAAATCCAAGCGTACGTATCCACGGGCGAGCCACTCAACGTCGCCGGTGCATTCACGATTGACGGCCTAGGCGCCCCATTCATTGATCGCATTGAGGGAGATCCCTCATGCGTAGAAGGGTTAAGCCTGCCACTGCTTCGGCGAGCCATCTACCACTTCGGATACTCAATTCGAGATTTCCGGTGAGTGTTTTTCGGTGATTGGCCGTTTTCAACATACGCTTATGAACTATGACGAACGAGCAAGGACAGGACAGCCCTCAGGGCGAGTTTGACCGCCGAGATTTTCTTCGATTAGGTGCGGCCATTGGCATTGGGGCAATTCTGTCGCCGGATGCCGCAGCTGCCAGAAGCAGACAGTCTGCTCCAGCAGGGCCCGATATTTTGCACGGGCTTCGCAGTCGGAAAGAGGTAGCCATCACTTTTCATGGCGCCGGACCACTCCATATCGCAAATTCCATTTTCCACGAGGTAGCCAATGCCCATGCTGGGATATCAGTACTGGCCGTAGGAACCTGGCTCAAAGAGAACCCGTCGATGGCCAAGGTGATTCTTAACGCTGGCTATGATCTTGGAAATCACACCATGACGCATCCGGTACTGACTCAACTACCGCTTTCAAAGGTAGAGAAGGAAATCAAAGAGTGCGCTGCGCTTTTGAAGAAACTTACCGGCAGTCAGGGAAATTGGTTCCGGCCCTCCGGAACAATTAGGTCAACTTCGACTATCCGTACGGCCGCTGGCCGCGCCGGCTATCACAATTGCATTAGTTACGACGTGGATAGCCTTGACTACACAAATCAGAGCGAACACGCGACGGCGAAAACGGTGGCGAAACTGGTAAAGCCAGGCAGCATAATCGGCATGCACCTCGGATATCCAAATACCGTAAAAGCAATTCCACTAATTCTGGCGCATCTGCATAAGTTAGGATTGAAACCAGTCACTCTTACTGAACTTCTTCGTAAGTAGGCCACCGGCAATCGTGAGCGCAGTGAAATTGAGGGCAGACAAAATGCGTAAAGTACTGATTGCTAATCGTGGCGAGATCGCGGTCAGAATTGCACGCGCATGCAAAGATCATGGCCTTGCAAGTGTCGCTGTCTATGCCGATCCTGACCGCAACGCTCAACATGTGCGATCGTGCGATGAAGCCTTTGCTCTCGGTGGCAACACAGCAGCCGAGACTTACCTGTCGATGGCGAAAATAATAGATGTGGCCATACGCGCTGGCGCCGATGCCGTGCATCCCGGTTATGGTTTCCTCTCGGAAAATGCAGATTTCGCGGAGGCCGTGGTAGTTGCTGGCCTGACCTGGATTGGTCCTCCGCCGGCGGCAATTCGCGCACTTGGCGACAAAGTTGCTGCCAGGCATATTGCTCAGCGCGCTGGTGCACCGCTGGTAGCAGGCACCCCCGACCCAGTTGACGGGGCGGATGAAGTAGTTGCATTTGCCAAAGAACATGGCCTGCCAATTGCGATCAAAGCGGCCTTCGGCGGCGGCGGTCGCGGGCTAAAAGTTGCCCGAAACCTAGAAGAGATACCTGAGCTTTATGACTCCGCCGTTCGGGAAGCCGTTGCCGCTTTTGGTCGAGGCGAATGTTTCGTAGAGCGCTATTTAGACAATCCACGCCACGTCGAAACTCAGGTACTTGCAGATTCGCATGGAAATGTGGCAGTCATAAGCACGCGCGACTGCTCCTTGCAGCGCCGTCATCAGAAACTTGTCGAGGAAGCGCCAGCGCCATTCCTGACTTCAGCTCAGATCGCCGAACTTTACGCATCATCTAAGGCAATAATGCGCGAGGCCGGTTACGTGGGCGCTGGCACATGTGAGTTCCTGATCGGCCAAGACGGAACGATTTCCTTCCTTGAGGTGAACACCCGCCTACAAGTCGAACATCCAGTCAGCGAAGAAGTGACTGGAATCGATTTGGTTCGCGAACAGTTTCGAATTGCAGATGGCGAACAACTCGGTTATGACGACCCGGCCATTCGCGGACACAGCATCGAATTTCGAATCAATGGTGAAGATCCAGGACGTGGGTTTCTGCCCGCGCCTGGCCAAATCACCGGTTGGAAGCAACCAAGCGGTCCGGGCGTCCGGATCGACGCAGGTTTCGGCGCGGGCGATGCCATAGGTGGAAACTTTGATTCACTACTCGGAAAACTCATAATCACAGGGGCCAATCGTCTGGAGGCCCTCGCCCGCGCTCGCAGAGCATTGGATGAGTTCATTATCGATGGGATGCCAACCGCCTTGCCATTCCATCGTGCGGTCGTGAGAGACGAAGCTTTTGCTTCATCATCAGTTTTCTCGGTTCACACGCGCTGGATAGAGACCGAATTCCGCAATGAGATCCCGGCCTTCCAAGCCGTCGCGCAAGCCGCTTCGGATCCTGAAAAGCGCGAAACGATCACCGTTGAAGTTGACGGTCGGAGGATTGAAGTGTCGCTCCCGCCGGGAATTGGGGGTACTGCGACTGCACCGAAGCGCTCCATAGCGAAGACATCGCATGCAGCGGTCAGCGGCTCGTCGCTGGTCGCTCCGATGCAGGGAACCGTCGTAAAAATCGCCGTGGCTGAAGGGGATCTTGTCGAGGCAGGTGCCTTAGTTCTTGTCGTCGAAGCCATGAAAATGGAACAGCCGCTCTTGGCTCATCGTTCGGGTCGAATCACCAACCTAACTATTCAAGTTGGTGGGAGCGTCTCCAGTGGGGTCGTTCTCTGTGAGATCGACGACGAGTAGGTCCGAACGAATTTAGGCCGTATCCAGGTGTCGCGGAATGGTCGACTTTGTAACGTTTCGCCCGAGCGCAAGTCCCTCTGGCGCATGCTAAGGCGCGCCAATAACCCTTGACGGCAAACTCGTACGAGGGATGACAACTAGCCGCTTATTACAAGCCGATAACCGAGATCAAGGGAATCAAGATTACTAAGGTTCTGATAACGCTTGCTCCAGGCCCCATCATCTAAATCATTTTCTAGACGCTTTACTGCCGAATCGACAACTGGCGTCGGCAGAAGAGAAAGGGTGCTGACCGCGGCGCGAACGGCTGGATCAAGGTATGCCTGTGGACGACGCCAGTAGGCAGCAAGCACACCGTCAGCACAATCAGCGGGAACGGGTAGCGGAACAACCTTTACGTTAGAACCGAGTCCAACCACCACTTTCTCAAGAGTTGCTAAATGCCGTTCACGTTCGTAAACCTCCGGCAGGTAATCGCGCGCAAACCAGAAAGCCTTCGCGGACACAACAGGGTCCCAAGTCAACACCACTTGGCGAGAAGCTACTCTGCGCATCTCAGCCAAACCCGCATCAGCATCCGTCCAATGATGAACGGTAAAAACAGCCAGACTTGCGTCAAAACTGTTTGATCTAAACGGTAAAGCTTCAGCGACTGCGCACACCACCGGTGCGGCACTCTGGGGCCGCTGCTTAATCATCACAAGCGACGGTTCAATAGCGGTAACCGCTCTATCCGAAGGCTCATACGAGCCGCTACCCGCCCCTACGTTCACAACGGTATGTGCTTGACCGAGCGCCTTTCTCACCGCTTCCATCCAGGTCGGCTCTACCTGTCTATAACGTGCATAGCCAAGACCTAATCGATCGTAGGTGGGTGCATCGGGTTGCGAATCGTCCATCCATTGATCTTGCCACCCAACCACCTATAGACGATACACGGCGCGTTCACGCTAGCGTTCGTTAATCGCCCTTTAGAACAGCCATCTCCTGGTGTTCGGTACCGACGTAGCCGCGAGAACCGCGAGTCTTCGCTAGCAATATGCGAGTCGTCAGGTCAATCCCGTCCCAAGGCTAGTGCGATCCACAATATGAAGCATTCTCGATTCAATTTCAAAACATTTTCTATACCGTGCGATCATGACCAGCAAGAGCCAGGTGAACCCGTGAAAGCCAAACTGGATGCATTTGAGGTTGTTGAAGAGTTTCGCCGTGGGTTTTCGTATCCATTGGCTAAGGTGAATAATGGCTTAAGATCCTTTGTTCAACAGGTTAGTGAAGAAGTTCTTGTTGCTCAACGACTGAAGCGAATGCCTCAAATTATTCGTAAACTAGAGCGTTTACCTGGAACACAACTTGCCCGCATGGAAGATGTCGGCGGATGCCGGGCAGTTCTCGACTCTCAAGAACAAGTGAATAAGATTGCTGAGAAGATCATGATGCGATGGAACGTGGTCCGAGGACCTCGTGACTATGTCACAGAGCCCAAACCAAGCGGTTATCGAGCAATTCATCTCATTATTTTGCGGGATGACCATCGGCTCGAGGTACAAATCAGAACAAAAGGGCAGCAAACATGGGCCAACGTGGTTGAAAAGGCAGCGGCCGTTTATCGCCTTCCGCTAAAAGACGAGAAAGGCCCCGACGAAGTCATGAATTGGCTCCGCCTGACCGCAGAGAACATCGCATATAGCGAGCGCCGAGAGACACCGCCTAAAGGGTTTTCGGAAGAATTTACGAACGCAGTGGATGTTGCGTGAGCATGGATGATGACGGAGGAGGAAAGATGCGCGCCTTAACCCATTTCCTTATTGTGTTTGACCGTACTACGAGCCAATTAGTTTCGAAGACACCTTATAGCGAAGAAGAAGATGCCATGGCGGAATTCTCAAAAGCGGAACGCGCAAACTATGGAAACGAGGACATTGAAATTGTTTTATTGAGTGCTGACTCAATTGAGACTCTAGAGAAAACCCATGAGCATTATTTTTCTGGCAAAGATGAGAAAATGGACTATGTGAGAATGCTTAACGTTCAACGGAGAGACGAATTTGCAATCCCTGCCCCCGGTCAGTCTTAAGGCACTCCTTTGCTTGATGCGTCATTAACCGAGCACATGCTAGGGCGTACGCTAATCACTCTTTATCGCAACCTCGTCAGTGGTCTAACGGAAACGGACTTCGCGTCTTGACCAACTTGGAGTGATCGCTAGTCTTGCTGGCATGGAATGGATAAGCCTTGATGCGGGAGAGGTCTCCGAACACGGCAGCCTAGGTCTTTACATGACGGAGGCGGCACGCGTCCAAGGGGCTGATGAATTCCGAGTGCACATTGCTGAAGTATCTTCTGGAGGCTTGCTTGGTCGGCATCCCGCTCGGCTATGGCAACTCTTCGCCGTTATCACTGGGACAGGTTGGGTGTCTGGGGATGATGGAATACGACACGAAATCCGCTCCGGCCAAGGCGTCAGATGGTCGCCAGGTGAGAGTCACGAATCTTGCACAGATGACGGGATGCTCGTAGTGATCGTGCAAGCAAACGTTCCACCAAAGAGTGGGAACTAGAATGAGCGCTGCTGGTTAGTGGATTTGCGACGAAACCCCGCTTGCAAAGACCTGCCAATGTTCGATCACTTCGTATCCGATTCGTCGGTAGAGCGGTTCACCAGCAGGTGATGCGCCCAAAAGTCCGACCCGTTGCCCTTGCTGTGCGTGCTCTTGCATAACGTGTGAAAGAAGGGCATGACCATAACCTTTCCGTTGTGCACGTGGTGGAGTGGCCATTGACCAGATTCCAAGGAGGCCTTCCTCCGTTGTTGTTGTCACTGTGCATACTGGTTGGCCCTGATCAAGCAGAAGCCAGAAGTAGATTCCTGGAGATTTGGCAATTTCTGGTGAGACAATAAATGCACAAGCCTCGGGCGGCGTTTCAAACGATTCGTGTAGCAAGTTGATGACCGCGTCGGTGTCCTGTTTCGCGTAAGCCTTACGAAATTCAAACCCGTCTGATTTAGTGCTTCGGGGTTGAGCCGCTTCAAGTGAGATTGCCATCAAGGGCATCGTTCCAGCGAACGCGAAACCTCGCTCTGGTAACCGGGCTGCATGTCCTAGACCTGGCCCAGCGAGCAGTGCAAGCGACGGTACGCCCACGCGAGAAATAATTTCCAAGGCAGAATCCAACGACTCCTCAGAAGCATTGGCAATCAGCGACATATTCACATCCGCAGATTGAGCACCCGAAGCCATCGTCCACCAGTTATCACCGCCTCCCATTTCACCTAACGAAGTCCACGACTTGAGCTGCCTACCTAGAGAGGACCGCACAAAATCAAGAGGGGTTCCCGTCTCACCGGAAACCGGGCGAAACAATTCATCGACTATTCTCGAATCCATAACACCATCCCCCAGTTGCCTTAATAGAACATAAGTGAAAGGAATATACTCGAGCCAATACAGATTTGCCAGGGACCTAACAGCTAACGGCTGGTGACTATCAAAACTGCCCCAAGCCCGCGCAGATCACACTCGGCACTCATGATTTTCCGCACATGCTAGGGCGTTCCAATAACCCTTGAAGACGACGTAATTTGCAAAAGCCCGGACCGGCACAGCTGCAGATCACCTTCCTGCAGATACTGTGAATTTATGAGGCTCAGTGGACTCAGTAAATTCGCGCTCTACTTCGCTGGGATCATCTACTTCGCCCTGCTGTACAAATTGCTGCTCACGCCAGCAGGTGGGACGGTCGATCAGGTGCGGCCATTCAACCTAATCCCATTCAAGACAATCACGCAGAATCTCATGCAAAGTGGTACACCACGTCAACACCGAGCATATGAGTTACTCGGCAACCTAGCGGTGTTGACACCCATCGGCATCTTTCTAGCGTTCGTACGCCGCAAGTTCAGCATCTGGCCTGTTCTCATCATCGGAATTGGCTTGTCGGGTTCTATTGAAATCACGCAGTACCTGAACTGGACGTGGCGAGTGGCTGACATCGACGACGTCATTTGCAATACCAGTGGTGCACTGATCGCATACATGATCGTCGCGTACATATTGCGTCGCTACGACCCCGAACGGTTTCCTTCACTTTGACGCCATCCCGCTACTATCGAAGATGCTCTCTCATATCCACAATTGCATCTAAACCAGAGGACGGCTCCCGATGAAAGGAATAGAAGACAAGCGACTTGTCGCCATCCCTATTGGTTTGGCAATGGGCTTCGGGATCTTCCTTATGTTTCTAGCAGCCGTGCTACCGATCCAAACCATTCAGGAGAAATCGGTGACTATCACACAAAACACAACGTCGACTTCAGAGGGTCAGTCACCGACAAGTACCCCACTGGCCGTGCACGCCATGCCCCGAAAGAGTCTCGTCAAGGCGTATGGTGTGAAGGTTCTGGCCTTGGTCGCCGTGCCCACCATCGTCTCGATTGTTGTTGGCTTATTGCTCTGGTTGAGGCAAAGAAGAAAACTAAAGTGGGCGGGAAATTCAGCGTGGATCCTGTCGGGGCCCTTCTGGTCGCATGTAATAACGTCGCGCCACTACGCGCGGGAATAATTCCTTAAGAACGGGACACACGTACCAAGGCACGCGAGTTAGTGTCAAAACACAGCACCTATATCAAATTGGTTTACTGCGCTCATGCATGATTTGCCCAATAGATCGCCAGCCTCCCGCTCAGCGCACTCCCAGATGGTGGCGCCAAGTATCCACAACCCTTGTGTTGCCTACGCGAGGTTTGAGTTCCTTTATGAAATGGTGACAGCTCGGATATCGCGACTTCTTCTTCACTGGGCGCATATTCGATAGTTACAAACGGGAGCAATGTTAAGAGGACCGGCCGATTAGGGGAAATGCGCGTGGGTAATACGATTATTGCGTACGTCGATGAATCTGGAGACACTGGTAATACGCCAGGTCGATCCTCGAAAACTTACACTCTTGGCTGCGTGATGGTAAATGCATTGGACTGGAATGGTTCATTCGATGACCTTGTAGCCATGCGTCGTCGACTAAAATCAAGTTTTGAAATTCCAGTTCGAGCTGAGATAAAAGCAAACTATTTGGTTCGAAATGGTGGTCCATTCACTAAATTGAATGTTGCCCCAGGACAACGTTCTCTTATTTATCGAGCTCATCTAAATCAGATGGCACAAGACATAAGACTTAGCGCATTTGGAGTTGTCGTACATAAGAGTATGAAAGCGCAACCGAGCGAAGTATCGGTGAGGCCTGGACCGTTCTACTACAGCGACTTGAGCGAACTAGCGACAATCAAGGCGGCTGTCCGGTCATGATCGTCCATGACGAGGGCGAAAATTTACGTATTCGGAAACTAGCGCGATGGTCACGCCGAAGATTGTCCGCCGGTTCCATGACCGGCCCTGGAAGCCGCCACGTCCCATTTTCGACATTGATAGATGACCCATTTCCAAAAGCCTCACACGAATCGTATTTCCTGCAACTTGCGGATTTAGTGGCGTATTCAGCATTTAGAAGAATCTACGCTCCATCACCTGCGGTTTCCAACGTCGTTGATTTAAAGATGTGGAACAACCTCGGAAGAGCAATATGCACCGCCGCCAATGAAAGGGAAACAATAACTGCACCTGGAATCGTTGAAGTCTGGAAATAAAAAAGGCCCCCGATTTTACTCGGGGGCGGGTAGGGCCTACACCGACCAATGGGAAGGTTCGGACCTGTTGAAAGGTTAGCGGAATAGGCTCAAGTGAGGCAAGAGCCGATTGGCCGATCACGTGTTTACGCTGAAATCCGAGCGCCTAAACCACCCAGCCGGGTATTTCCAAGCGCCTAGTCTTATTCCTTGGCGCGCCCGAAGGGATAAGAAACCAAGATTAAAGGCAACCACTACACATGCTAAGGCGCGTTAATCAACCTTGAAGATGGGTGCAGATATTGTTCTACCTTCCAGAGGACTCGATGACCTAACGGATGGAGCCCTAGGCCCTTGCGGTTCAACGACTACCTTCCGCTCCAAACTCCTATCGAGGAGCCGCGAACGTAGGGCTGAGTTACACCACCAACCCGCAAACGCAGTCGATGCTGGATTAATGACCCTGCGAAGGTGCCTCGTGGACATGAGTTCATGTTCTCACATAGCGTCGGAAAAACAACCCCTCTCGCCTCAAAACTCCGGCGCATGCTGGGGCGATCTTGCTAGCTCTTTTGAACTATGAGAATCGAAGCCGCCTCATTGTTAGAACCAAATTCACTATAAGGCGAGCCGCCGCTCACGGGAGGCGAGCCGCCGCTCACGGGAGGCGAGCCGCCGCTCACGGGAGGCGAGCCGCCGCTCACGGGA
>DATKUB010000069.1:0-11170 GCA_035530875.1 Candidatus Nanopelagicaceae bacterium
GGCTCTAGCTAATGCCGCATCGATCGCGGCAATGCTGCTAACCACTGAAGTTTCCGTTATCGAACGACCAGAGGCGAAGTTAGAGACTCAGGCTGGCGCCGGCGGCCATTCGCACGGCCCCGGTGGGCATAGCCACTAACGAATTTGTAGTGAGCGGAGCCGCCGCTCAAGGGAGCGGAGCCGCCGCTCGGCGAATGTCGAATGTAGAGTCCTAGCATGGGCGCCGCACTATGGAACTAACCACGCTGTCAATTGACTGCGGCGGGCTTGGCATCAAGGCCTCGGTGCTTGATAGCCAGGGCACCATGCATGTCCAGCCAATCAATGTCCCGACCCCGTATCCGCTGTCTCCAACGCTCTTCGTCGAAACGCTGACGTCGATCGCAAATGCGCTGCCAAAAGCGAATCGGGTAACGGTTGGAATGCCGGGCATGATTCGTCACGGTGTTGTCGTTTCAACCCCGCATTACATAATGGCCAGAGGCCCGCGTACCAGAGTTGAACCCGAGTTAAAACAAGCTTGGTCGGGTTTTGACGCGCAGAGCGCTCTTGGCGAAGCGCTTAGCCTTCCGACTCTGGTGTTGAACGATGCGGAAGTACATGGCGCTGGCGTAGTTGCCGGATCCGGCTTCGAAGTTGTTCTGACTCTTGGCACTGGCCTTGGCTGCGCAGTATTTGACGGGGGCCAACTCGCCCCTCACATCGAGTTGTCGCATGCCCCGGTTCGCCGCGCCACGACCTACGACACGTGGATCGGTGAACACGAGCGCCGCCGCTTAGGTGATGCATTCTGGACTCGACGCGTTCGATCCATGGTGGATGAATTGCGCCCGGTATTCCTCTGGGATCGGCTCTATCTCGGTGGTGGCAATTCCAGGCGTATCAGAGCGGAGCACATTGGGCGGCTAGGCGATGACGTGGTGGTCGTACCGAACACCGCAGGAATCGTGGGCGGCGTTCGGGCTTGGTCGCTGGTTCGTTAGTCGTTCTGCGGAAATCCGAGATTCAAGCCGCCGTGGCTTGGATCAAGCCATCGGCTAGTCACTACTTTCCCGAGGGTGAAAAAGTGCACGCCCTCCATGCCATGTGCATGAGTGTCGCCGAATAGTGATGCTTTCCAACCGCCAAATGAGTAGTAAGCCATCGGAACTGGAATCGGTACATTGATGCCGACCATTCCAACTTGAATTTCATTCTGGAAGCGGCGCGCGGCACCACCGTCATTTGTGAAGATGGCTGTTCCGTTGCCGTAAGGGTGGTCGTTGACCATCGCAACTGCCTCGGTGTAGCTCTTGGCTCGAACGACGCTCAAAACTGGTCCAAAGATTTCGTCAGTGTAGATGCTCATCTTCGGTGTTACTTCATCAAAGAGCGTTGGTCCGAGCCAAAAACCGCCGGACTCGCCTTCTACCTGCGGGTCGCGCCCATCAACCACCAGATTTGCGCCTTCGGTAACTCCCGCTTCAACATACGATGCAACTTTGTCGCGATGTACCCGAGTTACTAGTGGCCCCATATCGCAACCGCGAGTGCCGTCTCCGGTAACTAACTTGCCCATTCGATCTTGAATCTTGCTGATGAGTTCATCACCGACGGGTTCAACCGCTATCAGTGCGGAGATTGCCATGCAGCGCTCGCCCGCCGATCCGAACCCAGCATTCACTGCCGCGTCGGCCGCAAGATCCAGGTCTGCATCCGGCAATACGACCATGTGATTCTTGGCCCCGCCCAATGCCTGCACTCGCTTTCCATTCTTGGTTCCAGTCTCGTAGATGTGGCGCGCAATCGCGGTAGAGCCGACGAATGAAATGGCCTTAACGTCTGGGTGCTCGAGCAAGCGATCTACCGCGACCTTGTCGCCGTGCAAAACATTGAAGACGCCATCGGGTAAGCCGGCTTCTTTCCAGAGTTCTGCAACAAGATTGATCGCTGATGGATCCTTCTCACTCGGTTTCATGACAACGGCGTTACCGGCAGCAATGGCAATCGGGAAGAACCACATCGGCACCATGGCCGGAAAATTAAACGGTGAGATGATTCCTACGACACCTAATGGCTGACGGATCGAGTAAACATCTACGCCGGTCGAGACTGACTCTGAGTAGCCGCCCTTTAATAGGTGCGGCATGCCGCAGGCGAACTCAACCACTTCTAGGCCTCGAGTTACTTCACCAAGGGCATCGGAGAGAACTTTCCCATGTTCTGCGGTGATAAGTGCGGCGATGTCGTCTTTGCGAGCATTGAGCAATTCGCGGAAAGCGAAAATGACCTGAGTTCGTCGGGACAAGGAAGTCTTGCTCCACTGTTCAAAACCGGCTTTAGCTGCAGCGACGGCCTCGTCAACCACGGTGGCTGAGGCAAAATCCACGTGTCCGGTGACTTTGCCGGTTGCCGGGTTGAAAACCTCGCCATGTCGGTCGGCGGTACCGTCCCAGAATTTTCCGTTGATGAAGTGTGTGATGCGATTGGTCATTTACCCGGCCCCTTTGACGTGGTCTTCCTCAGGGACTAAGCCTACCGATTAAAATTATGAGGCGATCGTCAGCCTCTTGCCGACCAACTTCTCGCGTTCGTCTTCGCCGAGTCCACCCCAGATTCCATAGGGCTCCCGGACGGCCAGAGCGTGAGCCCGGCATTGAGCCATGACCGGGCAGGTCGCACAGACGGCTTTAGCTGCCGCTTCCCGATTTCTACGCCGGGGGCCGCGCTCGCCCTCAGGATGGAAGAACATCTCTGGCGACAGCGTCCGACAGGCGCCATCTAACTGCCAATTCCAACGGTCCGAGTTCGGGCCTGGGAGCCTGGATACCTCTGCCATCTGGGAACCTCCGCATCGAGCGACTTCTATAAGTCGGTCGCGTATCGCGACGCTAAGCAATCCTTATAACCATGCAATCGGTCGATTCATTCCGCCCGCCCGATTCCACCCTTGGATTGTGACCCCGGTACGCTCAGCCCATGACGAACGAGTGGCCGGAAAAGGTTCTCATGATGGGCCTCACCTATGACGATGTCCTGCTGCTGCCGGATGCCAGCGATGTGATTCCGAGCGAGGTAAATACCGAGACCAGGCTGTCCAGAAATATCTCGCTGAGAATTCCACTCATTTCTTCGGCGATGGATACAGTCACAGAGTCGCGGATGGCGATTGCCATGGCTAGACAGGGTGGCGTTGGGATTGTTCACCGTAATCTCTCAGTCGAAGATCAGTGCAGCCATGTGGATCTGGTCAAACGGAGCGAATCTGGCATGGTTACCCAGCCAGTCACGATCGGGCCGACGGCAACCTTGGCCGAAATGGATGCGATTTGTCATCGCTTCCGTATCTCCGGACTACCCGTCGTTAAAGATGATGGCGTTCTGATCGGCATTGTTACCAATCGAGATCTCAGATTTGAAAACGACTTTTCCCGGCAAGTCCAGGAAGTCATGACGCCAATGCCGCTAGTCGTCGGTCGGGTTGGGATTTCGCCTGACGAAGCCATGGGGTTGTTGCGCGCTAAGAAGGTTGAGAAGCTTCCGCTCATAGATGAGCAGGGCAGACTCAAAGGCCTGATTACCGTCAAAGATTTTACGAAAGCAGACAAGTATCCAAAGGCAACCAAGGACTCTTCGGGCCGGCTAGTCGTTGGCGCTGCAGTCGGTGTTGGGGAAAACGGTTTTAAACGTGCCATGGCTCTTGTCGAAGCTGGTGTGGACGTCTTGATCGTAGACACTGCACATGGACATCAGCGTGCGGTTCTCGATGTGGTTCGTCAGATCAAAGCCAATGCTGCGGGGATAGATGTGATTGGTGGCAATGTCGCGACCAGAGCTGGCGCACAAGCGCTAATCGATGCTGGCGCCGACGCGGTCAAGGTTGGCGTTGGGCCGGGCTCGATTTGCACTACTCGGGTGGTAGCTGGAGTTGGCGTACCTCAGGTCACGGCAATTCTCGAAGCAGCTAAAGCCGCCCAGGCTGCTGGCGTGCCAGTGATCGGTGACGGCGGGTTGCAGTATTCGGGCGATATCGCCAAAGCGATCGTGGCTGGCGCAGACACCGTCATGATCGGATCCCTCCTAGCCGGCTGTGAAGAGTCGCCGGGTGAATTGATTTTCGTTAATGGCAAGCAGTACAAGTCGTATCGCGGCATGGGCTCGCTTGGCGCAATGCAAACGCGTGGGGAATCGAAGTCTTATTCGAAGGATAGGTACTTTCAAGACGATGTACTGTCCGAGGACAATCTCGTGCCCGAAGGCGTAGAAGGACAGGTTCCATTTCGCGGGCCGGTGGGAGCGGTGGTTCATCAATTAGTTGGCGGGCTTCGCTCCGCGATGGGATACGCCGGCGCTGGATCGGTACCTGAGTTAAAAGAGCGCGGCCGGTTCGTACAGATCACTGCCGCTGGCCTTCAGGAAAGCCACCCACACGACATTCAACTTACGGCGGAAGCCCCCAACTACCACAGTCGCTAACTGCGAGAGGATCAATCGTGTCTGACGTTGAGATTGGCAAGAGCAAGCGAGCACGCGCCACTTACTCTTTTGACGATATTGCGATCGTGCCAAGTCGGCGAACTCGCGATCCCAAGAATGTATCGATCGATTGGCAGATCGATGCATACAAACTTTCGCTGCCGATGCTTGCCGCGCCGATGGATTCAGTTGTTTCCCCAGACACCGCAATTGAAATCGGCAAGTTAGGCGCCATCGGAGTTCTCAATTTGGAAGGCCTTTGGACTCGATACGCGGATCCGTTGCCGCTGCTTGAGGAGATTTCGCAACTTCCCAATCTTGGTGCAACATCGAGAATGCAAGAGATTTACAGCGCCCCAATTCAGCCTGAGTTGATCAAGGAGCGGATCTCAT
The DNA here is from genome assembly GCA_035530875.1 of Candidatus Nanopelagicaceae bacterium. Taxonomy (GTDB): domain Bacteria; phylum Actinomycetota; class Actinomycetes; order Nanopelagicales; family Nanopelagicaceae; genus JANXYY01. The sequence goes on from DATKUB010000069.1 coordinate 4,849, forward strand.
ACATTCGAGCCTCTGGCGTTACCGTCGCGGCTGCGCTTTCGCCACAACGAACGGCCGAATTCCATGAAGCGGTCATTAAAGCCGGTGTAGATCTATTCGTAATTCGTGGCACGACAGTTAGCGCCGAACACGTCGGCAATGGTGTCGAGCCGCTTAATCTCAAGGAGTTCGTTTATGAACTCGATGTGCCCGTTGTTGTAGGTGGCGTTGCTACGTACTCGGCAGCTCTGCACTTGATGCGCTCTGGCGCCGCAGGAGTACTCGTTGGTTTCGGTGGTGGCGCAACGCATACCACTCGATCAGTTCTTGGCGTGGAAGTTCCAATGGCATCTGCGGTTGCCGATGTGGCAGCCGCGAGGCGCGACTACATGGACGAATCCGGCGGGCGTTATGTTCATGTAATTGCAGATGGATCCGTCGGGAAGAGCGGGGATATCGCCAAAGCAATTGGTTGCGGGGCTGACGCGGTCATGATGGGCTCGCCGCTTGCTCGTGCAACACAAGCTCCTGGCCACGGTTGGCACTGGGGCGCTGAAGCGCACCACCCAGAACTTCCTAGGGGAGAGCGAGTAAATGTTGGCACCGTGGGCACGCTCGCCGAAATCCTGACTGGCCCCTCCCGAACAGCAGATGGGACGATGAATCTGTTCGGTGCGCTGAGAAGATCCATGGCCACCACTGGGTATTCGGAACTCAAGGAATTCCAGCGCGTGGAAGTGGTCGTTCGGGGACGCTAGCGCCTGAGATTGTCGCCCCTTCCGAGCCGATAGCCTTAGCCAATGCCAACCAAGAAAAGCGCCCACGACAAGGTTCTGGTCGTCGATTTTGGAGCCCAGTACGCCCAGTTAATCGCCAGGCGAGTGCGCGAAACTGGGGTCTATAGCGAGATCGTTCCCTCCAGCATGTCGGTCAAAGAGATGATGGCCAAGTCACCCAAAGCCATCATTCTTTCTGGTGGCCCGTCGAGCGTCTACGCAGCTGGCGCACCTGTCGTAGATCCCGAAATTTTTGCCCGAGGGATACCCGTATTCGGGATTTGCTATGGCTTTCAAGCCATGGCTTTGGCGCTCGGTGGAACTGTGGCGCAGACCGGCCTGTCCGAGTTTGGGCGCACCGAGTTACGAGTGGTCCGCCCATCATCGGTCCTGTTTGAAAAACTACCCGGCATTCAAAGCGTCTGGATGAGCCATGGCGATAGCGTGCAGAATCCGCCACCGAATTTTGACGTAACGGCTTCCACTAGTGGCGCTCCAGTGGCAGCGTTTGAAGAGATCGCAACCGGGCATGCTGGCGTGCAGTTTCATCCCGAGGTGCTACACACCGAACATGGCCAAGAGATTCTTCGACGTTGGTTACATGACGTTGCGAAGTGCGCGCCGACCTGGAGCATGTCTAGCGTTGCAGCCGAGCAGATTAAGGCGATCAGGAGACGGGTAGGAAAGAAGCGCGTGATCTGTGGCTTATCGGGCGGCGTCGATTCGGCCGTTGCTGCTGCGCTTGTTCAACGAGCGATTGGCGATCAACTTACTTGTGTCTTCGTCGATCATGGGCTGCTTCGCGAAGGCGAAGTTGAACAAGTCGAACGTGATTTTGTTGCTGCCACCGGAGTCACACTTGTAACTGTTGATGCGCGCGAGCGCTTCCTGACTGAATTAGCTCGAGTGAGCGATCCGGAGACGAAACGGAAGATAATTGGCCGCGAATTCATTCGAGTCTTTGAGGATGCAGCTAGAAAGATCATTGCTGAAACTAGCTCCGATGGTTCGATGGTGGAATTCTTAGTGCAGGGCACGCTTTACCCCGATGTGGTGGAGTCGGGTGGCGGAACCGGAACCGCAAATATCAAAAGTCACCACAATGTTGGTGGCCTGCCCGATGATCTGCAGTTCAAACTAATTGAGCCACTTCGCACGTTATTCAAAGATGAAGTGCGGAAGATTGGTCTTGAACTAGGGCTTCCGGAAGCAATTGTCTGGCGTCAACCATTCCCCGGCCCTGGCCTTGCGATCCGGATCGTTGGCGCCGTCGATGCCGAGCGGCTCTCGATACTTCGTTCGGCTGATGCGATCGTTCGCGATGAGTTAAGTGCGTCTGGATTAGATCGCGATATTTGGCAGTGCCCGGTTGTCCTTCTGGCAGACGTGCGAAGCGTCGGCGTCCAGGGAGATGGTCGAACCTATGGGCATCCAATAGTTCTGCGCCCGGTTTCAAGCGAGGACGCCATGACCGCTGATTGGTCGCGATTGCCGTATGACGTGTTGGCTCGCATTTCCACCCGAATCACAAATGAGGTTCGCGAGGTCAACCGGGTAGTACTCGATATCACGAGTAAGCCGCCTGGGACCATCGAGTGGGAGTAGCGATCTAGAAGCGCTTGCCGAGCACGTAACGCTGGATTGCAATTACCGCAGCTCCTCGGCACCATTCGGTGTTGTCGCCAGGTGTTGTTACGAGGGCGAGTTCTTTGGCGCGCAAGTCGCGATCACCTTTTATTCCTTCGCGAATCGCATCGGCGGCGACGTCAACTAACCGCACACCCTCGCCACCCAAAAGGATTCGCTCGGACGCGGTTAAATTTGCAATCGCAGCTAGTAACCGACCAAGCCCACGACCGGCATCATCTACCACTCGTCGCGAAGCAGGTTCGCCGGCGTCGGCTAAATCAAGAGCTTCGTCGTAACTGACATTAAGTTGCAGCGCCGTCGATACGGCCTAAGTGATGGCCGATAAGGTGAGGTGCCGTGGCGATTGGCACTATTTATCCTCTTTCTTCCGAGTCGCCGATCAGCCTGCCAGAGGTAGTTACTTTCGTCAATCAATCAAATATGCCCAAAAAAGTTCATTTACAAACCTATTGACATGTAGTTTCTTTTGATATAAAAATAACCCGTGCGTAGCAATCAATCGAAATTCAACGCGTGAAGTCGTCGTGTCTCGAAAGATAATGGGAAGAGACGAATGAAGTTTCAGAAATTTTCCAACCCAGCCCAGGCTTCCATGACCATCACTGCGGCGAGGTTGTTTGCGTCGGTGACCGGATGTGCGACGAGGGTATCTTCTGTGGTCGTCGCTGTTCGCGAGTTGATGTTTGCCAATCTCGGCAGAGGGGTCGAGATCAAGGTACAACGTGGGGGCGACGAGGCGTGGACTGTTGGAGCGGCCACATTGGTGCTTCGTGAATCGTTCAGCATCCTGAACACTGAAGCTAAGAGCAGAGCATAAAGGTGTCCAATCCATTGACACAGAAGGGTCGGCCCTTGGCACGACTACATGGGTCTGTTACGGAGCGGCTGACAGAAGGAGCAAGTGATGTCTGAAATATCCAACGTCGACAAAGTTGGTCGTGGTCGACTGCATATTCTCGACGATGTGCGCTGCTTTTATCGGATCGGCGAAGAGATCGCCTTGTCCAATTTGCCAGTCGGCACAACGCGGGTGCTGGCGCGCTCTTCCGTGCGGAATGCGGTGGAAGCCGAAGTGGGCGATGGAGCTCAGTTCCCACAACTTCCAGCTGGTACATACGCCATCGAGGCACTCGATGCCGATGGTCGGCTCTTGGCGGAGGAACTGACAACAGTCGGATCTCATCCGGGCGAACGGCCGGTTCATGGATTTGCAACTTCCTTTAGAGACGAAGACATTAATGGTGTGTTGGCCTGGAATCGATCATTACGTTCTACCGTGGTCCAGGTCTACGACTGGATGGAGAGTTACACCGAACCACTCGGTGCAACGAGCGGCTGGAAAGATCCTTCGAACCGAACGGTTTCATTCGAAGGGCTACGTGCGCTTGCTTCGGGTCTGAAGGATCTGGGCGCTGTGACCCACGCCTATGCGCCGGTGTACGCAGTGGGCAATGCCTTCGCCGCTGAGCATCCAGAAATGCTCATGTACAGCGCGGACGGACAAGCCATTCGATTTCTTGACCAGATCGTGTTGGCTAATCCGGGCAACGTTGATTGGCAACGTCACTTCGTGGCTGCCTACGGAGCCGCAGCGGATGCGGTTGGCTTTGACGGTTTCCATGTCGACACCTATGGCTATCCGAGAATCGCGCAAGATGCGAACGGCCACGCCATTGACCTCCGTGTCGCATACGAATCTTTCCTTGATTTTCTGCGCGTTGCGCGACCGACAGACTTGATCAGTTTCAACCAGGTGAATGGAGTGCCGTCTGCCGCTCGGATCTGCGCCGAGCCAAGTTTTCGCTACTGCGAGATTTGGCCGCCTAACAGCGAGTGGCGACACTTTGAAGGACTGCTGGATCGGAGTTCCGGCATCTCTGGCCTTATTGACCCTTCAACTCGCGAGTCTTTGATGCGTGGTTCGCTGGCGTGTTATCCGCCCGTGTGGGGCGTAAGTGATTCAACCAGCGCTATCGAGGGTCCGGCGCGTGAGGCATCACTTCGAACTGACGTTGCCACCGAGGCCATTGTCACCTTGCTTGGGGCGAGCTCGCTGATCTTCGGCGACCAGACCGCCGTACTCTGTGATCCCTACTATCCCAAGCGCGTCCATCTCACCGAGGCCGAGGCCGATACGGTTCTCTCCTGGCACCGTTTTGGCCTGCGGTGTCGTGACCTATTTCTTGAAGGTGAAGACACAAGTTGGTATGACATCGGTGATGAGAACGGATCGGTAGCGGTCGAGTCGTCGGTACCCGTACGACCAGAGCCTCTTGGGGAGACCATTTTCGCTCGGGTGGTCCACGCCGAGGGTCTCATAACGGTCGGCGTTGTTGACCTCACTGGAAGCCCAAACGGTAGCTGGTCGGAGCCGACCGAAAAGGGAAATGTATCCTCCGTAACGGTGCGAGTTTTGGTCGACGACCCGCTGCACTGGCGAGTGGAGGCGGCGGTTCTTGGAGCAAGTGACGAGCGCTTCTCTCAGATCCTTTCGAGCGATGTTCCGCATCGCCAAGGTCGCGCTTTGGAAGTGGAACTTCCTCTAGTAGGTGGATGGTCCGTACTCCGCTTCAAAGACGAGAGAACGAAATGACGGCACGAGGCAGTGACGCCTCATGGCGTCTTTAGTCTGAAATCGTGCCGAGTTCGGAGCAACGGTCACCGACTTGTCGTGGGAACCCCGACCGTGCCGAGAGCGAATCGATAAATGTGTCAAAGCTGGCGTCCGAGGACGTAGCGCTGGATGGCAATCACCGCTGCACCTCGGCACCACTCGGTGTTGTCCCCTGGCGTAGTAACCAAATCGATTTTGCTAGCACGGGGATCCCTATCGCTGCGGATTCCTTCCTGGATTGCATCTGCTGCGACATCTGCGAGGTGAACCCCCTCTCCACCGAGAATGATTCGCTCAGGCGACGTTAAGTTTGCGATTGCCGCAAGCATGCGCCCCAAGCCCTTACCCGCGTCATCCACAACACGTCGTGCTGCCGGCTCACCTTGCTCTGCCAGATCCAGTGCCTCTTCATAAGTCACCTGACGATTCAATACTGTCGATACGGCCCTACTGATTGCTTCCTGTGTAAGTACACTTCTTGCGCAGCCGCGATGTCCTGAAGGACAAAGAGGTCCAAATGGATCAAGTGGCCAATGTCCAACGAGTCCAATTCCAGAATCCGAATCTGTGACTATGTCGTCATGAATGACCAATCCATAGCCAACACCCGCACCCAATGTGAGAACGGCGAAACGATCCAACCCCCGACCAGCCCCAAACCAATGTTCAAGTTCGGTGAAAGCGATTACGTCATTTTCAATAACAGTCGGTACTCCCGTTAAGTTTTCCAACATCGAGCCAAGTGGGGCATTTGACCAACCAAGAAAAGGCGCATTGGTCACGAATGTATGGTCGTCAACCAATCCGCCGATCCCCACACCTAGTGCTGTAACTGAAGGAACGTGCTCAGCAAGTTCCTTAGCCAATTCACTGATGACTTTGGCTACTGCTTCGAGTTTGCGCGAAGTAAGTGAAACTGATGCTGATGCAATCACGTTGGCCCGAAGATCCGTCGTGACCCCCACTACAAGGTCACCAGTTAGCTTCATTCCAATGAAGTGCTGGGAATCAACCACGACATCTAACGGGCGCGATGGTCGTCCGGCTTTTCCATCGGTTCGCAATCCCACTTCAACGAGCAGACCACTCTTAATCATTGGTGCGCTTAAACGAGTCAGCGAGCCTGGAGAAAGATCCAAACGACGAGCGATTTGTGTCCGAGATATCGGTCCATGAAGGAGAACCTCAAGGGCAACTGATTGCGTCACCCCGGATTCTGGCGTCCAAGGAGGAGTTGTTATCCGCATCCGCGTACCCTCTCGTAGAACTACAGGTTTGGCGTTGCCAAACAGATTACCTAACT
>DATKUB010000070.1:0-45990 GCA_035530875.1 Candidatus Nanopelagicaceae bacterium
GCAACATTTTCTTCGAGATAACTTATTCGCTTGGTGCCGGGGATGGGTACAACGTCGTTGCCTTGGGCAAGAACCCAAGCGAGGGCAAGTTGGCTTGGAGTGACGTCCTTCTCGGATGCGATCTCACGCACTCGCTCAACCAGCTCAAGGTTCTTTTTGAAATTATCGCCTTGGAATCGAGGGTGGTGACGACGGAAGTCATTGGTGTCAAGATCGTCCACAGTGCGAATCTGGCCGGATAAGAATCCACGTCCGAGCGGGGAGTAGGCAACGAAGCCGATCCCAAGTTCTCGAACTGTGGCCAGAACGCCGTTTTCTTCGGCATCTCTTGTCCAAAGCGACCATTCCGTCTGCAACGCAGTGATGGGGTGGACGGCATGTGCACGGCGAATTGTCTCTGGAGCCGCTTCCGAAATGCCTAGGTGTCGCACTTTGCCGCTTGCAACAAGTTCCTTTAAGGCGCCCCAAGTTTCCTCGACTGGGACCGATCGATCCACTCGGTGCTGGTAGTAGAGGTCGATCTGATCAACGCCAAGTCGTTGGAGGGACGCATCGCAGGCGCTTCGCACATACTCCGGCCTTCCATTAATACCGATTCGAGTTCCATCTTCGCGACGTTCGTTGCCAAACTTCGTGGCCAGGACTATTCCCTCGCGCCTACCGGCAATTGCCCGTCCAACCAGACGTTCATTGGTGAAAGGACCATACATGTCTGCAGTATCAAGAAAAGTGACGCCGAGATCGAGTGCCCGATGAATGGTGGCGATGGCCTCATTCTCGTCGGATGCACCGTAGAACTCACTCATGCCCATGCAGCCAAGACCTTCTGCTGAGACTTCGAGCCCCTGTCCAAGTGTTCTTAGTTCCACAGTAATTCCATTTCTCTAGGCAACAAATCCTACTGGCTCCGATTCTCTTTAATTCATCGAAGCCAAGGATCCAAAACTGTCATACCGTTTGCGGGGTGCTGATCAAGAGTTACGAGTTGGACTGCCGCCTGTTCAAGATTGACTACTTGAGATACCAGTAGATCGGGGCGGAGCAAGTTCTGCTCAATAAGGGAAAGCATCCTTGGATAGTCCTTTGCTGCCATGCCGTGACTGCCCAACAAATCAAGTTCGTATGAAATGACGCGATCCATCGGAATTCTAGGCAATCCTCCAATCGATGGAAGCAATCCGATTTGGACATGTCGGCCTCGGCGTCGCAGAGACAGGATTGATTGTCTGGCAGTGACTTCAGAGCCGACCGCATCAATGCCGATGTGTGCACCGCCGGTGAGTTGCAAGATCGCTTCTATCGGATCAGTTTCACGTCCGTTGATAGTGATGTCGGCGCCAATCTCTTGCGCCCTATCTAAAGGTTCTTCGGCGACATCGACGGCGATCACCCGTGCCCCAAAAGCTTTTGCGATCATTACGGTCGAAAGTCCAACGCCACCGGCGCCGATCACCGCAACCCATTCCTCTGGCTGTACTTTCGCCCGCTCCGATAGTCCGCGGAAAGCAGTTGCAAAACGGCAGCCCAGACTTGCTGCGGCAACCATGCTCACCGCCTCAGGAATACGGATGAGGTTGAAGTCGGCGTTATCGATCGCTACGAACTCGGCAAACGATCCCCAATGCGTGAAGCCAGGCTGAGTCTGGGTGGGGCAGACCTGGGAATTGCCTTGAAGGCAGAACTCGCAACGACCGCATCCGCAAACGAACGGAACGGTAACTCGATCGCCCAGGGCAAACTGCCGAACTTCCAAGCCAACGGCCGCGATCGTGCCCGCCAATTCGTGCCCCGGCACGTGGGGCAATGACACCTCTTGGTCATGCCCGGCCCAGGCGTGCCAATCACTGCGGCAAATCCCCGTGGCGTCGACTCGGATAACGACCCCGCCTGGCGAGAGAGTCGGGTCGGGCAACTCTTTTACGCCAACCGGCCCGTGAAACTGTTCGAAATAGATGCCCCGCATGGTCAACGAGGCTATCGAATTTCGAGGCACTGATACTGGATGTGCCTGGGTGAGCGTTGGATCGGTTCTATAACGCCGGCGCGGGGAGAGAAGAACCTAGAGGCAAGAAGGGGCCAACCTCTTGACGGAAACCAGAGTTAGTCGTACTTTGTGTAAACGAGTACGTAATCGATTACAGAGGATTAATAATGAGTGGTGAGTGGGCAGCTCTCGGCGATATTCGCCAGCGAGCTCTAGACGCTGCACGTAGCGCCTTTGACCTCGAAATTGCCGCTTTAGTGGGATTTTCTCAGCGTCTGGATGCCCAAATTGAAAGCGCTTTTCCGATTCTCTACGGCTGCGAAGGCAGAATCGTGGTTACTGGGATCGGCAAATCCGGACTGGTCGGACAGAAGATCGCGGCAACCTTGTCCAGTACCGGCAGTCCGGCTTTCTTTATCCACTCGGTTGAGGCGCTGCATGGAGATTCCGGGGTCGTATTGCCTGGCGACGTCATGATTGCGATTTCAAACTCAGGCAGTACCACCGAGGTGTGTGCTTTCGCGGAGTTCGCCATTGGAATCGGAGTTCCGATAATCGCTGTTGTAGGGAGGGCGGATTCACTCCTCGCCCGGCTTTCAACTGCGGTAGTGGACGTGTCGGTTCCCAGAGAGGCAGATCCTTTGAATCTTGCTCCCACTTCATCGACGACTGTCACCATGGTCATTGGCGATGTTCTCGCTTCTGCCTTAATGGCCGCTAGAAATTTCACTGCAACTGATTTTGGGATTCGTCATCCGGGTGGGGCTTTGGGCGCTCGCACAGCTTCTAGCTCGAGTGCTGAATTGGGATCTTTATGAGCGCCACGGTCGCCGTATTCGGCAGTTTCATGATGGACCTTATTGCTTATGCGCCCAGGCGGCCGGTGCCCGGTGAAACTCTTCGCGGCGATTCGTTTGCGACTGCGCTTGGCGGTAAGGGTTTTAATCAAGTAGTTGCCGCATCTAGAGCTGGTGTCTCTGCGCGAATGCTTGGTCGTGTGGGCACAGACGACTTCGGCGATCTTTTTATCCAGGCACTAAGTGACGAGCAGATTTTGTTGGTCGGTGTCGAGCGAGATCGCGACGCCGGAACCGGGGTGGGTCTGCCAGTTGTAGAAAGTGGGGGCGAAAACTCAATCATTATTGTGCCGAGAGCAAACGATGGAGCAGATCATCTTTTCGTCGAGCGCCACAAAGGTTTGATTCAGTCGTCGAACGTTCTACTGCTGCAGTTGGAACTCCCCGTAGATGGGGCTTTGGCAGCGGCCAGAATCGCAAAGGAAGTCGGCGTTAGAGTGGTTCTTAATCCCGCCCCGGCGACTTCGGTAGCTCAATTTTCGGGGCTTGTTGACGTGATTGTTCCCAACGAAGTTGAATTTGCCGCTTTGGCTGGCGAACACGGTTCTATGATCGAAAGAGCAGTGAAACTTCACGATCGCTTGTCCGGCTGTGATGTAGTTATCACCCGGGGATCTCAAGGAGCATATGTTCTGGACGGAGATCATTTGGTGACAATCCCTGCTCCGACGGTCACCGCAATTGACACAATCGGTGCTGGCGATACTCTCTGCGGATATCTTGCTGCCAGGCTGGCACTCGGAGACACGCTAATAGCCGCTACCAGGATGGCCATCGTTGCTGCCAGCATTTCGGTTACTCGACGTGGTGGCGCGCAGTCTTCTCCGGTTGCTGAAGAAGTCCTGCGTTTCATGGCCGAGAATCGCCACGTTTCGGCAGAGTCATGACTAATCACTCGCTTGAACAACCGACGTTTCCGCTGGCGCATAGTCACGCTGAGCGATGGATGCCCGCTGCTGACTTGCCGACAGAACTTAAGCGTCTGGCTCAAGACGTTCTACCAATTCTCAAGCATGTCAAGCGGCTCATGATTGGTCTTGCATCCCTGGCGATAGATGAGTCAAGCAGGGAGCGAGTTCCCGCAGTGGCAAGTGATCTCAGTTTGCATTCTCGCAGGAGCGCTCAAATGATTGATGAGCATCGAGATAGCCAGGTCGAAGTCCTTGTTGCCGAACCGATCGCCTCCGCCCTAAACCAGTTGGGCGTGTGGGCTCAGGTTGCATCGGCCAATGGCATGACCGCCGAAACCGCGAGTGGTCTTCGAACCGCCTACAAGAGTTTGCGTAGATCATGCCAAATTCTGTGGCCTTCGGAATTGGTACCTGAAGGTCGCGTTATTGATTCGGGGGTTCAGTATGGCTGAGTGGTCTATCTGGATGTTGGAGTACGCACACTGTCTCGAACAGCCCGTCGGCTGCATTCTTTATGCCCATTGGAATGAAGGCACGAGGCTATTCCCCTACTCGTATGTCTACCTTGAAGGGCATGGTCATCGTGTCCTAGTCGACGTTGGTTATGACAAGGAAACTTACGGTGGAGAGTTAGGCGATCGGTACGGTGTAACCGATTGGCAGGACGCGGATGCCGTCTTGGCCAAAGTCGGTGTTTCTCCTGAAGAGATCGACACGGTCATCCTCACCCATGCGCACTATGACCACATCGGCAATCTCTCCAAGTTTCCAAATGCCCACATCTACATACAGCGTCGTGAGATTGAACGCTGCCAATGGGCTCTAGACAAGGGGTCGAAATTCGCGTCGCTTACAGGAGCCCTAGATCCCGCGGATGTTATGTATCTGGCCGAATTAGCAGAGACGGGTCGGCTAACACTGGTTGACGGTGGATTGGACAACGTACTTCCCGGCTTGCATCTGCGTCCGGCGTTCGACACCCATTCGGATGGTTCCCAGTACGTGATCGTCTCGACACCCAAGGCGAACTGGGTTTTGGCCGGAGACAATCTATACACCTATGAAAATGCTGAAGGGGTCGACCGGAGCGGGGAATACGTAGCGATTGGTTTTGGCGGCGGAAGCGCCTGGAACAACCTGCTATCAATTGATGAAATGGTGTCGGTTGCCGGTTCCACCGAGCGGATAGTGATCGTGCACGAGAACGAAACCTTCAATCGCCACCCGTCCTGGCGAACTTCAGACAATTTGGCTGTTGCTGAACTGCACCTCGCTGAGAACGTCATGAGTCGTCGCCCTATAGCCCAGATGGAGCAGTAATGAAGAAGACCGGGATCCTCAATCGCGACGTGTCAGCACTTGTTGCGTCGATGGGACATTACGACCGATTGGTGATTTCTGACGCCGGATTCCCGATACCGAGGGGTGTTCCGTGCATCGACCTATCGCAGCGGCCTACCGTGCCAACCGTACTCGAAATCGCAGAGTTGCTGGCGATCGAACTCGAAGTAGAACAGTTCTATTTCGCTGAAGAAGTGATGCGCAGTCATCCCGATAGGTCGACTCAGGTGAGCGAATACTTTCCCGATGCAACGGGAATATCAGTTCCTCACGTGGAGTTCAAGCGGCTGGCTTCGGATGCTCGGGGCGTTATCCGTACGGGGGATTTCACTTCGTACGCAAACGTCATTCTGGTTTCGGGGGTTGCCTATTGAAATTGGCTATGACGCTCCCACAATCAGTTCCCTGGTTCCCATATAACGCTCATTACAAATTTCTGAGAAAGGATCCAACATGAAGATTCTAAATAAATCTGTCGCCGCTGTGGCAGTGGCGTCAGCCCTGCTCTTGGCTGGCTGCAGCAGTTCAAGTTCATCTAGCTCAGCAGCGCAGCCTGAAGCGAAGAAATTACTTGGAATTGTCTCTATTACCGCCACCGATGCCAATAACGCCCGTGTAATCAAGGGTGCTACCGCAGCAGCTGAGGCGGCGGGATGGACAGTGGAAGTTGTCGATGCGCAGGGCAATGCAGATCAAGCCAACGCAGCCATCAAGAATTTTGTTGCCAAGAAGGCTTCAATGGTTTTTGACTTGGTATTCCCGACAACTTCACTTGGCGCTGGCCTTGCAGCAACTCAGGCTGCGGGGATTCCAGTTGCCACTTGGGGTGGTGGACTGGGCGACGGAGTCGTTATGACAACCGGAGATGGCGCACCATTTGCCCAGCCCGCCACCGCAAAACTGTTGGCTGATATGGGCGATAAGGGCAGTGTCCTAGCGCTCACCTACCGCACTGGCCAGGTCTGCCGCGACCGAGAGGGCATCTTCGATCAAATGCTCAAAGACAAGCCAGGAATTAAGGTTACGAAGAACGAAGTCAACATTCCTGGATTCCTCCAAGATGGCGCGAAGTACGCAACCGCATGGCTAGCTGGGCATCCTAAGGGCTCTGGCAACTTGGCAATCTGGGGTTGCTGGGAAGACCCCACGCTCGGTGCCATCTCAGCATTGAAGCAATTGGGCCGCACTGATGTGAAGACCTATGGAATCAATGGGAGCAGCACAGCGATCCAGGCTGTTCAGGATGGAAGCCTTACGGCGACCGTTTATGAAGATGGCGTCCTAGAAGGCAAGACGATGTTCGATGTAACGTCACAAGCCATTACGGCTGGGGCGAGCTGGACACCAAAGACGATTGAAGTTCCTGGCGTTCTAGTTGATTCTGACACCATCGCTGCGTTCTTGGCTTCGCACCCAGAAGCCTTGAGCTAGAGACAAACAGGCTGTTAGGAGAGTACGAGGATGGAGACGAAGTCATGAATGACTCAACGCTGTCACCGGTACTTTCTGCCCGTACCTCGAGCCAGCATGCCTGGCTCGAGGTACGGGATATCAGCAAACACTATGGCGGTGTTTATGCCCTCGATGGGGTTTCCCTGGCCATTCGGCGCGGATTTGTGCATGGACTTATAGGCGCAAATGGTGCCGGCAAATCGACCCTCGTCAGATGCCTGGCCGGAGTGGTTTCCCCTGATTCTGGTGAGGTGTTCATTGAAGGTAAACCGGTTGTTATCGCGGATCCGCATGATGCTTCAGGCTTAGGGCTAGCGTTTATTCACCAAGAAGTGAGCTTGGTTCCGGGTTTCGACGTATTTCGAAACATGACGCTCGGAATCGCTCCGCAAACGCGCCTCGGGGTGATCGATTGGCGTTCGCTTCGACGTCGCGCCGAAGGGGTGCGTACGAGGCTTGCCATGCGTTTTCCGCTGAGTGCGGACATTGATGATCTGAGTACCGCTGATCAATGGCTGGTTCTGATTGGCCGGGCACTCATGAGAGATGCAGTTCTTATCGCGATGGATGAGCCGACCGCATCGCTTTCTGCGGTTGAAGTGGAACGTGTGCATTCTGTCGTGCGTGATCTCGTGGCAAATGATGTTGCGGTGATTTATGTTTCCCACCGGCTCGATGAAGTTGTAGAACTGTGTGATGACATCACCGTGTTTAGGGATGGCAAAGTCGTCAGCCGTGCCACGCGCGGCGAAGTGACAAAGCCCGACCTGGTCCGAGCCATCGTCGGTCGTGACGTAGTGGAAGCGCAGATCCCGGAATCACAACTGCACGGAAGAGTTGTATTGGACGTTAAAGGAGTTTCGGATAAGAAACTTTTGCGCAATGTCTCGCTCTCAGTTCATGAGGGGGAGGTTCTGGGCCTGGCCGGATTGGTTGGCGCGGGCCGAACCGAACTTGCCAAAATAATCTACGGAGAATCTCATGCGACTGCTGGTGAGGTTCGTTTAAACGGCAAGAAGACGCATTTCCGTGAGCCTGCGGACGCCGCTGCGGCTGGCATTGGATTCGTGCCGGAAGAGCGACGGTCCGAGGCCGTTTTTGCTGATCGATCAATTGCTTTTAATATCACCATTTCATCATTAGCGGCATCCGTTGTTTCTCGCTGGTTGCCTCTCTTGCGGCCGAGGCACGCACGTATTCGAGCTTCGAAATTTGCTAAAGAAGTCACTGTTAATACGGCTGATATGCGCCAACTGATCGGTTCCTTGTCTGGCGGAAACCAGCAGAAAGCGGTGATCGCCAGATGGTTGGCACGTAGCACTAGTCTCCTCATACTCGACGAACCATCACGAGGTGTCGATGTTGGAGCTCGTTTCGAGATCCACAGGGTCATTCGTGAACTTGCGGCAAAAGGGACCGCCATTCTTGCCATCTCTTCGGACGTAGAAGAGTTGGTTGGTCTATGCGACCGAGTAATTGTCATGGTCGAGGGTCGGGTTCATGCCGAGTTAAAGGGTTCTGAGATTACGACTGAACGCATGATCGCACTTAGTTTCACTAGGAAGGACGAACGCCAGTGACCACTCAAAATGTTCCAACAGAGGATGTCGAGGGCAGCGACCGCCGACATCGGATCTGGAAAAACTCGAGCGGATCACGGCAGGGCCTAGTGCTTCTCTCTAAATACGGAACGCTCGTTGCCATGGCCGTCATGCTCATTGTGTTCGGTGTCTTCGTGCCGAACGGCGCCTTTTTCACCAGTGAGAACCTAATCAACATCGTAAATCAGTCCTCGCTTACTGCAATCATTGCCTCCGGATTGACCATCGTTCTAGTAGTAGGAGAGTTCGACCTCAGTATCGGCTATGTGGCTAGCTTGGCCGGCGTACTTGTTACCGGCTTGATCGTAAGACAGGGTCTGCCGTTATTCCTTGCCGCATTCATCACCCTTCTAATCGGCGGCGGAATTGGGGCCGTGAACGGAATTGTCGTTACCAAGGCTCGCGTGAACGCCGTGGTGGCGACGCTAGGTATCGGTACTGTCGTAGTAGGGCTGAGTTTTGGTTATACGGCTGGTTCCCCAATCGTCGCCGTACCCAAGTCATTCCCTCACCTGGCCCTTGGCAAAATCGCGGGCCTGCCCAATCCCATCTGGCTGATGGCATTTATCCTTGGACTTCTTTGGGTCGTACTGAATCGCACCCCGCTTGGTCAGCGCATTCAGGCCGTAGGTGGAAACCGTGACGCAGCCCGGCTCGCCGGAATTCGCACGGACCGCACCAAGATTTCAGCTTTTGTAATCGCTGGCCTCTGTGCCGCCCTGACCGGGATAATGTTGGCTTCGCTGCTCGGAAGTGGAACTGTTAGTGCGGCGGACAGTTATCTTATGGACTCCTTTGCGGCGGTATTTTTGGGTTCGGCCACGCTGCGCGACGGAGAATTTCACATTGTCGGAACGCTAATCGGCGTATTAATTGTAAATGTAGGCTTCAATGGGCTCAGCCAATTGGGAACCCCAACTTTTTGGCAATACATTTTCAAGGGAGGCATTCTCGTCGCTGCCGTGGCTTTGTCGACCATCGCGCGCAGATACGCCCGAAGATAGGGATGCATAGTAAATAATTATCAATCAATCATGCCTTCAAGGTGTAGGAAATTCGGAGTGGGGAGTGCGCTGTGGTGACAATGCGGGATGTGGCTAAAGCTGCCGGCGTTTCCACTGCAACGGTATCCCGAGTCCTCAATAAGTCAGGCGAGGTCGACCAGACCCTCACCGAACGGGTACTGCGAGCCATTCAAGAACTCAACTATCGGCCGAACCTGGTGGCTCGAGGACTTCGGACTCAAGCGACATCGGTTGTGGCCTTAATTATCTCCGATATCGAAAATCCCTTTTTCACCTCCGTCTGCCGCGGTGTAGAAGACACGGCCAGTCGAGCCGGCTTCGCCGTGATGGTCTGCAACGCCGACGAGGACCTTGGAAAAGAGCGAGATTACATCGCGATGCTCGCAGCTCAGCGGGTTGCCGGAATCATCATCAGCCCAGCTTCGGCGGAGTTGACGGACATCTCGCCGCTTCAGGAGCGTGGAATTAAAGTCCTAGCGCTTGATCGGCAGTTACCGATACCTACAGACTCGGTTCGCGTCGACAACCGTTCCGGCGCCAGAACCGCAACACACCATCTGCTCGCTTCAGGGGCGCGTCGAGTTGCTTGCATTACCGGAACTCACGGTGCCACTACTGCACGAGAACGACTAACCGGATATCTTGAGGCGCTGGCTGTCGCAGGGGTAGAGCCGGATCCCGCCCTACAGCATTTTGCTGACTTCAAAGAGCAAGGGGGCTACGACGCAGTAGTTAAGGTCCTTGAATTGGCTGACCCTCCTGATGCCATCTTTGTTGCAAATAACCGCATGACCACCGGTGCTCTGCACGCACTAGTCGATCACGGCGTCGCCATACCGGAAGATGTAAGCATCGTTGGCTTCGACGAACTTCCTTGGGCAGATGTTGTTACGCCGTCGATTACGACGGTACGCCAACCAACCTATGAGATGGGCACCGCCGCTGCCAGAATGCTCATAGAGCGAATCGGTGGTGATGACTCAGCCCCGCGAGACGTCGTCTTTGAACCCGAGCTGAATGTACGGAGCAGTTCCGTAAAGAGCAGACCAGAGCGCAAGCCGCTTGGGCGTAAGAAAGCAAAATAGTGCCCTGGACGCGCGCGATGTTGCGGTCTCCGCTAGCGTGACGCCATGCGAGCAGGTGGGCATCGAGGCCTAGGCGAGGTCATTGGCCTGATCGCCGTGATTGCAGGCCTGGCTATCGCGCAACTTGTTGCCGCACTAAGGAATGGTCTCAATAATCCCATTGTCTCGCTTGGCAATCGGATAATCGATCATGTTCCGGCCGCCGTAAAGAAATTTGCAATAAAGACATTCGGAGTAAACGACAAGACCGCGTTGGTTTTCAGTATTCTCGTGGTGGTCCTGATTCTTGCCATGCTGATTGGCCGGATCTCAGCCTCTGGAAATCAAAGACTGGCCTACGGCCTTGTGACCACATTGATCGCGATTGCGGGAGCCGCCGCGCTCTTCGACGCCGGCGCATCGCTTCTATCATTACTTCCCTCGCTTGCTGCGGGTGCGACGGCCATCTTGATTCTGCATTGGTTTAGCCTCAAACGCGCCGGGGTCAGCCATGATCAAGACGGATTAAGCCGGCGCGAATTGTTCAAAGCGTTCACGTTGATTGGCGTCGGAACCGTGGCTGCCGCTGGAGTCAGCAAATTTCTAGGGGATCGGGCCAGTGTGCAGTTGCAAAGGCTCAACATTGCGCTGCCAAGACCACTTAAGTTTCTTCCTCCGCCACCTGCTGATCCCGCAGCTACTGTGCCCGGCTTATCCACTCTATTCACCCCGAATAGCCACTTTTATCGAATTGATACTGCTCTTACGGTGCCAAATATTTCAATTGATACCTGGCGTCTCAGAATTGATGGGATGGTTAAGAAACCTCGTGAATTCACATACAGCGAGCTGTCGCAGAGACCCGTATTCGAACTGGACGACACCATCTCCTGCGTATCAAATGAAGTGGGTGGCTACCTGGTTGGAAATGCGCGTTGGCTTGGAATCAGGCTAGATGACCTGATCAAAGAAGTGGGACCGAGCGCCAAAGCAGATCAAATCATGGGATATTCATCCGACGGATTCTCCGCTGGCTTTCCGCTGGCGGCCCTTGATGGACGCGATGCAATGATCGCATTTGGAATGAATGGAGAGCCGCTTCCGTTGAATCACGGATACCCGGCACGGATAATCGTTCCAGGCCTATATGGTTATGTTTCGGCAACCAAGTGGCTCACCCGTATCGAACTGACGCGTTTCGACCTGAAGCAGGGCTATTGGGTTCCGCGCGGCTGGTCCGCGCTGGCGCCAATAAAGACGCAATCTCGCATTGATACACCCCGTAGCGGCACGAGCGTTAAAGCTGGAAATGTTGCGATTGCCGGGGTCGCTTGGGCGCCTACTCGTGGGATCTCCCGAGTAGAGGTACGAGTCGGCAACGGACAGAGCGCGCAGTGGCGCGAGGCGACGTTGGGGCCGGAACTGGCTAAAACCACCTGGCGTCAGTGGTGGATTAATTGGGAAGCGAAGCCAGGAGCAACGGAAATCTCGGTTCGAGCCACAGATGGAACTGGGGCCCTGCAATCAAGCACGATAACTCCGCCCGATCCAAATGGTGCACAAGGCTGGCACACGATTTCAGTCAACGTCAGTTAGCAACTGCCGCATTGGGAATGTCAGCGTTGTGTGGCTGCCGATGCCTTGGCTGCGAGTTGAGCAGCAGCGGAAATTTCTTCGATGTCGCGATCTGTATGGGCGCCGGATACAAACCAAGCCTCAAACGCCGATGGCGGTAGCGAAACTCCGCTATTGAGCATCGAGTGGAAAAATGCGGCGAATGCCTTTGTGTCCTGACGCTGAGCATTTTCAAAATTTACGACAGGTGCTTCGTGGAAAAAAATAGAGAATAGATTTCCAGCGTTCTGCACCTGGTGGGCAACTCCCGAAGCGCTCAACGCCGAGGAAACCGCCTGCGCCACCTCAGCTGCTCTCTTATCGAGTGTCTGATAGAGATTTGCGTCGCAGAGTTCCAGAGTTGCCAGACCGGCTGCGGTAGCAACTGGATTCCCACTCAAAGTGCCTGCTTGATAGACAGCACCTAGCGGAGCAAGCTGATCCATTATGGCTGCGCGTCCGGCCACCGCTGCTACCGGATACCCGCCACCAATTACCTTTCCGAAAGTTAGGAGATCTGGTGTCCAGCTCTCGGTGGCTTCTACCGAGCCCCACCAACCGCCTTGGGAAACTCTGAATCCAGTCATTACCTCATCAAGAATGAGTAGAGAGCCATTCTGCTTGCAAGTTTCTGCCAGAAAAGAATTAAATCCGGCTAGAGGTGGGACGACACCCATGTTCGCGGGAACTGCCTCCGTCAACACGGCCGCAATTTCATGGCCTCGTGCCGCGAAAAGTTCTTTGATTGCTGCCTGGTCGTTGTAGGGAAGAACCACGGTGTCTTGCGCCTGACCTTTGGTCACTCCTGGGGAGTTGGGCAGACCAAGTGTGATTACGCCCGAACCGGCCTGCACTAGGAGCGCATCCGAGTGACCGTGATAGCAGCCGGCGAACTTTACGATGACGTCGCGGCCGGTGGCTGCCCGTGCCAGGCGCACAGCCGTCATTACCGCTTCAGTCCCAGACGAAACAAATCGCACTCGTTCTGCCGCTGGAACGCGCCGGTTGATCTCCTCTGCGAGTAGAACTTCATTGGGTCCTGGCGCGCCAAAAGATGAGGATTTGGCTGCGGATTCCAAGACTCGTTCTACAACTGTGGGATGAGCATGACCGACAATCATCGGACCCCAGGAGCCCACCAAATCGATGTATTCGTTTCCATCAATATCAAAGATTCTTGAACCTTTACCCCGAACGAAATACCGAGGAGTTCCGCCAACTGCGGCAAAAGCCCTTACTGGCGAACTAACACCGCCAGGAATAACGCGTTTAGCCCGCTCGTGCCAGGCTTCCGATAAATCAATTGATCGGTTGGTGCTCATGCCGATCCGTCTTTCAGCAGGCGAGCTGCTTCAAGAGCCCAGTAGGTGCAAATAACTGAGGCACCAGCTCTTCGAACCGATGTCAGAATTTCAAGGATGGCGCGCTCGCGATCAAGGAAGCCGGCGGCCGCGGCACTTTCAATCATCGCCATCTCACCCGAGACGATGTAGGCGGCCGTAGGAACGTCTACCATTTGCGAGGCCGCCTGCAATACATCGAGATAGGACAGCGACGGTTTCACCATGATGATGTCCGCGCCTTCTGAAACATCCAGCCGTATTTCGCGAAGTGACTCTTTGGCATTGGCTGGATCCTGCTGGTAAGTATTTCTATCGCCGGTCAACTGTGAGTCGACTGCGTTACGGAAGGGTCCATAGAAAGCAGAAGCGAACTTTGCCGCATAGGCAAGAATCAGAACATCAGATCGGCTGATTGAATCCAAATGTTGCCTCACCGCGCGAACTTGTCCGTCCATCATGCCGCTAGTGCCGAGGACCTGAGCGCCGGCATCGGCCAAAACCCCTGCCATCGATGCGTAGATACCCAAAGTCCGGTCATTGTCCACGTGACCTTCTAGATCGAGCACTCCGCAATGACCGTGGTCAGTGAATTCATCGAGGCAGAGATCAGCCATTATCACGAGGTCATCGCCTGCCTCGGCGCGAGCAACTCGTACAGCTCTGGATAGAACTCCGTCTGGGTTTAGGGCCTCAGAGCCATCCGCATCGCGCCTTTCTGGAACTCCAAAAAGCATTACGCCTCCGATCCCTTGGGATAGGCACTTGGCGAGTTCTTCTTGGAAAGATTCTGTGCTGTGTTGGACCACGCCAGGCATGCCAGGAATGGGAGTCGGTTCGGTTAGCCCTTCTCGGATAAACATGGGAAGAACCAAGGACGATGCTGATACTCGGTTTTCGCGGACTAACGCTCGGATTCCAGAGGTGGCTCTTAGCCGACGTGGTCGCTCAGTGATTTCCATGGTTCCGCCTTGCTAGGAGAGAGTGGATTGTGACAGCAACGGACTCTGGGGTTGGATCTGTTGCCACGGCATCCACTCTAATTCCGAACTCGGTCGCCGCCTTAGCGCTGGTAGGTCCGGCGCACACAATCACGACCTCTTTTGGAATTTGTAGGCTCGGCACATGAGTTAGAAAGGCTCGTACTGCGCTCGGCGAGCGCAGAAGAATGGCAGCAACCTCGCTTCGTCGCACCATGGAGGCAGATTCCGGCTCGCCCACTTTTGGTGCGGTTGTGTAGACGATCCCTGACCTAACCGTCCAGCCGACTTCTTCAAGATCTCGGGGGAGATTAGTCATGGCCAGGTTTCCGCTTGGAATTATCGCTGTGCCAGGCGGGAAATCTTGCAAAGTCGCAGAGAGAGCAGCTGATGTTGCCTCTTCAGGAGTCAGAACAGGGTGGGCGCCGAGTTCGGAAAG
The DNA here is from genome assembly GCA_035530875.1 of Candidatus Nanopelagicaceae bacterium. Classification (GTDB taxonomy): domain Bacteria; phylum Actinomycetota; class Actinomycetes; order Nanopelagicales; family Nanopelagicaceae; genus JANXYY01. Next base: position 14,609 of record DATKUB010000070.1, read on the forward strand.
TGCTTTCGCAGTGGCTTTGCCGATCGCGGCAAAGTGGAGTTCGGGGTGGGCTGAAATTGCTTCTACAAGTCGGTCGTGGCCAATGATCTCAATCCAGAATTTAAGCGCGTTGACTGAGGTCGCGATTAACCAAGTCAGGCCGTGTTGGGCAACAAGAAAATCCAGCAACTCAAAAGCGTCCCTGGTTTCGGCGCTCACTTCGATATCCAAATACGGATCAATCAATGAGGTTAGGCCGAGTTTTGAAAGAGCGAGAGCGTCGACGTCGTTTCCGGCGCCTCTAATGAGAAGAACTGGTTTAGACATCTTTATTACTAAGTCTTTGTCCAAGGGGAGTTGAACGAATCTCCACTGCAACTGCGAGACCAAGTCCTTCCGCAAGTTGGTGTTGGTCTAGATTGACAGTTTCAAGACGACGCTCAACCCGGTGGTGTTCATTGGTTGCGGGGTCTGACAGTTCGGCTGTCAAGGTGATCGTGCCGTTTTTAAAAGTCGCGAATGCGCCAATGGCAGTTGCGCATGTGGCGCCAATGCCAACCAAGACCGCTCGCTCTGCACTTGTGCACAATCTCGTTGCGGGGTCATCCAATTCGGATAATTCCATAACCAGCTCTGTGTCCACGCTTCGACACTCCACTGCCAACGCGCCCTGTGCCGGTGCCGGGACTAATTGGGCCAGGGACAAGTACTCGACGATTTCATCGTTCCTACCAACGCGGTTCAGTCCGGCTGCGGCAAGAACTGCCGCGTCGAACTCTCCGCTCATCACTTTCCCAATCCGGGTGTCTATGTTTCCGCGCATCGGGAGAATGACCAGGTCGGGTCGGAGAAAGGCGATGCGAGCCGTTCTACGTGGAGAAGACGTACCGACGCGGGCTCCTGCTGGAAGATCCTGTAAGGAAACTGCTGCTTTGGAGACCAATACGTCGCGCGGATCTTCGCGGGGCGGGATGGCCGCAAGGGTGATCCCCGGTTCCAACATCGACGGCAGGTCCTTAAATGAGTGCACGATAAAATCGACTTCTCCGCGAGAAAGGGCGGAGCGCAAGGCAGTTACAAAAACACCAGGGCGTGCCGGTTTAACCAGCGAGGTTGAAACATCATCGCCCTCGGTCCTGATGATTATTTCTTCGATTTTTGCGCCTGAGAGACTGGCGAAGGCCGCAGAGAACAGTCCTGACTGAGTGCGCGCCAGAAGGCTCCCTCTGGTGCCCAGGCGAAGTGAACGATCAAGCATTGTGCATTTCATCAACATTGATTCCGAACAGCAACTGAATCGCCCGGCGGTAGTCTTCTTCATTTCCGGTTCTAGCAAGTTCTCGAGCTCTGATCGAGGGCGTGTGGAGAAGCGCATTCGTCACCCGGTGAAGTGCATGCGCGACCTCTCCAGCAACTTCATCGCCAGACCGTCGTCGCACCCGTTCGGTTTCTTCGCTAATGAGTACTCCGACGTGCGCTCTCATCAGGGCGACTACTGGTTCTACGGAACGAGTCGCAATCTCCGCTTCGAATTCGAGGACAGCATCTTGCACGATCGATCGCGCGGCCGTGATTGATTCACTGTGTTCATCCGGCGCGTTTTCCCCAATGACTTCCAAGTTAATTACATCAGTCGAGGATAGTGCCGATACGTCATCATCGAGATCGGAGGCGAGCGCTAAGTCTAGAATCGGTAAGACAGCTCCATGTGGTCTAGATCGCTTTAGCATGTCTGCATCAATCATGTGAGTGCCATTGCCACTGCACGCAATCACTATGTCGGCCTCGGCTAGCGCGGCACTCAATCCATCTTTGGAGACGGGCCGCGTATCGTGGGACTCGCTGAATCGCCGTGCTCGTCCGCTAGCCGAAAAAACTTCGATCTCTGAACAGTTCATGGAGTGCAATGCTGAAACGATCACTCGCGCATAGGCGCCCGTTCCGAGAATCAAGGCTTTCTTGTCGGCAAGCGGCCAGTGGCGCTTCTCAACGAGTTGCAGTCCAACGTGCGCGATGGATCGGCCAGCAGTTCCAAGATCCGTCGACGTCTTTACCTTCTTGGAAGTTGCAAGTGCTCTCTGAAAGAGAATCTCAATTCGAGAAGTCGACTCGCCTCTCTTCTGTGCCTGCTTAAACGCCTCGCGCACCTGGCCGGCAACTTCGACTTCGCCGACGATCATCGAATCTAGTCCGGAAGTAAGTGTGAACAGATGCTGAACGACGGTCGATTCAAAAGAGACACGTAATACCTGGCTGCAGTATTCAAGACTGAACCCGGTAACTTCGGCGATCAATGCGATTGTCTGGTCGACTGCTTCATGAAAACGTTCGGCTTCAAGATAAAGTTCAAAGCGGTTGCAAGTCGAAATGATCACTCCGCCAGAAATTCCGCAACTCTTGGCAACCCTCCCAAACAGCGCTTCGCGAATGGCGTCCGTGAAACGTTCAAGTTTTTCGAGTTCCGAAAGTGGAAGGTCCTGGTGACTTGCACCGATGAGAACTAAGGCCACCCGGTGATGGTACGCCCCAAAGGCCTGGCATGATAGTTACGTGAAATTGCCCAAGAGCCATCCTTTGGTTGTCGGTGCTACGAATGATTCACTGCTGGTTGCGGCCTATCAGGGTGAGCGAAGAGAGCGGAATCCCATTTGGTTTATGCGCCAAGCAGGGCGTTCGCTGCCCGAGTATCGAGCGCTGCGCGAAGGTGTGCCGATGCTTGAGGCGTGTTTGCGTCCGGACATGGCGGCTGAGATTACGCTGCAGCCAGTTTCCCGACACGGTGTCGATGCCGCCATCTTCTTCAGCGACATTGTCATACCACTTCGGCTGGCTGGAATAGATGTGGACATTGTCGCCGGAGTTGGTCCCGTCATGGCCGAGCCAGTACGAACTCGAGGAGATCTTGACCGGCTTAGGGAAATTGATTTGACCAACCTTGAACCGATCACCCAAGCTGTTGGTTTGGTTGTCAAAGAGTTGGGGCGCACTCCGTTGATTGGATTTGGCGGAGCGCCATTCACTTTGGCGTCGTATCTAATTGAGGGTGGTCCATCGCGCGAACTACCGGTCACTCGAGCGTTGATGCAGGAAGACCCAATCCTCTGGGCCGATATCTTGACTTGGGCGGCCAGCGTTACTGCGCAGTTTCTCCGCGCACAAGTGTTGGCCGGTGCGAGCGCGATTCAACTTTTTGACTCATGGGCTGGGCGGCTAACACTTGACGAGTACCGGACCTACGCCGCTCCGTACTCGAAGAAAGTTATGAACTTGGTGTCGGATCTTCCGGTACCAAGAGTCCACTTTGGAACAATGACCAAAGACCTTCTTCGCGACATGCATGAAGTGGGCGCCACAGTCATGGGGGTTGATCAATTCACACCACTGGATTGGGCCAACGAAGTCCTTGGCGGGCAGGTTCCACTACAGGGCAACATTGATCCTGAACTTTTATCGGCTCCATGGCCGCAGCTCCGATCTCATGTGGAAGACGTTCTAGTCCGAGGCAGCGGCGCACCAGCTCACGTCGTTAATTTGGGCCACGGCGTTCCGCCGGACACCGAACCCGACGTGCTTACTCGTCTTGTTCATCTTGTGCATGGCGAACTATGAGCACAGCACACTCGGTACAAGCTTTGGTGCTCGGCGGCGGGGTCACCGGATTAACTGCGGCTCGCGATTTAGCCGAACACTTTGAATCCGTACTGCTTTTGGAAAAGGCCGAGCAACTTGGCGGCTCGATCGGGCGAATTTCTATCGCCGGTGTGACCGTCGATTCGGGAGCGGAGGCATTCGCAGTAAGTCGAGATGATGCGCTTGCGTTAATCGAATCGCTTGGCTTGACCGAAGAATTGATCGTGCCGGCTAGAGCCGATGCTCGCATCCGATCGGGCGAGGACACCTATCTCATCCCTTATGGAATTTTAGGAATTCCCAGCGATTTAAATGACCCTTCGGTTTTGGCGGCCGTTGGTGCCGATGCTGTCGATATAGCGCGCAAACTCGATGCTGAACCGTGGGACATCACTGGCCCGATTTCGATTGGAACTCTGGTTCGCAACCGTCTCGGGGCTGAATTCGTCGACCGATTATTAGCTCCGGTGGTCGGGGGAGTCCATTCAGCCAATCCAGATTTGCTAGATGTAGACGCCATTGTCCCTGGATTGCTAGCGGTCGCCTCGAAGACCGGTTCGCTGGTGAGTGCCGTCGCCAAGATGCGGGAGAGCGCCGCTGCGGCTCGACCAGGCGGCGCCATCATGAGCCTTAACGGCGGAATGCACTCGCTGGTTGATGCGCTCGCAGCAGATCTAAACAAACGTGGAGTTTCGATCCTCTTGTCTCAGTCAGCGGCATCTGCCCGATATGTGGATGGTCGCTGGTGTGTGACGACCGAAGATGGTGCGGAGTTTACGAGTGAAATTCTTGTGGTCGCCCTGCCATCGCGAGCCGCCTCAAACCTGTTTGCCGACGACCCATCTCTGAGCGAACCCTTGTCCCAGGTAGACACGGTTGATGTGGCCATCGTGATTCTCGTTCTTCGGGCCCCAGAACTGGCGGCGGCGCCGCTGGGTTCAGGAGTGCTAGTCACGGGCAGTAGTGCAGGCATCGAAGCCAAGGCATCCACGCATGCCACAGCCAAGTGGGGGTGGTTAGGCCAGCGCTCTGGCGAGGATCATGTGCTCCGGTTTTCCTACGGGCGAGATGGCAAATTACCGCCGGATTTGCCAGGGCTTACCGATCAGGCCCTGGCCGATGCAAAGGCGCTCTATGGGCTCGCCTCCCCAGAGTTGGTGGCTGTCCAGACTGTCCTCTGGCCGGGAGCCTTGGTGCACCCAGGTTCCAGACATCTTGAGGCGGCCAAACTGGTAACCGAGGAAGTCGCTAAGCGGTCCAACTTGGCAATAATCGGGGCTGGTCTGGGTGGCAATGGGATAACGGGTGCCATCCGCCAGGCTCACGATGCCGTCGCCGGCTTGAGCGTGCGATACTTCCGTCGTGACTGAGCCAACTTCAAATAAGACTTCTGCACGGACGATCAACGAAACCATCCGGTACACCTCTTGGGCGGTCTACCGCCGCAGCTCGCCTCTGGCTGACCCGGACCAAGCCAGTGCCCAATTTGTCCAGTTTCTCAGTGCGGCTGAGGCCGCGGGCGTGCAACTCCGAGGAGCCTACGACGTATCTGGCATGCGCGCTGACGCCGATCTGATTCTCTGGTTCCATGCCCCGGCGGCCGAGCAAATCCAGACCGCTCTTCGAAACTTCCGCCGAACTGAGCTCGGCCAGAGTCTTGCACTGACCTGGTCAGCCATGGCGCTTCATCGTCCAGCCGAATTCAATAAGGGGCACGTACCGGCTTTTATGGCTGGGGCGAAGGCAAAAGATTGGCTCAGCGTCTACCCATTTGTTAGGTCGTATGACTGGTATTTGCTTCCCGAAGATGAGCGGCGGGATCTTCTAGTTGAGCACGGTATGGCCGCCCGTGATTACACGGGTCTGCTGAGCAACACGGTGGCAGCCTTCGCTCTGGGAGACTACGAGTGGATTCTTGCCCTTGAGTCGAACGATCTCTTTGAGATTGTCGACATGATGCGTCACCTTAGGTCGACGAAGGCGCGGTTGCATGTGCGTGAAGAGATTCCCTTTTACACCGGACGCCGCATTGAACCCGAAGCGGTTGCTGGTCTCTTAGCGTGAGTTATGACGCGATCCTCCTGTCGTCTTTTGGTGGACCGGAAGGTCTTGACGACGTCATCCCCTTCCTAGAACGGGTCACGGCCGGACGCGATATACCGAAGGAACGTCTCGCGGAAGTTGGTACTCACTATTTGACTATGAACGGCGTCAGCCCGATAAACACTCAGAACCGACAACTCGTTTCGGCAATTAAGGATGAGTTAGTAAAACGCAAACTTGAGATTCCGATCTTCTGGGGTAATCGAAATTCAGAGCCGTTCTTTACCGATGCACTTCGTAAAATCAATTCCGCTGGCTGTCGAAAAGTGTTAGCAATTACTACAAGCGCCTATTCGTCATATTCAGGATGTCGCCAGTACCGAGAAAATCTTGCACAAGCTCTTGTCGAAACTGGTCTGGCGGAATCTATGACTATCGATAAGGTGCGAAGTTACTTCGATCATCCAGGGTTCGTGGAACCGTTTATCACCGGCTTGGTTTCTGCAGTCAATGAGATGCAATCCGAAGGCCTGAACTTTTCAGATATTCACCTATTATTTACCACCCACTCGATTCCAAACTCGATGGCGGAGACTTCGGGTCCGCCAGCTATGCGTGGTGAATTAATCGAAGGCGTCTACGTTGCTCAACACAGAGCAACTTTGTCCTGTGTCTTGGAAGGCACTCAACTTAAGTTGGCTGAGCCGGCACCAAGCTGGTCCCTCGTTTATCAATCGAGAAGTGGGGCACCACATACGCCTTGGTTAGAGCCGGATATCGGCGATGCAATTAAGGAACTTGCCGCCAACGGGACAAAGGCTGTCATTGTGATCCCGATCGGCTTCATCAGCGATCACGTAGAGGTGGTTTGGGATCTAGACAAAGTGGCCAGTGAAATTGCTGAGGAACAGGGACTTAGATTTGCTCGAGTGGCCACTCCTGGGATCAGCGGTGCATTTGTATCGGGAATCGTTGATTTGCTTGAAGAGCGGATCAACTCGGCAGAGCCCTTAGCGCTTTCAGACCTTGGCCCATGGCCCGATAGATGCCCAATCGGCTGCTGTCCTAACCCTCGATCCGACTTACCTGCAATTGCGCAGGGTTCGTAGAAGTAGGCTAAGTGAACCAGATAAATAATAAATCTCGTCGGATTCTTCCGGTACTTTCCGGTCTTGCATTAGGCATGTTTCTTGCAGCCCTGGATCAGACCGTTATTTCGACCGCAAGTCCAACAATCGCGACTGCGCTCGGGCACTTATCAAGCCAGTCGTGGCTAATAACGTCTTATCTTGGCGCAACCCTTATTACTACTCCGATTTACGGTCGCCTCTCAGATGCCTATGGTCGGCGCCGGCTCTTCATTATTGCTTTGGGTCTGTTCCTTCTCGGCTCTACCCTGAGCATGATCGCGAGTTCTTTCGGGTTTCTAATCGCTGGTCGCACAGTTCAAGGTCTTGGCGCAGGTGGTCTTTTCTCGCTGGCCTTCGCCACGATTGCCGACCTCGTACCCCCGAGGGAACGGGCGCGTTACATTCTTTTTTTCGTAGCCATTTTTGGTTCAGCCAGTCTTCTTGGCCCCTTAATGGGCGGCATCATCGCATCCCAGGCGGAAATCTTTGGAGTGTCAGGCTGGCGTTGGATCTTCGCGGTCAATTTACCTGTGGCATTGGTTGCCATTGCGTTGGCTCTCAGATATTTACGAGTTCCACAGCAACTAGTTCGTCAACGATTGGACCTGGCAGGGGTCATGTTGTTTGCAGTCTTCATCCTCATGCTTCTAGGACTTGGCGAAGGTTCTAATTCGCCAATTCTGGCCTCGGTAAGCCCTTGGCTGCTGGCGACTGCCGTCCTAGCACTGTTGGGGTTCCTGTACATAGAGCAAAGGATGCAAGAAAGCGCATTCATTCCACTTCACTTTTTTCGAAACCGACTTTTCGCGGTCACCGTAGCGATCAGTGCAATAGCCGGCGCTGGAATGATTATTAGCCTTTTATTTACCCCCTTAATCGCCCAAGTGCGTTATGGCGTTTCCCCAGCCAGTGGTGGCTTGCTTCTACTTGTCATGGGTCTGGGCAATCTATTTGGCTCTGGGTTTGGTAGCAGAATTATTTCCAAAACTGGTCGCTACCGAGAACTTGCGATATCCGGTCTATTGGCATTCGTTCTCGGGTTCTTTCTTCTGTATCTGAGCATTGATGCCGGCATCATTGGCATTGGGTTCGCCGTTTTCTTACTGGGTGTTGGTTCTGGGCTAGTTACCCAGTTTGCTTCAGTAACAGCTCCTTATGCATTAGGCGCTGCGCACTTGGGTGCCGGTTCGTCCATCAATACATTTTCTAGACAATTTGGAAGCGTCATTGGCGCGGGCATTTCATTGGCGGCGTTGTTCTCTTCGTGGACCAACCGTGATGGTCTAAGCAGTAAGAATGTGGCAATTCAAGTTTCCGTACTGCGCCATCTTTCCGCAGCTGCGAGAGCGGACTTTGTTGATGCGGCTAAGCCCGTACTTCTTTTCGCGGGAGTGGCTCTGCTTTTTGGATTCGCAATTGCCCTTCTGCTGCCACATGGTGTACTCGACCCTGAACATCAGACCGAGCAATAGGCATCAATCAGATTAGCTTCGATTCCAAATATCAACTTGTTGAAATGGGATTTCGATATTTGCTTGATCAAACCTTTCTTTAATGACGTAGCGAAGCCTTCTCGCAAGTTCCCACTGTGTGCCTGCCTTAACTTTGATCGCCAAACGTATGTCAACTGAACTTGCTCCCAGTTTTTCGACGCCCCAAATTTCTGGTGCTTCGAGAATGCTCTTGCTGTTAACTTCTTGGTGTGCGAAATCTTGCAGAATCGATTTGAGTTCGGAAAAGGTGCTTTCCAAGTTGCTCGCGTAAGCAATACCGACGTCCAAAATTAGGCGAGACCACTCCTGGCTTTTGTTTGCGACTCGACGAATTTCCCCATTTGGCACATGCCACAAAGTCCCGTCAACCGCTCTGACCCGAGTGCTCTTTAACGAAATAGATTCCACAACTCCAATTGCTTCTCCCACATCAACCACATCACCGATCCCGTATTGATCCTCAGCCAGAATCGACACGCCCGCCAGGATATCTTTCACTAATGCCTGTGCGCCGAAACCAATAGCAACACCAACGACACTTGCTCCCGCAAGTAGTGGTGCAAGATTGATGCCCAATTGATCAAGAATTAAAAGGAAGGCAATTGCTGCTGTTGTGAATCGAGTGATCGAATTGGTTAACTCAATCAGTGCTTTTGCTCTTTGCATGGATCGTGAATCCGATACGACGTCTTGTTCAGCCCCATCTCTTAATTTCATGAAACGCGTTATGGACACTCGTAGGGATCGCCTGACAATAATCGAAGCCAATGTTGCAAGCGCCGCGATTAAAGCAATTCGCCCTATGGAAATAAGGAAATGAGACAGCCCTGGATTCATTATTAGCCCTTCGCTATTTAACATCGAGGGTATTCTAATTGAGTAATTTGGTTAAGAGTTGGGCAAGAGGATCAAAAGGCACCCATGCGCTCCAAATTGGCTTACTTTACGAAGACGGACCGCGGTTCATGGTGAGGTGAGTCGCCGATTTGCAAGATGAACAGACGCGGAACTGCGTTCAGCTAATTCTTGCCAAACGGTTCCCTCAATTTCTACGGCTGCCGCAGGGAAAAGACCGTTCTCTTCCTTCTCGATGTGCTCTCGAAGCGCTGCGATGGCAATAGGAACTTGTCCGAAATCTCCCTCCGAGATCCTGCCAAAAAGAGCATGCAACTGGTCATGTTCGGCACAGAGCGTCTTTATATGTTCGGCAAATTCGGCTCGATTCTTAAGTTCATCGAAGATTCCGAACTCCTCTTGTTCAGTGTGGGGAATGAGCAGCGCCAGCAATGTTTCAAGATGCTCTTTTGTCAATGCCTCATCAAAACCCGCAGCAGCTTTCCGGAGCGGACCGGTGGCATTAACAATTTCCTCATGCTGCAAGGTCAAATCCGCTATCTCGGTCAGTGCTCGGCAACCGCAATAGGAACACATTGAGTTGACCTTCAGTCCTTGGGAGATGCGGACTGAAAACTCCGCAGCCTCAAGGAATTTGTCACCACGAACAGGCTTGAAAAAGCCATTGCGGCGCCGGCATACATTGGGTTCAAAAGACCTGAGGCGGCAATTGGGATGCCAATTACGTTATAGCCAAACGCCCAGAACAGGTTTCCCTTTATTACGCGGAGGGTTCTTCTCGATAAACGTATAGAGTCGACAACTGCCCAAAGATCTGGACGGACCAAAGTTATGTCTGCAGCTTCAATTGCGGCATCGGTTCCGGTTCCCATTGCCAGCCCGAGATCGGCTTGCGAAAGTGCCGCCGCATCATTCACTCCATCGCCAACCATGGCGACATTGAAGCCTTTCTGCTGCAAACTCCTTATTGCGTCGACCTTTCCTTCAGGTCTGACTCCACCAAATACATTTTCTGCCGGGATACCAACGAGCGAAGCCGTTTCAATGGCTGCTGCCTGCGAATCTCCAGTGATCAGCCAGGGCGTGAGTCCTAGTTTCTCTAGTTCCTTAAGCGCAGCAGCGCTTGAAGCTTTCGGTTCGTCCCCGATGTCGAATACGGCAACTGCTTTGCCATTGACGGCGGCTACAACTGCGCTATGCCCGAGATCTCGAGCCGTCTGCACCGCGGCTTCAAGGCGGTCAGGCATTTCGAGCACGGAGCGGAGAATCGCCTCTGGTGATCCGGCCAGAACGATCGCACCATCAACCACTCCGGAGACGCCATGACCGGCGGTTGATTCAAAATCGCTAAGGGGCAGGAGCGTGGCGCCTTCTCGCTTGGCGAAAGCGACGATGCTGCGTGCCAGCGGATGTTCGCTTGCATGCTCGAGGCTCGCAATAAGCTGGAGGGTGTGAAGGCGATCCGAGATAATTGTTGCGTTATGTACGCTCATCAAACCCGTGGTCAGCGTTCCAGTCTTATCTAATGCGATCGTGTTGATTCGACGCGTAGATTCAAGAATTTGTGGCCCACGGATAAGCACCCCGAGTTGGGCGCCGCGTCCAGTACCAACGAGAAGAGCAGTTGGAGTAGCCAAGCCCAGGGCGCAAGGGCAGGCGATAACTAGAACGCTCACTGCGGCGCGGATCGCCTCGGATTGGGTGTAATTCAAGATGATCCATGAAAAATATGTCCCGATGGCAATAACAACAACGGCCGGAACAAAGATAGAACTGATTCGATCTGCTAATCGTTGTACTGGTGCTTTTTGAGCTTGTGCCTGCGTTACAAGCGCGGCAATTCGGCCTAGTTCGGTATCTGCTCCAATTGCGGTGGCGCGTACAACAATTCGGCCACTGGTGTTAATCGTTGCTCCGGCGACGACGGAACCTTCCTGTACATCGACGGGCAAGGATTCACCCGTTAGCAGTGAGGTGTCAATGGAGCCTGTTCCCTCCGTGACCACGCCGTCGGTTGCCACTTTTTCGCCTGGCCGCACTACAAATAGATCTCCTTGTTTCAGCCCGGAAATGGGCAAGGTGATCTCTTCACCATCGCGAAGAATCACTACTTCTTTAGCGCCTAAGTTTAGCAACGCACGTAGCGCATCGCCGGCGCGAGCCTTGGCTCGGGCTTCAAGAAAGCGTCCAGTCAGGATGAAGATTATGACGCCGACCGCTACTTCGAGGTAGACCTCGCCTATATGGCCGAGCAGCACATAGAGCGACCAAGTGTACGACGCAAAAACGCCAAGAGTTATAAGGGAATCCATTGAGGCGCTTCCGTGGCGCAGTGCGCTGAGGGTTGCCCGATGGATTGGCCAAGCTGCAATGAACACGACAGGCGTCGCCAGAATGAATGTTGTCCAATGAAGCGGCTGCCAAAGGTTGGTCATTGACAGCACAATCACTGGCACGCCTAAAGCGAGCGCGAGAATCAGTTGCCAATAGTAGTTAGCCGATTTCTGTTGACCCTCTGGGCTTCGAAGATGTGCCTTGTATCCGGCACCTTCGACGGCAGAGATAAGCGTCTTTAACTCAACGTTCGGAGCCGAGTGAACTGTTGCGGTTTCTGTTGCATAGTTGACGGTAGCTGTAACTCCTTCGACCTTGTTCAACTTCTTCTCTATCCGTGCCGCGCAAGAAGCGCAGGTCATTCCCTCCAGCGCAAGTTCAACAGGCTTGGAGACAGTCTCAGGCACGGAGGCTCCTTAAGGAAATCAATTAGAGAGCAACAGCCACATAGTTGCCAGCTTCATTTACGGCTTCACTAACTTGCTTGAAGTGAATGTCCGAGTCGGCGGTTAGCGTCATTAGGCTCTGGCCACCCTCAACTAGGTTGATTTTCACATCTCGAACGCCAGTGATGGCAGATACTTCTTCGGTAACTGCGTGAACACAGTGGCCGCACGTCATACCAGTTATTCCATATTTCATTTCTAAACTCATTGCTATTGCCCCTTTCGCCAAAGAAGTCTATCTCTCACCCGAGGAACCATCCGCACTAGTCGATTACCTGTGTGCCTTCAACGATGACAAATGGAGTGAGATGCAACACTCGAAACCACCTTCCTGCACTCCAGCCGAGTAAGACAGTCCAAATTAGCGTCCCGATACCGACTGGACCACCGAGAAGAATGCCCCCTAGTAGCCCAATTGACTCGACTGCAATTCGAGATTTCCAGACCGGCCAGCCCAGCTTCTTATGAAATGCAATCATCAGCCCATCCCTTGGCCCGGCCCCAACGTGGGCTCCGATGTAGATCGCGATTCCGAGTCCGGTCAAGATCGTGCCAGCCGAAAAGAAGGCCAGTCGAATAATAAAATGCCATTTGGTTGCGTTTACGATCGGATCGTAGGCATAGAGGACATTAACCACATTACCAACAATCAAAATGTCGCAGACCGTACCTAATCCAGGTTTTACCCCGAGCAGGAGCCCTAAGAAGAGCACCACGATTCCGGTGCCGATCATTGCGGTTCCAGTTGCAACATGAAGATGATGCCCCAGGCCAACGTGAAGTACGTCCCAGGGCGATACGCCGAGCCCCGAGTGGAGCGCCATGAAGACCCCGACACCGCAAATTATCAGTCCGCCGATGGTCTGCGGAAGCATGCGAACGAGGCGGAGATAAGACCCGCTAGTTGAGAGCGTCAATGACTTCCTGATGTAAGAGCCCATTTGATGTGATCACATTCCCGCCATGTGGCCCATCGATGCCGGCAATGCTGGTGAATCGCCCGCCCGCTTCCCTGACAATTATGTCGAGTGGCGCCATATCCCAGAGATTCAATTCGGGTTCGGTTGCGATGTCTACGGCACCTTCTGCTACCAACAGGTGCGACCAGAAATCGCCATAGGCGCGTTGTCGCCAGCAGGCTTCAGCTAAATTTGCGAACTTCTCGGCCAGGCCAACTAGCCGCCAGCCGCGAAGCCCGGAAAAAGAAATCGAGGCATCAGAGATTTGACCAACTTTGGACACCCGTATTTGACGGGTATCGCCATTCACGTCAATTGTGAAGGCACCCCCGCCTTCATGAGCGAACCAACGCCGAGCCATCGCTGGTGCGGATACGACGCCAACTTTCACATCCTCCCCATCCATCAGAGCGATTAGGGTGCCCCAGACGGGTACGCCGCGAACAAAGTTTTTGGTGGCGTCGATCGGATCGATCACCCAACTGCGTCCGGAAGTGCCCCCACTCTGGCCGAACTCCTCACCGATCACTCCATCCTTTGGACAAGCAAGGGCAATTTCTTTGATTAGGGCTCGCTCGACAGCTCGATCGGCATCAGTTACAGGTGAGAGATCGGGCTTCTTTTCAATTTCTAGATCGAGTGATTGGTATCGGTCGAGGGTGATCTTGTCGGCTAAGTCGGCCAGCCGTAACGCCAGGTGAAGGTCGGATTGGTAGTCGCTCACATGCGAACGCTACTAGACAAATTCTCAGGCGTGCTCAACCTATACTCCGACAATGATCTTCACGGATACGATTTTCGGCCTCCCTGCCCACGCCTTAATCGTTCACGCGGTGGTTATTTTGATGCCATTGGCTTCGCTGGCTGTCATTGGGATGATCATCAGGAAGGATTGGCAACACGAGTACAGGTGGCAATTGCTCGCGCTAGTGGTGGTGTCGACCGCATCAGTGCCGCTGGCCACTAATAGCGGCGAATCCCTTGCTGGGCGAGTGAACCAATTGGCCACGACGAATAAAGCGCTCGTGCAGGCGCACGTTAATGCCGGCGAGAACCTAACGCCGTTCGCACTATTGCTCCTTCTCACTACCGTTCTGATTCTTTGGCGCGGGTCGCGCCTTAAGACTCGAATTAGAACCATTGCTTCTGCGCTCGCCGTTGTAGCCGCGTTGGGCTCGATTGCAGAAGTTGTCATTATTGGACATTCCGGGGCGAAGAGCGTCTGGGCAAACACGGTGGCTAATACTCATTCAGTGCCTGGCAACTAGGTGCTTAACCCCCTCTAATAACTCTGCCTCGGAGAGGCTAGGAGGCGGCGGAGGCTATCCACTCGCTCCGCATGTGCGGAATCGCTGGCAGCCCAAGCAGTTAAAGCACATTCATCCGATTCATGGTCGCAGCCACGCGGACATTGGCTAATAACTTCAACGATGTCATCAAAGGCCGCGATTATTCGTTCGGGGTTGAGATGAGCCAGCCCAAAGGACCGGACTCCGGGCGTATCAATGAGCCAGCCACCGGTCGGGAGTCGAAGTGCCACTGCGCTCGATGACGTGTGACGCCCCCGTCCCGTGACTTCATTCACTTCCCCAGTGGCCCGCATTGCGGCTGGGATCAGCGCATTCACGAGCGTTGATTTTCCGACCCCCGAATGTCCGATGAATACGCTGGTTTTCCCGGCGAGAAGTGCACGCAAGGGGCCAAGGTCGGCCCCTTTTTGAACCGATAAGACGGTGAGTGGAAGCGACCGATAGGAGGAGAGAAAGGATTCGGGACTTGCCAGGTCGGCTTTGGTCATGAGGAGTACTGGTTCGATGCCGGCATCAAATGCCGCAGCCAGACATCGATCAACGAGGCCAGAGCGCGGCTCGGGATTTGCGCAGGCAACAACAATTACCATCAGGTCGAGATTTGCAACGATGATCCGTTCGGTTGGATCGTCGTCGTCAGCGGTTCTCGTGAGTACATTGCTGCGTTCAGAAATCGCGACAATTCGAGCCAACGAGTTGGGATCTTGATTGCTATCGCCCACCAATTGAGCTCGGTCGCCGACCACAACTCCCTTTCGGCCAAGATCTCTAGCTTTAATCGCGACCACAACGAGGCCATCATCGGTCTCGCAAGTGATCCGACCCCTATCTACTTGCGTGACCAGAGCCGGAAAAGTGCCGGTGAAAGTAGGTCGATCCTTGCTTCGGGCCCGGGTTCCTCGAGTCGCACGAATGCGAACATCTCGTTCGTCGTATTTACGGACGCGATCAGGAGGGACCATCAGGCCTCAATCATCTTCGACCAGAGGCTTACAAAATCTGGGAGAGTCTTTTCTGTGGTCTCAATATTCTCCACCGCGATGCCTTTCACCTTCAAGCCGATCAGAGCTCCAGCCGTTGCTAGCCGATGGTCTTCATAGGTGTGAAACGTTCCACCGTGCAACTGTCTTGGGTAGATCTGCAAACTGTCTGGATGCTCGGTAACTTCTCCGCCCAGCTGGTTGATCTCAGTAGCAATTGCACTGAGCCGATCCGTCTCATGAAGTCTCAGATGCCCGATGCCACGCAGATGGGAGTCGCTAGAGGCGAACGCACAGAGGGCGGCGATCATCGGAGTCAATTCGCCGACATCATGCAGATCCACATCAATGCCCCACAAGTCGTCGCCGGCACTTACCCGCAGGCCAGCAGAGGTGAATTCCACTTGTGCGCCCATCATTTCAAGCAGAGTTCGCAAGTGATCGCCTGGCTGGGTAGTGCGCAGCGGCCAATCCTCAATTACGACACTGCCTCCGGTGATGATGGCTGCCGCCAAGAAAGGCGCGGCATTAGACAGGTCTGGTTCGATGACTAACTCTTGCGAGCGGAGCGGTCCGCTCTCTACTCGCCACTGGTTTGGCTGTGAGTCGTCGACGTTGGCTCCGAAATTTCGAAGCATCTCAACGCTCATTTCAATATGCGGCATGGATGGAAGGCTTTCGCCAATGTGTCGAACGGTTATTCCTTCTTGGGTTGCCGGTGCCACGAGTAGAAGAGCGGAAATGAATTGGCTGGACGCGCTGGCGTCGATTTCTACTCTTCCGCCACGTAGGGATCCTGATCCAATGATGGTGATCGGCATTGCGCCTCGCCCATCGTCGATGATTGTTGCGCCAAGAGCGCGAAGCCCAGCTATCACCGGACCGATCGGGCGTTCATGCGAACGCGGGTCGCCGTCAAAGTGAATGTCGCCCTTGGCGAGTGCGGCCACCGGAGGCAGGAATCGCATAACCGTTCCGGCATTTCCGACGTCAATCTGAGCCGGTCCGCTCAATTCCGCTGATGTGATTCGCCAACTATCGCCATCATCTTCAACGCTGACGCCGATTGCTTGAAGGCCCTTGGCCATAAGTAAGGTATCCCGAGAGCGCAGCGGACGAACCAGACGTGAAGTGCCAGTTGCCAGCGAGGCCAGGATCAAGGCGCGGTTTGTCACGGATTTTGAGCCGGGAATTTGGACGCTGGCCTTGACCGGACCGCGAGCCATCGGTGCAGGCCAAAGTTGTCCAATATTCATGCACTGAGCCTACCGTCAGCCACTACTGGCGCGGTTGGGCTATCTACATCATCTGGCGCGTAGGGTTTGGAATATGTGCGGCCGCTATGCAGCATCTCGTCGACCCGAGGAGCTCATTGAGGAGTTTGAACTTGAGTCGATGCCAGACCAACTTCTTGCGCCTAATTGGAATACCGCCCCAACCCAATCAATATATTTTGTCGCCGAGATTGCCGGCAAACGCACTCTGACAATCGCTCGATGGGGATTGATTCCGTCCTGGTCCAAGGACGCCAAGAACGCAACCAGAACCTTCAACGCTCGAATCGATTCCGTCGATAAGCCTTCATTCCGTTCGGCGTTTAGATCACGTAGATGCATTGTTCCGGCAGACGGTTACTACGAGTGGTACAAGTTTTCGGGCGGGGGCATAAAAAATTCGATGGCTAAGCAGCCGTTCTATATCCACCGTGCGGATGGTGGATTTCTCGCGATGGCTGGGATATATGAGTATTGGCGTGATCCAGAAAGTGGGGATCTGGTGACCTCGGCGGCCATTATCACCAGAGAGGCCGTGGGCCCTCCTGCGGCGGTTCATGACCGGATGCCGGTAGTGCTTCCATCGGAGCGGTATCGCGCCTGGTTGGCAAGTGATCCCAGTTCGCCCGATTCCATCCCGGATCTGCTTGGGGTCGACGAGATTGGAGTTGGGCTCGTCTGCGAACCCGTGAGTCGCCTGGTGAACTCGGCTCGGAACAACGGGCCTGAGTTGACCGAGCCGCTCCCCTTTGAGGCCGAGCGGCCGCTGTTTTAGCGGCCGAGGAATGGGGGGCTGTCAGAATGCGTTGGGATAGTCATGGGAACCGAGTGTGAGGCGCCAAGCCAGAGTCGACCTGTACCTATTTTTAGCCAAGTGGCAGCCAGCCAGATAGCCTTCCTAGCGATGGCAAAAAATGCCGGCGAAAGCCGAACCAAGGAGAGCGTCGCAGTGCGGACTGCGCGCTTTGAACGTGACGCTCTTCCCTTCTTGGATCAGTTATATGGCGCCGCTATGCGGATGACCAAGGACCCGCATGATGCCCAGGACCTGGTGCAAGAAGCGTTTACCAAGGCTTTCACCTCATTTCACCAGTACGAAGACGGCACCAACCTCAAGGCTTGGCTCTACCGCATCCTCACCACCACCTTCATTAACTCCTACCGCAAAGCCCAACGCCAGCCACAGACCACGGGCGAGGAAGTGCAAGAGTGGCAGGCGGCGCAGGCGGCAACTCACACCAGCGATAAGGGCCGTTCGGCCGAGATGGAGGCTCTTGACCATCTGCCGGATTCTGACGTCAAGGATGCGCTCGCAGCCCTACCCGAGGAATTTCGACTAGCGGTCTACTTAGCCGACGTCGAAGGATTTGCCTATAAAGAAATTGCCGACATCATGGACACGCCCGTGGGCACGGTGATGTCCCGCCTACATAGAGGTCGTCGGCTGCTGCGTGAATCGCTTGAAGATTACGCACGAGAGCGCGGTTTCCTCCTCGCCGGAGGTGATGGGCCATGAGCTGTGGCAACCACCACGACATGCCTTGCAGAGAGGTACTAGATGCAGCTTTCTTCTATATCGACGACGAGATAAACGATGGCGAAATCCGCAAAGCTGTCTCGATCCACCTCGAAGAGTGCGGACCTTGTCTAAAGGAATTTTCAATTTTGCGCAGGCTCAAGCAAATGATCTTCAATGCCTGCGGTGAAACGGCCCCCGACACGCTACGTGAGGCGATTCGCGGCCAGATTACCGAGTTAAGACTTACGATGACGGAAATAGAAATCCGTAACGAATAGGAGAACAAGTTGCCAAGTAGATCATCTGGCGCACATGACATCCGAGCCGAGATGGTCGCCAATGTTCTTTCTGTTCAAGTGGTTGTTGGCGAACAAGTGGTCGTCGGGCAGCAACTCCTTCTGCTTGAATCAATGAAGATGGAAATTCCAGTCCTCAGCGATGCCGCTGGCGACGTTGTTGAAGTTGCGGTTGCACCAGGCGATGTCATTCAAGAAGGCGACCTTCTCGTTCGAGTCTCTTAGATGAACGATTCCCTATCCAAATTGGTGGGAACTGTCGGGTTTGCGTCCTTGACGGTCCGGGCCGCCGATACGGCCGTGGCGCTTGGATCGGGGGATGTACCCGTGCTCGGCACGCCTCGCGTGGTGGCACTAGCCGAAGCTGCTTGCGTTGCTGCTCTGCTCGATCATCTAGGTTCCGAACAGACAAGTGTGGGGACACGTGTTGAACTTGATCATTTGGGGGTCAGCGCAGTGGGTTCGAATGTACGTGCATCGGCTGAAATAACGAGCGTAGTTGGCTCGAAGTTAACTTTCGAGGTGGAGGTGCATGCCGGGTCGCGTTTGATCGCGAAGGGCGTAATCACTCGCGCCGTCGTAGACCGTCTTCAATTTCTTGCCAAGGCCGCAGGTCAATCTCGCATCGAATAGATAATAGGAACTGCTTAAGAATTTGCAGGTATCGGAGGTCGGACATGGTTATGGGTTTCCCGTCGTCGCTTCATCAAGAAATAGACGGCTTCGTTCTCAGCGATGATCCGACTCTGATCAATGCGGATAAAGTTCACGCTTGGATCAGCGGAGAGAGTTATTGGGCGGCCGGTCGAACTCAAGAAGTTATGGCAAAAGCGATCGCGGGTTCGCACATGATTGGTGTGTATCAAGACGCAGAACAAGTTGCCGTCAGTCGTATCGTGAGCGATGGAGCCACTTTCGCATGGCTATGCGACGTTTTTGTCGACGCAAATTTCCGCGGTAAAGGAATTGGCACCTGGATGGCCCGGTCGGCAGTGGCTTGGTCAGGCGCTCAAGGGATCACCCGAATCGTTCTTGCCACCAGAGACGCCCATGATGTTTATGCGCGCGCTGGGTTTGCGCCGCTTGAAGGGGCGTCGCGGTGGATGCAGATCGATAATCGTCCCCAACGGAACAAGGTTCCATCCGACTCAGCTTCGATCGAGAAGCACTACTAGATCCCGGTTGTTTTTCGCGGGTAGGCAATTGCTGGATCAGTTGCGATATTGATTAGGTAGGGAATTCCGCTGGCAAAACCGCGATCGAGGGCCGCACCGATTTTTGAGGCTTCGGTAACGAATTCGCCGCCAGCTCCGAGCGCAATAGCAACTTGGTCATAGCGCGTTTGATATCCAAGATCCGCAGCGACGTCATAACCAAATAGTGATTGCATCGGGTGCTTTTCAAGGCCCCATGCGCTGTTGTTTCCGACGATCATCACCACTGGCAACTTGTGTCTGACCAGCGAATCTATTTCCGCCAGCGAGAAGCCGAGCGCACCGTCCCCAAGCAACAAGGCGATCTGCGCTGACGGACGGGCTAGCCTGGCGGCGATTGCAGAACCGATTCCACCGCCAAGACATCCGTATGGTCCGGGATCCAGCCAGCAACCAGGTTTCATTGGTTCGACGAATTTTCCGGCGAAAGATACGAAATCGCCGCCATCGCCAATGACGATCGCATCATCGGCAAGCCGGGGAAGTAGTTCGCCGTAGATCCTGGCCGGGTGGATATATGTAGAGTCGTTCTGCAGCAGTTCTACATCCTTGGCGTTTGCGATTTGGGTCGCCTGCTGAAGTTCCTCAACCCATGGCTTGAAATGCGCTGCGAGATTATGCGACTTGAGTTCTTCAGTAAGGGCAAGGAAGACGACGCCGATGTCGGCCGCTGCGCTGGCCCAAAGTTTCGCATGAGCAGCAATTTGATCTGGAGAATCAGCAATGTGCACAACCTTGGCGTCGCCAAACCGCCCATAACCGAGCCGGAAATCAAGCGGAGTGCCAGCGACGATGACCAGATCGGTGTGGCGCAGTGCAACCGAGCGAGCTTTGCTCACCAACAGCGGGTGACCTCGCGGGATTATTCCCCGTGCGGTGCCATTCGTTACCGTTGGAATTCCCAGGGCTTCTGCAAAACTCTTGGCCCAATTTTCGGCACCGCCAGTCCAGACATCACTTCCAAGTATGAGCAAGGGTTTGGTTGCGTCCTTGATGGCTTCGGCGATCTTGGTCAAGTCTCCAGAATGAATGGCGGGATTGACTGGTTGACATTCGGGGAGAGTCTCCACAGTTGCTGGACCGAAGAAAACGTCCATCGGAATGTCGAGAAATGTTGGACCGCGGTGGGGCGAGCGCGCGAGTTCCAAGGCGTCGTAGACATCCTGCGTGATTGCGGATGTAGTTGCAGAGGTCCTAGCGCTCTTGGTAAGTGGGGCAACAAGCGGTGGATGATCAATTTCTTGAAGCGCGCCCTGGCCCCAACGATTTGCCGGCGCTCGGCCGCCGATGACGAGCATCGGAGCACCGTTGTATTTGGCGTTTGCAATGGCGCTCACGCTATTGGTGACGCCCGGGCCAGCAGTTACCACCGCCAAACCTGGAGATCTCGTTAACCGACCGGTAGCTTCTGCGGCGAATACGGCGGTCTGTTCGTGTCGTACGTCGATTATGGCCAGTGGCGGGGAGGCATGGACGGCTGCGTCGTAGATGGGAAAGACATGGGCTCCGGACAAGGTAAACAGATGGTTCACTCCGTGGGCGCGGATTGCCGCTAGCGCTCCATCACCACCATGAGTTTCGCGTTCGCTCGGCGCAGTCGGATCATCAGACACGCAACAAGACTATGGCCTTGATTGCACTCTGTCTTTGATTGTCTTTGATTGTCTTTGTCTTGGGTCGGTACCGAGAAATAAATTTGGGCGGTGACTCCTGTTTGGGAATCACCGCCCGAATTGGGGCAGATTTGGAATTACTTCTTAGTGGCCCAGAAGATTTCGGCGATCTCATCGATTTTAGCGAGCAATTGATCGGCAACCGCAACATCGTTCGTGCCCTTGGTGCCACCGGCACCGGCAAGTTTCGTGGCTTCGTTGAACAGCCCGTTCAACTGAGGGTATGACTCGAAGTGGGCTGGCTTGAAATAGTCCGTCCAGAGCACCCAGAGGTGTTCTTTGACCATGTTCGAGCGCTCTTCCTTGATCGCTACGGCCCGACCTTGGAAGACGGGGTCAGAACTGGCATGAAACTTCTCCATGCAGGCCTTAACTGAGGAGGCTTCAATCCGGGCTTGGGCGGGATCGTAAACACCGCAGGGGAGATCGCAGTGCGCGTGGACGGTGGTACGTGGGGTAAATAAGCGCGCAATCATAAGGCGCACTCCTTCCGTGAGGTTGGCGTTCCGTGAGGTTGGCACGGCGTGTTGCTGGTGACTTCTTACTGATGTGACACTACCGGTCATGAGCCAAAGATTCCTGTCGAGACCAATTGCGACGGTGGTGGTCGCCGGGAATTCCATGTCGCCCACCTACGCAGCGGGTGACTGGCTAGTGGTAACGCGAAAAGGACGAATTGCGCCTGGCCAAGTTGTGGTGATTGAGCGCTCGGCCCAGCCCGGCTTCTTGCTGATCAAGCGAGTCGTGCGAGCCCAAGGTCAAAGCTGGTGGGTGGAGGGAGACAATGAGACGGCCAGTGACGACTCTAGATCGTTTGGCCCCATCGACCCTAAGGAGATTATCGGGCGCGTTCGCTTTCGTTACCGGCGAGCATAGGATTGACGCGTGTACTTCACCGATCGTGGCATCGAAGAGTTAGTCGCCAGGCGCGGCGAAGAGACGGTCTCACTTGAGTGGCTCGCCTCGCGTCTACAAGAATTCACTGATCTGAATCCCGAATTCGAAGTCTCCATTGATCGACTCGCCACTTGGCTTGCTCGACTCGGTGACGACGAATAAGCGCGCCATGATTGCGGTTTACGCGAATAGCGCCGACAGAAAGGATCCGCTTTCTGCCCTTGTCGTGGGCGAGCGCCCCGTACCGGAAGTTCGGACCGGCTGGAAACTGATCAAGGTGCGCGCAGCAAGCCTTAATCATCACGATATTTGGTCACTTCGGGGAGTTGGGCTGGCAAGCGATCGGTTGCCAATGATCCTTGGTTGCGATGCTGCGGGGGTCGACGAGGACGGTCGAGAGGTTGTCGTACACGGCATCATTGGAGATCCCGACTGGACTGGGCCCGAGACGCAAGACCCAAAGCGCTCTTTGTTATCGGAGAAATATCAAGGGACATTCGCTGAGTATGTTTTGGTACCGGAACGCAATCTCATTGCTAAGCCAGAGCAACTCTCATTTGTTCAGGCGGCAGCGCTGCCAACATCGTGGCTGACCGCATACAGCGCCTTGGCATCAAAATCTGGCCTCAAGCCAGGCGATACCGTTTTGATTCAAGGAGCTGGCGGTGGGGTTTCGACGGCGCTGACCGTTCTTGCGCATGCGATGGGGTTCCGTACGTGGGTCACGACACGCAATCTTGCCAATCGAGACAGAGCGCTGGCCCTTGGCGCAGATGAGGTCTTTGATTCTGGGATCAGGCTGCCGTCGCGAGTGGATGCTGTGATGGAAACCGTCGGAGAGGCGACCTGGGCTCACTCAGTGCGAGCCCTTCGCCCGGGTGGAACGATTGTTATCTCGGGAGCCACCAGTGGAGATTCGCCGCCGGCTGAATTAACTCGCATCTTCTTCTTGGAGCTGAAGGTAATTGGATCGACCATGGGTTCGAAAGCTGAATTTGAGTCGCTGCTGAACTTTATGGTGGATCATCATCTCGAACCCGTAATTGATTCGATACTGCCAATGAATAATGCTAGGGAAGGTTTTGCTCGAATGCTTGCTGGCGATGTCTTTGGAAAAATAGTTTTTTCGCTCTGATCTTTCAAAAACGCAACAGGATTAGATCTTAGCGACGGCGGCCTGCAGGGAAGAGGCCCATCCCTGGCTCGTATAGGTTGCCCCGCCGACTCCTTGGATATTTGCTGATTGAGCGGCGAGAGTCTCTTGAATCAAATAGGGGACTGCTTGCTGGTTGATCCAAGATGACCTACCCCCACTTGGGGTCTGGAGAGCTCCAGCTGCAACGATTTTTGTGCCCTGCACGGTGATCTGAACTTGGACGGGACCAAACGGAGTCTGGAAAGTCGAGCCCGAAATTGTGCGGGTGGTGGCGGCCTTGGTTGCCGTGGGGGTGGGTGTTGGCGTCTGAGTCGGTGTCTGAGTTGGAGTTGGCGTCTTTGTCGGTGTCTGAGTTGGAGATGGTGTCTTTGTGGGTATCGGAGTTGGACTATGAGATGCCCGTGTCTTCTTCGTCGCCGTGGTCGTTAAATTCTTGGTTCTGGGAGTTGTTTTTGTGGCGGCCGATTTTGTGGACTGTGTACGTGGTGAAGCGGGCGCGCTCGTAGCCGCAGCGGTGGCATTGGCGGGAGTGGCGGGTGCACTGGGTTGTTGGGCAGTTGCGGGACTTGATGGGTTAACCCCCGCCGTAGTTGCGTTAGTGCTGATTGGCGCAAGCGAGAGCAGGGCGCCGCCGGATGAAGAGTTTGGTACGTAGGAGAGCACTCCGACGGTTCCGACCACCGTCCCTGAAATGATGAAGATCGGACGCTTGAACCTCATGGCGACCAGGGTGCCATGAGGGAGGAAGAGGCGTGTGCGTGCTGCCTGTGGAGTGCCTTAGAAATTTTGGCAGGGCAGATTTTGACACACACGAACCATTTCGGCAGTTTTACTTAGCGCCTTAGGTTAGATCTTTGAGATGGCAGATTGCAGTGACTGAGCCCATCCCTGACTTGTGTACGTGGCGCCGCCAACTCCTTGAATTCGTGCTGATTGAGCGGCGAGAGTTTCTTGCACCAGATACGGCACTGCCTGTTGGTTGACCTGCGATGAATAGCCTCCTTGGGGTGTTTGCAGAGCCCGAGCCGCGATTATCTGCTTGCCCTTGACCGTGATTTGAACCTGGATGGGGCCAAAAGGTGTTTGGGCTACGCCACCGGAAATATTTCTGGTTGCCATTGAAGTGGTTGGCGCGACCGGCTTGTGCATTGTCTTGGCAACCCGAGCCGCCTTGCCTTTGGCCGCACTCGTAGCCTTCTGGGTTCTGTTGGTAGCCGTTGCAGCTGGCGCCGCTTTGTGGGTTGTGGCTGCTGGCGCCGCTTTGTGGGTTGTGGAACCTGCTAGCGGCAAAGAGGATCCAAGTGGACCAATCGCGTTTGTAGCCGAGGGAACATAGGACAGAACGCCGACTGTGCCCATCACGGTTCCGGACAAAATCAGCAGCGGTCGTTTGTTTCTGATTGGACTCATGACGGAACCATCTCAGGCCGACCTGGGAGCGGACCGGAGAAAAAACTGAGAGCCGGCTTGGAACTATTTCTCGAAGACTTCGGTGATCAGTTTGGCCTGTTCGACCTCGTGATGCTGGTGACTTCCAGTCGCTGGGCTCGCCGAACGTGCGCGCGAAATTCGGCGCAAATTATGGCTCAAATCTTCTTGCATCTGCAGACCGATAAAGGGCCAAGCTCCTTGATTTGCTGGCTCGTCCTGCACCCAGACGACTTCCGCATTTGGATAGTTGGCCAAGGCGGCATTTAACTCTGCGGTGGGCATCGGATAGAACTGTTCGATTCGAAGCAGGGCTACATCAGAGACAGCCTTTTCGTCGCGGACAGCGGCAAGCTCGTAATAAAGCTTGCCCGAGCAGAGCGCAACGCGACGAATTTGCGCGCCGTGACCTTTGGCAACAACATCGTCGATTACTGGCTGGAATTTTCCTGAGGTGAAATCCTCGGGCTCTGATGCCGCGGCCTTGAGGCGAAGCATCGACTTTGGCGTGAACACGATAAGTGGGCGACGATCCGGGTTCTTCGCATGCCCGCGCAAAAGGTGGAAGTAGGACGCAGGCGTCGATGGTTGGGCGACGGTCAGGTTGTCTTCTGCACATAGGGCAAGGAATCTTTCGATACGCGCTGAAGAATGATCAGGACCTTGACCCTCGTAGCCGTGTGGCAGCAGCAATACAAGTGAGGATCGTTGACCCCATTTTTGGAATGAGGACGAGATGAACTCATCAATTATGGTCTGGGCGCCGTCGGCAAAATCTCCGAATTGAGCCTCCCAAATCACCAGCGCATCAGCGCGTTCAACGCTGTAGCCATACTCAAAGCCCATGGCTGCAAATTCGCTGAGGAGGGAGTCATAGACAAGGAATCGGCCTTGCTCTGGTGAGATGCTGGCGAGTGGAGTCCACTCGTTTCCATTCTCTTTATCAATCACGACGCAGTGGCGTTGACCAAAGGTGCCGCGCCTGGAATCTTGGCCAGTAAGTCTGATGGTTTGGCCGTCCGCGAGAATTGATCCGAGGGCCAAGGCCTCTCCAGTTGCCCAGTCGATGCCACCTTCTGCAATCGAGGTTGCCCGACGCTGAAGTTGAGGAAGCAATTTGGGGTGGACGGTAAAACCTTCTGGTACGTCTATTTGCGAGGCGGCGATCCTTCTAAGAAGTTCGTCACTGATGGCCGTATTGAGGCCGATTGGCTGAGCAGTCGCATCTGAGCGAGCGATGATTTCGCCTGCGTGCGGCGGTGGCACATCGTGAGTTGCTTCAAAGACACCCTCGAGTTGATTCTGGTAATCCTTGAGGGCAGCAGACGCTTCTTCGACGGTTATGTCGCCGCGACCGACCAATGCTTCCGTGTACAACTTACGCACCGAACGCTTTGCGTCGATGAGCTTGTACATCATTGGTTGGGTAAAGCTCGGTTCGTCTGCTTCATTGTGACCGCGCCTGCGGTAGCAGACCATATCAATCACGACATCTTTGTTGAACCTTTGTCGGTATTCGAAGGCAAGATGTGCAACGCGGACACAGGCTTCCGGATCATCGCCATTCACGTGGAAGATCGGGGCTTGCACCATTCTGGCGACATCGGTGGAGTAAACCGATGAGCGCGAGGATGCGGGTGCGGTCGTAAAACCAACTTGATTGTTGATTATGACGTGGATCGTGCCGCCAGTTCGGTAACCGCGAAGTTGTGACAGATTGAGAGTCTCAGCGACGACACCCTGACCAGCGAAGGCGGCATCACCATGTAGTAGAACTGGCAGCACATTAAAGCCGGTGCCGCCCTGATCCAAGCGATCCTGTTTGGCGCGAACGATCCCTTCCAGCACTGGATTGACGGCTTCCAGATGCGAGGGGTTGGCCGCTAGATAGACCGAGGTGTTAGCCCCAGAGGTCGAAGTAAAAGTGCCGTATGTTCCCAAGTGGTACTTAACGTCGCCAGAGCCCTGAACAGAAGTCGGATCCTGATTGCCCTCGAATTCGCGAAAAATCTGTTCATACGATTTGCCGGCAATGTTGGCGAGCACGTTTAGTCGACCGCGATGTGGCATACCAATGCACGTTTCGGCAAGTCCGATGTCGGCAGCCTTCGAAAGAATTGCGTCGAGGATTGGGATAACACTCTCGCCGCCTTCCAGCGAAAAGCGCTTCTGACCTACGTACTTGGTCTGCAGAAAGTGTTCGAATGCTTCGGCCGCATTTAGTCGACGCAGGATTCGCAACTGTTCGTCTCGGGCAACATGCGGTGAAGGAATTTCGACTCGGTTTTGAATCCATTTACGCTCATCAGGTTCTTGGATGTGCATGTACTCAATTCCGATAGTGCGACAGTACGAATCGCGGAGGACTCCGAGGATGTCACGCAATTTCATGAAACTCTTCCCAGCGAACCCGCCAGTTGCAACCTCGCGGTCAAGATCCCAAAGAGTTAGCGAGTGGGAAGAAACATCAAGGTCTGGATGTGAGCGTTGTTTGAACTCAAGCGGATCGGTATCGGCCATCAAATGCCCGCGCACGCGATAGGCATGTATCAATTCTTGGACGCGTGCAGTTTTGGAAATGTCATTGTCTTTCGATGCGCGGACATCCGGCAACCATCTGATCGGCTCATAGGGGATCTTTAGTGAAGCAAAAATCTCGTCGTAGAAACCGTCTTGACCAAGCAGTAAGTGATGAACCAAGCCGAGGAACGCTCCCGATTGGGCACCTTGGATGATCCGGTGGTCGTAGGTGCTGGTTAGCGTGAATACCTTGCTCACTGCAAGCTGGGCCAGCGTCTCTTCGCTGGCGCCTTGGAACTCGGCTGGGTACTCCATCGCTCCGACGCCGATGATCGTTCCTTGGCCGTTCATCAGACGTGGCACCGAATGGACAGTTCCGATGGTGCCTGGATTGGTCAAGGTGATTGTCGTACCTGCGAAATCCTGAACGGTGAGGGCGCCGCTGCGTGCCTTTCGCACCACATCTTCGTAGGCGATCCAGAAGCCGGCGAAGTCCACTTCATTGCAGTTCTTGATGGCCGGCACAAGAAGTTGGCGCGAACCATCTGGTTTGGCTAGGTCGATTGCGATGCCAAGGTTGATGGCATTTGGGTGCACGATTGCTGGCTTATCGGTTTGAACCATGAAATGAGAATTCATCTCCGGCATCGACCTCAAGGCTTTAATGAGGGCGTAGCCGATGATGTGAGTGAATGAGACTTTGCCACCGCGAGTGCGCCGCAGGTGGTTGTTGATGACGATGCGATTGTCGATGAGCAGTTTTGCAGGAACCGCACGGACGCTAGTTGCGGTAGGAATTGTCAGGGAGGCGTCCATGTTGGCTACAACCCGGCCGGCGACTCCGCGAAGAATTGAAACTTCGCCATCTACCGCGTCTACCGGGGGGGTCGGCACTTCCGGTATTGCTGCGACTGGGGGGGCTGGCTGTGCGACGGGTGGGAGCGCGGGGTGCGGGTGGGCGCCAGCCCTTGGCGCGCTGTTTACCTGACCCGGCTTGAAATCGGCGAAAAAGTCCCACCAAGCCTTGTCAACTGAGTTCGGATCGAAGAGGTAATTTTCGTACATCTCCTCGACAAGCCATTCATTTGGACCAAACGAGGCAAGCTGGTCAGACACGGTCGACCTTCCGGTAGCGATTTATACGTGACGTTTACGGGTAAAGGTTAGTCGCATCTGTTGAAACGGCCGATTCGTAAGTTGCGGTGACACCTACTCGCTTCCTGTTGCCTTGGGCACCAGGGTCGCGCTACATCGTTGATGCCTGCTCAGACGGCTAAATATGCGAGATTGGCAGGGGCTTTGCGGAACTGACAGTCAATTAGTCCTTTATTCCTTCCCACTTTCTATACGCTCGTTCAATACGAATTCCGAGAGACAGGGGAGACATGACCCAGCAGGCTAGTGCCTCGGCGGCGAAGAGCGGCGTCGACCATCAGTTGGCGCTTCTGGCGTCGATCGTCGACTCTTCCAATGACGCCATCGCGAGTGCAGACCTTGACGGGATCATCAGCAGTTGGAATCCGGCGGCAGAGCGCATGTATGGATATTCAGCCGAAGAAATGATTGGGGAGTCAGTTTCCCGATTGGTACCTGCCGGAAGCGAACAGATATTGTCCGACGTTCTCGGCACGATTCGGCGTGATGGGAAAGCTGTCTCCCGCGAGAGTGCCTGGATCAGGAAAGATGGCTCCCGTCTTCCTGTTTTTATGACTGTATCGCCTATCCATAGCCCCGACGGCTCTGTCATCGGAGCTTCAACAATCACCAGAGATATTTCCCTGGAGAAGATGGCCGAGCAGAAATTTCGTGCCCTACTGGAATCGGCTCCAGATGCGATGGTGGTCATTGATAACACCGGCAAGATCGCCATCGTGAATTCCCAGACCGAAAAATTGTTTGATTATTCTCGGGACGAGATTCTCGGTCGATCAATGGAAATGCTTATGCCTGAGCGCTTTCGGCCCAACCACCCAAACCTCCGGAACAGTTTCTTTGAAGATCGTAGCTCGCGTCCTATGGGTACTGGAGTGGAACTTTACGGGAGCCGCCGGGATGGCACTGAATTCCCAATCGAGATAAGCCTTAGTCAAATTGAAACTGGCGATCAGGTCTTAGTGGCAGCCTCAATTCGCGATGTCACCGAGCAGAAGAAAGCCTATCAAGATCTGGTTGAAGCTAACTTAGAGAACCGGCGATTGGAAGAAGCAAATCGGCGCATGATGGCCGAGGATCTTGCCCGCGCGGCCCAGATTCAAGCGGGCCTGCTTCCAAAGCGGTTGGTGAGCCTGCCCGGTTTTCAGATCGCAGGAGCATGTCTGCAGACTCTTTCGGTGGGCGGCGACTTCTACGACTGGTACCCGGTGGAGGAAGGATGGGCGATTACTCTCGCGGACGTCATGGGCAAAGGCAGTGGTGCGGCGATAATTGCGGCCACCGTGCGTGCGGTCTTGCGTTCGGGATCCAGACGAACTGAAATCAGCAATGCAGTGATGGGCGCTGCCGCTCTTCTTGAGGAAGACCTCGATGAATCTGGCACATTTGTCACCCTATTTCACGGTCGTCTCAACAAACGGACCGGGGTTGTTCGATACGTAGATGCCGGGCATGGCCTGACTATTCTCATTCGCGCCAATGGGCAGATTGAGCGATTGGCGACCCTGAGTTTTCCGCTTGGCGTCAGTATCCTTGAACCTTGGGAGGAGCAATCTATTGCACTCAGTTCAGGTGACATGCTGGTCGCAGTCAGTGATGGCGTATTAGATATTTTCGATGGAACTCTGGCCAGTTTGGATGAAGTCGCGGAATTGATTAAGAATTCGATCAGCGCCCAAGCGGCAGTGGATACCATCATGCAAGTTGCTGCGAACTCTTCAGCTCCTGATGATGTTTCCCTGCTTGTAGTTCGTAGATCTGAGTGAGGGCGGCGGATCTGGTCGTATAGTCAAACCTCTCGCTATTGGATGAGGCGCTCGATGATTCTTATTGGAATCTTGGCGGTGGCCATTGTTTTTGATGTCGCCGTTCGCCGGAACTGGAGGCTTGCCATTCTCCTGGTTGCTCGATGGAAATCATTACGGCCGTTCGTCTTGGCCTACTTGCGTAGGTCGCCAGCCACCTTTGCCTATTTAGTAGTACTAAGCGTGACCACTTGGGTGCTTCTTGGAACTAGCCCGAAGGTCTCCAAACTTGTGCTGCTTGAGCACAGCACCAATCTCCATGAGCTGAGAATCAATCCGATAAAAGTCTTGATCAGAAGTGCTTTCTGGGCTCCAGGCTACGAGTTTCTTGCTTGGATCTTCTTCTTCGCCCTGGTGCTCGCCCCGGCCGAATACTGGCTCGGAACCCGGCGTTGGGTGCTCGTTTTTGCAACTGGCCACGTGCTGGCCACCGTTGGAAGCGTCACCGCGCTCTGGTTTGCCATCCGCTACGGGTGGGCTGCTAAAAATCTTCAGGAGACGATCGATGTTGGTGTCAGTTATGGCTTTGCTGCCGTAGCGGCAATTTTCACGTACCGACTGCCACCTAGTTGGCGGTGGGCATGGGCACTTTCTACCGTAGGGATTGGCCTGGTGGCTCTAGTCGTTAACCAAAGTTTTACCGACGTTGGTCATTTCTTGGCTCTGGGAGTCGGCTTCGCTTTCTACCCAATTACCCGTGACTTCTGGGTTCAATCCCGAAAGGCGACGCCTATTTGGTCAACTATTGCTTCTAAAGGCCTTGCCTGACAGCGGGCCACCAAAGATGGGGGCGAACAGGCAGAAGTTAAATGCGCCGGCTAGAAGTACGACCGCGCCGACTATTGCCAGGATGACACCGGCGGTCGAGCCCAAAGTGCTACCCCAAATAATGAGCGCTAGGCCAGCGAGCACGCGAACGCCTCTTCCGATCGACCCTGACATAAATTTTGCGAATTCCATTGCAACTCCATTCACGAGAAGACGATCTTCAACTCCGACCATTCTGCTCTTCGGAGGTACCTTCTTCGCCTTGAAAGTTGGATTTTCTTGTGTTTTGCGCGACATCGCCCGCTCGAAGTTGCCCGATCTTGTCGGTGTGAGAGCGCTAAATTCGACTGGTCAAGCACCTATTCGCCAACTCCCGGACAACAACTGTGGTGCCAATAAAGTGCCCCCGGCAGTGTGTGGTTTCTTGACATAGTTCATATATGTCTCCAGACATCGTTCAGACTCTGGGGGCATGTCGAAGAATCGGATTATTGTCACCAGCGTTGTTTTAGAAGGCAGGC
>DATKUB010000071.1:0-12115 GCA_035530875.1 Candidatus Nanopelagicaceae bacterium
TTGGGCGAATTCATTCGCTTGGGAAAAGGGGAGGAAGTTACTGGCGGTCGCGACAAGAACTCACTTCTGGCCGATGCCCTTGAAGCTCTGATTGGTGCCATCTACTTAGAATCTGGCTATTTAAAAACTTCGGAAGTTGTAACCTCTCTCATTCATAACACCCTTGAAAAAGCCATGGCTAAAGGGGCCGGCCTAGATGGAAAGACGGCCCTGCAGGAACTTCTTGCGGCACAAGGTAAAGGGGTACCTGAGTACCTAGTCTCTGAAACCGGCCCTGATCACGACAAGAGTTTTACCGCCATCGCAATGGTGGGCGGTGTTGCATTAGCTCAAGGCCAAGGCAAGAGCAAACGTGAGGCTGAGCAACTGGCGGCTCGCAGCGCCTACGAAATTTTGAGTCTGACTTCTTAGGGTGAAGGCCTGCGGTAGGTTTGCCCCGTGTATTTGAAGAGCATCACGCTCAAGGGCTTTAAGTCCTTCGCTTCTACGACCACGCTCCGCCTTGAAAGAGGTATTACCTGCGTGGTTGGCCCCAACGGTTCTGGCAAGAGCAATGTGGTCGACGCTCTTTCCTGGGTGATGGGTGAGCAAGGCGTCAAATCTTTACGCGGCGGAAAGATGGAAGATGTTATTTTCGCCGGCACAAGTGGCCGTGCCCCATTGGGCCGGGCGGAAGTCTCGGTCACCATTGATAACACAGATGGCGCCCTTCCGATTGAATATACCGAAGTCACAATTTCGCGGATTCTCTTTCGCAATGGCACCAGCGAGTACCAAATAAATGGTGATGCTTCGCGTCTGCTGGATGTCCAAGAGTTACTCAGTGACAGTGGCATCGGGCGCGAAATGCACGTCATTGTCGGACAGGGTCAACTCGACGCCATTTTGATGGCCAACCCGCAAGAGCGACGTGGTCTGATCGAAGAGGCCGCCGGTGTACTCAAGCACCGAAAACGTAAAGAGAAGGCCATTCGGAAACTGGATTCGATGCAGGCGAATTTAGCCCGGGTGCAAGATCTCACCGTCGAACTGCGTCGTCAACTTCGCCCGCTCGGCAAGCAAGCAGAAGTTGCTAAAAGAGCCGCAACAATTCAGGCCGATCTTCGGGATGCGAAATTGCGTTTGCTCGCGGATGATTTTATTTCACTGACCCGAACTCTCAATGCAGAAGTTGCCGATGAAACCGCGCTGCGCGAGCGCCGGGGGATTGTTGAATCTGATTTAGAGCGCGCTCGCTCTCGTGAATCTGAGCTCGATGCTGAGACGGCCACTAGCAGCCCGCTGCTTGTGCAAGCCCAAGAGACTTATTACCGACTCAACGCATTGCGTGAAAAATTCCGCGGAACTGCCAGCCTGGCCCAAGAGCGTTCCCGCTTTCTGGCTGAGGAAGCAGAGGAAGCCCGAACGTCAGGTCGCGATCCGGAAAGTCTTGAACATGAAGCGGCGACCTTGCGCCAAGAGGAAGTAGAGCTTGCTCAAAGTGTTGAGGATGCTCGTGCCCACTTGCAGGTTGCTACATATTCGCTGGCCGAAGCCGAAGCACAACTCAAGGCAGAGGAAGACCGAGTGGCGGCCGCCTTACGTGCCCTGGCCGATCAACGCGAAGGCACTGCCCGTCAAGAAGGTCACATCAAGTCACTGGCTGCGCGTTTAAATGCCATTGCCGAGGAAATCGCTCGGCTGGCCAAGGCCCGCGATGATGCTCAAGGCCGCGCCGATTCTGCCCAACGCGAGTACGCCACCTATGAAATGGAAATTGCCAAGGCAGACTCCGGTGAACTTGGCCTGGATGCACAATTTGAGAATGCCCAGCGCTCGCTCAACAGCGTGAAGGCAAAACTCACTGGATTGGTCGATGAGGAGCGGGCTGCCGATCGCGAACGCAATTCCCTTGAATCTAAATTAGAGGCGATGCGATTGACCTCCCAGACGCGCGATGGTGCGGCTGCATTATTGCGTGACCCGCGGGGCCTGCAAATTTTGGGTTCGATCGCCGCTTTGATGGATATCGACCCGGGCTGGGAGGGCGCGGCGGCGGCCGCATTGGGTTCCCTGGCCGATGCAGTCGTGGTTCAAGACCTAGCTGCAGCTGTAACCGGGCTGGCCACGTTGCGGAGTGAGAACTTGGGTCAGGCTGATTTCTTGGTCCTTACCTCAGGTACTCACCGTGCTCCTGATTCAATTGCATCTGACCTCACCCCATTATTAGCCCACGTGCGCTCTAGCCAACTTGACTCACTGCTGCAGCAATTGTTCGCAAGTACCGTGGTTGCCGAAAGTGCGAGCCTGGCTGAATCAATTATTGGGCGCTATCCCCACTTAAGCGTTGTTACTCGAGAGGGAGATGTATTTACCCAATCGCGTGCTCGCGGTGGTTCGAAATCTTCGGCATCCTTGATTGAAATTAAAGCCCTCATTGACTCTCTGACTGAAAAAATCGCACAGATCACTCATACCTGCGAGCGGTTGCGTTTTGAGATCTCCACTACCGAATCCGATGTGGCCTCGCGTCAGAGCGAATTTGATGAAGCACTAGGCAGACTCAACGAATCAGATGCCCGTATTGCCGCACTGACGGAACAATTGGCCGTAGCCGGTCAGAACGCCAAGTCGGCCAAGGCCGAAGTTGACCGACTCAATACTGCTATTGCCGAAGCCACAACCGCCAAAGCCCGCGATGAAAGCGAATTGACGATCGCTCAGGATCAACTTCAGCACCACGGTGACGTGGAAGAACCCAGTCATTCTCGCGCCGATCTTTTCCGCGTCGATGTTTCTACAGTTCGGTCAACCGAAGTAGAAGCGCGCTTGTTGGTCCGCACCAGTGAGGAACGTTTAGATTCTCTGGCCGCGCGCGCCAAAGCTCTGGAAGAATCCGCCGCTGCCGAACGCGAAGCATCTGCACGTGCAGTTGCCCGACGTAGCACGCGAGCCCGCGGAGCCGTTGTATCGCAAGCAATCGCCGAGTCTGCCTATGAAGCACTCATTCATATCGAACGCTCCATTGCTACGGCTGCCTCCGAGCGGGGTAGGTTGGAAGAATCTCGTGCCATACGTGAAGGTGAAACTCTCACTGTTCGTGCCCGTGCTCGAGAACTATCTGCCGAGATGGAATTACTCACTTCCAGTGTCCATCGCGACGAGATAGCGCGGGCTGAACAACGGATGCGTATTGAGCAGTTAGAAGCCCGGGCCGTTGAGGAACTGGGTGTGGACCTAGAGACCTTGGTTTCAGAATATGGTCCAGAAAATGATGTGCCAACTTTTATCGAAACCGAAGATGGGCAAATCGTTGCAACCGAATTGATCCCCTACCGTCGCGACCAGCAGGAAAAGCGCCTCAATGCCTCAGAGCGCTCCTTGGCGCTTTTAGGGAAAGTCAATCCGTTGGCTCTGGAGGAGTATGGCTCCCTGGAAGAGCGACTTCGCTTCCTAACCGAGCAGTTGGAAGATTTGAAGCGGACTAAAAAAGATCTGTTGGACATCATCAAAGAAGTTGACGAACGAGTGCAGCAGATCTTCATGCAAGCCTACGAAGACACTGCTCGTCACTTTGAAGATATTTTTGCACGACTCTTCCCGGGCGGAGACGGTCGGCTTATTCTCACCGAACCTGATGATCTTTTGAACTCCGGCGTTGACGTCGAAGCCCGCCCACCCGGCAAACGGATTAAGCGTCTTTCACTTCTCTCCGGCGGCGAAAAATCCCTTACCGCCGTTGCACTTTTGGTCGCTATATTCAAAGCCCGACCCAGTCCGTTCTATGTTTTAGATGAAGTAGAGGCAGCATTAGATGATGTCAACCTGGGCCGTCTCTTGGGTATCTTTGAAGAACTTCGAGAAAGTTCGCAGTTGATCATTATTACTCATCAGAAACGGACCATGGAGATCGCCGATGCGCTTTACGGTGTCACCATGCGTGGTGATGGCGTGACCGAAGTGATTTCGCAGCGGCTGCGCGATGCCGAAACTGCTTAACTTCGTCATTGGGTAAGCAGATGGGATTCTTTGGCAAGATTATCGCGAAAATTACCGGATCAACCCATGCTTCAACCTCTGATTGGAACGAGTTAGAGGCTGCGTTGCTTGCGGCAGATTTTGGTCCAGAACTTTCCCGTGAAGTTGTAGCAGCGGCACATTCTCTTCGAGCAGATGATGCGACTCAAGCAATTACCGCGGCTTTAACTGCTTTTCTCTCTAACAAAAGTCGCGAAATGTCCAAGGCGGTTTCCGGTCCAACAGTTCTGCTCATAGTGGGGGTTAACGGCACCGGCAAAACAACCTCGGCGGCTAAATTGGCGGCTAGCTTTATTGCCCAAGATGCGAGTGTGCTTTTGGCTGCGGCAGATACATTCCGCGCCGCGGCAGTTGATCAATTGCGTACCTGGGGCGAACGACTGGATGTCGATGTAGTGCATGGTGCCGATAACGCCGATCCGGCATCGGTTGCCTTTGACGCAGCCCAACAAGGACTGGCTCGGAATATCGACTACCTTATTATTGACACTGCGGGTCGTTTGCATACCAAGAGTGATCTGATGTCAGAACTTGGAAAAGTAAAGAGAGTGGTTGAGAAAGTTCTGCCAATACAAGAAGTTCTGCTCGTCATTGATGCGACGACGGGACAGAACGGTTTAATCCAAGCCAAGATATTTGCCGAAAGCGTGGATGTCACCGGGGTTATTGTCACAAAACTCGATGGCACCGCCCGCGGTGGCATCGCCCTGGCGATTGAGCGCTCCTTGAATATCCCCATTAAATGGGTCGGAACTGGCGAAGGCGCCGGGGATTTTGCCCCTTTCGACCCGACTTCCTATATTCAGGGGCTTCTGTAACCATCTTGTAACATTGCGGTCGCTTTTGTGATCTAAACGAAACCCATAGCGTGGACCGACGTAACGCCAGTCAGACATATTTCCTCCCATCTCAACGGCGAGAGTGCTCAACTAAATAATTGGGGAAATTATGAGCTTCGTTAATACGAGTTTTTCTGCCGGTGACACCGCCTGGATTTTGGTGGCTTCCGCACTGGTTTTGCTCATGACGCCTGGTTTGGCTTTTTTCTATGGCGGCATGGTTCGTGGAAAGAATGTCTTGGGAATGCTGGCTCAGAATTTCGTGACGATGGGCATTGTGAGCGTTCTCTGGATAACAGGGGTCTACAGTCTGGCCTTCGTCGGAAAGGGTAGCTTGATTGGCAACCTCCATCAATTTGGTCTCAACCATATTTGGCAACAGCCAACTGGCTTTGAAACACTGACTATTCCTCCCTTGGTCTTTGTGGCTTTTCAGTTGATGTTCGCGATTATTACTCCCGCACTTATCACCGGTGGAACCGCCGACCGTTTGAAATTTGGGGCATGGACGCTCTTTAGCGCCCTCTGGCTCGTGCTGGTCTACGCTCCAGTTGCGCACTGGGTCTTCTCTCCTAGTGGTTGGCTCTTTAAGTTGGGTGCTGAAGATTTCGCTGGTGGCACCGTGGTACATGCAAATGCAGGAGCCGCCGCGTTGGCCGTCATCCTCGTCATCGGTCGACGTCGTGGCTGGCCTAAAGAGCGGATGCGTCCGCACAATGTGCCCTTCGTTCTCCTTGGCGCTGGTCTCCTCTGGTTTGGCTGGTTTGGATTCAATGCCGGATCGGCCTTGGCAGCCAACACCCTTTCGGCATATGCCTTTGTGAACACAAATACCGCAACCGGAGCAGCCCTGCTGGGATGGATGTTGACGGAGAAGATTCGTGATGGACATGCAACTACTCTGGGCGCGGCTTCTGGGGCAGTAGCCGGACTGGTCGCGATCACACCTGCCTGTGGTTTTGTCAGCCCGATGGGTTCGATCGTCATCGGATTTGCCGCAGGAATAACCTGCGCTCTGGCAACGGGACTTAAGAACATATTCAAATTCGATGACGCCCTCGACGTCGTTGGTGTTCACCTCGTTGGTGGAATCCTAGGCGCCCTTCTGATTGGTCTATTTGGCACTCACATGATCAATGGGGCCAACGGCTTCTTCTATAAGGGCGGTTGGACCTTGATGGGACATCAAGTAGTTGCGGTAGTTGCAGTGGCTACCTACTCTTTCGTTGTTACTTATATCTTGGCGCAGATCCTCAACAAGACCATTGGACTTCGTATCAATGATGATGAAGAGACCCTCGGTCTGGACCTTAGTCAGCATGCCGAAACTGCGTACGAGACTGCTTCCTATGGTGGCGGAGCGCGTCTGGTTTCCTCATCCGATTCACTATCATCTAATTAGGGAGAAATGATGAAACTAGTTACCGCAATCTTGAAACCTTTCAAACTAGATGACGTGAAGAATGCCCT
Organism: Candidatus Nanopelagicaceae bacterium; assembly: GCA_035530875.1. Lineage (GTDB taxonomy): Bacteria > Actinomycetota > Actinomycetes > Nanopelagicales > Nanopelagicaceae > JANXYY01. Next base: position 6,327 of record DATKUB010000071.1, read on the forward strand.
TCAAGCCCATGGCATTACGGGCATGACGGTCTCAGAGGCCAGCGGTTTTGGCCGACAAGGCGGGCATACCGAGGTTTACCGTGGTGCTGAATACACCGTCGATCTCATTCCTAAAATACGTTTGGAAATCCTCGTCGATGATGATGATGCTGATTCCGTTATCGGCGTTGTGGTCAAAGCCGCATCCACTGGTTCTATTGGTGATGGCAAAGTCTGGTCAACTCCGGTTGACCAGGTCGTTCGCGTTCGTACAGGCGAACGCGGTGTCGACGCTATATAACCGATCGAGTCGTTTGAGTCGATCGAACGAGAGCGATCGACAATTAACCGGGCTCTTCCTAGCTGCGTACGAGAAATGGTTAGGGGAGTCTGGGCGGACAATCAGTGGGGTTGCGCTCGCCGCGGTCGGTGGTTACGGCCGTGGCGAGTTATGCCCGGGTTCTGATTTAGACATTCTTATTCTCCACAATGGGCAATTTGCGGCAGAGTCTCTTCTTGGATTTGTGAATGCGCTCTTGTATCCGATCTGGGATGGTGCTACAGCCAGTAGTGAGGTTCCACGTAGCCTGGATCATTCGGTAAGGACGCGGAACGAAACTCGCATGGCGGCACACTCTGATCTCAAAGTGGCGATGGGTCTATTGGATATTCGACTCATCTGCGGAGACGCAACACTCGTTGCCGCGGTACAACACGATGCGATTGATGATTGGCATAAAGATGCTCAGAAACGATTGCCCAATTTGCGCGCGATGCTAGAACATCGCCACGAGCGCGCTGGCGAGTTGGCTTTTCTACTAGAACCTGATCTCAAAGAAGCGCGCGGGGGATTACGCGACATCACAGCGTTGCGCGCGATTGCCAAGACTGGAGTCATCGATGTTGCCTTAGAACGGATCAATCGGGCCGATCAAGTTCTCAGCGACATACGCGAAGCCCTCCATGGTGAAAGCAAGCGTTTTCGAGACCGCCTGCTTTTCCAAGAGCAAGATAAAGTGGCGTCGGCGTTGGGGTACACCGATGCCGATGAGATGATGGGAGCGGTCGCTCAATCTGCCAGAGATGTTGACTATCTGATGACACTTACCTGGCACCGATTTACGCACCGCGGTAAAGATGGGCTGGGGCGCATTTTACGTCGCCCACGTACAACCATGGTGGCCCGGGATATCAGTGTTGCCCATCATGAAGTGATTATTGATATTGACGCCCCTTTTGATGATGATCCGCTGCTGGGTCTGCGCGCTGCAAAAACAGCTGCTCAATTAGGACTCCCACTTTCTTTGGATTCATGTTTGCTGCTTTCTCGATCTATTAAGGATGGTCACGGTGATATACCTAATCCCTGGCCGCGCCAGGCCCGCGAGGATTTAGTCTCATTGATTGGTGCCGGAAGTGCCATGGTTCAGGTATGGGAGGCATTGGATCAAGAGGAGATCATCACTAGATGGCTGCCGGAATGGGCTGCGGTCCGCTCCCTGCCACAGCGCAACGTTATGCATCGGCATACTGTCGATCGGCACATGGTTGAAACCGCGGTGCATGCTGCGGCTTTCACTCGAAGCGTGCACCGCCCCGATCTTCTCTTGGTAGCGGCTTTATTTCATGACATCGGTAAAGGAGCGGGTGAAGATCATTCGGGCAGAGGTGCGCGGTTGATTGAACCGTTAGCGCGTCGCATTGGATTTAGTGAGGTTGACGTTGAGACCCTGCGCCTTCTGGTGCACCAGCATTTATTGCTCTCATCTACTGCCACCCGGCGAGATTTGGGGGATCCGGCAACTATTGCCGCAGTGCTTGCGATTGTCCCGGATTTGGAAACCTTGGAGTTACTCCATGCATTGACGGTTGCCGACGGAGAGGCAACTGGTAGCGGTGCTTGGAGTGATTGGAAAGCCACCCTGGTCGGGGATCTGGTACATCGGGTGCGTGCGGCAATGAGCGGGTCGATTGTGGCCCAGCAACCTGAACTCAATGCAGAACAGCGGGGTTTTGCTGAAGTGGGTGCTCTGCGCGTAAACGTGGCTGCGCGCGAGAGCGATTATGAAATCGAGATCATTGCGCCCGATAAACCTGGCTTGCTCTCCATCATCGCCGGCGTGCTCAACCTGGCCCGTCTGGATGTGAGATCGGCTCGGACTAAATCACACGGGGCTTCTGCGGTGATGCAATGGATAGTGACCCTGGATCCGCATGCCCCTATTCCTACCGCCGCCAAACTCCATCGCGATATTGATGGTGCACTCCATGGTCAGATTGATCTAGATGCCAAGATCCGGGCTCGCATGCAAACCTATGCGCGGCTGCCATCCATCCCGGTACCGCCGCCGCGGGTAGAAGTTTTCCATCAAGCCTCCATGGATTCCACAGTTTTTGAAGTCCGCAGTCATGATCGACCGGGGTTGCTTTTTCATATCGGAGATGCCATCACCCGCTGTCGCGTGGATATTCGCTCAACTATCGTGACCACCCTGGGAGCTGAGGCCATCGACACGCTCTATGTGACCGAAATCGCGGGGGGTTCGTTGACGCCCGCGCGGGCAGAAGAAGTCGCAAGTCGCCTCACCGCCATGCTCGGCTAGGCTCTGCCACTATGTTCGATTCATTGACCCAACGCCTGGGCGGAGTGCTCGGTGGTTTGCGCTCGCGCGGCAGGATATCGAGCTCTGATATTGAGAACACCTGTCAGGAAATCCATCAAGCGCTACTTGAAGCCGATGTGGCCTTGGCAGTTGTCAATGATTTTGTCGAGATTATCCGCGAACGCTCACTAGCGGCGCTACCGACATTTCAGTCGGGCACCAACCAGGCGCAAGGCGTCTTTGAAATTATCAACACCGCTTTAATTGAAATTCTTGGGTCCCAGGCTCGCAGGGTCCGATTTGCAAAACAGCCTCCCACCGTCATTATGTTGGCTGGTTTACAGGGTGCAGGCAAGACGACCCTGGCCGGTAAGTTGGCCAAGTTCTTCGCCGATCAAGGAAATACTCCTATTCTCGTTGCCTCAGATTTGCAGCGCCCCAACGCGGTCACGCAGTTGCAGGTGGTGGGAGAGAGTGTTGGCGTTCCAGTTTTTGCTCCCGAGCCAGGCAATGGAGTTGGTAATGCCGTCAAGGTAGCCCGCGACGGTGTGGCATATGCCAAATCCAAACAGCATAACTTGGTGATTGTCGATACGGCGGGCCGGCTAGGTGTTGATGAGACTTTGATGAAGGAAGCGATGGCGATACGCGATGCCATCAACCCCGATGAAATACTTTTTGTCGTCGATGCCATGATCGGTCAAGATGCAGTACGAACCGCGAACGCATTCCTAGACGGCGTTGGTTTTGATGGAGTGGTACTCACAAAGATGGACGGTGACGCCCGTGGTGGTGCCGCTTTATCCATTGCCTACCTCACCCACCGCCCGATCATGTTTGTTTCAAATGGAGAGAAACAGAGTGATTTCGACATCTTCTATCCCGATCGGATGGCCTCGCGTATTCTTGGAATGGGAGATGTCGCCACCCTTGCCGAGCAAGCAAAAAAAGCCTTCGATCCTTCGTCAGCGGCCAAGATGGAAACCAAGTTTGCCAGTGGCGAGGATTTCACCTTGGAAGACTTCCTAGAGCAACTCCAAGCTATGTCCAAGATGGGATCGATGTCCAAGATGCTGGCTATGTTGCCAGGGGCGGCCCAGATGAAAAAACAGATCGATAATTTCGATGACGCAGAAATTATTCGTACCCAAGCGATCGTGCAATCAATGACGGTGCAAGAGCGACAAAATCCCAAAGTTCTCAACGGCTCGCGTCGGGCTCGAATCGCCAATGGCGCAGGCCGGGCCATATCGGAAGTGAATTCGCTAGTGGAGCGATTCACGCAGGCTCAGAAGATGATGCGCCAGATGCGAAATGGCACGATGCCTCAAGGATTGCCCCCGGCTATGGCTGGTATGGGTGCGGGAATGCCCCGGGCCCAAGGCAATAAAATGATCCAGCGGAAGAAATCCAAGTCAGGCAACCCCGCCAAACGGGCACTGGAGGAGCAAGGCTAGAGATTTAGTGAGGGCCAATTTCTCCTTTAGGGCCGGAGATGGCAAGATGAGCAACCTGTTCGGGGCCCTCTACCCCCAAACATCCGTATTCACAAGTTGTACTGGTTGAACGCGCACCCCGCTGCGATCAGCCAGAACGACCACCACACTTACAGGAGCATAAGCACTTGGCTACAAAAATTAGATTGATGCGCATGGGCAAGATCCGCACGCCGTACTTCCGTATCGTCGTCACTGATTCGCGCAAGGCACGTAATGGGCTCTCGATAGAGGAGATTGGCCGTTACTCGCCAGGGCAGGAGCCTTCCTACATTGAAGTGAATTCTGAGCGGGCTCTTTATTGGCTCGGAGTCGGTGCACTTCCCACTCCTGCGGTAGAAGTACTTTTGAAGATCACTGGAGATTGGCAGAAGCATAAGGGCTTGCCAGGCACCGAAGGCACTTTGCGCGTTGCAGCTCCCCGCGTTCACAAGAGCGTGGCTTACGAGGCAGCGGTCAAGCAGGTAATGAACGAGCCAAAAGAGGGCGCAACAACCCTGAAGAAGAAGTCCCAAGAAAAGCTGGCGGCCAAATCTGCTCCAGTTGTGGAAGAAGTAGCTGAAGCTCCAGTTGTGGAAGAAGTAGCTGAAGCTCCGGCCGAAGTTGCAGTTGAAACCACCGTTGAAGAAGCGGCTGCTGAATAACAATGATTGAAGACGCCCTAGAACATTTAGTTAAGGGGATCGTTGATCATCCCGAAGATGTCGATATCAAAGAGAAAACGCACCGACGTGGCACCACCCTTGAGGTGCGAGTAAATCCCGAAGATATCGGAAAAGTCATTGGCCGCAACGGTCGCACGGCGAAAGCTCTGCGTACCGTTGTCAGTGCGCTCGCAGGTCGTTCCGTCCGAGTTGATTTGGTAGAGACGGACGAAGGGCGATAAGTCGTAAGACGATTGTCGCCAGAGGAATAGAGGGACGAATGCGCTTGCTCGTGGGACGAATTGGTCGCGCCCACGGGATTCTGGGTGAGGCCACCATCGAAGTCCGCACCGACGAGCCCTCGATTCGTTTTGCGATTGGCGCGGCGGTTCAAACTGACACGCATGGCGAATTGACGATCTCCAGGCATCGCAATCACAATGGGGTTTTATTGCTGGGCTTTGAAGGCGTCAACGATCGTAACGATATTGAAAAACTAAGAGATACCCTGATGTATTCAGAAGTTGATATCGATGCGCCAGGGGCTGATGAAGACGACTACCATGTTCTGCAATTAATTGGTTGTACTGCTTATCTTGAATCCGGCGACAAATTCGGTGACGTATCGGACATCATCAACCTTCCAGGTCAGGATTTATTGGCTATAGACACTCCCACAGGAGAGGTGCTCATTCCTTTTGTCCATCAATTGGTGCCCGTGGTTGATATCAAGAACAAGCGTATGACTGTATTTCCACCACAGATATCCAATACAGGTGGGGCAGAGTCATGAAAATAGATGCGGTCACGATCTTTCCGCAGTACTTTGATTCCCTGAAGTTGTCCTTGATCGGTAAAGCTCAAGAACGTGGCATCCTCGATATAGCCATCCGCGATCTCCGCGATTTCACCACAGATAACCACCACACTGTCGATGACACCCCGTATGGCGGCGGCGCCGGAATGGTGATGAAGCCGGAAATTTGGGGTGCGGCTTTAGATCCCTTGATGACTCCGCATACAGATCTCATTATCTTGACCCCAGCCGGGCAACGTTTTAATCAATT
>DATKUB010000072.1:0-6019 GCA_035530875.1 Candidatus Nanopelagicaceae bacterium
GGCTTGGCTCTGCCTGCTAGCCGGATCAACTTTCCTGTTCAACTATGTATATGTGAATATCTGGGGCACCGGCCGGCACACCTATTCGGGCCTGTAAACCGTGAGCGGCGGCTCGCCTCCCGTGAGCGGCGGCTCGCCTCCCGTGAGCGGCGGCTCGCCTCCCGTGAGCGGCGGCTCGCCTCAGCCTGAGTGCGGGGCGGCTTCCAAGATGGCAACCTGGATTTCTTTGCCGCTGGGAGCGAAGTAGCTGACCGTTGTGCCGATCCGGGCGCCAAAAACTGCCGCACCAAGTGGGGATTTTTCGCTGTAACTCGGGTGGCCCTCGCCAGCGCCTTCGCGTGAGCCGAGTACGAAGGTCAACTCCTCGCCGCCGATGTCTGCCGTGACAACCCAGCCGAGTCCGACTATCTCAGGATCGCTGGCCGGAGCTTGGCCAACTTGGGCATGCTCCAACATGTGGCGGAGTTGCCGGATTCGAGCCTCAAGTTTGCCCTGTTCGTCCTTGGCGGCGTGGTAGCCGCCGTTCTCTTTCAGGTCGCCTTCTTCGCGGGCTGCAGCAATCTTTTGGACAATTTCAGTGCGCCGAGGTCCCTGCAAATCGGCTAATTCCGCTGTCAATCGGTCGAAGGCGGCCTGCGAAAGCCAAGTGCCAGTCATGACAGCAGAGATTAGCCCGAAATGGGCGCGCAGTGGGCAACCATTGCGGTTGCGGCCCTGGCTCGAGTTGGAATTGTGACCTGGCGAGCCACTAAATTCTGGCCGCCGACCGGAATTTCATCTCGTACCTCACCGACGATCGAGGTCTGAAAGTCCCTGGCGATCAAGGTGCAATAAAGCGGGGTCTTGGCATCTCGCCGACCCACCTCGTAGCGGATCGACACCGCTCGATCGGAGCGAACGTCGAAAGAAATAAGTGTGACGTTGGCAATTGGGCGGGCATGCTGAAGGGCAACCCAGACCAACCAAGTCACAAAAGTCAGCCCGATGAGAACGCTGGCGGTGAGGACTCGTCGGTGCCCACCAGGCTTTCGGCCGTATCGCTGCTCTAAGGACTCTGAGGTCATGGAAGGATTGTCGCCCATGAGCACTCAAGAGGCGCAATCGCTTCGGCTAATGGCCGTACACGCCCACCCGGATGACGAATCCAGCAAGGGTGCTGCGACCCTGGCTCATTACGCGGCCGCAGGGGTGCAGGTGCTGGTGGTGACCTGTACCGGCGGGGAGCGCGGCGACGTGATTAATCCGGCCATGAAGGATCTCCCAGGCATCATGGAGCGAATTCCGGAGATCAGAAACGAAGAGATGTTAAGAGCCGCGGAGATTCTCGGGATTGGACATCGGTGGCTCGGTTTTATGGACTCTGGCTTTCCGCAGCCGGATGACCAGACAGGCATAGTCCCGCCGGTTCCTGAAGACTCGTTTGCTGCGCTTCCGCTGGCGGTAACCGGCGAAGCGCTGGTCAAGATTGTGCGGGACTTCAAGCCTCATGTGATGACTACCTACGACGAGTTGGGTGGCTATCCCCACCCGGATCACATCCGTACTCACGATGTTGCACTTCATGCTTTTGAGACTTCGGGCGATCCCGATACCTACCCAGATGCCGGGGCGCCATGGCAGCCGCTCAAGTTGTACTACAACCAACAATTCTCTCTCGAGCGGATGACTGCCTTAGACCGCGCGATGACTGCGGCCGGCTTGGTCAGTCCATATGGAGAACGGATCGCTGAATTTAAAGAATCCAGGCCGACCCGGCTGACAACCAGGGTGCACTGTGCAGAGTTCTTTGGCCACCGGGAGAGGGCTCTTCGGGCACACGCCACCCAGGTTGATTTCGACGGCCCCTGGTTTGTCTGTCCGCTAGCAATCCAACAGCAGGCTTGGCCAACCGAAGAGTTTGAATTGGCGCGTTCAAAGGTTGGTAGCGTTGACGCAGTAGAAAATGACTTATTCGCAGGCATTTAGGAGACGCAGTGTTTAGTGTGTTGGCAGATCCAGATCCGAGCATCGTTAATCCCGGAACAGTTGGATCGCTCGTGGTGCTCGGTCTGATGATAGCAACCTACTTTGTGCTACGCGGGCTTTTTAAGCACTTGCGCAAATTACCAAAGGACGAAGTTTGAAGATTCGTCCAGAGGTTGTTTTGAAGCATATTCTCTTCCTCTTGGTCCTACTCGCCACGGCTCGGTTGGGAGTCTGGCAAATGGATAGAGCTGCCGCATTGAAAGAGTCAGCAAGACCCATGGTTGAGCAACCAGTCGTGGCTTTATCGACGATCGCCAAACCGCGAGCCACAATCGCGGAGCCCGCAATAAATCGAATGGTGGAGATGACTGGCGTCTATGACAAGAGTTATCAGGCACCATCTCAAGTCGATTCGGCTGGCAGAACCGGAACTTGGCAAGTGGCTGCTTTACGACTGAGTACTGGTAGTGGCCTTGGAAGTGCAGTGCTAGTGGTGCGCGGAGTGGGTAATCCGTTATTACCGGTCGGCCAGGTACGCGTCGTTGGTCGATATGAGCCAAGTCAGTTCCAAGATGTGGCTAACTACAGCCCGGACCCAAAGGTCTTAACACGGATCGACAGTGCCCTGCTCCTATCTTCTACTTCATATGATTTTTACGACGGATACGTCATTGCAAGTAGCGAAAGTCCGCCGCCTTTAGACCATCCGGTAAGGGTTCCGATCGCAATGGCGCCGCCGCATATTCCGGGTTTCTACTGGCAGCATTTGGCTTACATGGTTCTTTGGTGGTTCTTTGGCGTGATGGTCTTGCTCGTCTGGCTTGGCGTTGGTGCCAGGCGCAAGACTTAGTGATACGTTCCTAACCATGTCCAAACACCCCGACCTGGTGGCTCCGTTCAAGCGTTTTCGTTTCATGGCTCTGCTTACGGGCACCATGCTTCTCATCCTGGTTTTCATTGCTGTTCCGCTCAATCACATCTGGCATCACCCGATGCTTTCGGCGATCGTTGGGCCGATTCACGGGTTTCTATACGCCATCTATGTTGTCACGGCTTTCGACTTGTCTCGTCGCGCAAGTTGGCCGCTGCCTCGCACAATTTTCTATCTCTTGGCTGGCACGATTCCATTCGCATCTTTTGTTGCCGAAAATCGCGCTCGTTCGCTCATTGAATAATTGAGACACACATGCCGTTATCGAAGTCTTTACTTGGATCCCGTTCAGGACGTTCATTGAACCAGCAGTTGAAGCGAAGCGTGAAGTCCCTACTTTATCCCGCTTATGAACGTCGTCTGCTTCGTCAATTGGCCGATGTTGATTCCCCCAAACACGTCGGAGTCATTCTTGATGGGAATCGTCGCTGGGCTCGTTCTGCTGGCGGCACTAGCGCCGAGGGTCACCGCGCTGGAGCTCGCAAAATCATGGATTTGCTCGGCTGGTGTGAAAGCGCCCGGATAAAGCACGTGACTCTCTGGCTTCTATCAACGGATAATCTCGATCGCCCGCCAAGTGAATTAGAACCACTGCTTGAGATCATCAAGGAAACTGTCTCTGCGCTCGCCGATGTGAAGAAGTGGCGGATACACGCCTTCGGTGCGCTTGATCTACTGCCGGCAGATCTAGTCGCAATGTTGCGCCATGCAGAGGAGAGCACAAAAGACGTGGTCGGGCTTGAGGTGAATGTAGCTGTCGGTTACGGCGGACGTCGAGAAATCTCCGATGCCGTGCGTTCGTTACTTAAAGAAAATGCGGCCGAAGGCCGCTCAATCGCCGAAATCACTGAACTATTGACCCCCGAACAGATCGCCCAGCACCTCTACTCTGCCGGGCAGCCGGATCCTGACTTGGTCATCAGAACCTCCGGTGAGCAGCGTCTGTCTGGCTTCTTGCTCTGGCAGAGCGCACATTCGGAGTTTTACTTCTGTGAGGCTTACTGGCCAGATTTTAGGCGTGTCGATTTCTTGCGTGCGCTGCGTTCATATGGCGAGCGCCATAGAAGATTCGGTTCGTAAGAGAACGGCACGCGTATTCGGGCGTGTCGCAAAGGTTTACTTCGCTAATCGTCCTACCTTTTTCTTGTGCCAGATGCCCGTCAGATCTCAGACGGCCGAGTTACTTACGTCCTAGATACCAGCGTCTTGATTGCAGACCCGCGTGCACTTTTTCGGTTTGCCGAACACGAAGTTGTCCTGCCTCTTACGGTTATCGGCGAGTTGGAGGGGAAGCGCGACCATCCTGAGCTTGGATATTTTGCGCGAACAGCGCTTAGGTCTCTGGATGATCTTCGGATAGAGCACGGGCGCCTTGACGCGCCAATAAAGATGAATGAAGTCGGCGGAACTTTGCATGTTGAACTAAATCATTCAGATATTTCTGCACTCCCACCCGGTTTCGTTCGCGATGGAAGCAGCGACTCGAGAATTCTCGCCGTCGCTGCCAACCTGGCAAGGGAGGGACGAGATGTAGTTCTCGTAAGCAAAGACTTACCGTTGCGAGTGAAGGCTGCAGCGATTGGCCTGACTGCGGAGGAATATCGAGCCGAGCTCGCGCCAAGCAGTGGTTGGACCGGCATGGCGGAGGTCGAAGTTTCAGGCACAACAGTTGATGCGCTGTATGAGCAGGAACGGGTCGATGTAATTGAGGCTAGGGACTTGCCGTGCCATACCGGGGTGGTGCTCATCAGCGAGCGTGGAAGCGCCTTGGGTCGGATGACTGCTGACAAGCAGGTGCGCCTGGTTCGTGCCGAACGCGATGTCTTTGGCATTCATGGGCGCAGCGCAGAACAACGAGTGGCCCTGGATCTCCTGATCGATTCGGAAGTGGGAATCGTCTCCCTAGGTGGCCGAGCAGGTACTGGCAAGAGCGCGCTGGCCATTTGTGCCGGGCTCGAGGCCGTGATGGAGCGGCGTCAGCACCGTAAAGTTGTGGTTTTTCGGCCCCTCTACGCCGTAGGCGGCCAAGAACTCGGATACCTACCTGGGACTGAGGGCGAAAAAATGTCACCCTGGGCTCAAGCAGTATTCGACACGTTGGGCTCAATTGTTAGCCAACATGTTATTGAAGAGATTCTTGAAAGAGGATTGCTTGAAGTTCTACCGCTAACCCATATTCGAGGACGTTCTTTACACGACTCCTTTGTGATCGTTGACGAAGCACAATCACTTGAACGCGGTGTGCTCTTAACAGTTCTCTCACGGATCGGACAGGGATCGCGAGTTGTCCTTACGCATGACATTGCGCAGCGCGATAATTTAAGAGTCGGCAGGCATGACGGAATTGTCGCTGTAGTAGAAGCCTTAAAGGGCCATCCACTTTTTGCGCATGTAACACTTACCAGAAGTGAACGTTCGCCAATCGCAGCGCTTGTAACTGAAATGCTTGAGGAACCTTTGCAACTTTAGTTTTTATATTTTTTCTACTCTGACACGCATTTTTCAGTTATTTTTAATGTGTTTCTAAACCTCGAACGAAGTTGTTCGCAGATCTTGTTACATCTTTCCTAAATGCCGCTCTGACCTGCATAAATATGAGGCAAAATGACGGCAATTCAATGGATTTATTGAATATGTTGAAGGCTCAATTTGACACGTATGCATGACCTAAAGGCATGGTTTGGACTATTGGATATTGAGTGCGCACCTAATTGTGCACTTTGGTCGCGATTAAAAAACGATGCAACTCCAAAAAAATCAAAATTAGCGGAGCGGAGGATTTAGATGTTTGCGCGGCCCATACAGTTTGTCGCCGTCGTATTGGTTGCCGCATCTTCCATTTCAACCGCTGCCTACGCAACCGATTCGTCGCCTGCTCCGACACCATCGACTTCTACATCATCCAGCGCAACTGCAGGTGTGTCGAATGATCAAGTTAGCAATCCAGTTGTTAGTGATCCGGCAGCAGGCCAAGTCACCCCGAGTCCAATTGCAGACACCACACCACTTGCGACGCGTGCGTCAATTGATCAAGTTAGCGGCAGTACTTCGATGATTGACTCGAATCTTCGGGCTTCTATCGTGACGACTGCTTTGCCTAGCCTGTCCATAACTTCCCGCGAT
>DATKUB010000073.1:0-43048 GCA_035530875.1 Candidatus Nanopelagicaceae bacterium
TTGCCGATAGCTTCATCAGCAGTGCGAGCCGAAATCGCACTCGATGCGCTCATCGGATACGGCCTCAAGGGGCCACTTCGAGGCGCGGAAGGTGAGTTGGCAGAAGCATTTGGCGCGATAGGCGGCGCTATCGTGAGCCTTGATGTTCCCTCGGGACTCGACACATCGCAGGAGACCAAGAATGAGACTGGTGTCCATGCCGAGGCGACTCTCGCTTTGTGCCTTCCCAAAAGCGCTTCTTTTAGAGATGGGCACGTTGGCGAACTGTATTTGGCTGACATCTCCGTCCCCCCTTCGCTTGTGGAGCAGGTGACTGGACTTCCCGCGCCACCGTTTCGCCTCGGGTCCATCCTTCGCATCGTAATGTCTAGCGTCGACGAATGATTTTGTTGAGGGTCTCGCCCAGCGGAAGTGGTTCAGGCGTTCGACGCCCGTCGCGAAAAGTCGTGAGGATCCGCTCCAGGCAGGCGCGATGCGTCCGCGAAGCCAAAGCACTTGTCCTTACTCTCAGCGAGATTAAGGATGTTCTGGACCTTCACCGCCAATCCCTCGGAGTACTCACCATGACCTACCCAGAACGACTCAATCCCTACCGCAACTACTGCAACCAGGAGAAAACGCGAAAATGCGGTGTTAGAGCCCAGGTTGCTTTTGGTATTAGATACCGTGATGTCGCGGCGTTGCGAAGGTTCGTTGCTTCCGCGTCAACAGTGACAGCTCGCTATGAAACGCGTGAACAGGTCACATCAGGCGTTCTGGTTGATTCGATTGCGGCTGGACGCCCGGTTATCGCAACGGCATTCCCTCATGCGGTTGAGTTGCTTAAAAATGGTGCGGGGATGGTAGTTCCACACGCAGATCCGAAGGCATTGGCAGGTCCGATCAAAACGATTATCTCTGATCCGCAAGTGTCGGAGGACATGGCCGCTGAAGCCCGTCGACTGGCAACGTCTTTTAGCTGGTTCGTCGTCGCCGGCGAATATGGCTTCCTCGTTGACGACCTTGTTCACTCACGACAATTGGTCACGCGATGAGATCACCGGAGGCACCTACGATGAATTATTTGAAACAACTTTCAACACCGCCCCTGTCGAGATTTCTGGTTTCAGTATCATGAATCGTGGTCTTAAAATCACCGAGACCGGGATTGAACTTTATCCTGATCGCTTTCGCGTGATTGCTGGGTTTTTCGCGCCGGGTCGCCAAGAAGTCAGACCTGGAAATACGCGAGCCGCCCGACTGTGTCTACGAATTTGCCAACTGGACGAGCAAACGGTCGTTGCGGCAATACGCGAAATCGAGGCTCGTTACTCTGATCAATACCCAAATCTCCACGACATCTTCATTGAACACGCAGTTGAAGCAACTTCGCACATTGATCTAGGCATGGAACCATCCATGGACCGGCGTCTACTACTCGGCGCACTGTTCACCCGCGAATACTCGATCCAAGCATCTTCCGTCTGCAATCCCTCCGCTGTTCTTCACCCGGTCCAAGATGGATCTGGCGATGCAGCATTCATTCTTAGTATTCGTTGCATCGGTGGAGAGCACTTCTCCACTATCGGATTCCGCACGGGGCGAATCAGTCCTAACGGAGGTGTGACCATCGATGAGGTTGGATCTTTTCCGCGAATTGGAAGGGGCGCACCAGGTCTTCATTACCGAAGTGTGTTCGAAACTAAGTTGGCCGAGTTTGGTCATCACCGTGAAGACGTCGCCTTCGTGCTCGGTTCGCTGCCTGCGCAATTTTATGACGCTGAGTTCAACGCTCACCTAGGAACGTTAGCGGACATACAAAGAACGCAACCTCAAGTCCTGATCCTGGTGTCGAGACTTCGAGAGATTGCGCAATCTTCCTATGGTGTCGATTTCCCCGGCGAAAGCAGCATTTCAGAGCGCGTGCTCTGGCCGCGGGTAGCCGCAGAGAGTCATGGCATCGAAGATGCTCGATTCGTCAGATTCATGGATGAGAGCGGAGACATTACCTATTACGCCACCTACACGGCCTTCGGGGGCACCAGCATTTCGCAACAACTTATAGAGACCAAAGACTTCGCAACTTTCAATATGTCACCTCTCGCTGGATCCGCTGCTTACGGAAAAGGGCTTGCCTTGTTTCCAAGAAAGATCAACGGTCAATATGTTGCGCTGTCGAGGTCTGATCAAGAGACGAACGCCATTACCTTTTCGGATGATCTTCATTGCTGGAAAAAATATCAGCACGTTCAGGCGCCTATAGAGCCATGGGAGATCCTCCAACTTGGCAACTGCGGATCCCCAATCGAGACCAAGGAAGGCTGGCTCGTCATCACCCACGGCGTAGGGGCAATGCGAGCCTATTCACTCGGTGCCATCCTTCTTGATCTTGACCACCCTCAACGGGTGCTCGCTCGGCTGAAGGAGCCACTGATATCACCACGTGAGGATCGACGAGATGTTTACATCCCAAATGTTGTCTACTCCTGCGGTGCCTTTGCACACAACGACACTCTGGTGCTCCCGTATGGGAGCGCCGACGAGACAATTTCCATTGCGACAGTGTCTATCGACCAACTACTTCACGTGATGCGAACGAACCCTTGAGAGTTTCATGTGTGACTGAGGAGCTGAATCCGCCAATTAAATTTCCAGGTTTCGCACGCGTCGTTAGCTTGGAATAGGGAAGGTATTCACTCGCCGGATTCTTCCCTGGCGTGACGATCCGCTAGCAGTTAGAGACAAGACGTCATGAAGAAACTTTTTGTTTCCGATTTGAATGGGACACTTGCTGCGATTAAGTCGTCCCTAGGTAGCGACATGGCAGAACTGCTTCACGACCTGATGGGCGAGGTGAAGGTCGCCGTTATATCAGGTGGCACCTGGTCACAGTTTCAAGAGCAACTTTTAGCCAACCTCCCGATTGATGTGCGGCTCGCAGACTTCTCGCTGCTCCCAACATGCGGAACTCAGTTTCATCAATACGTTGGGCATTGGCCGAAGGTCTACTCCGAAGACTTAAGCAAAAAGGAGCGACAGCAACAGTTGGATCCGGATTTTGCCAAGAGAAAGAAGATAGTGGCAATCCTGAAACCGCTTATTCACGAATTCGCAATCAACATGGGCGGCACCACTTCTATTGGCAAACTTCGGGATCATCTAAATATCTCAATACCGGACATGCTCTTTGCCGACGATGCAATATTCCCAGGCGGAAATAATTACCCAGCCCAGGATGCTGGCGTCGATTCCATACTCGTCCGAGACCCAAGAGAAACAGCCCGAGTGATTCAGACAGTGCTTGCCTGTTTGGGTGATGCCTCTACCCAAATCAAGTCACCAGGGCAGGAATCATGAGAGCCTCAAGGATGCAACTCGCGGCCTGGAAGGCTCTCGGGACACACTTCGCTGGTGGTCGAGGTGGCGATTTCATTCAAGAGGTGCACACCGCCCTGGACCGGATGACCGGCTTGGTCAATCGGGTTCGATCGGGAGCGTGGAAGGCCACACCGGTAAACCGATCAAAAAGGCCACCAACATTGGCATCGGCAGATCGGATCTCGGTTCAGTAATGGTCTTCGAGGCGTTGCGCTACCACTGGCGACGTTGACCAACGCTCACTCAGCACGGTACTGGTCGGCATCGACACCGCGAACATGTTCCAATTCCGGGACCGAGCGATCGATCGATACTCGATGGACTCTGCAATTGGTTTGTCGACGATGCTCGCGATTGACCCCGAACAATTCACCATGGAGTCAAACGGCAAGCATGTGTCCCTTGATGGCGTAACCGTCGATTATCCCAGGGGGCGATCTACCGGGGAGAACCAGAAGCGAATGGTCAGCACCTCTTCTACCAAAAAGTCCAACAAGGGACGATGATCATTTTCGTCGACTTAATCGGGTCTCGCTCAGGCTCTGGCGCTCGCATTTAGCAAGACCGAAGTTGAGGTGCTTGGCGAGGGAACACCCCCGCACGTCGTCGCGCACCGCGTCATGGGAGGCATTTGACCGACAAATGTGTGGCTGGCCGGGACGTCGACACCGTGGCTGGTGGGCCCATTCATCGCACTCTACGAACACTCCGTCTTCAGCCAGGGAACAATCTGGGGCATCGACTCCTTTGACCAGTGGGGGGTCGAGTTGGGAAAAGTCCTCGCAGTGCAGATGCGCTCATGAGAATTCCTAAGGTTCAAAGACCCCAAGTATCAACGTCAGTATTATAAATTGAAATCAGTTATCGAGCATCCGTTTCAAACGCTTACCGCCCGTTCCGGAAAATCGGATGATGTTCACCGTTCTGACGACGCTGATCTAACGAGGTCGGTTCGGCCCCTTGGTAACCACGTCGATAGCGAATCGTCGAGCTTCTTCTACGGCTTCCCAATCTTGGGCGCTTTTTGCGGCCGCGAGCGCGCCGTCATAAATAATGGCAAGACGGGTGACTCGAGGGTCACTTATCTTCAAGCCCGAAATTGTGGCGATGTGCTCAGTAAGTACGCCGCGGTATCGACGCACGACTTCACGCACCGTCGCAATGGTTGGACGCTCCACGACTGCGTTGGTGAACGGGCATCCTTTGAAATCTGGTGAACGGACGCCCCGCTCCAGCAGGGCGAATAGCCGGTCGACACGTTCGAATGTTGGGAGGGTTGCATCGTCAACCGCGCGCACGGAAACGATCCAACTTTCAAGACGCTGCTCGAGGTAGGCAGCAATAAGTGCGTCTTTGCCGGGAAAGTTGCTATATAAGGTCGCCTTCGCGACTTGGGCTTCCGCTATCACCTGATCCACTCCCGTTGCTTGGATCCCCTGTGAGTAGAACAGACGGTCGGCGGAGTCGATGAGTCGCTGCCGTGCTGGCTGTGGAACTTTAGTATGAATCATGAGTTGACTTTACCAGAACGGTCTGTCTACTATGAGCAGACAGACCGTTCTACTCGTTAAGGAGCTACATGTCATCACCGTTGAAAGTTGCTGTTGTCATCTACGAACCCCTCTCAGGAGACGGTTCGCGCGTCTACCGTGGACTCAAGACTGCTTTGGAGTTGCACGAAGCAGGTGACGACATCGTTCTGCTCTTTGACGGATCCGGCGTCGAGTCGCTAGCCGCAATCTCCGATTCGAAAAACCCAATGCACCCAATACTCGAAGCGCTCTCCGACCGCGTTCAGGGAGCCTGTGGCTTCTGTGCCAACTCGCACAAAGTAACCGACGCTATCAAGGAACATGGTTGGCCACTTTTGACTGACTACAAAGGCGAAGCAAGCGTCCGCAAACTCCTTGTTGACGGCTATCAGGTCTTGAACTTCTAAGGGGCCGTTGCTCGTGCCGGCTCCGGGTCTTTACGGACTTGCAGTCGGCGCGAAGCAACAAATGGAACTGCTGCAGATTGGCTTAGTTGACTCTTAGCCGTGATGATTCAGACTAAGACGCCAGCGGCCCCAAGCCCTCAACACCACGGGATCTTCCTATCCGAGTTGCCTTGAGCAACCTGGTCAGGCCGGGTGCCCTGCATCCGTGGTCAGAATCGACGCGAGTCCCTCCAGGTCCAGGATGGTGATGTCGGGTGCGTTGAAATATCTCGGATAGGAGTCGCCCGTACGGTTAATCCAGGCGGTGCGTAGTCCGGCACGAACGGCTCCATGGATATCCCAGGGGTGCACGGCTGCGAGTAGCATCCGGTCGGGTTCCACCCCGCAGGCATTCGCCGCGTATTCGTAGGCTGCTCTCGATGGTTTCCAGCCAGGCGCGTCCTCGACGGAGAGGAGCATTTCGAATTCTTCCCGGATGCCGGTCGCTCGAAATAACTTCTCCGCCACCTGTGTGGGTCCGTTGCTGAGAGTGGCCAGCCGGAACCCGGAGGCTTTGAGAGCGCGGACCGCGCCGACGACATCCGGGTGCAGGCCGAGACTCGCGAACCCGTGCGTGATGTGATCGACGGCTTCTTCGATGCTGCGGTTCAACGGGAACCCAGTCAGGGTTTCGTGAAGTGATTCTGCGGCGATCACCGAGAATTTCTCACTACTTCCGGCAGCAGTGAGGGCAAAGCCATCCCGCAGCAACCCGGCGAACCAGATTTTGGCCATAAGTTCGGGCACCCCGACGTCGGCGAACCGGCCGGCCATCGGCGACATATCGGAGAGGGTTTCGTTAACGTCGAAGACGATCACTATCGGTTCAATGCTCACGGCGGGCTCCTCTTATCGGGGATGCCAAACCTACTAGGACGCGGAGTCGCCTAAGTGTGGGCCAGGATTCGCGATCCGGCTGCGTATCCGTAACCATACGACCGGGTTTGCGGGTACCCGAAGATTTGCCGTTCCTGATCACCGCCAGCACGCTCGGTGCGGCTGCGGAAGAGGAGGCGTGCTCCGCGACATCTCCTCCGATGAATACCACCAATGCGTTAACCGGCAATTCTGGGACGGGCGCACGACCGTTTCCGGTCTGGGCAGTTTTCACCCGGCCGGTTCCGGCCGGCCCACGCTGCCGATCGCCTGGAACAACAGGGAGGGTCGGGTGCCGATCGAGTTGATGAAAATCGCGGTGACAGAGGCAGCCATGGCGACCATCGCCCACACCGGGTAGACCAGGCCGGTAGCGGCCAACGGCACCCCAACGCCGTTGAACGTGAAGGCCAAGCCCACATTGACACGGGTACGCCGGTAGGCGCGGTCGCTGATGTCGCGGGCATCCATGACCGCGCCGACCTCGTTGCGCAGCAGCACGATGTCGGCGGATTCGACTGCAATGTCAGTGCCGCCACCGGCGGCGATCCCGACGTCGGCCTGCATCAGGGCGGGGGCATCGTTGATACCGTCGCCGACCATGGCCACTCTTGTTCCGTTGGCCTGTAGTTCGCGGACGATCGCGGCTTTGCCCTCCGGGCGTACCCCGGCGCGGACGTCGGTGATGCCCAACTGTTCGGCGATGCGGCGGGCGGCTCGTTCGTTATCCCCGGTGACCAGCACTGGGTCTAGGCCGGCTGCGCGCATCGCGGCGATGGCTTGCTTGGCATCTGCGCGGAGCTCGTCTCCCAGCGCGATCGCCCCCAGCGCTCTCCGATCGGTGCCCACAACAATCACGGTGTGCCCGAAGGCCTCCCACTCGTCGATGCGCGCGGCCAGGACCGACAGGTTGATGCCGGCTTCGGTCAGGAATCTGGGTTGGCCGACCAGTACCTGTTCTCCGGCCACGTTGGCGCGGACCCCAGAACCAGTGACCGACTCGAAATCTTCGACGACGCTCACGGGGAGGTCGCGTTGTCGAGCAGCGTTGACGACCGCGCGGGCTAGGGGGTGTTCCGAGTTGTTCTCGACCGCCGCGGCCAGAGCGAGCACCTCGTCTCCGTCGCCGTGGACAGCCTCGACGCCACGGACGGTGGGTCGGCCGACCGTGAGGGTACCGGTCTTGTCCAGCACTATCCGGCGTACCTGACGGAAGGTTTGGAACGCCTCTCCAGTGCGCATCACGATGCCGAGGTCGGCGGCCATCCCGGTTCCACGCACGATTGCCAGCGGTGCGGCGATACCCACGGCGCAGGGGTAGCCCATCACGATCACACTCAATGCGGCGAACACCGCGCGACGCACATCCGGTTCCCCGACCAGTGCCCAACTGCCGCCCAGCCAGCCGAGCAACGCCAACCCAGAGATGATGAGGATGGCCGGGGAGTAGACCCGCAGCACCTTGTCGACCAAGTGCAGGATGCCCGGCTTGAGCGCCCGGGCATCCTCGACGTGACGTACAACCTGGGCCAAGAACCCTTCAGCCCCAGTCGCGGTGACCTCGATCAGCAGACTGCCAGTGCCGTTGATCGCACCTCCAACGACGTCATCGCCTGGGCCTCGATCGGCCGGGATCGGTTCTCCGGTGAGCAGGGCAAGGTCGACCGCGGAGTGCCCTGCTCGGATTCGCCCATCCAGCGGGATCCTTTCCCCGGGCCGCACCCGCACCAACTGGCCGACGACGATCTGTTCGACGAGCACCTCAGACTCAGTACCGTCATCCCCCGTTAGTCGGGCCAGATCCGGTTGCAGGTCCAGCAACTTCTTGATCGACTGACTGCTGCGGGTCTTAACCAACAGCGACAACCATTCGGAGAAAATATGGTAGTTGGCCACTAGCACCGACACAGTGAAGAACGCCGCGGTTGGATAGTCGGGTAGAAGGTTGGTCAGCCCGATGATGCCGCCGGCAATGCCAGCAAAGGCGCCCACTTCGACCAGCACGTGCTGATTGAGGATCCCTCGGCGTGCCGATTGATACGCCATGCGCAGAATGTGCGGTGCCACCGCAACTGGCACGGTGACCGCGAGCAGTCCGGCCAACCACCCGATCACCGGTTCGGTAAGCACGCCAGTGGCCCGCAGCAAGAGTGCGACAACGCCGGGTGCAACGATGCCCGTCGCTCCAAGCAGTGCCTTGCCAGTACCGGTCGGGCGCAACAGCGTATAGGCCAAGGGCACCATCAGCACGACCACCGAGGCCGGCACCAGCACCGAGAATATCCCCGATACGGTGGCGATCAGGCCGACCGCCGTCAAACTCACCGCCATGGCAGCCAACAATCGGCCGCCCTCGCGGACCAGGTCGGCTTCCTCCTCCTCAAACGGGCGCAACTTGCGTGGGTCATACAAGTCATAGCTCACGTCGCGCAACGTCCCGAGGATCCTCTCCGGGGAGACGCGAGCCGGGTCGTAGTCGACCAGAGCCTGCTCATGGGTGAGATTCACAGACACGGCGCCCACCCCATCCATCCGACCCAGCGCCTTCTCAATGGTGCCAGTGCACAGTGAACAATGCAGGCCCGCGATGCGGGCCCGGATCCGCTGATGACCAGGCGTGCTGCTCGGCTCGGGTGCCCAAAACTGTGGGCGTTCTTCCGTCGAGGAATTCATCGCGCCACGTCCTCGACCACCGCATAGCCAGCCGCAATGATCCGCCCGGCCAGCACACTCCGCTCGGCCAGTTCCGGGCCGACCCGCACCTCCACCCGACCGGTGGTGTGATCAGCAACCACCTCCCGCACCCCCTCCACCCGGCGCAGGACGGTTCCGATCCGTTGCTCGCACCCAGTGCACGACATGCGCTCTACCTGCAACACCAACGTCTCCATCAGAAGCCTCCACTAATGCTTGACTTGCGGTTGTTTCGTTCTATGGGCACTCTAAAACCTTGCTCGTGGGGTAAGGTCAAGCGGGCAGGAACTACCAGGAAGGAGACCGGCATGGGGATGACCGTAGGCACCGCGGCTAAAACCGCGGGGGTGAGCGCGAAGGCGGTACGGCTCTGGGAGTCGAAGGGCTTGCTGCCGGCCGCTGAGCGCACAGAGGCCGGCTATCGGATCTTCACCGACAACGACCTGGGCGTACTGCGATTCGTCCGCCAAGCCAAGGCACTTGGCTTCACTCTCAGCGAGATCAAGGATGTCCTGGACCTGCAGCGCCACGGTGCGAAGCCCTGCGTCCAGGTCATTCAACTCCTCGACACCCACATCGCCCAGATCGACCGCACCCTAACCGATCTACGTCAACTCCGCCGGTCGCTGACCGGTGCAAGGCGCAGCGCCCGGGAGAGCCAGCGCGACGGCGAGGATGCTGTGGTCTGTCGGATCATCGAAACCACCCCACCGACAACTTAAACCCGAGGTGCAACCGGCGATGGGCGTCCACCACGTTCCGATACTTCGCCGGTCACGTGCCAATTAAGCGACCCCCATAGCCGAGTGTCAGCGCCCTTCGAAAACTAGCCCATCGGACAAGAGTGGTTGACTGATTACCTTGCAGAATTTGGCAGGGCAGCATGTCCGCGGAAGCGGGTTCGGTTCCTAAGAATTCAGCACCAATTACTGCGTTGGGGGAATTGAACTGACCTCAAGACGTGTTCCTGGATAAAGGCAGCTTGGACTATAGGTCAAGATTGGAGTGCTGATGCGTTACGTGACCGGTGGGTTGGTGGTCCTGTTCATGATTGTCATGCTGGTGGGTGGATTGACGGGTCGGATCAAAGCCAAGTCTTGCTGTGCCACTCCCGATCCGGCGCAAGATGCCCGGATGCGGATGGAATGACTTGGCCGGGACACTGTGTTTCCGATATGAGCCGCAAGTGCGGCTCCCGTCGGAGTTAAAGGAGCCTCGCCCATGTCCACATCAGAAAGAAGTCAGACTGTTTCGATAAACCGCGCAATTGCGGTCGGTGCTTTCGGTGGCGTTATAGGTTCGCTTGCCATGGCGATGTACGCGATGATTATCAGCGGTTCAGTTAAGCACACCGGATTCTTCACACCTCTCTACCACATAGGCTCAACCTTCATTTCGCCAAATGCAATGATGACTTCCATGACCCAAGCCATGCACGGAAATAGCGGCTACTTCGCGCTAGGACCAGCAGTGGTTGGGGCAATTGTGCACATGATGACGGGTGCCATCACTGGTGCAATTTTTGGGGTCGCCATTGCCCAGGTTCACGCATCGCGAGCAGTAACAGTTGTCGCCGGAACGATGTTCGGACTTCTCGTCCTCGTAGTTAATGGCTTTATCGGGCTCCCAATCGCCTCACATCTGTTCGGTGGCGGCAAGCCAATTTCTGATATGGCAAATATCGTTGGCTGGGGACATTTCACCGTTGAACACATCATCTTTGGCATGGTGCTCGGGATCATCGTTGCCGCAAAGTTGTCACAGCCATCCAAATCTGGCGCAAGGTAGCGCAATAGCCTCTGTTGATCATTCCCGTGACCGATCGCACCTGAAGACGAGTGATATATGCGGCACCGCGTCTACAGGTGCGATCGCTGATAACAGGAACTTGGTTCTCTTTCGAAGGATTGATATAAATATGAGTAAGCATGGGCGCCGGGCAAAGTTCGTTTTTCCAATCCTCCTGATGGCTAGTGTTTCGCAACTACTGCTCTCTCCGAACGCAGAGGCAACTCAGAACGAATCGCTACTCGTCGTACAACATCAAGTGGATCAGTTACAGATCCAGGCGGCATCCGCCGCAGAAGCCGCTAATGGTGCAAAAGTGCGTCTCTCTGTGCTTCAGCGCAATCTGTCCGGCGTACAACACCAACAGGCTCGCGAAGGCGCTGGTTTGATTGCGTTGAGAAAGAGCCTTGGCTTACTTGCAGCAAACGCCTACAAGAACGGTGGGCTCAGCAATGGGATGCAACTCCTATTTGCTCAAAACCCGTCGGAGTATCTGGCAAGCGCCGGGCAACTAGAAGCAGTAACTCGATCGCAAGTTATTGAACTTCGTCGCTATGCCTCTGCAGAGCAGCGATTCCACCAGACTTCGCTGATCGTTGGCGATCGAGTTAAGCAAGTCCAAGTCGCGCAACGAGAATTAGCAACATCAGCCGCTCTAGCACAAGCCAAACTCGCATCGGCTCAAAAGATATTGAATTCCTTGAAAGGCGCTGATCGCAAGCGCTACCTAGCAGCTCAGGTTGCACGGAATGCTTCCGATCGAAAGACGTCGCAGGCATCATCGAAATTAGCGAATACCGTTTCCGGGCGGGCCGGTATTGCGCTTCGCTTCGCCCTCCAACAAGTTGGTAAGCCATACCTCTTTGGCGCAGCTGGAATGGCGCGCTGGGATTGTTCTGGTTTAACCATGGTTGCCTTCGCACGTGCGGGCGTCTCGCTGCCGCACTCATCACAAGAACAGATTCATTACGGTCGAAAGGTTTCTTTCACATCCTTATTGCCCGGCGATTTAGTTTTCTTCTATAGGGATGTTAGCCATGTCGGTATCTACCTGGGCCACGGCCTGATACTCGATGCCCCACACCCTGGTCGCAATGTCCAAGTTGATTCAGTCCGTTCAATGCCATTTGCCGGCGCAATTCGTTTGTAATCGCACAAGTAACAAAATGACGCCACCCGTCCGACGGGCCGCGCCGGGAACTGAATTGGAGAACCTTTAGTTGGCCTCTGTTGGAGTCCAGGCTCGGTGTGAGAAACCCGCATCTAGTGGAGTGTCGAAAACATGATTTGTGTAGTTGCTAATGGTCTTTACCGCAATTGCCAAGATAATTTCAAGTACTTTCTTCTCGCTGTAACCGGCTGCAACGAATTGTTCGAGATCAAACGACGATGGGCGTCCACGTGTCGCAAGCATCGCGGTAGTGAATGCATTCAGCACCTGCAATTTTGGATCAGGTATTGGCTTTCCCGACCTAATCGCGTCAGTGAATTCCACTGGGACCTTATTTCGATCTGCCACAACGCTATGTACTGCCACACAATATGTGCACACATGGAAACGGCTAATCGCTAATAATACAATCTCCTGTTCGGTTGCATCAAATCCAGAGTCACCGCGGAATGAATCGTAACCGAGGCGGTAGGTACCAAAAAGTCCAGGTGAATGGGCCATTTCCGCGTATAGATTCGGCACCATACCTAACTTGGCCTCTGTGGATTCCAATATCGCCCTGCTCCCGACTGGAGCAGTGTCAGTAGTCAGCAAGTTTAAAGTCGTTAGATGTCCGTGTTCTACATTCATGAAGGTCGCTCTCTTTATTGATCGAAACTGCATCTTCCAAGAAGTTAACCCTCATCGCTTTCTAATCATTCCTCGAAATGCTCATTTCTATCTGTCGAATATTTCTGGCCGTACGGGATTAGTACACGGGCGCGATCGGGTCTCCTCGTTGCCTTACCGGCTTTTCAGACCTCCCCTAGGCTGGATTAGCCCAAGCGTTATGGGAGAGATGACCTATGTCGGCTGCCGTAAAGATTCCTTTTACCTATTTCGGGAGGTCTTCCCTCAAGTGGCAGGCCCTACCGGAGCAAGCGAGCCTCTAGCAATCTAAAGGGCTTCGCCACCGGGAAGATCGACGGGGCGCAGCGGGTTACGCTTATATGACCTCCAGTCTCGGTGATGACTCGGTGCAACTTGAAGTGAGATCACGCACGACAGATGTCCAGATTTGTAAGTATGAAAAGCAAAGCGGACATGTCAATATGAAGATCGTTTCCAAATTTCGCGAATTCGAATTGCTAACTCGGCCGATTCATCCCGAGACTCGCGTGGCGCTTGATAAACGCTGGGCAGAGTTGCCTGAACACGTCAAAACCGCAAACCAGATGTTGGGCAGAGTTGCGCTCGGATGCGAAGGTACGCACGGAGTATTTCCCAAGTGCAATCTAACTTGTTCCCCGTGTTACCACTCGGCCGATGCGAACAAAGTGCCTATTGATGGTAACCACACGGTGAAGCGGGTAACTGAACAGCTGCAATACCTACGAAGCATCCGCGGCCCTCGGGCGCATGCTCAACTCATCGGCGGTGAGGTGAGTTTGCTGCCTGCGCGTGATCATGCGGCTGCCCTACTCGCAATGCGAGCAAACGGTCGAGAACCGATGTCGATGACACACGGTGACTTCGACTATGCGTATCTACTTGACGTAGTGCTAAATGAAAGTGGGACACCGCGCTTCAGCAGAATTTCGTTCGCAGCGCACTTCGATTCCCTAATGCGCGGTAGACGAGGTGTGGTTAGACCACAAACCGAGGCAGAACTTAATCCTTTCCGTGAGAAATTCACTGCCATGTTTACAGATCTCAAACAGGATCACGGAGTCGACTCTTATCTTGCCCACAACATGACCGTAACGCCCACCAATCTCAACCAAGTTAGTGAGGTTACCCGTGCTGTTTCAGAAATGCCCTTCGACATGTTGTCGTTCCAACCTGCTGCGTTCGTCGGCGATGACCGTCGCTGGAAGGAGGATTTCAAAGCGGTCACAATTGATTCGGTCTGGAGTCAAATTGAGGAAGGAGTAGGGCAGAAACTTCCCTGGCAGACCGCACAATTCGGCGACCCACGCTGTAACCGATCGGCGGTCATGATACGCGTTGACGGTCACTTCGCACCTTTGCTCGACCCGAACAATCCAGCGGATCTAAGTGTGCGCGATCGTTTCTTCGATCACTTCGCCGGAATGATTTTTGGTGATACACCGAAGAAGATTCTCGGAGTCAAGATCGTAAGGGCACTTCTTGTCCACCCAAGGGATATTCCTTCCTTCATCGCACTCGCACGACGCATCGCAAAGCGCGCTGGAGGAATGCCTCTTATTATCCGCGCCGCGTTCAGTCGAAAAATCGCCTTCAAAACCTTCGTCGTGCACAAGTTCATGGACGCGGCAGACGTGAAACCAGCCTGGAACCTTATGGAGAGGGGAATTACCAGCACTGATCCTGAGATCAGAGAGGTTCAGGAGCGCCTCGGGGCATGCATGTACACGATGAGCCACCCAGAAATTGGTCGCCTTATTCCCGCTTGTGTGCAGCATTCATTGCTTGATCCAGTCGAAAACATCACACTCTTGAAAATGCTTCCGATAGTTCCAAGCCATCCGGCAATCTAGGCCTGGATATGAGCCGAACACATCTAAACTCGCCTTAGAGAATTAAGGATGATCATTAAGCCCTTCCGTATCGATATGGATTTGTTGGCTGACTCAGAACCCGGAGCGATGAGCTACGGAAAACAGATGTGGCGCCGCCAGTCTGCAGGCGCGGCAGCGTCACAATGCGAATACGATCGGAATCTGATGAAAAGGCCATGAAGAATTCGCAGAATGAACACTAGGGCTGTAGATGACGGCGTGCACGCGAAGGCAGGCAGCCCGTATCTCTAATTCAATTCTGCAATCTGGTAATAAACACCAACATCCGCTTGGTACGGCTCGATCGGGCGCGGGCGATGGATGACGACGTCAGTGAACCCGAGTTGCTCATAGTTGTCACGGAGCCGACGAAAGTCTGTAACGCTGCTGAGCCAAGGCTCCTTAGTAGAGCCCGCTACGTAAATTTTCGATAACGAATCGAAGTCTCGGTTCTGCCTACCGCATTCTTCGCGCACCTTCTCGATCTGATCGCGTGCGGTCCCGAGTGCAGAGACTTCGTCGCTGGTCGATGCCGATTTAGGATCCCCATATGTTACCCACGCCTGACCGAACTCCACGGCAACTGCGATTCCTTTCGGCCCGGTGGCGGCAATTGCAAATGGAAGTCGCGGCTGCTGGAGGCAGCCAGGGAACGAACGTGCATCTCTGGCCGAATAGAATTTCCCGGTTAGTGAATCGACCACAGGTTCAGTCAGAAGTACATCAAGCTGTTGGACAAACTCGGCAAAGCGTGCGGCTCGCTCTTCCGCTGTCCACGGTTCCTGCCCAAGGGCGGTGGCATCCCAGCCCGAACCGCCCGCACCGATGCCAAGCGTGATTCGGCCATTACTGATGTCATCAAGACTCATCAATTCCTTTGCAAAGGTAACGGGGTGACGAAAATTCGGGCTTGCCACAAGCGTTCCTAGTCTGATGGTGGAAGTTGCCAGCGATGCGGCGGCCAAGGTCGGCACCGCGCTAAACCAGGGCCCGTCTCGTAGGTCACGCCAAGTTAAGTGATCGTAAGTCCAAGCGTGCGCGAACCCAAGGCCCTCGCACTCCTTCCACATTTTCGCGGCTGTTTCCCAGCGCTGATCGGGGAGAATTACGACACCGATCTTCATTGCTAATCGTCCCTGCGATCGAGATCGAACAGTTCTTCTAGCACCGCTGCTACTCCATCATCGTTGCAATCGGCTGCGATGAAGTTTGCGGCCAATTTCGCATCGCGATGGGCGGAACCCATGGCCCAAGATCGGCCAGCCCAATTCAACATTGATACATCGTTTGGTTGATCGCCAAACGCGATGCAATCTGCAGCGTTCAGCCCATGACTTGCAGCCATGCGCGCCAGAGTGCTTCCTTTGTTAACGCCGAGGGCTGAAATTTCGAGAAGGGAATCCTCTGGGTTCGAGTGAGTAACTTCCACCAGATCGGCGATTTCTGCCATCGCAATTTCAAGCATGGCATCCGATGAGAGGCTCCCGCTCGTACACCGGGCTAGCAACTTGATACAAGGCCGATCGATGACTTTCTCGATCGCCTCGACTCCATCGGGGTCCATGTTCAAGTCCCACCTGGCGTGATAATTCACTTCTCGACGAAACTCGTCACCGAACTCACAAGCGAAAGCGGCATCAACAATGTGCGCTCTAAGCCGCTTGACCACTTCAAGCGCAACTTCGGGCTGGAGGAAGTTTTCGAAAAGGGTGCAATTGTTTGTCACGTCAAAGACCAGAGCACCGTTTCCGCAGATGGTTATTGGCACGCCCAGCGGACCGAAAGCATCGGTGATATCACCTAACCAACGAGGAGGTCGCCCAGTAACGAAATAGACGATCGCCCCTTTTTCAAGGGCGCCAACAATCGCATTTACGGTGCGAGACGAAATGCTCGCATCGAAAGGAACAATGGTGCCGTCTAAATCGGTTGCGATAAGCCTCGGCTGTGCCAAACTCACGCGTTCACCGGCAGAAACTTCTCGCGACCGCCTAGATATGGGCGCAGTGCGAGCGGAATGTTTACAGATCCGTCCGCCTGTTGGTGATTTTCAAAGATGGCAACAATTGTTCGTGTCATTGCGCACAATGTTCCGTTCAAGGTTGCCACTGGCTTTGTTCCTTCACTGTCACGCATGCGGATGTTTAGCCGGCGCGCCTGAAATTCCGTGCAGTTGGAAGTGCTTGTTACTTCCTTGTAAGAATTTTGTGATGGGATCCATGCCTCGCAGTCAAACTTACGTACTGCGCTCGATCCAAGATCACCGGAGGCCACGTCAATTACCCGATAAGGGACTTCAATTGCATTCAAGAATTCCTTCTCCCATTCAAGAATTCTGCGGTGCTCCTCCTGCGCTTGTTCGGGTGGGCAGAATGAGAACATTTCGACTTTGTCGAACTGGTGGACACGCCAAATCCCTCGAGTATCTCTGCCATATGACCCTGCTTCCCGCCTGAAGCAGGAAGAGAACCCGGCGTAGCGCAGCGGCAAACTAACGCCATCAAGAATTTCGTCCATGTGATAGGCAGCCAACGGAACTTCGCTGGTACCAACCAGATAGAAATCATCTTCTTCGAGATGAAACACGTTCTCGGCAGCCTGGCCTAGAAAGCCGGTTCCCTCCATGGCGGCTGGCTTAACGAGCGCTGGCGTTATTACCGGGCTGAACCCGTGCGCCACTGCTTGGGCCATTGCCAAGTTGATGAGTGCAAACTCCAGTAGCGCCCCATTGCCAGTCAAGTAATAAAAGCGAGCGCCAGAGACCTTCGCACCACGCTCCGTATCAATCGCGCCAAGAACTTTCCCCAACTCGACATGGTCAAGCGGAGTGAATCCTTCGGCCGCAAAATCCCTAGGCGTTCCGACATGCTCAATGACTTTGAAGTTCTCCTCGCCACCGACTGGCACCCCAGGTTCAACAATGTTCGACAGTTGGAGAGTCGCCTCATGCAGGACCGTTTCAGCGTCGGCGCGCTTGGCGTCAGCTCGCTTAACTCTATTGGCCAGATCCTTTGCGCTCTCAAGCAGGGCCGGGCGCTCGGCTGGTGTTGCACTTCCGACTTTCTTGGATAGCACGTTCTGCTCCGCACGGAGGCTCTCAAACTCACTGATCAAAACTCGGCGGGTTTCGTCCGCAGCGAGAACTTGATCCACTATGCCAGCATCTTCGCCGCGGTCTCGCTGCGAAGCGCGCACCAACTCAGGGTTTTCGCGTAGAGCCTTTAAATCAATCACGCATCAAGCCTATCTAAGCCCGCCTAACGGAGGCGAATAACAAGATCGGAGGAAAGCAGCTCGCGGTTTCGCGCCTTTAGCGCCGCCGCAACTTCAACCAACCCATCTCCAGCGTCAAAGACAATAGGCTCGCCGAGAATCACGCCAGCCAAGCCGCACCCATGTGCGAGAAAATCTTCCGGCAGCGCACCCTTTACCACCCGGTCAATAATGATTTCCGCCGAAACAACTGCACCTTCGCGGATCGCCACTCCGTCGACGCGCCTGGGCTCGACTAGCCCAATTGGCTGCGCCGGTAAAACCATTCGATCGGTAAGTGGAGCAACTTCACCTGTTTCGTCGAGGTACCAACCGATGAGCACTTCGCCCAACCCCACCCTCAAGTCAAGAAGGGCGTCTTGGATCTTCAAAGCATCGGCTCGGGTCAGCAGGTGAGTGTTTGTCAGTGGCCGCAGAGCGCGTCCCTCTTTGCGGGCCTCAAGTATCGATCTGGCAAGGCGACGTGCCGTAACCGTATCTACCGCACTCATCAAGTCGCTAGTCCGTTACGTAACTCTTCGACCCAATGGCTGGACGTTAAGAAGTTAGCATCCGAAGTCGTCTGATGATTGGTCGGCGGAAGGCGATCGGCTCGCGGATAAGAACCAAGAAAGCGAACATCTTCACAGATTCGCTTCAGTGCACTGAGTGCATCACCAACACGAGCGTCTACTACATGTCCTTCGGCATCCATTACGAAGTGATAGTGGCCAAGTTCGCGTCCAGTGGGACGCGACTGGATGAAAGTAAGGTTGACCCCGCGGACGGCGAGCTCGGTGAGGATCTCAAGCAATGCCCCGGCGTGATCCGCTCCGATGAATACCGCCAGGGAGGTACGGTCATGACCAGTTGGGTCCGGCAATTTTCCAGGCTTAGAAACAACAACGAATCGAGTTACTGCATCGTCGTTATCACCAATCTCACTGGCCAAAATCTTTAATCCGTAGTTCTCGGCCGCGACTGCAGCGGCAATTGCCGCGTCCTGCAGAGAATCTGACTGAGCAACTTCAGAGGCTGCCTGGGCGGTAGAGGAAGTAAGTATCACTTCAGCATGCGGGAGTTGGGCCGCAATGAAATGACGACACTGTGCCTCCGCATGCGGATGACTAGAGACGCGAGTGATGGAATCTAGGGCAACAAACTCTTTAGCCATCAGAACAAAAGTCACCGGTAAAGTCGTTTCGGCGGTGATCACAAGCGGGTCACCGATCGCCAACTCGTCGAGAGTTCGAGCAACAACGCCTTCTACAGAATTCTCAATGGGAACTAGTGCCGATTCGACTTCGCCGCTGCGCACTGCGTTCAACGCAGCCGTTACATTGGCATATGGAATCCCAACATCTTCTGCTTGCATAAGCCTATTTAAGGCGGCCTGCGCAAAGGTACCTGCTGGACCAAGGTAGGAGTATCTGGTCATGAAGAGCCTGCCTTCAAAGCGCGTTGAACTGCCTGCTCTTCCTCAGTTGAAAGCGGCGTAGAGGGAGATTGGCCGGCTTTGATTCCGCGGATGTAGGTTCTCGCTTCACTGCGTGCATTGATCGACGTAATCACGACGCCGTCGCCAGAATCATCGAGCAGTGCAGCCGAAAATGACATCCGCCCGCCCATGTCGCCAAAGGCGTCGTAGCGAACTACCGCAACATGACGCAGCGCATCCGCTACGTCGGCTCTGGTCTGATCGAGTCGGTCTTGCAGATTTGCTACCTCTGCCCGCAAAGTTTCGACCGCCGATACCTGACTAGCTACTGAACCAATGAAATCGTCGATCTCTCCAGAGCCCTGCAGGAGCGAATAACGTCGGTGTAATCGAGCCATCCGGATAAAAAGGACCAGGGCGGCAAGCAGTGCAATTGAGCCAACAATCGTTCCCGCTAGGGCAAGGGAGTTTGCCGCCTGTTGCGAAAGGTTCACGTTCTACCGCCCTAAGGATAAGAACGAGTCCGCTTTTAGCCGACTCGTAGGAGACAAGGTTACTCATTATGCGATGATGGTGAGGTGAACCTGGTTGTAGCACTAACCACCTTCGCACTCATCTTTCCGATTGAATTGCCCGACAAGACCTTTATTGCCACCATCGTCCTCGCGACCCGCTTTCCGGCCCGAATGGTCTGGCTCGGGGTAAGCGCAGCCTTTGGAATCCAGTGTGTCATTGCGGTAATGGCCGGACGGCTAATCCAATTCCTGCCAGAGAAGCTTGTTCTGTCTATTACTGGCTTGGCATTCCTAGTTGGCGGGATTGTCCTGCTGCGCGGAGCAAAGCACGAAGCCGACGAAGAGGCCAAGGAAGAGGCCGAGTTTGCCGCCAAAGTAACTACAGTGCTTACCGGCTACCGGTCGGCTTTAGTCTCCTTCGGAATCATCTTCGCCGCCGAGTGGGGCGACCTCACCCAGATTCTCTCGGCTGGCCTAGTTGCCCAAGGCAAAGATCCGGTCAGCGTATTTGTTGGTTCCTGGGCTGCTCTGATCGCCGTATCGGGCCTCGGTGTAATCGTTGGGAAGCGCCTAACCGCCTACGTTTCGGTCACCTTAGTTCGCCAGATCGGCGGATCTCTCTGCCTCTTACTTGCTTTACTGACATCCTTGAAACTTTTTGGTGTTCTCTAACTACCTGAGCGTGAGCTGGCGCCCGACGATTCCAGCGCGAGCTCGACGCTCGTCGCTGCTAAGCGCTCTAGAGCTGGTCACGGCCGCCTCAAAGTCGCGGTGCAGCACAGTCAACGGAATCTCAAAGGTACGGGCGGATTTTCCCCGCTCAACTTCCCAGACGGGAACCAGCAACCCATCTGCCCGGAATGCGCCTAGATAGCGAGAGCCGTCACCGATCGTCAGCGAACCCGCGACGCTGAGGCGCGCGATCCCATCAAGGGCTCGCTCTTCATCGGTATCAAGAACCCACCGAACGACGGAGCGGTCTGGAAAATCGCACCAGTATGCCGCCCCGATCGGCGACTTGAACCGAACCGTCTCGACCATGCCTTCGGCAAGTTCTTTAAGGCTCTCCTCGGCTTCCTCAGACAACTCCTCGTCACTGGAAAACCAGAAGTTGAATCCATCGGCCACCTCGACCTCAAAGGGTGAAGTCAGATCAAGAATTTCTTGGAGCCGCACAGTGTTCTGCGGATCGGCGGCACCAATTGCATCACCTGGCTCAGAATCGAGTGCCGCCAGGATCGCTCCGGCGACGTCCCGGCTGGCATCGCCACTACCCGTCGGCGTTTGCAGGCCGACGAGGATGACGCCGTCCTTTCGATGGAGTGCGGCAATCGCATTGGGCAAAGCAGTGGCGACAAGAACTTTGCGCCCGCCATCGGCCAAAGTCACCTCTGCCAGGGCGCAGGGAACTATTTCTCGCATCGCGACCCAGTCGCACTCCCCAGGCAAGCCTTCAAATGGGCGGGCCACAAAAGTTAGGGCTGCTCGGGAAGCCCCTCGGCCGTGACAGGCTTTGTATCGCCGGCCGGAGCCGCATGGACATGGTTCACGACCGCCGACTACTGGGTACTCCGTCATGTCTGGCAACTCTAGTCGCCGAGAGCCCCAAAGATTTCCCGCCTAACTTCGGCTGGCTTATTTGTGATGATTGCATCAACGTTGAGTTCTAGGCAGAGGGCGACATCTTTCGGGTCATCTACCGTCCAGACATGCACTTCTCGACCTTGCTTATGCAGTCGATCAACTAGAGACGGGTCCTTGCGAATCAGTTCGATCCCAGGTCCAACAACTGGCGTCTCAAATTTGGTTGGCTCTCGCTCTACCAAGGCAACTGCTGGAACACTGGGCACTAACTCCTTCCAGCGCCGCACTGCCAATCTTGAAAAAGACATCATCCGAAATTGCGCCAGCGCAGGTGCGTTGGGCAAGAGCGGTAAATACGGCTTAAGAACTTCAGCCAGTGCATATTCCACCCGACCGCCAGTGGGTACGGGATGTTTTGTCTCAATAGAAATTGTCTTTCCGGCATTCACCGCCAACTCGAGTAGTTCTGCGAAAAGAAGGGGTTTTGCGTCTCGGTGCGCAAAATGCCAGGAGCCAGCGTTCGCTCGGCTGATCTCCGCCCAGGTAAGCCGGGAAATACTTCCGCTTCGATCACTAGTTCGATTGAGATCCGAATCGTGCCAACAGATAAGCATGTTGTCTGCGGTCAGGCGAACATCGCATTCGAAACCATCAGCACCGGCTTGAACCGCCGCCACATATGCCTCATAGGTGTGTTCCGCATAGTCGTGTGAGGCTCCGCGATGAGCTATTACTACCGGGCTCATCTTCTGCTATCTACAAGAGGTCCCACTACAAGAGTGAGCAGTGCTGCAACGAGAAACGAGAAAATTGATGCGCTCATCCAGGGTGCCGGGGTGAAATGGATGGCTGAATCGATATTGATCCAAAGTTGTGACCAAATTGGTGCGCTTCCTGGGTTGATCAGTTGGTAAACGACAAAACCCAATGCCCAAGGGAAGAGCGTCCAACCGCGCAACTTCGAGGTTTCACTCAGATCCCAATTGCCCTTTGAAACAACAAACCAATCGACAAGTACAACAGCAAAAAGCGGAACGAAAACAGCTCCGATCGCGAAGAGAAACGACTCGTAGCCAACAACGTTGAGAGATAGAGCGACGCCGGTAGAAATTACTCCAACCACGGTTGCAAGACGTCGACGGTCCCAGAGCGGGCGGAGATTCTGGATAGAGGCGACGGTCGAATAGACATTGGCAAACGCTTCGTCAATCTCATCAACAACAAGAATTAGGAGCGCAAAAATACCAAGGGGCAGAATTAAAAGAGCCTGACTAAAGGCGTAGGGGTCGCCTTGCTGATGGCTGGCGACAATGGTTACGAGCGCTAATAGGCCGAGAACGAAGTAAATTCCCGCCCCGAGGAAGAACCCGACGAAGGTACCCACAAAAGCTTTACGCGGAGTTCTGGAGTGACGTGAGTAATCGGCCGCTAGTGGCGCCCAAGAAATCGGCAGCGCAATAGCCACATCAACTGCCAACCAGAACCCGCTCCAACTTCCATGTCCCACATGAACACCGTGACGAACGACTGCGAATAAGAGATAGGCCGTTGCTATCGTCGCACCGATAAGGGCATATCGGCGCAGGACCCGAACCGAACCAAGCGGTCGAATTGCCATCAGCGTTGCTAATGCGCCAGCGCCGATGATCCAAAGCGCTAGCGGGCCACCCACAACCGCTTTCGCCGCATGCCCAATCACAAGGACTTCGACTGCAGTCCAGCCAAGGCATTGAAAGAGATTGAGAATCGTAGGAAAACGCGATCCGCGATTTCCAAACAATCCGCGGAGCAGAACCATCGAAGGCGCACCCGTCGAAGCGCCGATTCGCGCCGCGCCACCTAGTGCGATGGAGCCGGCACCAACCCCCACGACTACTGCAAGAATCGCTGCAGTAAAGGAGAGGGTTGGCGCACCGTATGGGTGAAGAACAAAGACCGCAGCTGCTGGGATTGTGAGAGTGATTCCTAGCGAGCTCCAGAGTGATAGTTGATCCAGAAGTGAGAGCACTTTTGGCGCTTCGTAACTTAAGTTCTTGCCTACCTCGTGGTGCTTCTCCAGCGTCATGCTCAGAGCCTATGCGAATGATCTGTTGGCAGCGAGGTGATCATCTGGATTTCGCCAGCTCTGATTTCGGCGTCAATTCGATTCTGTGGAGGCGGAAGTGGGCAGTTGTATGCCTCCGAGAAGCCACAGGGTGGGATGAAGGATCGATTGAAATCTAAGATGACTTCGCCCCCTAGGTTTGAGTCGGATCCTGGAGCCCAATCTATAAAAAGGAAACGCCCTGGGCCATATGTCCTTTCGGTCGGATCAACTGAAAACTTTGTGTGATCGCTAAATGCAAGAAGAAGAGTGCCATCGTCGTCAAAGGCGCTCAAGTTGTACTTCTTGCCTTGAATGGAAACATGGATATCGCCTGGGACGACCAATTGGCGCTCTAAGCCGTTGTCCCTTAAGTGTTCAAAAGGAATAGTGCGTCCTTCTGGAGCTTTCTCAAAAATACCGGTAATCACCCAAGCTGGATCGTAGTCAAAGGCCGTGATTTCCTTGAAGTTTTTTATAGCTTCTGCTTCCGCATCCCAGAAGCGAAGCTGTTGCTCCGCCAAACCGGTAATCGGATTTACTTCTGCCACCGACGTCACCGTCACCGACGGTGGTTCAGACTTCGCTGCCTCCTCGATAGATATAGCATCTGCTTCAGCAAGCCACCGAGTTTCACGGAGGGCGAGATTTCCTACCGGGCCAGTCAAACTCTCTGCTCGCCAGTCGCGCCATTTTTCGAAACTCGCTCGCGCTGAATCTGTTCCCAAATCAGTCATGACTAGAAACTCGCTCCGTTCGGGGGTTGATGGACATGAATCACTATCTCGGAAGTCTAGGCACTGCGGAGATTAATCTCTGAGTGTATTCATTCTTTGGCTTAGTCAAGATCTCAGGAATCTCGCCGTGTTCAACAACTCTACCTTGACTGAGCACGACAACTTCTTTGCACAGAGAGGCCACGACACTCACATCGTGCGAAACCATGACGATGGTGAGGCCGCGCTCCACACCAAGTTTCCTGAGCAACTCAATTACTTCGATCCGCGTGGTCACATCGAGTGCGCTAGTGGGTTCATCTGCTATTAGGACCTTCGGATGAGTGGCCAACGCTCGGGCAATTGCCACCCGCTGACGTTGACCGCCAGACAACTCATGTGGATATCTATTCGCGATGTTCTCATCAAGCTCAACTGCCTTCAGTGATTCCCGTACTCTTTCCTTCGTTTCGGTTTTATCCGTCAATAACCCGAGAGAGCGAATTGGTTCAGCGACAATGCTGCTGATTTTCCGGCGCGGATCAAGGGATGCATACGGGTCTTGGAAGACTGCCTGGACCGCAGTTCGAAACTTGACCACTTGCCGCCGGTTGTCCAACGCGAGAGGCTCGTCTTGGAATAACACCCGGCCGCTAGAGGGTTGTGCCAACCCAAGAAGCAACGAGAGAAGGGTCGACTTTCCGGCTCCTGATTCACCGATCACACCAAGGTTTCGCCCCGTCTGAACTACCAGATTGATCGAGGAAATACCGGTGGATTCAGTAGAACCTCGAGTACCACCGTAGAGAAAAGTGGCGTCCCTCAACTCAAGCAGATTCACTTCTATGCCCCCAGCGCTGAGTCGAGAAGGCGAGCACTTTTCAGTAACTCTTGGGTATAGGGATGCGCGGGAGCACTGGATAACTGATGTACGGACAGATTTTCAACAATCTCCCCACGTCTCATCACAAGGATGCGATCCACGACTTGCGCAACAACAGCTAGGTCATGAGTGATGAAAACTAGCGACATGGATCTCTCGGTCACCAAGTTTTGGATCAATTTCAAAATCTCACGTTGAACTGTCACATCTAATGCCGTAGTCGGTTCGTCGGTAATCAGGAGCCTTGGCTTACATGCGATGGCTGCTGCGATCGCCACTCTCTGACGCTCGCCACCTGAAATTTCATGCGGATAGGAGTCGGCTATCCGTAGCGCGTTGGCCAACTGAACCTCATCAAGGGCTGAAATCACCGAGCGCCGTAAGTCCGAGCCGCGCAGTCCAAAATGACGCCTGATCGGCTCTGCTACCTGTTTCCCAACCTTCATGAGCGGATCTAGCGCAGTTGCTGGCTCCTGGAATACGACCGCGATTTCTCGGCCTCGAAGCTTCTGTAGTTCGCGATTGGAAAGACTGCTGATTTCTCGACCAGCAAAATTCACACTGCCGCTTTGCAAAAGCGAGTCGGGAAGAAGACCGATAATGGCAAGAGCGGTCAGAGATTTACCTGATCCAGACTCGCCTATCAGTCCGACGCGCTCCCCGTCCTCAACGTTGAAACTTACCTGCCGAAGCAACTGATCAGCATCTTGAGCGGTGGCGTCAAGAGAGTGTGAGGCTCGCTTAGCGACACTCAGAGATTCGACTCGAAGCAGAGAGCTCATGAGTTTCCTCGCTGCGTCGGATCGAACAATTCACGCAGGCCATCAGCTACGAAATTCATTCCCAGAACGAGAAGAATGATGGCGATCCCAGGTGCAATTGCGCCAAGTGGCGCCGTAAGCACTGTCGACTGCGCCTCGCGAAGGAGTCTGCCCCATGAGTAACTGGGTGGTGGTGCACCGAGTCCCAGGTAGGAGAGTCCAGCTTCGGTGAGAACGGCAACGCCGTAAATGATTGCGAGATTGACGATCAGCGTTGGCCATAAGTTCGGTAGTACGTGGCCTCGTAGAATCTCCCATCGACTGGTGCCGCACGTTTTAGCCGCCACCACATATTGCTGTGCCAATATCCGCTTCGTAAGAATGCGCACTATTCGAGAAACGATCGCAGAAGCTGCGATGCCGATTGCCAGGATCGCCGCCCATAGCGAAGCACCCTCAGCCGCGATTATCAGCATGGCCAGCAGCAAAGTGGGAAAGGCGATGAGAGTGTCAAATATCGAGGCCAAGGTGTCGTCAATCCAGCCTGGGAAAAAAGCTGCGAGTAGGCCAAGGAAACAGCCAATAATTAGAGCAATACCGGTCGCCCCGAAACCGACTTTCATTGCGATTCGAGCGCCAACCATGAGCTGACTTAGAAGGTCCCTCCCCAACGTATCTGTACCAAGCAGATGCGTGGCATTTGGCCCCTCCAAGCGATTGCCCGTGGTGTCATCTAGTTTGTAGGGGGACCAGATCAACGAAACAAGGGCAACAATGAAGATGAAGCTGGTGAAGAAGATACCGATTGCAAACGTTGGCGACCCATGAAACGTGGATAGCCGTGCGCGAGCGGCTTTGGCGGTGCTCATTTGATTCCAGACGAACTTGTGATTCTTAATCTCGGATCAATAATCCTCTGCACGGTATCGGCTATGAACCCGATAACTAGCACAAGAAAGGTAGTCACCAAGAGAATGCCTTGGATGTTGGGATAGTCGTGTTGCGCGATGGCTTTCACCAACATGCTGCCTAAACCGGGAAGCGAAAAAACGCTCTCTACTACAACGGCGCCAAGGAGAGTCGATGCGAGCTCGATTCCAAGAACGGATATGAATGGTACTGATGCGTTCCGCAACCCATGCCGAAAAAATGCTTCGCGAAAACTACTGCCCAGAGCTCGAGATGTTCTTATGTAGTCGCTGCCAAGAACATCGGTAGTTACAGACTTCACGTATCGAGTCATGGATGAGGACATGACAATCACAATGGTTGTAATTGGCAGGGCTAGCGACCAAAGTGCTCCCGCTGGATCTCCCCAACCGTTCTCTGGGAATCCACTTGACGGGAACCAGTTGTACCTGAGGGCAAAAATCCAGACCAGAATTAGTCCGACCCAGAAGACTGGTACTGCGATCCCCAATTGTGAAAAGCCGGAAAGCACAATTCCAAACCAACGGCGAGCGTAATAGGCGGCAAGAAATCCCGCTACGACAGATAGGACAGCGGCGATTACAAAGGAGATCAGCGTCAAAGGTAAGGTGATAAGGAGCGCAGAGCCGATGCTCGGCAAAACCGAGAGCCCGCTGATATATGACTTTCCAAAATCTAAATGCAGGAGCGCGCTCATCCAAGTAATAAATTGCGCCATAACAGATTTATCTGCTCCGACCTGATGACGAGCAGCGGCGATTTGCTCTGGGCTTGCATTGATCGACAGCAAGGCGTTGGCCGGATCGCCGGGCAACAATCGCAGAAGCAGAAAAATAATGATGACCGCTACGAAGAGAGAGACGACTAGAAAGAGGAGGCGCCGTAACAAATCACGCGACAATGGCTCTCCTCCCATCAAGTGGAATCTTCGGGTCTAACCAGATTACAAAGTGTGGCTGCCCTGACCAATTCTTGGGCAGATCAGGGCAGCCACACTTTCGTTCAAATGAAATTACTGCTTAGTGATGTCGTAGGCGTAGAACTGTGAGTTCAGGCCGTTGATTGGGTATCCCGAAACGTTGCTCTTTGCCACCACAATCTGTGGGTATAGGTAGAGCCATGCACTGGCCGCATCTGCTGCAATCTGCTTGTTGACCAGTTTCAACAGGGCTGTCTGTTGATCCGTAGTTTTAGCAGCTTCGGCTTCGGCCACCCACTTAGTTACCTGCGGGTTGTTGTAACCCCAGTAGAACGTGGGATCTCCATACCAAACGATGTCGCGATCGTTTACGTGCTCCTGAAGAGTGGCCTGATAATTTTTGGCCTGGAATACCTTTGTGTACCACTCATCAGCTGAAATCGAGTTGATCTTCACTGTCACATTGATTTTCGCCAACTCAGACTTCAGGAATTCGGCTACTACCGGATGCGGATCATAGGTTGGAGTGTCCAGGGTAAAGGTGAAGCCGTTGGCCAAGCCCGCCTTTGCTAGCAAGGACTTAGCCAGATTTACATCGTAAGGATTCACATTTACTAGATCTAGATACCAAGGATCAGTTGGCGGAACCATTGAACCAATCAGAGTTCCGTGATTGCCCCAAATCGATTCCAGCAACTTCTTTCGGTCAATCGCAGAGTAAATAGCTTTGCGCACATCGATTTTGTTGAAAGGAGCAACGCGGTCATTAAAGACAAGGAGTTCCTTCGTTGTCGAAGCTCCGTTAGAAACCGTGTAGTCCGCATTCGACTCAAACTGCTTGAGCGCATCTGGGTTCTGTATCGAGGTGATTACATCGATTTGATTGGACAGAAGAGCGTTGCTTAGAGCGCTAGCGTCGGTGAAGTACTTGAAGACGACGCCCGCATTCTTGGGCTTTGCACCCCAGTAACCAGCAAACGGTTTAAGTGAAATTGAACTGCCACGAACCCACGAATCTAGTTTGTAAGGTCCGGTTCCATCTTCAGTTGTGGAGATGTCAGTCTTATCTGAATTAATAACCCAGATGTAACTGAGGTTGTAGATAAAAGAAATCGATGGAGCGCTTAACTTCACCACGACTGTTTGAGGGTCAGGCGTCTCAATGCTGGAAACCACATCAAAACTGCTTTTACGCGCGGACTGTGATGTCTTCGCAGTTACTGCTTCGATGCTGGCTTTCACATCAGTGGAGGTGACTGTTTTGCCCGAGTGGAACTTAATTCCGGATTTCAACTTGATTGTGTAAGTGAGGCGGTCGGCACTCAAGGTGTAACTGTCTGCCAGGGCATTTTCAACCTTGCCACTGTCATCCAATTTGAAAAGACCTTCGTAAACATTGCCATTGAAAACTTCGTTGATTCCCTGACCCCCGCCAGAAATATTGGACAAATTCTGTGGCTCATATAGGGAACCGATATAAATGGTCGGCAATCCGGGTGCAGCATTGCTTGATGATTTGCTGGACGAACTGCAGGCGCTGAGACCCGCGGCCAAAATCAAAGCAGCGGCAAGGGCTCCAGCGGTTACAAGCGATCTTCGTGACTTTTTCATTTTGGTCCTTCATTGGTTGGGCGGAAAATTAAATGAGGAGCGGCTGGTTCAAAACCCAATTGCCCTTGTCTGAACGGCCACGCTGCCAGCCAGACGACTTTGTTACGGAGCATATCGGCTGCATAACCACCCTCAAAGATTCGAAAAGCTTGGTCTGGCCCTGGGCTGATCTTGGTGATAGTCACGGGTGGCCGGCGGAAACTGGGGAGTCCATCAGTAAATCCCGAGCAAATGCCTCGGGATGTCCTGATTTCCCCTTGGTGCGCGAGAGGGGAGTTGAACCCCTACGCCCTTTCGGGCACACGGACCTGAACCGTGCGCGTCTGCCTATTCCGCCACTCGCGCTCAAGGAGTGGAGATTAGCATGAGGCGAGTATCGTCCACCTATGGCCAAATCGCTCGCGCTCTCGATAGCCGCGCGCAGCGAACTTGGCTTGGTTCGAAAAATCAATGAAGACTCCGGACTAATCGGCAAGCAGATTCTGGCTATCGCCGACGGCATGGGCGGCCACGTTGCTGGTGAAATTGCATCTTCCATCGCCATCAAAGCTCTTGAGCCTCTCGATTCCAAAATATCATTAGCCTCGCCAATAGACGACGACACCTTGACGGATTTTTTGCTGCACACAGTGGCCGGAGTGGATGACCAAATTGGCGCAATGATCGACGAGGATCCACGTTTAGAGGGCATGGGTACAACTCTGACAGCTCTGATTTTTGATTCAGATCGTATTGCCATAGTCCACGTAGGCGATTCACGTTGCTACCGAATTCGGGACGGCCGAACTGATCAATTGACGCGTGATCACACTCTTGTTCAAGAACTTGTGGACCAGGGTCGAATCACAGATAAAGAGGCCTTAAAGCATCCTCAGCGTTCATTGCTCACGCAGGCACTTATGGGACACCATGACATCACGCCGGACATCGCAATTTACGATGCTAAAAGCGGGGATCGGTTTCTTCTCTGCAGCGACGGCTTGTCCAGCGTCGTAGCGCCATCGAACTTACGGGAGATCCTGGCTACTGGAACCGTCACAGAGTCGTTGGACGAACTGCTAAATGCCGCACTGAAACGCGGTGCCCCAGACAATGTTTCAGCGATCGTCGTTGACCTTGTTGAATTAGATGACTCCGATAAATCAAAAGAGAACGCCGACATCATGATGGCTTCCGGGACCAAGGCCATCGGCGCGGCCATGAGGCAGGAATAGTATGGATCGTGTAATTGCTGACCGCTATGAAGTTCGAGAACTAATCGGCAGCGGCGGGATGGCCGATGTTTACCGCGCATACGATCGGCGCTTATCTCGCTTAGTTGCAATCAAAATTTTGCGTGCTGATCTTGCCCGTGATCCATCTTTTCAAACAAGGTTTCGGCGGGAAGCACAGGCCGCAGCTGGGTTAAATCATCCTGCAATTGTTAGCGTTCATGACACTGGAACAGATGATCACGAATGGGGCAAAGTTCCTTTTATCGTTATGGAGTACGTGGAGGGAACAACGATTCGCGACGTACTGCGCGAAAAGGATTTGCCAACAGTTACTCGCTCACTGCATATAGTCCGCGACATCCTTGACGCTCTTGATTTCTCCCACGAACATGGAATAGTCCACCGGGATATCAAGCCGGGGAACGTGATGATCACGCCTGACGGCGAAATAAAGGTTATGGATTTTGGCATCGCTAAAGCCCTTGATGACGTCGATGCCACTATCACCCACGCCTGGACTGTTGTCGGTACTGCGCAGTACCTCTCCCCGGAGCAGGCTAAGGGATCAACGGCAGATGCTCGCAGTGACATCTACGCGACTGGATGTCTGCTTTATGAACTTCTCGTGGGCCGACCGCCGTTTATCGCAGAAACGCCGGTGGCGGTTGCCTACAAACATGCAAATGACATTTTGGTCCCAGCATCAAAATTAGTTAGCGATCTCCCACCCGGAGTAGATAATGTTCTTAGCCATGCATTAACCAAAGATCCAGCACTTCGATACCAGACGGCGGCTTTAATGCGCGAAGACATCGATCGACTTCTTGCCGGTGGTCACGTCAAGGCACCCATCGAGCCGCGAAGCAAAAGGAAAGTAATAAGTTGGCTTATTCCATCTGTGCTAATTGCCCTTCTTTTGGCCGGGAGCGCAGCTGCCTACATGATCGTCACCGGACGAGTCGGGGCGACCAACAACTTGATAACAACCCAAGACGTCAGCGGCTTCACCATAGAACAGGCGAGAGGCGCGCTGTCGCAATTTCAGATCGTCGTTCAACATGCCACCGATGTTCGGACACCAAAGGATCGTGTTATTTCGCAGGTTCCGGCGGCCGGAAATAGGCTTCTTGCTAAATCGACGATTACTCTCACCATCTCCGACGGTCCAGGGAACACTACGGTTCCGGCAAACCTGATTGGAACCTCGTTGGACG
This sequence comes from Candidatus Nanopelagicaceae bacterium, assembly GCA_035530875.1. Classification (GTDB taxonomy): domain Bacteria; phylum Actinomycetota; class Actinomycetes; order Nanopelagicales; family Nanopelagicaceae; genus JANXYY01. Next base: position 31,507 of record DATKUB010000073.1, read on the forward strand.
CAGCCAGGCAAATACTCGCCGATGTGAACCTGGTAATAGCTCAGACAAACCCGGTGGATTCAGAATTGGCTCCAGGAACAGTTCTAGCGGTTTCACCTGTTGCCGGATCCGCTCTTCAATCCGGCTCGGGGGTGAGTCTTGATATTGCCAGCGGTAACGTCGCGGTGCCTAGTGTTCTTGGTTTAAGCGAAATCGATGCTCGAACAATTCTGGTTCAAGCGGGATTCGTGCCAACCGAGGTACAGGCAAATGATCCCACCGTGCCGCTAGGTACTGTCCTTGCCCAGGCACCCAACCCTGGAACGGTAAAGATTCTCGGCAGCGGCATCACAATCACCGTAAATACGGCGGCCCCAACCGCAACGCCAACGGCAACGCCAACGGCAACGCCAACGGCAACGCCAACGCCGGCGCCTAGCTAATTCACGAGACGGTTACCGAGCAACGACTGGGGCAAGGCCTTGAGAATTTGCAATCGCACTCTTATCGCCGCATTCGGTCAGCCAATTTGCCAGAAGCCGGTGACCACCTTCGGTCAGGACAGATTCTGGATGAAACTGCACTCCTTCAATCCGAAGGTCTCGATGCTTTATGGCCATCACCAGACCATCCTCCGTCGTGGCCGTGACCTCTAACTCCGCTGGCAGAGAATCCCGCTCCACGGCTAACGAGTGGTAGCGGGTCGCCGTGAAGGGGTTAGGCAGGCCGTTAAAGATACCCTGGCCCTGATGATGGATTAGTGAAGTCTTGCCGTGAAGCAGCTCGGGAGCTCTTGAAACTTTAGCCCCGAAGGCCACCGCGATCGCCTGATGTCCAAGGCAGACCCCAAGCAGTGGCTTCCCTGTCTTTTCACAGTGTCTAACCAACTCAACGCTGATACCTGCCTCTTCGGGAACCCCTGGACCAGGCGAAATGAGAACGCCATCAAATGCATCCGAGTCTTTGGGCTCGAGAGCATCATTGCGAAAAACGGTGCATTCTGCGCCCAACTGGGCCAAGTATTGGACCAGGTTGAAGACAAACGAGTCGTAGTTATCCACGACAAGGATCTTGGTGATCTGGGCTGACATAACAGAATCTTCTCACGCGGGCGGTCGACTTCGTCTTGTTGCTCTCCCGAGTTAGGCTAGGGAACAGCATTTGCCGCGAAGGACAGCGAAGCGGTCACCAGATCTGTAACTGAAGGAGTTACCGTGCCAAAGTCTCGCCTACGCAAAAACCGTTCTCGGGTATCACAGGCGATTGAACCGACGCCACTGGCCGTGATCAAGGAGAGCCCCCGCTGGCTTGCTCCACTCATGGTCACTGCTTTTTTGGCTGGCCTATTCTGGATTGTTATTTTCTACGTCTCCGGCACCCAGTACCCAATCCCCAATATCGGATCGTGGAACATGCTGGTCGGCTTCGTTTTCATTGGCTTTGGTTTCACCTTGGCCACCCGCTGGAAATAGGAATTACAAGGGTGTAGTTCTCCCCATGTGGGTAACTTCTGTGGATAACTTCAGCAGGTGCCTGGTTTAAATTCCAGCGCTGGTTCGGATTGCCGCGATCCGCATAACGAGCAGAAGAACCAGGATTGCCGTTCCGCTGATCAGGGCAAGACCAACTAGCCGTGGGCGCCGAACGCCGTAGACCATAACCGCCGAGGTAAGCGAGCCAATCAGGAGCCCACCAAGGTGAGCGTGCCAGTCCACGTTGGGGACCACAAAGCCAAAAACCAAGTTGATCGCGATGATTGCATAGACACTGTTTACCGGTCGTCCCAACCTCTTATTGGCAATGATCATGGCTCCGAACAGGCCAAAAATTGCACCGGACGCCCCGACGGCAAATGTCGTTGGGGAATTGAAAAGCAGAGAGGCAGTCGAACCGCCGAGCAGAGAGGCGATGTAAATTCCCAGATAACGCCAGCGCCCAAAAGCGACCTCGATTGCTGGTCCCAGAATCCATAAGGCGTACATGTTGAAACCAATGTGCAACCACGACGCATGAAGAAGACCTACAGTGAAAACTCGATACCACTCGCCGTTGGCAACACCCATCCAAGTGCCACCAGAATTTGGAAAGAGGCCAACGAGGGCGAAGCGCGGAAGAATTGATGAGTCAACCTGCTGAAGAAGATAAACAAGAATGGTTACAGCGATTATGGAAATCGTCACAACCGGCTTCATGCCCCCCAACGATCTTCGAGCGCGGCGAATTTGGGGGCTTGCGCGATTATCGGCTCGAACACAGTCAACGCATTGAAAACCAACCGATGCGGGAATCAAACATTCTGTACAGGCCGGCCGGCCGCAACGAACACACGACAAATAGGTGTGACGGTCTGCGTGTCTAACGCAGACCGGTATTTGGTTTTCTTCGTTACTCACTCGCCTTGGGAAGCCGCGTCGGATTCAATCGACACCTGGCTAATCACAACATCAGTAACCGGCCTATCCATGCGACCAGTAGGAGTAGTAGCAATGGCGTCCACAACGGCCCGGCTGGCATCGTCGGCGACTTCGCCGAAGATTGTGTGCTTGAAGTTGAGCCACATTGCTGGGGCAACCGTGATGAAAAACTGGGAGCCATTCGTAGCAGGACCGGCATTTGCCATTGCCAATAGGTAGGGACGATCGAAGGCAAGCTCTGGATGAAATTCGTCCGCGAAGGTGTAGCCAGGCCCGCCGGTACCGGTGCCGAGCGGATCTCCGCCTTGAATCATGAAGCCCGCGATGATGCGGTGAAAGATGGTCCCGGGGTATAGCGGGGCGGAAGTCTTCTCTCTGCTGCGCGGATCAGTCCATTCGCGCGCGCCAGTGGCCAATTCGGTGAAATTACGCACCGTCTTGGGAGCATGGTCGGCAAATAATTCGATCCGAATATCGCCGAGCGAGGTGGTTAGGGTCGCAAAGGTTTTTGTCATGTGGAGACGAGGGGAATCGAACCCCTAACCCCTGCCTTGCAAAGGCAGTGCTCTGCCAATTGAGCTACGTCCCCGTTTGGGGTCTACTACTTCTCTGACGGCCGTTCAGCTGCGGAGTTCCACAACTCTTCTTCCGCCCGTTTTGCCTTTAAGCGCTTGGTCGCGGTGAGCCCCGCGATCAGCGCCAGCAACAAGACGAACTTTTTCTTCACGTGGGCCTTGGAGGACTTGAACCTCCGACCTCTTCCTTATCAGGGAAGCGCTCTAACCAGGCTGAGCTAAAGGCCCAAAATCTCCCGAAGGTTACACCGAGTCGGTTACCTCACCCAAACTGGGAGATTCTTCGAGCGCGAGGATCTCCTCAGGTTCGGCATTGCGAGCAACCGATACGACCAGGTCCCCGTCTTTAAGGTTCACCAATCGAACTCCCATAGTGTCACGTCCGGTCTGACGCACTTCGCCTGCTCGGGTTCTAATGACACTCCCAGACGAGGTGATCGCCAAGATTTCATCGTCATCTTTAACCACGACTGCGCCAACGAGCACTCCGCGCGAAACTTCGTCGATCTTCGCCGCCTTCACCCCTAGACCACCTCTGCCTTGAAGCCGATAATCACCGACTGGGGTTCGCTTGGCATAGCCGCCATCGGTCGCGGTGAGAAGATTGAAATCTTCAGTGACGGGCACAACATTCATAGATAGCAACTCATCGTCCTTACGGAACTTCATGCCGATCACCCCAGATGTCGACCGACCCATTGGGCGCAGCGCCTCGTCCGTGGCAGTGAATCTCAAGGACATGGCCTTTCGGCTCACTAGCAACAGGTCATCACTAGCGCTAACCAGGGCAGCAGATACGACCTCGTCGCCTTCGCGAAGGTTGATAGCGATCAGCCCACCAGACCTATTTGAGTCATACTCGGAAAGCATCGTCTTCTTGACTAGACCACCTCGGGTGGCGAGCACCAAATATGGAGCCACCTCGTAATCGCCAATCGCAAGCACTTGTGCGATTTGTTCGTCCGGCTGGAACGCAAGGAGGTTTGCAACGTGCTGTCCTCGGGCGTCGCGGCCGGTGTCTGGAAGTTCATACGCCTTGGCTCGGTAAACCCGACCCTTGGTTGTGAAAAACAAGATCCAGTCGTGAGTGGAACTAACGAAAAAATGGTCAACGATGTCATCTTGTTTCAAGGCCGCTCCGCGGACCCCTTTGCCACCTCGGCGCTGTGCGCGATAGAGATCGGCCTTCGTTCGCTTCGCATATCCACCGCGAGTAATCGTCACGACTACGTCGTGTTCAGGGATGAGATCTTCCGCGGAGAAATCACCTTCAGCTGCAATTATTTGGGTGCGCCGTTCGTCCCCATACTTATCGGTGACGTCGCGCAATTCATCACCAATGATCTGTCGCTGTCTCGATTCGCTAGCCAGAATTTCATTTAGCTCGCGGATGTCGATCATCAGACCGTCGTATTCATCGATGATCTTTTGACGCTCGAGTGCGGCAAGCCTGCGCAACTGCATTTCGAGAATTGCATTTGCTTGAACTTCGTCGACTTCAAGAAAAGCTATGAGGCCTTGACGTGCATCATCGACGGTGGCACTACGGCGAATCAAGGCGATTACCTCATCTAAGGCATCCAACGCCTTCAAATACCCGCGCAGAATATGGGCGCGCTTCTCTTTCTCTGCGAGACGGAACTTGGTGCGCCTAACTATTACTTCGACTTGGTGCGCCACGTAGTATCGGACGAACTCATCTAGGCGAAGGGTGCGAGGTACTCCATCGACTAGAGCGAGCATGTTGGCGCCGAAAGTATCTTGAAGTTGCGTGTGCTTGTAGAGATTGTTAAGGACAACCTTTGCAATCGCATCTTTCTTCAAGACCACAACGAGTCGTTGTCCTAGGCGCTCATTGCCCTCGTCGCGAACATCTGAAATGCCAGCTACGCGCCCCTCTTTTACTAGCTCAGCGATTTTTAGCGCCAAATTGTCTGGGTTTACTTGATATGGAAGTTCGGTAACCACAAGGCAGGTTCGGCCGTTAATCTCTTCGACCTCGACGACAGCTCTCATCGTGATCGAGCCACGCCCTGTTCGGTAAGCCTCATCAATTCCGCTACGACCAACGATTAGGCCTCGAGTGGGAAAGTCTGGACCTTTTACTCGTTCTAGCAGAGCCGCGAGAAGTTCCTCGCTCGTTGCCTCTGGGTGCTCGAGAGACCACTGCACACCGGAAGCGATTTCCCGCAAGTTGTGCGGTGGAATGTTTGTCGCCATCCCAACGGCAATACCAGCACTGCCGTTAACTAAAAGATTAGGAAAACGGCTAGGAAGAACATTTGGCTCTTGTGAACGACCGTCGTAGTTAGGCGAGAAATCGACGGTGTCTTCATCGATATCGCGCATCATCTCCATAGCAAGCGGTGCGAGACGCGCCTCTGTGTAACGCATTGCCGCGGCAGGATCATTTCCTGGCGATCCAAAGTTTCCGTTTCCATCAACCAACGGATAGCGAAGAGACCATGGTTGCGCTAAACGAACTAAAGTGTCATAAATCGCGCTGTCGCCATGCGGGTGATAGTTACCCATTACGTCTCCGACAACGCGCGAAGACTTGTAGTAGCCGCGATCTGGCCGATAACCGCCATCAAACATTGCATAGAGAACGCGGCGGTGAACTGGCTTTAGCCCATCGCGAACATCGGGTAACGCACGACCAACGATGACGCTCATTGCATAGTCGAGGTAAGAACGCGACATTTCTACTTGAATGTCGACGAGTTCGATTCGGTCGTTCTGTATCTCTTCGCTCATCAGATATCCAGGAACCTAACGTCTTTGGCGTTGCGTTGAATGAAAGACCTGCGTTGCACTACGTCTTCGCCCATCAGCACCGAAAAGAGATCGTCTGCAGCTGCAGCGTCGTCGAGGGTGACTTGCATTAGAACACGATGTGCAGGATCCATAGTGGTGTCCCACAACTCTTTCGCCGGCATCTCGCCAAGTCCTTTAAAGCGCTGAATCCCGTCTTCTTTTGGTAACCGCTTTCCAGACTCGAGGCCCTTGGCAATGACGCCATCGCGCTCCCGGTCACTGAAGGCATACTTTGCCGCCTCTTTGCCGCCCCACTTGATCTTGTAGAGCGGCGGCTGTGCAAGATAGACGTAGCCCTCCTCGATGAGTGGACGCATAAAACGGAAAAGGAGAGTGAGAAGGAGAGTACGAATGTGTTGGCCGTCGACGTCCGCATCCGCCATCAAGATCGTTTTGTGGTAACGCAATTTTGCAATATCAAATTCATCATGAATGCCGGTTCCAAGCGCGGTGATAAGCGCTTGAACTTCGTTGTTCTGCAGAACCTTGTCAATTCGAGCCTTCTCGACATTGAGAATCTTGCCTCGAATTGGAAGTATCGCTTGAAAGCGCGAATCGCGTCCGCCTTTTGCCGAACCGCCAGCACTGTCGCCCTCAACGATGTAGAGCTCGCACTTCTCAGGCTCGGTCCATTGACAATCGGCCAACTTCCCAGGCATTCCCCGACCCTCAAGGAGGCCCTTCCGGTTACGGGCAAGATCACGTGCTTTGCGCGCTGCCACTCGAGCACTGGCCGCGTCAATAGATTTTCGGACGATCTCTTTGCCTTCAGCCGGATTCTGTTCAAACCATTCCCCAAGTCGATCGTTTACAACCTTCTGAGTGAATGACTTAGCTTCAGAGTTGCCCAACTTGGTTTTCGTCTGTCCTTCGAACTGCGGTTCGCCTAGTTTTAAAGAGACGATCGCGGTCAAGCCTTCTCGAATGTCATCTCCAGTTAGTCGATCCTCTTTCTTCCGGATCAGACCCCACTCTTCGCCGAACTTATTTACCAATGTGGTCAGCGCGGTCCTAAAGCCTTCTTCGTGAGTTCCGCCCTCTTGGGTGTTGATGGTGTTGGCGAACGTGTAGACGGATTCGGAAAAGCCCGAATTCCACTGCATCGCAATTTCGAGCGACAGTCGAGCCTTCGTGTCCTCAGCTTCGAAAGCAATGATGGTTTTGTGTGTTGCACCCTTTGTTGAATTGAGATGACGCACGAAATCAGAAATACCGCCGTCGTACTTATAGGTGACACTGATTTGGTCACCTTTTTCATCGACTCGGCCTACTCGCTCGTCTGTCATTTTTATCGTGAGACCACGATTGAGAAATGCCATTTCTCGAAAACGAGTAGAAAGAGTTTCGAAGGAGTAATCGGTAGTTTCAAAAATCTCCGATGACGCCCAGAATGTCACCGTTGTGCCGGTCTTATCGGTTACCTCACCACGGGCTAGATCTGCCTCCGGCACGCCAAGTTGATAACTCTGGTGCCAGTGGTATCCATCGCGCGAAACATCCACGGATAACTTGGTGCTGAGCGCATTTACTACCGAAATGCCAACGCCGTGAAGGCCGCCAGATACGGAATAGCCGCTACCACCGAATTTTCCGCCGGCGTGCAGAACAGTGAGTACGACTTCAACCGCTGGCCTTTTCTCGATCGGGTGCATTTCAACCGGAATTCCACGTCCGTTGTCGATGACCCGGACCCCACCATCTCTTAGGAGGGTGACGTCGATGAAATCGCAGTAGCCGGCCAATGCTTCGTCGACCGAATTATCGACCACCTCGTAGACGAGATGATGTAGGCCTCTTTCGCCGGTTGAACCGATATACATACTGGGGCGTTTACGTACGGCATCGAGTCCTTCAAGGACAGTAATGTCGCTGGCTCCGTAGGAACTTCCCTGATCTTGCGCAGTCACGAAAGATTCCCCTCGTTGATTCGCCCTAAATCGCTTAAAGAGGCGTTAGGGGCCTGCAAACTTTTATTCATCATTATTCTAGAGGTAAAACCTCGCTAGGAATGCCCAAAATTCGCCTTTGGGTGGACTTCTCGCGCATTTTTCCTGGGTGAGCAAGGTCTCCCTTTCGGGTAAAGACTATTCTCAGCCGTATGTGTCCCGAGGTCCCCGACCACCTCGGACCGATCTGGGGCCTTTTTTCCACGATGGGGCACTTGGCCCATTGACCGTGATGGTCTCGACAATTCCACTACCCAATTGAGCCGAAATCCGATCTTTAAGATCTCCGGCCAGAAGCCGAACCTGGGTGGCCCAGGCAGTCGAATCGGCCCGAAGGACAAGTTCTCCCTTCTGGCAAGAGACCGGCGTCACATGACTGGCCAGCTCTTGGCCGACAACCTCAGCCCAGGTGCCAAAAAGGGCACCAACGCTCACCTCGGCGCTCCAGGCCCGCTCGTTTACTAGACCTGAAATGGCGTCAGCAAATACAGCCGGGTCTCTTGAGCCCCGGGTAGGTCTTGCCTTCTTGCTCCTTTTAGCCGGCTCCGACTTAGCGTTCTTTCTAGCCGCGGCAAGGAGAGAGCGGGCCAGATCCGCCCCGCTTTTCTCTGATTCCTCGTCGCTCATCACTTCTCCCAAACTAAGCGCAGTCAAGCACTCGAAGATGAATTGCCGTTATTTTCTCGTGAGATCACTATTCGCCTTCCATCTAACTCCAACGGTAGGTCTTCCGGAACGGCTGCGGTAATTAGAATTTGTTCATTCGCGGAAATCAACTTACTTAGTCGATCACGTCTCTTGGTATCCAACTCTGAGAAGACATCATCAAGAATGAGTACCGGCTCGACGCCATCGCTTCGCAGTAGATCGTAGGAAGCGAGTTTCAAGGCCAGTGCATAAGACCAAGATTCGCCTTGACTCGCGTATCCCTTAAGCAAATGACCTCTTATGGATAACAGAAGCTCGTCTCTATGCGGACCAACAAGAGTTATCCCTCGCTCAAACTCATTTTTCCGAACGCCTTCGAGTGCCGCTTTAAAAGCGACTGTGATTTCAGAAATATTATTTGGAATCGAAGTCTCTTTGTTTGGCCATATCGAACTTACATACAACAAGGATATTTCATGACCTTCTGCGAGACTTGCATAATTTCGAACGACCGGGTCTATGAGCTCCTTTACAAGCTGAAGCCTAGCCGCGATCAACTCGCTACCAATTGCGATAAGTTGCTGATCCCACACATCTAAAGTACTTAAGGCGCTCACATCGACCTTGCGCATTCCGGCAGCACTTTTTAGTAACGCATTACGTTGCTTTAAAACTCGCTCGTAATCGGAAATGATCGAGGCGTAACGCGGATTACGTATCACTAAGAGGTTGTCCATGAATTTGCGGCGCTCGGCTGGATCACCCTTTACGAGAGACAAATCCTCTGGGGCGAATAAAACGCTTCTTAAATGGCCAATGATTTCTCTCGCGCTTCTCTGGGCATTCTGGTTGATTCTCCCCCTGTTTGCTCTGCTCGGGTTTATTTCTAATTCAATGGTTGTCGTTCTTCCTAGGCTTTGAATAATTCCTTTTAAATAGGCACTTCCAGCACCAAGTCGCACAAGTGGACCATCCGTCGATACGCGGTGCGAAGATAGGGTTGTTAAGTAACAAACGGCTTCAATAATGTTTGTTTTGCCAAACCCGTTTGAACCTATGAAGATCGTCACCCCAGGATCAAAGGACAGTGACAAGTCTTCGTAGGAGCGGAAGTCCTTTAACGCGAGCGCCGATAGGTACATCTCTACGCCGGCAATCTAGTGCTAGTTTGGAAAACGCATCGGCATAAGCAAGTACCGATAGGAATCCTCCGCGATCGAATCTTTCTGAACCCGACCTGAAAGCACTGCAGGTTTTCCGGAAGAAGTGAATGCAAGTTGGGCATAGGTTTCCTCAAGCGCATTCAGACCATCAGTTAGATAAGTCGGGTTGAAAGCAATACTGATTTGTTCGCCTTCGAAATCGATTCCGATTTCCTCGCTAGCTTGCGCGTCCTCACCGGTTCCGGCTTCAAGTTTAAGAACATCGCTAGAGAAAGAAAGGCGTAGCGGCACGGTTCTATCGGTAACGACTGAGACTCTTCGAACGGCATCCATCAGTGTTGCGACTTCAACAACTGCAATAGAAGACGATTCGCTAGGAAGTAGGTGGCGGTAGGGCGGGAAAGTGCCGTCCAGCATTCGTGAAGTCATGATCTGGCCCTCGCCGGCGAAACCGATTAAGTGCTCATTTCCAGTAGTAGGCGAAAGACCGATAGTTACCGAACTTGTGCCGTGAAGAGCTTTGGCTGCGTCAAGAAGTGTGCGCGCTCGAACTAGGGCAGAAGCGACGACGTCGGGGCGATCATTGGTCCAGAGAACCTCACGAACCGCTAGCCGATATCTATCGGTGGCCGCCAGTGTCATTCGGTCCTTTTCAATATCGACGTGCACGCCAGTCAATACGGGAAGTGAATCATCGCGTCCAGCCGCTACTGCCACTTGGCTTACCGCCGTGGAAAACAGGTCGCCCGCAATACTGCCAGCCGCCAGTGGCATTTCGGGAAGTGCTGGGTAATCAACTGCGGGCAGAGTTGGGAGGGTGAATTTTGAAGACCCGCAAACGACAGAGACCTTGGCGCCGTCCAACCGGATCTCGACTGGTTTATTGGGTAGCGAGCGCACAATTTCAACCAGAAGACGTCCCGAAACAAGAACTGTTCCCGGGTCGCTTACGTCGGCTGCCACCTGACTGCGCCCAGAAACCTCAAGATCGAAAGCCGAAAGATGGACCTGCCCCGTTTCGGCTGTGATCAAGATCCCGAGAAGAACCGGGGTGATCGGCCGGGTAGAGAGGCTGCGGGCAACCCAACTAACTCCATCAGCGAGCTGGTCGCGCTCTACGGTGAACCTCATCTGTCAACCCTTCATTTCGCCCAGTTATGGAGAAGTTATCCATAGCCAAGTCTTTGCCTATTAGTAGGTACTTCCTTTAGTTATAGATATTCGTAGTAATAGCCAGGTTCAAATTGTGGATAACTAGCTTTTTTTGCAGTTCAAAGCGAGTTTCACCCTCTGGAACAACAGTGGATAACTGAGGCTGTTCTGACCAAGTATTCCAAATGCCACCGTCAAAAGGAGGGATTTCCACATAAACCTTAGGTTTAGTTAGAGGGTTTCCCACACCTTTATCCACAACATGTGGAGTTCCGGCCAAATCGCGTAAAAAGGACATAATTTTAACTCTGAACATTCTTGGCTTGCTGCTTGATCCTGTTTGTCAGCTCAGTTACCTGGTTATAGATCGAGCGTCGCTCAGCCATCAACTCCCGAATTTTCCGGTCAGCGTGCATAACAGTGGTGTGGTCACGTCCACCAAAGGTCTGCCCGATTTTTGGAAGGGATAGATCCGTTAGTTCCCGGCAGAGGTACATCGCTATCTGGCGGGCGTTGACAAGGGCCCGAGATCTTGAACTGCCGCATAATTCATCAAGGCTTAGTGAAAAGTAGGCAGCCGTCTGAGCCATGATCGTGCCCGAAGTGATTTCAGGCCCAGACTCATCTGGGATGAGATCCTTCAGGACTATCTCGGCAAGAGCGAGATCGACTGGTTGACGGTTGAGGCTGGCAAATGCGGTAACCCGAATTAAGGCACCCTCGAGTTCACGGATATTTTTTGAAATCTTGCTGGCGATGTATTCGAGGACATCGTCTGGGGCATTTAGACGATCCTGGGCTGCCTTTTTCCGAAGAATGGCTATCCGGGTTTCTAATTCAGGGGGTTG
>DATKUB010000074.1:0-15836 GCA_035530875.1 Candidatus Nanopelagicaceae bacterium
CACGCCGAATGTGTTGCTCTCGAGTCTGCATTGCTAATCGGTATGCCGGAGTCCCGTGTTTATCGACACTCACGCCAACCAAACGTCCGGGCATGCTTCGCTCAAGGCCAGATCGCACGGCAAGATAGCCAGCGTGAGGACCCCCAAATCCCATCGGGACACCAAATCGCTGAGCGCTCCCGACTGCCACGTCTGCGCCCTGGCTTCCCGGAGATTGGAGTAATACCAGCGCCAAGGGATCAGCTGCGACAATTGCCAGCCCTCCACCAGCGTGGATTTTGGCCACCAACGGTGCAAGGGCACGAACTCGGCCCTTCGTGCCGGGGTACTGAATAAGTACTCCGAAATTTGTCGGCAACTCTCCGTCAAGGTCCATGCTTTCAATCTCAAGGCCGATCGCCTTGGCACGAACTTGAATTACGGCCAAGGTTTGTGGGTGAACGTCTGCGTCGACGATAAAGACCGCTTCGCTACTCCCCTGCCAGACGCGATGCGCTAGAGCCATCGCCTCGGCGCCGGCAGTTGCCTCATCGAGCATGGATGCGTTCGCTATTGGCAAGCCAGTAAGGTCTTCAATCATTGTCTGAAAAGTGAGAAGCGTCTCAAGTCGGCCCTGGCTTATCTCGGGTTGGTATGGGGTGTAAGCCGTGTACCAGGCCGGGTTCTCCAGGACATTGCGGAGGATCACCGGGGGCGTATGCGTTCCGTAGTATCCGCAGCCGATAAGGGAGGTAAGAACTTCATTCTTATCGGCCAGGACGTGGAGTTCGTCGATAACTGCGCTCTCACTCTTGCCTTCACCTAACGAAAGCGCACTACGCATCCTGATGGATTCTGGCACTACGTCATTGATAAAGGATTCGAGATTGTCATAGCCCACGGTGCTGAGCATCAACTTCTGTTCTTGCGCATTCGGGCCGATGTGTCGAGGCAGAAACTGATCTTGATTGAGAATCGTGTGGTTCACGTAGCGCTCTCCAGGTTGAGTAGGGTCGCAAAATTGCCTTCCCCCTCTGTCTTACTTCTACTCGCCTACATAGAAGCGCCTGAGAGCGTCACCACCAAATTAAGTGGCTTTCCCCGTCGGCGTGAGCAGTGGCTCGCCTTTCCAGAGTTGCCTGATCCACGCGGTCCTAGCGCCTGAGAGGTTCCGGGGAGGTTGCTCCTTCGGCGCCTCAAAACTGGATGTCTGGAGGCTCTCCCGCGCGGTTTAAGCAGCGCTACTTACCCTAAACCTCTTTGCTAATTCAGGCACCTTTGGCTCGCCGCCGGAGCGAAAGCTCATCGGTAGCTTCGTCCACTCTTGTCTCATCATTTTCCAGCGGGAATTGGGCTAGAGAACCTTCTACTTCAACCACTACGCGCCCGATCGCGATTCCGAACACACCTTGGCCGCCGGCCAGCAGATCAATCACTTCATTGTTAGTTGTGCACTCGTAAATTGAGGCACCATCACTCATCAAGGTCAGTTGAGCCAGGTCGTCCACGCCACGGTCGCGAAGATGTGTTACTGCCGACCGTATGTTCTGCAACGAAACGCCTGCATCGAGAAGTCTTTTCACGATTTTTAGAACCAGAATGTCTCGAAAACCATAGAGTCGCTGGCTTCCAGATCCAGCAGCCGGTCTGATGGTGGGCTCAACCAGCTTTGTACGTGCCCAATAATCGAGTTGGCGGTACGAGATTCCCGCCGCTGCGCAGGCGGTCTGTCCCCGGTATCCAGCATCAAGCGGAATTGAGCGTTGAGCGGCGAAAAGCGCTCCTTGCTCGGCAACCTCAGGGTTCATGTCGATCCTGTTCTGCTGGGGAAAGCGCTGCGACGCTCACGGACTGCATCTGCTAACTGAATCTAAGACCCCGCCTGGTTCATTTCAATGAGCGACACGCCCATCAACCTAAACTATAGGTCGAGACTTTGATGGATCAGCCTACGAAGTCATCGGGGTTGACTTGGTCCAGAAACTCCCGAAATTTCTCGACTTCGTCCTCGGCCTGTTCGGCTATCTCAATTCCAGCCTCTGCCAACAAGTCCTCACTACCGAAAATTGGCGACCCAGAACGAATTGCCAGTGCTATCGCATCTGAAGGCCTAGCCGATACCCGCTTAACACCACTCGCCGCAGATAAAACTAATTCAGCGTAGAAAACACCCTCACGAATTTCGGTTAGTTCGACGGCATCGAGGGTGGCTCCCAGAACTTCAATGACGTCCTTAAATAGGTCATGGGTGAGTGGTCTCGGTGGTGTGACTCCCCCGGCAGCAAAAGCGATTGCCGTAGCCTCTACGGCACCTATCCAAATGGGTAAGAAACGCTCCCCGTCAATCTCTCGAAGGAGGACGATGGGCTGGTTTGAGGGCACCTCAACTCGAACACCGACAACATCTAGACGTTTCACGCTGCTGAGCCTACGCCGAAAAGCTGGTCAGCCGTTATCCATGGTTCAGCGCATTCTCCGCAGTCCGGTCCTAACAAGGGCGGCATGCAAAGCCACGGAGAGGGAGGCAAGTTCCTTCTGAACTTCATCTGCACGTTCGCGCGCCTCCGAGTTCCGTTGCCGGAGTAAGGGCGTAATGACCTGTTCGATTAGGCCCACCTCGCGATCGGCTGCGCTCTTAAAGGCGCGCAGGTGCCGAGGTTCAATGCCAAAGGCTGACATGGTCGCGACAGATCTACCGACGCTCAGCGCATCATTTTCATAGTGTCGTCCCCGGACGCCAATCAGGCCGTAGGACTCAAGTTCAGTTAGCTGACTCTCGCTAAGACCCGTTGCCTCGAGAAGTTCTTCGCGCGATAGACGTAGATCCGGTTGATCGCCAAAACTTTCTGGAGCCATCACTCCATCTATCGCAGCCACCCGGGGCACCCGCGGAGATCCGCCGGCAAGAGCAGGTGGTTGTAATCCTCGATCTAGAGCATCCAAATGATCCTTGATCACTTTTAAGGGCAGGTACTGGTCGCGCTGAGCACCGAGTACATAACGAAGTCGATCCAGGTCGTGATTTGTGAATTTTCGATAGCCAGATGGGGTGCGTTGTGGCTCAATCAGTCCCTCAGACTCAAGGAATCGGATCTTCGAAATAGTTACATCTGGAAAATCAGTCCTCAACTTTGCTAACACTTCACCGATGCTCAAATATGCGCGGGCTGGAACACTCATTGAGGCACTCCTGGATAGAAAATCAAACGAAACTTTCCGATTTGAACTTCGTCACCCGAAGTTAGCTCGATCGAATCGATTCGCTCACGGTTTACATACGTTCCATTAAGGCTACCAACATCTAAAACCTTAAAATGAACTGCTTCGTCGGCACCGAGAGATCGTTCAAATTTTGCGTGCTTCCGGGAAACGCTTATGTCATCTAGAAAAATCTCGTTCTCGCTGGCGCGTCCAACGGTCACAAGATCGGAGTCGAGTAGGAAACGAGAACCGGCTTGCGGTCCGCGCTCAACTACGAGTAGTGCGCAATTTTCCGGCAATTCGGCAACAGCCTGAACATTGGCTTCTAAGAAATCATCCAACGACGTCCGGTCGTGAGGAATAGGCGTGGGTGTCGCTCGAAGCGAGTTCAGATTGATAACGCCAGTTTGGCTATTAAGATCCGCACCACATTTCTGGCAGACGTTCGGATCTGATACGAGTTGTCCGCAGGACCAGCAATTAATCATGAATTCACCCCAACCCTTAACTTGAGGCTGAGCCTATGGATTGAAAGGTTGTCTGCGCAAGCCCACCCACACGCGGTTAGGAACCGGTCGCCTCGCGATACTCGCCTGCCGAAAGCAGCCCTGATGGGGTTCCATCAATCTCGACCTCAAAAAGCCACCCCGCCGCGTATGGATCGGTATTGATCAATTCGGGACTGTTTGCTAATTGATCGTTAATGGTGGTGACCACACCACTGACGGGAGCATAGATTTCGCTAACGCTCTTGGTTGATTCAACCTCCCCGCAAACAGATCCGGCGCTGATTTTGGCTCCGATCGTCGGCAACTGGACGTACACAATGTCTCCAAGAGCTTCCTGGGCGAAATCGGTAATCCCCACCTTGGTCACACCGCTAGCGTTGCTAATCCACTCATGCTCTTGGGTGTAGCGAAGGTTTTCTGGCACAGAACTCATTTCGACTCCTCAGTCGCTCTTGGGGCAAGTTGTGCCACCTGACCTGGGGCACCACTTCTCAGACAAATCCTACGACTAATGGCAGGTGTCCGAGTAGTAGCCATAAATCGACGCAACCAGGCTAGAACATCAGAGGAATTAGAATTCGCTGGTTTGGGCTTTCACCAGGGAAGCTACTTGACGCGCGTAATGCACCCCGGTGATCAGATAGAGCCCCGCTCCCCAGATGGCAAAGGCCCAGCCAATCGGGTGAGCGATCCGGGCTACCACAGCCTCTCCTTGACCAAGCAGAAGAATTGGAAAGGCATAGAGAAGGCTAAAGGTTGCAGTCTTGCCAAGAAACGAGACCGGAAGTGGTCCGTAACCGCGGCGCTTCAGGATCGGAAGTGTTAAGGCAAGCAATAAGTCACGTCCAATCAGAGCCGATGCCAACCACCACGGAATGATTGACCGGACAGACAGACCGATCAAAGTAGCCAGTATATAAAACCGGTCGGCCAGCGGATCCAAGAGTTCGCCCAATCGCGAATATTGATTGAAACGCCTGGCAATTTTTCCGTCGAGATAATCCGAAATTCCAGCAAAACTCAATAGGGCAATAGCGATGCCATCTCGACGTTGAAGTAGAAACCAATAAAAGAACGGAACGCCAATTAGACGAAGCACAGATAGCAAATTTGGGATCGTTAAGATCCGGGACTTCGCATGTCCAGTTGTGTCTTCCAACATGTCGGGACGACAGGATTTGAACCTGCGACCCCCAGACCCCCAGTCTGGTGCGCTACCAAGCTGCGCCACGTCCCGTGTCGGGAAGCCTAACCCTATTTGTCTCCTCGCTCGCGTACACGAATCGAAACTTCAATTGGAGTACCCTCAAAACCAAAATTTTCCCGAAGCCGCCGTTCGATGAACCTTCGGTAAGAGGCTTCCAAAAATCCTGTGGTGAATAAAACAAACCGAGGTGGGCAGGTGCTCGCCTGGGTGGCGAAAAGTATCTTCGGTTGCTTACCACCTCGCACCGGAGGCGGCGTTGCCGAAATCAATTGACCGAAAAATGAATTCAACTTTGCGGTCGGCACTCGGGTATCCCAGCCGTCGAGTGCTCGCGATATTGCTCCCGGTAAGCGATCGCGGTGCCAACCAGTTTTGGCCGCCAGATTTACCCTCGGCGCCCAGGGGAATTGAACTAGTTCACGATCAATCTCACGCTCGATTTCAGCCCTTCGATCTTCATCCACCAAATCCCACTTATTGAAAACAAGAACAAGAGCTCGTCCATGGCGCTCGACGGTTGAGAGAATGCGAAGATCCTGCTCTGTCATCGGAACCGAGGCGTCCAGCAGAACGACGGCCACTTCGGCTTTTTCAATTGCCGCATCAGTTCGCAGCGTTGCGTAATACTCGGTTCCCTGGGCTTGATGTGATCGCTTACGAATTCCTGCGGTATCTACAAATATCCAGGCGCGTCCGTTGAGTTCGATAATCTCATCAACTGGATCTCGAGTCGTACCGGCTAACTCGTCGACTACTACCCGTTCACTTCCAGCCAGCGCATTAAGCAAACTTGATTTCCCAACGTTGGGCCTTCCCACGAGAGCAACGCGTCTCGGGCGATTGAGGTCGATCTTGTCTTCAACGCCTTCTTCAGGCAGTAGTTCGACAACGCGATCCAGCAACTCACCGCTACTACGTCCATGAAGGGCAGAGACACCCAAGGGTTCGCCTAATCCCAAATTCCAGAGGGCGTGAATATCAGCTTCGTCTCTTAATCCATCGACCTTGTTAGCCACTAATAGCACTGGCTTTTTCGTGCGCCGCAAAATCTTCACTACTGCGTCATCTTCATCAAGAGAACCGACTTCTGCATCGACTACAAAAAGCACTAAATCAGCCCCAGCGATGGCAATTTCAGCTTGCATAGCTACTTTCGCACTCAAGCCCTCTGCATCCGATTCCCAACCACCAGTGTCTACAACGGTGAATGAACGACCATTCCATTCGGCGTCGTAATAGACCCGGTCTCGGGTGACTCCAGGGGTGTCTTCAACAACGGCTTCCCGGCGTCCTATTAAGCGGTTTACCAGTGTGGATTTGCCAACATTGGGTCGGCCGACCACTGCGACGATAGCTTGCTTGCTCACGGCATCAACTTTCTATTGATCTCGGACCACATGCGATCCACAACTTGGCCAAGACTCAACGCAGTCGCATCAAGATAAATTGATCCGCCTGGAACCGTGAGCGGAGATACGGGCCGGGTCGAATCCACTGCATCGCGCATCGCCATTGAACCCTCAACCGAGTCCAGTCCCTGGCCATCTGAAATCTCTGCGTGCCTACGCTTGGCTCGAGCAGCCAGATCGGCCGTTAAGAAGAACTTGACGTCGGCTTCGGGCCAGACTTTAGAACCGATATCACGACCCTCCACGACAATCCCTCCCCCGTTGATCAGTGCACGTTGGAGCACAAGTAACCGCGATCGAACGCACTCCAAGGCACTAATTTCGCTCACATTTTGGATTACCAGATCAGTTCGGATTTCATTTCCAACTTCGATCCCATCGCAGAAAATTTTGGGATTGTTGGCACTGGCTACAACCTCGATCTCGATTTCCAGCATTTTTGAACAGATCCACTCTGTGCGGTGGTTGGTTACCTGGTCCAGGCCAATATGGAGCAGGCCATATGTCAAGGCTCGGTAAAGAGATCCAGTATCCAGATAACGCCATCCGCCTAGTTCTGCAATGGATCTAGCCGCGCTTGATTTGCCGGCGCCACTGGGACCGTCGATCGTAATGACCGGTTCCATAGGCACCATCCAGACTCGTGAGAAATAGGCATGTAGAGATACCTGTTTATATATTTGTCGATAAGAGGATTTTAGTAATTATTCGCTCAAATGAGGTTATCAGGGTTGCGAGGCGGATAGATTCGCCAGCCACGCTCCCGAAGGAATTCTTCCAGCCTGCTGGCTGATTCTGGCGCAACGCTAAGTTGAACTAATCCGGTTGGGTGACCCGGAGAGTGCTCCATCGAAACATCCTCAATGTTGATCTGCGCATCGCCGGCGTCGTTGAAGAGACGCTTCAACTGCCCTGGAGAATCTGCAATGAGAACTGGCAGGACGACATATCGCCGCTTGCCTCCATGCTTGCCCGGGATCAATTCTCGGCCGGCCCTACCCGCCTCGAGAAAACGCGTTATGGATTCATGGTCAAGATCGCCCTCGATCGCCGTGATCAGATCTCCCAGACGTTGGTAGATGGAGGAAAGAACGGGCCGAAGCGCAGCTGAATTGGCACTCAAAATACCTACCCAAAGTTGAGACTCGGACGCGGCGATTCGAGTTACATCTCTGAGACCCTGACCGGCCAAAGCAGCGACCTGCGGAGAGTGGAGCATCAATTCCCCAGCCATCAGAGATGAAAGGACTTGCGGCGAATGCGAGATGAGTGCCATCGCGGCGTCATGTTCTTGAGGGCTCATTACGATTTCAACGGCCCCCACAGATTTAAGAACGCTGGAAATCACTTCCCGAGCTGACTCAGAAGTCGCATTCGTCGGAGTAACGATCCACGGTCGACCGTCGAAGAGATCGGCTTGTGCGGATTCGGGACCCGAAACTTCGCGTCCAGCTATGGGATGGCTGCCACAGAAAGCAGAAGCCAATTCTGCGCTATATGCCTCAATCTGAGCCACACAGTTAGTTTTTACTGAGGCAACATCCATATAGTTCAACGCGAGGTCTTGTTGAAAGGCATTAATAATGACTTCCGGTACTTTGGACGTAGGGACGGCAGCTATAAGAAGGTCGAATTTCTCATTTATTCCTGGCGTGAAGCCTGAGACTATCTCGTGCGCCAACTCGGCACTACGAGGCGATGAATCGCTAAAACTCACTTCATTGCCATGAGCGGCCAGAACCATTCCGATCGAAGTTCCGATGAGACCCGCTCCCACAATATGAACCTTCATAGTTACTGAGCTAGGTCCTGGCGAAGGCCAACGGCACCATTTAAGTAGATGTGTTTCGCCGCACTCCTCGGTTGATCAGTCTCCACATGAGCCAGCACTCGGATCACTCGCGGCATTGCGTTTGGGACATCAATTTCGCTGGCGCATATTAGAGGGATAGCGCCGAACCCAATGGATCGGGCTCCAACTGCTGGGAAATCGCTCACCAAATCCGGAGTAGCTGTAAACAGAACAGAAATGAAGTTATCCACCGTCAATGAGTTGCCGAGCATCATTTCCGAGAGAAGTTCACTCACTGCCAGATGGATAAGTTCAGGCACATCTCGTTCCACCTGAGTCGCTCCCCGCAGGGCCTGCACCGATTTCATATGCGGAGTCTAACCAAGCAGAGACAGGCGCCGTGCAGACTCACTGGTGGAACCCATAAAGATTTTTATAGGTATATCGATTTAGGTCCTTCGTTACATATCCCTACGAACGGTTGACCCTCCTTTTTGAAATAGCCATTTAGAGATATTTGGAACTAGAAACCTGCATTTCGGAGGAGTGGAAAATTGTTATATCGATATTTAGGATTGCGCCCGAAAACTCAATAACTTCTTAACCTCTTTGTCTATTTATGGAGTTATCCATGTAAATGTTTTGGAGACACCCTATAAATCGACTTATCTCTGAAGGGATTAGACGATTGATTTATTATTTATTCGAGATTAATTTAGTGATTTCGGGATCACTGATGGCCCGCCATCGACCGGGGCGCAGCTCCCCCAGATCAATGCTGCCCACACCAACGCGCACCAAATGCTCGACCGGAAGCTCTAGTTGGCCAAAGAGGCGGCGAATTATCCGATTTCTGCCTTCGTGAAGCTCGATCTCCATCAGGGCCGATTTTTCAGTCCTCGCCAATATTTTGACTGACGAAAGCCTCACCAGGCCGTCTTCCAATTCCACACCCAAGCGGAGGGTAGCGACCAGATTGTTTGGCAGTGCTCCCCTGACTTGAACGAGGTATCGCTTCTCAATTTCATGCTTGGGGTGAGCCAAACGATTGGCTAGATCTCCATCGTTAGTTAACAGAATCAAGCCCTCGGTTTCGTAATCCAGGCGTCCCACGTGAAAAAGTCGACCTGGCCATTCGCTAAAGAAATCCCCCAGACACGGCCGGCCTTGTGGATCGCTCATGGCCGAGACAACCCCAGCGGGTTTGTTAAAAGCCAGCAGCGTGCGCGCCGAAGTGCGTGGAATCTCTTCTCCGTCCACCTCGATCTTCGCCGACTTGGGATTTACCTTGAACCCCATCTCACGAACGGTTCTGCCATTTACGCGTACGCGACCATCGGCAATTATCTCTTCACAGGCACGTCGACTAGCGATCCCTGCCTCAGCAAGCACCTTCTGTAGTCGGACTAATTCATTCATACTGTATACATCTTAACTTGAGAGTGAGTCTAGAACATCATCTAAACCCTCGATGTCGGGTAGAAAGGGTGCTAATTCGGGTAGGTCGCTGAGACTATTTAGTCCCAAACGCTCTAAAAAGTACGACGTGGTGCGATACAGAATTGCTCCACTCTCATGTTCGGTTCCTGCCTCTTCGGCAAGGCCTCGGTTGACCAAAGTGCGCATTACAGCGTCGACATTGACGCCCCTAACTGCAGAAATTCGAGCCCGACTGACAGGCTGCCGGTACGCCACCACGGCAAGAGTCTCCAAGGCAGCTTGAGTTAGGCGTGCCTGTTGGCCATCAAGAACGAATCTTTCTACGAGTTCAGCCGCCGCAGGCGCGGTGTAGAAGCGCCAACCGCCGGCAATTTCCCGAAGTTCAAAGCCCCTACCTTGCTCCTGATAGTCCGTTGCCAATCGTTCTAGGCTTGAAAGAACCTCCTCCACCGGAACCTCAACTATCTGGGCCAAAGTGAGCGCTGAAACCGGTTCATCAACAACCATCAAAATAGCCTCTAAGGCCATTGGGGTAGGTATTTCAAATCCGTCCGTCATTATTGGCCGCCGTCCATCGAGTCTTCAACATTGCCATCAAATTCGTCAGTTAGATCAAACGGGCCAGAATCTGTGCCAACCCACCGGACACTCAATTCTCCCAACGCTCTGACCTGCTCAAAGTGGATCGCCCCAGCTTTGAACAACTCCAAAATTGCCAGAAATCGAGCTACTACCGTCATCGTGTCCGGTGCGTCGCTGGACAAAGATCGGAAAGTCGTTGACCTTATCCTGCGCAACCGTTCAACCAGGATTTGAGCTTGCTCCTTGACGCTCACAAGAGGTGAATAAATGTGGTCGACCGAGACAAGAGGAACAATCTTTGGGGCAAGCACCCGCTGAGCAAGGGCGGCGAATCGTTCCGGGCCCAGACCGATCAGAACCTCCGGCAAAAGCCCGCTGAAAGCGGCCTCCAGAGCGACAGCCCTCGGGAATTTTCGGGATTCTGCGGCAACTCGTGCCTGGAAAATAGCCGCTACCTCCTTGTACGCCCGGTACTGAAGAAGCCGGGCAAAAAGGATGTCTCGAGCTTCGAGGAGAGCGAGATCACCTTCATCGTCCACTTCGCCTGAGGGCAGCAGTCTGGCCGCCTTGAGGTCTAAAAGCGTGGCGGCAACCACCAAAAATTCAGTCGCAACATCTAGGTCAAAGCCCTCGCCCATCGCCTTAATATGGGCGATAAAATCATCTGTGACCTGGCTTAATGCCACTTCTGTAACGTCAAGGCGATGTTTGCTTATTAGTTGCAAGAGAAGATCGAACGGGCCTTCGAAATTGTCTAGGCGAACGTCGAAGCCAGCCACTTTCCCATGATCGGCAACAGGCTGGACGGACATAGTGGGCAGGTTAGCAGCGCGCTGGGTTGGATTAGCGCCCACGAAGGCGTCGAACCAGGATGCTGGACTCTCCTTTTGCCTCTAGATCCGCCACGATAACCGCCAACGCCTCCCTGACGATGCGACCTCGGTCAACGGCCAGTCCGTGCTCCCCACGGAGGCTCAAACGAGCTTGTTCAAGGTCAAAAAGCTCATCAGGGGAGACATAGACCGTGATCTTCTCCTCATGTCTCTCGCGCCCCGATGGCCCCCTTGCCGCGCTGGTTAGGCGGCGTCTAGCCGTTGCCCGAACTGACCCATTCTTAGCCTGGAGGTCAATATTTGCCTCAGTCTCACTGATATCTTGAGACACCTCCCGGACGGGCGAAACTGTTGGCGCCTGGGCGTGGGTACTGCGAAATAGCTCTTCAGCACCGGGCAGGGTGGCACGTCGACTCATCGGGCTCCTGCAAGGGCAATTAGTTCACGGGCTAACCGGCGATAGGCCGCGGCTCCGCTCGAGCTTGATGCGTACGTGGTGATCGGTTCGCCGGCAACGGTGGTTTCGGGAAACCGAACAGTTCTTGAGATAACAGTTTCAAAGACCTTTTCAGGAAAGGCCTCGCAGATTCGCTGAAGAACTTCCCTAGAATGAAGAGTTCGGGAGTCATACATTGTGGCAAGAATTCCCTCAATCTTGAGTTCAGGGTTAAGTCTCTCCTGAACCTTCTGGATGATTTCAACCAACAGTTTCACCCCTCGTAAGGCGAAATACTCACATTCCAGGGGCACGATGACCCCATCGGCCGCTGTTAAGGCATTCACGGTGAGCAGACCCAAAGACGGCTGACAATCGATCAGAACGACGTCGTACTCGCCAAGAGCCGGGGCCAAGACTCTAGCCAGCGTCTGTTCGCGAGCCACCTCATTCACCAGACCGACTTCAGCTCCGCTGAGCATGATGTCGCTAGGAATTAAATCCATTCCCGGTACCCCGGTCTTTAGGAGTACCTCGTCGAGGGTTCTTCCTCGGTCCATAAGTAGGTGGTAGATACTTGATTCGAGTTCGTGAGTTGCAACGCCGAGGCCGACGGAGAGTGCACCTTGGGGATCGAAATCCACCAACAGAACCCGACGTCCAACCTCCGCCAGAGCAGCTCCAAGATTGATGGTGGTGGTGGTCTTCCCCACTCCACCTTTCTGGTTCACAACAGCCAACACCGTGGCCGGCCCATGCTCAGTCAACCGAGGTGGCTCGGCCCAGCGTTTTGGTTTCTTATTGAGAAGTTGTGCGGTAGTCGAAACTTCGTCTAATTTTGTCGATTTAGCCATTTGGCGAGATACCTCTCTAGCGCTTTGACTACCTGGCGATGTATAGCCTGGACTCTAGGCGGTCTGCCCGTGACGAGGCAACTCTCTACCTCGCTCGAGGGTGTGCTGTGACATAAACCTCTCGCAAACGTTCGATGGTTACGAGGGTATAAATCTGAGTTGTAGCGATCGAAGAGTGTCCCAGCAATTCCTGGACCACCCTGATATCGGCCCCGTTTTCCAACAGGTGGGTAGCGAAAGAATGCCGAAGAGTGTGTGGAGTAACTTTCGGAAGCCCTGCCTTAGTCGCCGCTGTCTTAAGAATGTTCCAGGCGCTCTGCCGACTCAGACGCCCGCCCCTGCTGTTCAGAAATAACGCCGGTGACGGCACCCGCGCCAGTGAGGGACGGCCGCGGACTAAGTAGGCAGATACAGCGTCCAGGGCCTTGAACCCCACCGGAACTATCCGCTCTTTGCTCCCTTTCCCGCGCAACCGCACCAACTCCGATTCAAGGTCTAGGTCGCCAATGTTCAGATCGACCGCCTCACTTATTCGGGCCCCAGCGCCATAAAGGAACTCAAGGAGGGCAAGATCTCGAGTCGCCCGATCTCCAGGCGAAATATTCCTAAAGATAAGCTCTATTTCAGAGTGGGTTATGGCTTTAGGAAGGCGCATACCAACCCTAGGGATTGGGATCTCCTTGGCTGGATTTGCAAAACCACGTTCGCGAGATAAAAACTGATGTAGTCCGCGTACGGTCACCAGAATACGAGCCGACGATGATGCCCCGAGGCCACTCGCCCGCATCTCAGCCAGAAAATCCGCTATGAGACCCGAATCGACGGCGTCAATTTGGCTGGCCCCACGGGAGTGGAGAAAGGCTCCGTATTTTCCCAGATCTCGTCGATAGGCAGCCAGCGTGTTCTTCGATAGGCCACGTTCGATCGCCAAATGATCTAGATACTGCGCAAAATCAAGATCAATCGGCACGCGATGAAGTTACCGCTAAAACTCCCAAAAAGAGATTTAAGCGAGGATCTCTACCAATGGTCGATGCGGTAGCCCATGGGCGCGGGCAACTGGTTCATAGATGATTTCACCATCATGAACGTTAAGACCGAGCGCAAGTGAGGGGTCGGCTTGGCAAGCCATGCGCCAGCCATTCTGGGCAAGTTCGACCACATATGGAAGAGTCACGTTGGTTAACGCATAGGTGCTCGTGTGGGGAACAGCTCCGGGCATATTTGCTACACAGTAGAAAATTGAATCGTGGACTCGGTAAGTCGGGTCAGCGTGGGTAGTCGGATGCGAATCCTCAAAGCAGCCACCCTGATCAATTGATATGTCGACAAGTACGCTTCCTGGCTTCATTCTGCGAACCAAGTCGTTGCTGACCAACATGGGAGCTTTGGTGCCGGGAATCAGAACTGCTCCAATTACCAGGTCCGCATCGAGCACCTGTCGTTCAACCTCGAAGGAATTCGAGGCAAGAGTCTGAATTTGGCCCTGGTATATCCGATCTACATCTCTTAGCCTGGCAACATTTTTATCCATCAGGATCACTTCAGCCTGCATGCCGCTAGCAATGGTGGCAGCGCTCAACCCGGAGACCCCCGCTCCTAGCACAACAACTTTGGCGGCACCGACACCAGATACCCCGCCGAGTAGGACGCCTCGACCACCCTTTGGTCTTTCAAGCGCGGCGGCGCCCACTTGAGGCGCCATGCGTCCGGCGACCTCGCTCATAGGCGCCAACAGCGGTAGCACTCGATCCACCTCTACCGTCTCATAAGCGATTGCCGTAGTTCCTGACTTCAGCAAGGCATCTGTGCATGGGCGAGATGCAGCTAGGTGTAGGTAAGTGAAGAGCGTCTGTCCCTTGCGCATTCGGGGGTATTCCTCCGCAATTGGTTCCTTAACCTTGAGGATCAAGTCGCCAATAAGCCAAATTTCATCAGCAGTATCAAGGATTTTGGCACCAGCTACTTCGTATTCGATGTTGGGAATAGATGAGCCAACGCCGGCATTGTGTTCGATGAACACCTCATGACCCAGCCTGACCAGTTCATGTACGCCAGCCGGCGTAATTGCGACCCGGAATTCGTTGTTCTTAATCTCGCGCGGAACACCAATCTTCACTTTGAAGCCAACCTTTTCGTTCGCCTGGACGACCCCATTGTCGTCTCACTGGAGCCACTCTATCCGCTTCAAGGCTGGGAAATTTACGCGGCAACTTCCTTGGCTAGCCGTGCCTCCAGTGCCGCTGAGACTAACCCGGCGAAAAGCGGGTGAGGTCTCGTTGGGCGAGACTTAAATTCGGGGTGTGCCTGAGTCCCCACATAGAAGGGGTGCACCTGTCTGGGCAATTCGCAAAATTCAACGAGTAGGCCATCTGGCGAAACTCCAGAGAAAATCAAACCAGCCTCCCCGAGCACCCGTCGGTATTCATTGTTGACTTCGTAGCGGTGGCGATGGCGTTCGCTGACTTTTAGTCCACCGTAAAGACCCGCCACGATGGAGCCCTCAACGAGAGTAGCTGGGTACCTTCCTAGTCGCATAGTGCCGCCCATATCTCTTTCGCCAGCAACGACGTCTAGTTGGGTGGCCATGGTGGCGATAACCGGAGATTGGGTTTCTGGTGCGAATTCGGCGGAATTGGCATCGAGAATTCCAGCCAAATTACGAGCCGCTTCAATCACCATGCACTGCAGGCCAAGGCATAAACCAAGTGTAGGAATGCGGTTCTCCCGCGCCCAGGTAAGTGCACCTACCTTGCCTTCAATCCCTCGAACACCGAAACCGCCTGGCACACAAATGGCATCTACATCGCCAAGATGCTTTCTGGCCCCCTCAATGCTTTCGCAGTCATCGCTGGTAACCCATTTGATCCGAACCCGAGTGTCGTTTGCAAAACCACCTGCTCGAAGAGCTTCAGTGACTGAAAGATACGCATCCGGAAGTTCAACGTATTTCCCAACTAGCGCAACGGTAATTTCGTGTTTAGGTTGATGAACGCGCCGCAGGAGTTCATCCCAATCTGTCCAATCGACATCGCGGAAGGGTAGTCCGAGTCGACGGACAACATATGCATCTAAACCTTCGGCGTGGAGAACTTTTGGAATGTCGTAAATTGAGGGAGCATCGCTGGCCGCAACAACCGCTTCTATGTCAACATCGCACATCAACGAAATCTTGCGTTTAACAGAGTCTGGAATCGCTCGGTCCGATCTGCAGACAATCGCATCTGGCTGGATACCAATGCTTCTAAGCGCCGCGACAGAGTGTTGAGTGGGTTTTGTTTTCAACTCACCCGACGGGCCGATATATGGAACAAGCGAAATATGAAGGTAGAACACGTTGTCACGACCGAGGTCGTGACGGACCTGACGAGCCGCTTCCAAAAAAGGTAAGGACTCTATGTCTCCAACCGTCCCACCTATTTCGGTGATCACGATGTCGATATCAGGCCCACCCATTTTGAGAATTCGATCCTTTATCTCATTGGTGATGTGCGGAATAACCTGAACCGTATCTCCGAGATATTCCCCTCTGCGTTCCTTTGCAATCACCGAGGAGTAGACCTGTCCCGTCGTCACATTGGCGTAGCCTTTTAA
>DATKUB010000075.1:0-47970 GCA_035530875.1 Candidatus Nanopelagicaceae bacterium
TGACCTGCAGCGGGGCATTGGATTTTGGCACTGGATTTGCCGTCAGAGCCGGCCCCAAGTGCGCAAAGGCAAACGCTAGTAGCAGCGCTCCACCACCGAACAGAATCGCCGCCACCAGGGTCAGCCAACCGGGCGAAGCCCAGAGCCTACGGCCCGGAACTGCAACGATGAGAAAGATCAGCACGAACTGAGCAGTTACCAAAAATCGCCCCCTTGCCCGATCACTCAACATGCTGCCCCGTCCTGATGGAATTATTCATTCGACAATAGTGTTATAGACTATACCCCCTGGGGTATAGGAGAGGTGGAAGAGGATGGCAACGCAGAATTTAACGGAAACGAACTTTGAGGCGACGGTTAGCGCGGACGGCATCGTGCTGGTCGACTTTTGGGCTGCTTGGTGTGGTCCCTGCCGGATGTTCGCGCCGGTGTTTGAACAGGCGAGCAACGATTTCCCCGAGATCACTTTTGCCAAGGTCGACACCGAGGCCGAGCGTGGGCTCGGAGCCGCCCTAGCCATTACCTCGATCCCGACCCTGATGGTCTTTCGCGACGGAATTCTTGTCTTCTCTCAACCGGGAGCTCTACCTGCGCCCGCTCTGCGGGAATTGATTGACGCGGTGGTCGCGCTCGACATGGTCGCGGTCAAGGAAAGCATCGCCGCAGAACAGAGTGCAAACTAGTAGGTTCTCCTAAGGAGCGATTTCGCTCTTTGAGAAAAGAGGGAACCGCAATGAGGGCCTCACGTGGTTTTGTGTTGACTGCGGTTCTTGCTGCTTGCGCCTGGAATCTCGTCCTGGTCGCAGGCGCAGTGTTCAACCTCCACTGGGTACTTTCCCGAGTAAACGGAGGCCAGTTCACTTCGCTCCCGATCGGGCTTCGCATCGCAAATCTGGGCTTCACCGTCCTGACGGTCTGGGTCATGCTCTTTGCTGTGCGACTTTGGAAATCGAATGGCGCGGCAGATGCAGGCGATGTTAGGTGGGCAAAACTCGTTGTACTCATGTATGCACTGAGCGCCGTCATTAATGCAATTTCAAAAAGTCCCAATGAGCGCCTCAACGCGATCCCGGCCGCCGTTATCGTCGGTGGATTCGTTCTGCTTCGCCGTCGGGACGATTAACGAGTCGGAACGGTATCGCTCACGCGCCTAAAGTAAGGGTCCAACCGGAAGCCGAGTCTCAATAACAGCACCGTCCACCTTCTCGATGCGATAGGCCGCAGATCCTTCTGGCGAGACCGGCGCATCGCTAACAATTTCTACCGGAGTTACTCCTTCATACAAAATGCCAATGCCGTCGTCAGTAGCGAACGACACGGGCAGAGTTCCATCGCCGACAAGGGATTGGAGAAGTGGTCTACGCTGTTTTTCATTGTCGTAGTGGACGCCATTTCCGTATGGAAGCAGCCCAAGTCCGTTGGTTACTGGTGTCAGGGTTAAACCGAAAGAATCAGTTGGTCCGCCAACATGCCAACAGATTGAACCAGCGCTGACTCCGGCCAGGATTGTTCCCTCTCCCCAAGCTTGACGCATAACTTGATCAACACCATGCAATTTCCATAATGCAAGCAGATTGGCCACTGAGCCACCGCCAACCCAGATCACATCTGAACCGCAGATGCGCTCTTCGATGTTTGCATTTGGCATCGTGAACAGACTCAGGTGCGTTACATCGCATGAGTAGCCACTGAGAGCTTCATAAGTCATGGCTAGGTATGAACTGTCGTCGCCGGTGGCCGTCATCACCAAACAGACCTTGGGGCGTTCCTTACCCGTCAATTCTAGAGTTCTTAGAAACGTTTTACCTGGTTTGCGGCTGTTCCATAAGTCGGGCGGAAGAAAGCCGCCGCTGGTTGCCATGATCAATTGCCTGGTCATGGCAACCAGCCTATTAGACGCGCACTTTCAACTGGCAACCATTCGACACACACGTAAAGATGACTAGTGCCCAATCGACTCGGGAGCTCCACGAGCCCATATCTGCTGCAACATGCCGAGAATCCGGTCCATTGGTGGGAGTGGTGCGAAGAGGCTTTCGCCGAGGCTCGGGAACGGGACGTGCCAATCTTCCTATCGATCGGCTACTCGGCCTGCCACTGGTGCCACGTCATGGCTCATGAGACCTTTGAAGACCGTGGCGTAGCGGAATTCCTAAACAAGAATTTTGTGAGCATAAAAGTTGACCGTGAAGAGCGTCCAGATATCGACACCGTGTACATGAAGGCGACAACCACACTCACTGGCCAGGGTGGCTGGCCAATGACGCTATTTCTCGATAGCGATGCCAGACCTTTTTACGCCGGCACCTATTTTCCACCAAGACCAGCTCATGGAAGACCCTCATTTGGCCAGTTGATTGAGGCGATCGATTCCGGATGGCGCGACAATCGTAAGGAAATTCTGGATTCTGCTACCAACATTCACTCCTCACTCAACGCGAAAAACGGAACCGACCTAACCCAAGAATCAGAAGTGATAACCAATCAACACCTGTCCCGAGCGGTCCGCGAACTAGGTCGACTCTTTGACCCTGATAACGGCGGATTCGGAAACGCACCAAAGTTTCCGCCGTCGATGATTCTCCAATTCCTTCTTAACGAGTACGACCGTGTTGGCAACACGACGGCGCTGTCAATCGCTGAAAAGACACTCACATCAATGGCTCGGGGTGGCATCTACGATCAACTGGGCGGCGGCTTTGCGCGCTACTCCGTCGATGCAAAATGGGTCGTGCCGCACTTTGAAAAAATGCTCTACGACAATGCGCTTCTGCTCAGGGTATATATGAGTTGGTGGAAACTTACTGGCTCTCCGCTCGCCCAGAGGGTTGTATCTGAAACCGCAGAATTTCTGCTTCGAGAATTGCGTACACCTGAGGGCGGTTTCGCCTCTGCCATCGACGCCGATAGCGAGGGCGCCGAGGGAGTTTTTTACATTTGGAACCCAGCGGCGATTCATGACTTATTGGGAAGCGAGGACGGCGACTTTGCCTGCGCCCTGCTGAATGTGACCCCGGTGGGCACCTTTGAAGATGGGTACTCAACTCTTCAACTTCAGTCAGACCCTGATGACAACCTTCGCTGGATGAGGATCAAGCGTTCTCTCTATGAGGCAAGGAACTTGCGGCCTCATCCGCACCTGGATGACAAAATTGTGGCCTCTTGGAATGGCTTAGCAATCTCAGCCCTGAGCGAAGCAGGAATGCTCTTCAAGGAACCCATCTGGATCGCCGCAGCAGAAGCAAGCGCGTCGATGCTGATAGATATTCATCTCGGACACCATGGTTCATATCGAATTAATCGCACATCAAGAAATGGAATACCAGGATCCAACTGGGGAGTGCTTGATGACTATGCGAATATGGCGGAGGGGTTGTTGTCTCTGATTCAAGTTACTGGAAATCAATACTGGTTTGAAATTGCTGGAAACTTGCTTGAGATTGCAACGACGAACTTCTCCAACGACTCACAGGGGTTCTTCTACACCGATGTAAACGCACCTTCGCTCATACAGCGACCGACGAATACCTATGACAATGCCGAGCCTTCAGCCTCATTTGCCCTCGCGAAGGCCCTGGTCACTCACTCCGCGCTATCTGGAGAAAGTGAATATCGAGATCTGGCTGAGGCAAGCCTGGCTAAGGTTCTTGATCTCGATCGAATTTCTCCCATGGGCCTTGGTTGGGGGTTAGTTGCTGCCCAGTCCCTGCTTTCAGGTCCAGTTCAAGTTGCCGTCGTCGGTACTTCCGATGATGGTGCCCGCAATGAACTACTAGATGCCGCTTGGAAACTGAGTGCATCAAACTCCGTTATTGCCTTCGGTGAATCAGAGACGGGCTCGGCAATTGGGTTGATGAAAAATCGGACAATGTTGAGCTCCAAGCCAACTGCCTATCTCTGCCGTCAATTTGTTTGCGATCAGCCAACAACGGAGCTAGAAATCTTTAAGGAACAACTCCGAGTTCGATAAATGTTTAGAGGAGCTTCTGGAGTGCTCGCCATAGCGTTCCAAATCCCCTTCGCTCAATCGTTTGATTAACTCAAGGGTTGATGCACGCACTGCGCGACATACTGCGAATGAGCTTTCTATATCTAGTTTCTCAGAGCCGAGCGTCAGATTCTTGGCCCACACGTCTTCGTCATAGCCGAGGATCACCGATCCCAACGGTTCCGCGATCAACCAGCGGGGTGTTTCACGTCAAGTTCATCGTTTATCAATCCGGAAACGAGTTTTTCAAATCGTTTCGTGGCGCTCTCATACTGTTCGACGTAAAACCTCAAGCTTGAATCCATATTTGTAACTCTAACGAGGTAGGAAAAAGTCAGGCAAGTGAATTAACTCAAACTAACTGCGAGCAAGAAAAGTGTACGACTCGTCGGTTTCGTCCAACTTGAAATGCCACTCGTACTTTCCGGGATCAAGCGGCATGCCAAGAAACGGAAAGACAAACGGCACATAGATCGTCGTTCCAGACTCCATACCAGCGGGCCTGCCGGCCTCAAGAAAACCTTCCATATGAATCGGACCCTGTGATTCTTCAAGCAAAACCGGATGGCCATCGGAGTCGATCAGATCAAGAGACCAAGCCATCTTTGTGTTCGTCATGGTCCAAGGCACTTGGGCATGAACCACAACACAGAATGGTCCCGTTGGCGTGTTGATGATCGACCAGCCCGCGCCCAGCATGTTCAACTTGCCGTCGGAAATCTGAGCCGCATCGGCAAGGAGAATCGTGACCTTGGGTTCGAAAATGTTCATGTAGTGAGCGTAGCCGCCGTTCACGGGAGGGGAGCCGCCGTTCACGGGAGGGGAGCCGCCGTTCACGGGAGGGGAGCCGCCGTTCACGGGAGGGGAGCCGCCGCTCACGGGAGGGGAGCCGCCGCTCGACGAAAAGACGGAATGGAGCCGCCTAACGGAATCGAACCGTTGACCTTCTCATTACGAGTGAGACGCTCTACCGACTGAGCTAAGGCGGCAAACTACCTGGAACTGGGAAAAGAATACCTGCGAGGGGACCTGACGGTGAATCTAGTCGATTCGGACCAGGCCCTTAGGCGTTCGGATCTCGGCTGCAATCAGGCCGGTCGCGCCATCGTTGTCGCGAGGGTCGATCCAGGTCACTGCGATGTCGTCGAGCGGGTGATCCACCGGCTCGCCTAACCACTGAGATACGACCTTTGGGTCGCCAGCTATTTCAAGGCTCTGAATTCGCACACCGTGATTAGCACCAGCCGATGGGTGTTCAGAATCATCTACATGCCACTGGATAAAGAACGGCAATTGTGGATCTTCGATCATGCTATTGATGCCCAATTGATTCCAAGAAAGATCAACACCATCTGGACGTCGACGATGGCCGGGCACGCTCTCGCGGCCGAGTCGCTTTTCCGCAACTGTCATGTCGTTAACACCGACGACCCAGCCAAGCCAACCGCCGCCTTCTGCGGCACGACGCGTTACTGCGCGACCAAACGGTGCGCTATCCGCTGCTGGATGATCAAGGGCACAAACAATTTCTAAATAAGCTCCGCCTTCTAGCGGCAAGATGAAATTACGCGTTCCGAATCGCGGATGAATACCACCGTCGGTGAATGCCGATCCAAGACTCGAGCCGAGTCGTTGCACGACATCAATTACATGATCGTGATCTGAAACGTAGGCAAGGTGATCGAGGCGCACAGGGAAATCCTGCCCTATCCGAAGGGGTGCTAATTACCAAAGTGCGGCTTCTAGCGGCAGATGGTCCCTTTAGCAGGCGTTTTTCCGGTCAAAAAATATCGATCAACTGCCTGGTCAATGCAGTTGTTGCCCATCATGTAGCCCGTGTGGCCCTCGCCATCGCGAGTGAGAAGAACGCCGGACTGAAGCTGGTTGGCAAGCCCCTGCGCCCATTGATAGGGGGTGGCAGGATCGTGAGTGGTTCCCACGACAAGAATCGGCCCAGCCCCCTTGGCGGCGATCGGAGCCGGGTATGGAGCCGGCGGAGTGGGCCAAAAATCACAAGGCGCAAGCCCCCAGGCTAGATACGCACCAAAGTCAGGTGACACCTTGGCCATTTTCTTGGCATCCGCCTGCATCTGAGCAACGGTTTCCCGACTGTCCTTATCCAAGCAATTGACTGCGTACCCGATGTCGTTTGAATTGGTCGTGTAATGACCATTTTCATTTCTATCTACGTAATAGTCGGACAAGTAAAGAAGAGCGGTGCTGTCGCCCTTGTATGCCTGATTAAGAGCGATGGTCAGCGAGGGCCAACCGCCCTCTGAGTCGTATAGCGTGCTGACGATGCCAAGGAGAACAAGGGACTGGGTGGCCACGCGACCAGTCTTGCTAGGCACCGGCGTGATGTCTGAGTCGGCAAGAAGTTTGCCGATACGCCCCAGAACAGCCGCTCGAGTATTGCCGCCCGGGCAATTGTGCTTCTTCAGGCAACTGGTTATGTAATCACCCAGCGCAATCTGAAAACCACGAGCTTGGTCCAAATTCATCTCGTTGTTTGGGACCGTTGGATCGATTGCCCCATCAAGGACGACGTGACCAACGCGCTTTGGGAAAAGATCCGCGTAGATGGCGCCAATCAGGGTTCCGTAGGACTTCCCAAGGTAATTCAACTTAGCGTCGCCTAAAACTGCGCGGAGTAAATCCAAATCCCTTGCCACATTGGTACTTCCAATAAAGGGAAGCATCGCCCCGGCCCGGAGCTGACACAGGTCGGCCATGGTCTTTGAGGCATCCATCAACTGTTTAATTTGGCCCGGCGTGGTCGGGGTCCCATCCAGGGCAATCATCCGATCCGTTTCGGTATCGGTCAGACAGTGAATAGGGGTGCTCCGCCCCACGCCGCGCGGATCGAATCCAACCAAGTCATAGCGGGCCAAGATCTGCTTCGTTGCGATGTAGTCAGCGGCCAGTACGTAATCAACGCCCGATCCGCCAGGGCCACCCGGATTTAATAAAAGCGAGCCCAAGCGATGCTTCTGATCTGTCGCCAGATGTCTGGTGACAGCCAAAGTGATCGTTCGCGCGTTTGGGTGACTGTAATCAAGCGGGACGGTGACCTTCGTGCACTGGAATGTCTGGTAACAAGAATTCCAGACTAATTTCTGGGTAGCAAACTTCATCAGCGATGGCTGATCTACGATCTTGGCCACCGATACCGAGCCAGTTGGCTTTGACGCACTATTTACCGAGAGCACGAACCCAAGAGCGACCCCAACTGCCAGGATTAGCGCAATCGTGCTCCTTGTACCGAATTTGAATCGCAACTTATTACCTGACCCTCAAAGAAAGCATCATTGATTCCAAGGCTAGAAGCGGCGCAACATTGAAATTGAGCATTCTTCGCGTGCTCATAATTGCATCAAGCTTGCCAATTGTCTCTTCAGAGCTACTCCGCTCGGCGAGCTGCACAATGTCATCTTCCATATCCTCATTTACAAAGGCGACTGCTGAGCCATTCTGCATGAACAGAACGTCGCGATAAAAGGATGCTAAATCAAGAAGGGATCGATCGAGGAATGCCCGATTTAGGGCTGTGGATCTCGACTTCTGGTCCTTCTCAAGTTCCTTTATCGCCTTGGCGGCCCCAGTTGCCAGGCCACGTCCGGTAGCTCCAGCGCCCCAAGCCTCTTGAAGTGCAACCAATTCAGACTCATCCCTTGGTGCGATCTCCCTGGCTGACTCCTCTTGTGAAGCGGAGATCAGATCGGCGGCAGCGGACATGCACTTGCCGATGTCGGTCAACCGCAGCGGCAGCTGGAGAACCTGGTGTCGGAAGCGTCTTGCTTGCTCGTCGGTAGCGATGCGCCTAGCCCTGCCGATATGGCCTTGACTGGCTTTGGCCGCGTGGTTGGCCATCATCTCGTCGATGCCGTCAACCTCTACCAACATCTGAGTGATCGCTTTTGTTGACGGGGTGCGCAACTGAAGATGGCGGCAGCGCGAACGGATCGTCGGAATGAGATCGCCAAGGCTAGGGGCACAGAGCAGCCACACGGTGTAAGAACCCGGCTCTTCAATTGCCTTTAAGAGGGCGTTGGCTGCCGTCTCAGTTAGCCGATCTGCATCTTCAATGACAACCACCCGGTGTCGACCGACACTGGGCGCCCAGGCTGAGCGAACAATCAGTTCTCGGATCTCGTCGGCTTTGATGGAAAGTCCCTCGGTCCGAATGACTTCGACATCAGGGTGAGAACCACGCAGGCTGGTACGACACTCATTGCATTCACCGCACCCTGCCTCGGAACAGACCAATGCAGTTGCGAAAGCGACTGCCGCATTTGACCGCCCCGACCCCGGCGGCCCCGTGAAGAGCCAAGCATGGGTCATGACTCCCAGCGGATCGAGGTCCGGACCCGTATTTGAAGCCGCCAATACGGCGCGTTCGAGGGTAGCGACAACTTCATCCTGTCCGATCAGCGCGCGGAAAACTGGCGCTACCACGGCTACTTCACGCTCTTACGTTTAGCCAAGAGCTCTTCAAAGCGGACACGGATCAATTCTGCAACTTCGTCTACCGATCCGGTCGCATCAACCACCAAATACCGATCCGGAGCTACCGTGGCCAACTGGAGAAAAGACCAGCGCACCCTTTCGTGAAACTCGAGTGGTTCACTCTCGAGTCGATCTGGTATCCCACAGCGCTCAAGCCCAATCGAAGCTGGGATATCGAGAAGAACCGTTAGATCGGGGATAAGCCCTTCGGTAGCCCAACGTGAAATTCGCAGAACATCTTCACTGGGCAAGACTCGTCCGCTGCCTTGGTAGGCAAGCGATGAATCTACGTAACGGTCGCTAATCACAACAGCGCCGCGATTTAGCGCCGGGCGCACAACCGAGTAGACGTGCTCTGCACGGTCAGCGGCATAGAGAAGGGCTTCTGCGCGCGGCGCCACTGCGCCAGTGCCCTTATCAAGTAAGAGTCGTCTGAGTTGACCGCCAAGATCGGTACCACCCGGCTCGCGCGTCAGAACAACTTCATAATCGCGGCCAACAAACCAGTCCCGCAATTGAACTGCTTGTGTAGATTTTCCAGATCCCTCGCCGCCTTCGAAGGCGATGAAGATGCCGTGCTTTTCGGACAGGGTTGCTACACCGACATCTCCGCGAAGGGCTTCCACCAGATCCCTAAAGAGCGGAACCCCTTTGCGATCGTCCATTTGACGGTAGGAACTGACTCCAACAATCATCGCGACAAAACCGCCAAGCAGCATCGTGAAGGCGGCTCCGTTGTAGTTCAGGACGATGTGACGAATATTGATTGAATGCTTTCCGATAGCTGCTGCAAGCACTGGTGAGACTGCAAGCACCAGAACCAAAGTGATTCGAATCAGTGAATTGACGAAAGCAAAAGTTCGACCCCTCACTTCATCATGAACTTCAAGGCCCAGCATGGTGTAGCCCGAGACCCATGAGATTCCCGCAAAACTGCCAAGCACCAGGGCAATCAGAATCGCCATTACGAGGTTCGGAATTGCGGCAAGAAGCACCAGCGAGAAACCGGCCATGGCAAGGGATAGGCCAAAGAGACGCTTACGCGAAAACCCGGCGAAGGTCTTAGGACCAAGCGCCATTCCAGCGGCTAAGCCAGTGAATACGGCGCCAAAAAGCATTCCGTATGCCGCATCACCTCCACCAAGATCGCCTACGTAGGTACGCGCCAATCCAATTACCGCGCCACCAGCTGCGAAGGCGCCGAGCATTCCGACAACGAGTCCGCGCACGACCTTGGTCGTCCAGACAAATTTCCAACCGTCCAAAAAGGAACGAGCGATATTAGGGCTGGCTTTGTGAATACTGACTTTTGCTTTAGGGATCTCTCTAAGCAGGTAGATGGTCAGCGCACTGAAGGCAAAACTGAGTGCATCAACATAGAGGGCAATATCAACTGGCTTGCCCTTGAAGAACCCAATGTCGGCGGCAAGAGCGGAGTTGATCAGGGCCATTAGCGAGAAAAGTGCCGCTGCAATCGGTGCGGTGCCGTAAGCCACAAGAAGGCTCACCTGATTGGCTGCCTCTAGCCGATCTCGTGGTACGAGATTGGGAACCGTGGCTTCCTTGGCCGGGCCCCAGAAAAGCGTTACTGATTCAATCAGAACCGTCGCGGTGTATAGCCACCAGTAGGTACGAACAAGTGGAATAGATGCAAAGAGAACAAATCGCAGGACATCGCAGGTGACCATGAGTCGGCGCCGATCGAATCGATCGGCGATCACACCTGCGAGTGGACCAAGTAGTACGGCTGGAATGAGTCGGACGATAAAGACACCGGCAATTGCGACGTTTGCCTTTGCGTAATTGTTACCAGAAAGCTGCTTTGCCAACGCGGTTGTAGCTAGCAGGCCGAGCCAATCGCCCAGACTGCCAAACGCGAGCGCTCGCCAGAGTTTGCGGAACGCCGGAATTGCCAGCACCCCTCGTAAATCTCCCTGTGCCGGCGGGGCGGGTTTGGGTAACGCATTCGACATGTCGTCAGCCTATCCGCGAGGGGCGCTGGCTTTAGTTGCGGGTTTCACTGCGGATTTAGTTGCAGATTTCTTCTTCGCCGGCGATTTCTTAGCAGTGGCCTTCTTTGCAGCGCCCTTTTTAGCTGGGGCTTTCCGCCCTCTTGCCGGTTTTTTGGCGCCGCCATTTTCGGCGTCGTAGGCACGTCGTTCGGCGAGCATTTCTAGGCCGCGTTCAAGGGTGAGCAATTCAAGAACATCGGTCTTACGAAGCGATGCGTTCGTCTCGCCGTCGGTCACGTAGGCACCGAATCGACCATCTTTGACCACCACACTTCGACTGGTAGCTGGATCGAGCCCCAGATCTTTCAAAGGTGGCTTTGGCGCGCCTCGTCCCCGCGTTTTCGGCAGGGCCAAGATCGCCGCCGCTTCATCAAGGGTGATGGTGAGTATTTGATCTTCAGAAGAAATGCTCCGCGTATCGCCTTCGCGCTTTATGTAGGGACCATATGGTCCATTGCTAGCGATCACGTCGGCGCCATCAAGTTGCCCAACGGTTCGTGGCAGGGTCAGCAGCATCAGAGCAGTATCCAAATCGATCGCGCTGACATCCATCGACGCAAACACGGATGCGTTCTTTGGCTTCGCCCCCTTGGGTGCGTCCTCTGGCAAGACCTCAGTGACATAAGGGCCAAACCGTCCGACCTTAGCGAAAATTTGCCTACCAGTTTCCGGGTTAACCCCAAGAAGACGCTCTCCACTTGGGCGATCGAAAAGTTCCTTTGCCTTTTCAAGAGTCAACTCATCAGGTGCAATGGTGTCGGGAACGCTCGTCGTCCGTCGCTCTTCGCCTTCGCCTTGCTCGAGGAAGGTGCCGAACTTTCCAACTCGAACATTTATGCCTTCACCTAGCGCGAAACTGTTTACTTCGCGGGCATCGATATTCGTGATGTCAGCCGTTAGATCGTTGAGCCCGACAATCCCGTCATGGCCAAAATAGAACTTGGTGAGCCAAGCCACCCGCTCCTCTTCCCCCGCCGCAATACGATCAAGATCGGATTCCATCCCGGCCGTGAAGTCGTAATCGACCAGACGGGCAAAATGCTCCTCCAGTAGGTTGCACACAGCGAAACCGATAAAAGACGGAACGAGAGCCCGACCGCGCTTGCCGACGTATCCTCGGTCTTGAATCGTTTGTAGAGTGGCGGCGAAAGTGGACGGCCGACCAATTCCAAGTTCTTCCAACCTGGCAACCAGACTCGGCTCGGTATAGCGAGCAGGTGGCTTGGTCTCATGGCCATCCGCCAGATACGACTCCACGTCGACAACTTCGCCTTTGGTGAGTGGCGGCAACCGGCGGGCCTCTTCATCGTCTTGATTGTCGTCCTGTGCTTCTTCATAGGCGGCCAGGCAGCCAGCGAATTTGAGAACGGTTCCACTGGCCCGGAAGATCAACTTCTTACCGTCGGTCGTCGTGGTTTCCAGATCGGCCCGCATCTGAAGTTTTCTGGCATCAGCCATTTGAGAGGCAACCGTGCGCTTCCAGATCAAGTCGTAAAGCGCGAGTTCATCACGCGAAATTTCGTTTGCGACCTCGCCCGGGGTGCGGAAACTCTCTCCCGATGGTCGAATCGCTTCGTGCGCTTCTTGTGCGTTCTTGGCCTTGCCCGTGTATTGGCGGGGCGATTCGGCGACGTGGTCGGCGCCATAAAGGGATCGTGCCGCCTCACGTGCAGCGGCGATTGCAGACTGGGACAGGGTTGGTGAATCAGTACGCATATAAGTGATGTAGCCGTTTTCATAGAGGCGCTGGGCGACTCGCATGGTGAGTTGAGCGCCCCAGCCAAGTCGTCGGCCCGCATCTTGCTGCAGAGTAGATGTCGTAAATGGTGCCTTTGGTTTTTCGATTCGAGGTGATTCCTCGACGCTAGTAACAACAAAGTGCTTGCCGGTCAATGATTCGACCAGGGCCTGCGCTGTGCTCTCGTCCAGCAGCTCAATTTCGGACCGGGCGGCAAGCGCCCCTTTGCTGTCGAAGTCTTTGCCCACCGCCAGGCGTTTGCCGTCGATCGTAAGCAAGCGCGCTTGGAATCCCGGACCGCAAGTGGCGGTGACGTTCCACCATTGTGATGAGCGGAAGGCCATTCGTTCGCGCTCGCGCTCGACGACCAGTCTCAGGGCAACCGACTGGACTCGACCGGCCGACAGGCCCACCTTAATTTTTTTCCAGAGGACCGGTGATAGGCGATAGCCGAAAAGGCGATCAAGGATTCTTCTGGTCTCTTGGGCATCCACCAGGCGCAAATCCAGATCTCGAGTATGGCTGGCAGCCGCCCTAATCGCATCGGCGGTGATCTCATGAAAAACCATTCGCTTGACCGGAACCTTGGGTTTTAAAACTTCGAGCAGGTGCCAGGCGATTGCCTCGCCTTCGCGGTCCTCATCAGTGGCCAGCAGAAGCTCGTCGCACTCTTTTAATAGTGCTTTTAATTCGGTGATCTTCCGCTTTTTATCCGGGTGAACCACGTATAGGGGCTCAAAATCGTGTTCAATGTCGACGCCCTCCTTAGCCCAGGCGACCTTTTTGAACTCAGCCGGGATTTCGGAGGCCCGCTGCGGGAGATCGCGAATATGGCCGATGCTGGCCTCGACCACGTAGTCGGGGCCAAGGAATTCGGCAATCTTCTTGGCCTTCGCGGGAGATTCCACGATGACCAGGTGGCGCAGCGCCAAATTAACTCTCCAATGCTTGATTTAACCCATCCCTGAGACCAGGAAAGGAAGGTTATCGGTCAAGAGTCTGGCGGCAACTAACCCGCTTCTGTCAAACGCAACCAGCCAGTCCGCTAAGTCTAATTCCTATCTTTGCAGGTCAGTGGGGTAAACAAAGAATCCTTCGGCGACCAGCGCCTTGATCGGCTCGACCAGATCCAAGTCTGCTAGACCCGGGGCTAGTCGCCTGGCAACCACGCCGATGGGCTCTGAACCATCTGCGGACCCGGCGATCTCAGCGCCAAGGTGATCAATGGCACCGGCGCGGCGCCAACCATGCAGTTGCCGGATAGTGCCGGCCAAGATCTCGACTCCAGGCGCCAGGGCGAGGTGGAGGTTGAGGATCCCTGAATCATCCAGATCCTGCACCAGGTCAAAATCGGCGAACCGTCTGGTCACCCACTCCCCGAGCGGCGAATCGATTGGATGACGAACTTCTTCCAGCCGTCGCCACGGCCACAACCGACCGCTTTTATGCAGTACCACCCAGCCGAATCCGATCGAGTTGATGCCCTCATCTTTGAAGTAAGAAAGCCACTCGAGCCGCTCTTGGTCGGCTTGCAGATTCGATTCGTCACCGGAATCTTTCGCCCATAGATCCACGTAATCCTCGACGCCAAGAACTTCGCGCTGAACCGCCCAACCATCGCAGCCCTCGTTTTCGGCCAACCAGGACACCACGCGCTCGCGCCAATCTTGTCCGTCCTTGTGAATCCAATTTGTAAGTGCCACAAACCACCCGTCGTCAGTTAGGTGATTGGCCGCGCCTGAGACCAGAAGGCGCGAAACGTCATCTCCCGTCATGCCACCATCGCGGTAACTGAAACGAGCTTTGGGCGAGATTACGAAGGGCGGATTGCTGACAATGAGATCGAAGCACTCTCCTACGACAGGTTCATAAAGACTGCCAAGCCGCAGATCAAACTCGACACCGGAGCACCTTGCCGTCTCTGCCGCCAATTCAAGCGCTCGTGGGTTGAGATCGGTTGCCACAATTTTCGAGACATGTGTTGAAAGGTGGAGAGATTGAATTCCACCACCACATCCCAGATCTAGGGCGGATTCGAACGGGATTCTGGGGATCAAAGACGCAAGCGTGGCCGAGGCGCCACCAGCGCCAACCACAAAATCGGCCCGCCTAGGAGACCCCTCGTCGCTGGCGAGAAACCACTCGTGAACTCCATCTGAGTATGGCTCGATTTTCACGATGTGATCCCTTTCAATCGCAAATCCAGACGGAGTGGAACGGCCGCCAAATGATTAGGGGACCCGGAATTCCGAGCCCCCCAACCACCAACTTCGTTATCCCTAGCCGATCTGAGTCGACTTCCGCTTTGTGTTGATCATGGCGCCGACGATTATCGCCACCGCAAGCAGGGCAATCGCCGTACGAAGCCCGGCATTTGCACCAGCACCAAGGGTCATGCTGATGATTGCTGGCGTGATCAAAAGACCCACTAGGTTCATCACCTTGATGAGCGGGTTGATCGCAGGGCCGGCAGTGTCCTTGAACGGATCGCCGACGGTGTCGCCGATAACCGTGGCCGCGTGGGCAGCCGAGCCCTTGCCGCCATGGTGACCGTCTTCGATCATTTTCTTGGCGTTATCCCAAGCGCCACCGGAGTTGGCTAGGAAGACCGCCATCAGGGTCCCGGTAGCGATTGCGCCAGCGAGATAGGCACCCAAGGCGCCAACGCCGAGGCCAAAGCCGACCGCGATTGGCGCGAGCACTGCGAGCAGGCCAGGAGTGGCTAGTTCGCGAAGCGAATCCTGGGTGCAGATATCGACTACCCGACCGTATTCAGGCTTCTCGGTACCCGCCATGATCCCAGGGTGGAGACGGAACTGGTTGCGGACTTCAACCACGACGGCACCGGCAGCACGCGATACCGCGTTGATGGCAAGGCCCGAAAAGAGGAAGACCACTGCTGCGCCGATGATGGCGCCGACCAGGTTCCGCGGGTTGGCAACGTCGAGTACGCCTTGGAATTCAAGCAACTTGGTTGTTGCGCCACTGCTAGCCACCGCGTTTTTAATCGCGTCGGTGAATGAACCAAAGAGTGCGGTGGCCGCAAGCACAGCGGTTGCGATTGCGATTCCCTTAGTGATGGCTTTGGTGGTGTTACCGACTGCATCAAGTGAGCTGAGGACCTTGGCGCCTTCGCCGTGAACATCGCCAGACATTTCCGCGATGCCTTGCGCATTGTCGGAGATGGGGCCGAACGTATCCATGGCCACAATCACGCCGACCGTTGTGAGCAGGCCGCAGCCGGCGAGCGCGACGGCGAACAGTGACAGAACAACATTGCCGGTGCCGAGAAGGAACGCTCCGAACACCGCGGACGCAATCAGCAGTGCCGAATAAACAGCTGATTCAAAGCCCACCGAGATCCCAGCCAGGATCACCGTTGCGGCACCGGTCTGGGAAGACGCGGCAACGTCATTTACCGGTCGCTTGCCGATCTCAGTGAAGTGTGCGGTTAGCAACTGGATAGCACCAGCCAAAACAATTCCAATCAGTACCGAAGCAAACGCAACGATCCGTGGGTTGGCCGTCGAGTCGATGTGGACTCCTGCCAATTCGGCAAATGACGCAGGGAGATAGGCGAAAGTCGCCACCCCGACCAGGACCGCACTTACCGAAGCGGAAACGAAGAAGGAACGATTGATTGCAGACATTGCGCTCTTGTCGCTAGCGCGGAGCTTCATGATGAAGATTCCAATGACGGCGGTAAGAACACCAAGGGCGGGCACGATCAGCGGGAAGATCAGGCCGACAGCGCCGAAGGCCGCCTTGCCGAGAATCAATGCGGCAACGAGGGTGACCGCATACGACTCGAAGAGGTCCGCCGCCATTCCTGCACAGTCACCGACGTTGTCACCGACGTTGTCGGCAATCGTCGCAGCATTACGCGGGTCATCCTCAGGAATGCCTTGCTCCACTTTTCCAACGAGGTCAGCTCCGACGTCTGCAGCTTTGGTGAAGATCCCGCCACCAACACGCATGAACATGGCCAGCATGGCAGCACCGAAGCCAAAGCCCTCAAGCACTGAAGGCGCATCGCCCTTATAGATAATGACAACTGTTGAGGCACCAAGAAGTCCGAGCCCGACGGTCATCATTCCAACGACGCCACCGGTACGGAAGGCAATCCGCACGGCAGGCTCTGCACCTTCGTCTTTGGCGGCGGCGGCGACCCGGACGTTGGCCCGAACAGCTAGCCACATTCCGTTGTAACCAACTAGAGCCGAGAAGACAGCGCCAATCAGGAAGAACAACGACCGGCCGATCCTGATCTCACCACTGCCCGGAAGGGCAAAGAGGATGAAAAAAACCAAGACCACGAAGACCGAGAGAGTTTTGAATTGGCGAGAAAGATAAGCAGACGCGCCTTCTTGAATGGCTGCGGCGATCTCTTTCATCTTTGGGGTGCCGTCAGGAGCGGCCAGAACTTGCTTGCGCAGGAAATAGGCGACGACAAGGGCTGCGAGGGAAATTACCAGTACGGCGAACGCATAAGTCAGGTTGCTCCCCGACAGATGGATCGTGGCCCCCTCTGCGTTGAGGTGGGTCATGGACATACGTCCTCCAAGTTTGAGGTTGGTTCCGGGGGTTTACCCGATAGACGGCGAGAGTCTACGGCGCTCAGGGAGGGCTAAGCGACCCAACCGGCCTTTGCCGAGGCTGTGATCTGTGCCGGTAGCAGGCGTCGGACGAGTCGAGGAAGGGAGACCGGCGGGGCTGCCTGGAGCGTGATCAAGAGCGTTCCGGCTCCTGATGAATCGATTCGGCACTCGCTCATTTCAACCAGCCAGCCGCTCACCTGCCGGTTAACGCTCTCCTTTGCGATGGCGCACCCGGCGCCTGGGACAGCTAAGAAGGAGGCACCAGCCAGCGCTGCGATATCGGCAACCTGCCGGAGTCGCTGTTCAGCCGCACTGACGATCACAAAGCTGGTGATCAGGATGAGGAAGGGAACCAGCATCGAAACCACCAGTAGGAGCCAGATAGTCGCGCTGCCCCGCTGAAAACAGCCCGGCCGCGATTTTGTCGAGCATTGAAAT
The DNA here is from genome assembly GCA_035530875.1 of Candidatus Nanopelagicaceae bacterium. GTDB lineage: Bacteria > Actinomycetota > Actinomycetes > Nanopelagicales > Nanopelagicaceae > JANXYY01. The sequence continues at coordinate 17,281 of DATKUB010000075.1, forward strand.
CTCACTAGTTATGGGCAATCGCAGAGGCGTTGATCTTTAATGATTTAGGCCAAGGAGCCGAGGTCTCGATTCTTACCAGCGAGTAGTCGCCTTGATCCACGATCACCAGGTGCGAGGAGGGAAGCGCGCGTTCGACCATCTGGACCACGTTGGCCATCTCTTCATGTCTTGTGATCGCTTCGGCGGCTCGCTGGGCAACTTGGCTCGAATGTAAATAGAGCGCCATCGCGGCGAAGAGATCAAGCAGGGCGCCGCCTACTAAAACAATGGCGGGTAAAGCAGTGGCAAGTTCGGCAGTAACGCTTCCTGATTCTGGGGTCGCCGAAACATTAACGAAACAGCGGCCCCAGAATCTTCTGCTCATGATTATCCGAACACCCAAGACAGGGCCTTGGAAATCAGTTGTGTGAGCATGTCGAGAACTTGATTCGATGAGAGAACTTTGTACAGCACTCCCGCAAAGCCGCACGCAGCGACTGTTGTAACTGCATATTCCGCGGTAGCCAGTCCGGCTTGGCTCCCGAGGTGATTGATGCGAGAGCGAAGGATCTTGATGACAAGTACCAAGGCTGCTCCTTTCAATTGTCGGTGGATGAATGCGGAAAGCCTCGTCAATTTGTCTCGTCGAGTAACACCCAAAAAGTGCGGTCTCTGGATCATCGCCGCCTGTGGATTGCCCGCTACCGATTGCTAGACATGACTAATGAGTACTGAAGAAAACCGGAGGCAGGGACCCAAGCAAGGAATAAAGCACTTGCGCAGCAATAGGAAATACGGCACCCAGTACAAACGATGGTAGGAAACAGAGTCCAATTGGTAACGTCGCTCGGACGCCGACGGAGCGAACCTGGCGACGAACTTGACTGGCACGTGCTCGTCGTAATCGAAGTGCGGTTCGCCGCAAGGCATTGGCCGCCGAACTTCCAGTTGCGATACTGCTCTGGACGGTAATGGCAATCGATGTTAGAGCCGGAACATCGCGCCAGGATTTAAAGACCTGTTGTGCGTCCGCACCCATCTGCATAAGCGCCACTGATTCATTTGCAAATCGTCGGACTGGTGACCCTATAACTTCACCGGCGGCAGCAATGGAATCAAGTAGCGGCAATCCGCTATCAAGACAGAGTGCGATCAACTCCGCGAATTCCGGCGCCAAATAGACGAGTCGCAATCTCTCGTCGCGAATCGCTGCAGGTTCAAGCTTTGCAATCGCACGCTTAGTCACCCAACCGCCGAGCAAGGCAGCTAGAAAACTCAGGGGCGCCTGGAACTGCAGCACGGCAAAGCACGCCACTGCCAATGCCGCCAGGTTTGCCCGACGCTTCATGAGACGACTACCAAGGCACTTCTGGTAATCCGGTTCAACCAGAACCGGCCTAGTGCATTTAGAGTCACTGCACCGGTAAGGGCAATGCGGCCAATTAAGGTGCCGAAGAGAAAGTGAAAAGGATGTAGCGCCATCAGGATTAGCACCGGTAATAGGCTCATCAGAATGGCCGTGGCTCGCGCCCCAGCAATTTCGCTAAGAAGTTCCTCTTCTATTTCAAGTTCGTTTTCAATGCTTTCGGCGATCGCATCCAATGCAGGTATAAGTGAAGTCCCCCGTTGATCTGAAAGTTCTATAAATAGTGCGACCTTTAAAAGTGCATCGGCGCCCTTAACTGCACCGTCGCGTAGTTCCGCTAACGCGTCCTCAAGACGAGTTTGCGAAGTAATTTCTAGGTGCAATTCCGGATATAGCACCGATGCCTCAGCGAGAGCTTGAATGGGCGAGTGACCGACGCGTAGTTGGTCGGCAAGACCAGTTACTAAATCGAGCGTCATTGTGCGAATTCCATTGCCTCGCGACAAGAATTGGTGGCCAGTTGAATTTATTGCGCCGTGTCGGATCCGTGGTCTAGATGAGATCGGGGCTGCAATGACTGCGGCCGCAAGTGCAATCAAGAAATACCCAAGATATTTCATGTCCACTGCCCAAGCTCATTTACAACGCAGAGCCCATCTGCCTTGACTCGTATTTCAGATATTTCGCTTACGAATCTTCTTGAGCTCTCTCGTCGGAGGTGCACGATGACTTCAATTGCACTCGCAAGTTGTGAATGGACCGCCATTCGATCCATTCCGGCCGCTACACCAAGCGCTTCTATCCGCGCCGGGATAGCCGCCGCGCTATTGGCATGAATTGTGGCAAAGGCACCTTCGTGGCCAGAATTTAAGGCGGCCAGAAGGTCGATGATTTCGGCGCCGCGTACCTCTCCGATTACCAGCCGATCGGGACGCATCCGCAGTGCCTGGCGGACTAGATCACGCATGGTGACCGCGCCAGCGCCTTCAACATTGGGCTCGCGCGCCTGTAGGTGCACCACATGCGGATGCTTTGGAAAGACTTCGGAGGTGTCTTCGATAATGAGCAACCGCTCGCTGGGCGGGAGCTCCCCAAGCAGCGCCGTCAAGAGGGTGGTTTTCCCGGCTCCGGTTCCGCCGCTGATGAGGATCGAACGCCGCTGCGACAACAGGTCGACGAGAATGGAAGCGACATCGACGCCAACTAGATCAGTTAAGGCCAGGTGTCGATTACGGATCAGGCGGAACGAGATCTGGGTGGACCCGCGAGCAACTGGCGGAAGGATCGCGTGCATCCGAATGCCGTCGGCAACTGGAACATCCACATAGGGATGCGCCTCATCAAGACGCCGGCCGGTGCTTATGGCTAGCCGTTGTGCCAGCGCGCGCACCTCTGCTTCCGATTCAAAATGCACTGAGGCGAGCTCCAACCCCTCGCCAACATCGATCCAGATTTCGTCCTTGCTTTTTACCAGAATGTCGGTGCTCCGTTGATCGGCCACCAATGGCGTGAGCGGCCCAAACTCAACCAAATTTGCGGTAGAAGATATTGCAGCACCAAGTACTTCCGCCGGCGTCAACCACGGGGAACTGTCCTTAATGATGGCTGAAACATTTGTTAGGGACGGCGATCTATTTGATCGGGCAAGACTTGCTCTCACCAGTCCATCGAATTCAGCGGTCAATGTGTCCGCCTGAAATTCCTGTCCATAAATCCATCGCCAATGCCATTGATCGGCTCGCCTTACTTAGATCTCCAAAATCTGCCGCCCGAGAAAGGTGAGGATCATCGGGCCATGACCTGAGCCCCTGAATTCGGAGCGAGACGGAGACCTGGTTGGCAGTCAGGGCGCCATAAGACATCTCACGAACCAACACCTGGTTTGCTTTGATTCGAATCCCGGTCAAGGACGCTGCGCTTTGTTCCACGGATATCGCTGTATTAGCGGTTAAGTAGAGCGAATAGGGCGGGCTCACGATTGTTGGATCGCCTCCGACGCCGACACCGAAGATCACCGAGTCGAATCTCGCGGCAGCCTCGACAAGCAGTGCCGATGTCACCACCACACCAGGCGCTAGTACTCCAACCCGCTTTGGAGCAGGCACTAAGAGCTCATGATCTATAAAACTGCCGCTCGCCCCAAGGATTCGAAGCAGTTGACTCGAGTTTTCAATAACCAGAGTGGATCGATTTGACCGCACTGAACTGAGGCCAAGAAGTGCGATCATCGTCGTAAGCCCAAGCCCGCCAGAAGCAGCAGCCAGCGAAATCACTCGTGGCTTTGGTCCGTCAGTTAAAAGATAGGCAAGCCGGCCAACGAGATTGGCAATGACCTCACCCTCATCGCCGGCCATCCCGATGAGTGCCCCCACACTCCCCGATGCCTCAATGCCAAGGTCGAGAAGGAAGACTTCATCTCGAATCGGGATAGACAGGGGTGCGAGATCCGTCGAGATCAATAGGAGACCGCATTCTGGAAACTGCGTTGGAACCGTAGTTTCGTGCTTAATCTTGAGGCCGAGCGCGGCCCCTGCGGTTGCAACCAACCTGATGGTTGTTTCATCGGCGGTGTAAAGCGTGCACTCTCTCACCAGAGGTAGCGTCACGACCAGACCCGGACCGACGCACCACGATTTGCCGCTTATGGGTACAGACGCGGACTGGGGATTACCATGGCAACGTGCCAAATGCCGCTTTCTTTGATCTGGACAAGACCATCATCGCGCGCTCGTCGGCATTAGCTTTCACCGCACCTTTCGCAAAAGCTGGACTGCTGTCAAAAACTTCACTGCTTAGAAACCTAGTTGCGCAAACAGTTTTCACGATCGGCGGCGCCGACCATGAGAAGACTGAGAAGTTACGGATTCAGCTTTCCAAGATGGTTGAAGGCTGGTCCACCGATCAGGTCAGCGAGATTGTCCAAGAAACGCTCCACCGGTTCATTGAGCCGATCATCTATGCCGAAGCCGCGGACCTGATCGACCGGCATCACCGCGCTGGCCGCCAGGTAGTGATCGTCTCCTCGTCGGCGATCGAAATCGTCGAGCCAATCGGCAAGATGCTCGGGGCCGATGACATCATCGCGACCAGACTCAAGAGTGTCGACGGCCGCTACACGGGTGAGATTGAGTACTACGCATACGGCCCGGCGAAGGCGACTGCAATACGCCAACTAGCGGCGCTAAAGGGCTACGACCTGTCTGAGTGCTATGCCTATTCGGATTCGTCAACTGATATTCCGATGCTTGAGACCGTCGGATATCCGTCTGTAGTCAATCCCGATTTGGCGCTAAGAAAACTCGCGGTCGCAAACGGTTGGAGCATTCGCAACTTTCGCCGGACGGTGCCGCTACGCGAGCGCTATCAAGTCGGAAAACCGGCAATGGCAACCGCTATCGGGGTATCGGCCGTCAGCCTTTTTGCCTTCGCGATGACTCGAAGGCATAAGCGCAAAGCGTCTTAGCCCCCGTAAGTTCGATTCTTGATCCAAACGGCGAGGGAGGGCAAAATGACTCGAAGATCACTGCCCGTGAAACTTTCGTTGGCAACCGCCTGCACCTCGTCGACGGCGTTAAATCCAATCGTGTAGCCGACTTTGGAAAATAGAGGCAAGTCAGAACAACTGTCTCCAATCGCCACACATCTATTTGCCGATACGCCAATTGATGCCGCAAATTCGAGCGCAGAGAAGCTCTTTGCAGACTCATCAAAGTAAGTCTTCACCACGCCCGAGAATTTGCCGTCAACAACGTCGAGTACCGGGCCGTCATATCCCTGGAAACCAAAGCGCTCGCATAAGTAGCGACCAACTGGTTGCCAAGCGAGAGTTGCTAGTTTAGGAACGAAATTGTTTTCAAGGCACCACCCGACGACTTCTTCAATTCCGATCACGAGGGGAAGTCCGTCCAACCAAGTTGTAATCTCCCCCTCGGTTCGACCCTTCCAGCCAGCGGCATCCACATCGCAGACTTCGTCATTGCTCACGAGTCCCTGGGCATAGCGGGTCTCCATATCTTGCACCGCTTCTGCGTGGCCGAGAAATTGACCGAGATAGGCACCGGACGACGTTCCGTGGGTCAGCGTTCCATCTACGTCAAAGAAGATCACGCCTTTCGGCTTGTTCGCAAGAACTTGCTGTCGACCCACACCAAAAATCATAAGTGAAGTGAATTGCGATCAAGTGCTTATTCCGTCTAGGAACGGACGAAATCGGCTAGTGGCGTGAAGTCACCCGCGTCTGCACTTCGCAGCGCCGTGATGTACCGATCTCGGATTGAAGACGCGACTTCCAATCTTCCGCCACCCCAAGAAAATGGGGATGACCCTAGGGACTTCAGAAGAAGATCCGCTGCTTCGCGTGCATGACGACCGTTGCCGTTGGGGAATGGGTGTATGCACACCAATTGGTGATGAAGCCGATAGGCGATCTCGTCAGTAGGCATGGCTTGATCGCCTTCCAGCCACGCTCGGGTATTGCCAACCACACTTGTAGAGATACGCTCCCACGCAAAACCGATATTCGTATCGCGGATTCGGTAAGTGCCGGCCCACGTCCAGACATCGCAGAACATGTCCCTGTGCAGTCTGCGCATCGTCAAATCGTCGAGAAGATAGGTAGAGGTTGGAGACTGCCATTTCTGAAGCATGAGGGCTTTATGGATGTTGGCCTGTTCCGCCGCGTTCAAGTCCCCTCGGGTAGAAACCCAGGATGGCTTCAACCCGAGAGCGTCCTCGTCATCAAGAGGTGTGGACCCTGACGGGTTATTTAGTCTCCAGTCATCAGTTGACATGCCACAGTCCCGGACGATCTAGCCAGAAGAGGATCTGCTCCTGGAGCAATTCGTCGGTCAAGTCAGTCGGAGCAGTCTGGTCTTCAAGCAGCATGGTGTGCCGAACTCGACCAAGGGCCTGCTCTGCACGACGCCGTGCCTGTTGGGTCACTTGTGTATCCAACTCACGCCGCGGTACCAAGCCGTACACAAGGTCGCAATCGAGTGCGTTTGCCGCGCGGCGCAGCGAATCGAGTTGAACTCGCCCAGTCCGTTCCGCAGCTTCTAGCCGAAGAACAGTTGACTCAACCACGTTCATACGCGCGGCGAGGTCGGCTGCGGACATGCCGAGGGCATCTCTTATCGCTCGCACCCAACCCGCGTGAGGCACCGCAGTTAAGGATTGGAGTGCTTCACGAGACTTGGAAAACTTCAGATCAAGCGCACGTCGAGCTTGACGACGCGCCGAAGCCTTCATGGTTCTGGCCATTTCCACCGCCCCTTTCATGCACCTCAATGCTTGATAATAGCACCGTTTCAGGCATTTAGATGCCTGAAACGGTGGCTTTAACACGCACTCTAATGCCTGATTGAAATTGACTTCAAGCATCCGAGTGTCATGATTTTTGGGTGAGCTGGTAACCGCGGCAGCGGTGCCTTTCGATGGCCATCGTGGTTAGGTCGCCCGCATAGGTAGGAAAGTCATCCGAACGCGCAGAGCCTCCCAATTCCTCGAGAAGCTCTGTGATGAAAAGTTGCGATTTAGATTTCGTAATAGTGGTCTCTAGATTTCGTGAGATCTTGTTACCTCGGTGAATGCGTTACTAGCGTTTTCCTGGCGCGTGCATGGCGCACGGAATTCTCTCATGAGTCGGAGTGCATGTCTCATACTTCGACGGTGCGGTTGAATGTCATGACCCAGTTCACGACCCAAGTCACACCGGAGTCAAACGTCATCGCATTCGAATACGCCGTGACTACCGGTGAATCGCCCCGTTACTGGCGGATCTAAGACACTCATCCGATCAATGTGTCAAGATTGTGCACCTTCCAGTGACCATAGAGAAGTCGAATTGGTGGGGCGCGATTGCAGTCATGCCGGTTACCTTTGCATAGACCTCTGTCAAATTAGAACGAAGACTCCAACTCTCCGCTCAGGCGGCCTTCCTTCATTCCAATGATCGCGGACACCTGGGAATGTTTCTTCACCCAAGCTGTTGCTTCAGGTTCGATGTAACCGAGCAAACCGCAGAGCATGTCATGATCAAGAGCAAGATTTCGTTCGAAAATCGGCTCGTGGTGCGCGATTCTGTTGCGCAGCATTCTGAGTCGCTCTAAATCGTCATGAAGTGCACCTCGGCGACCCGTGTAGTGCGGGAAGGCATAAATTAATGATCCTTCCCACAAACTCTTTTGATAGCGGTTGGCGAGCATTCCGCTCCAGCATGCCAGGTTCAACTCCGCCACGACATGACCGATGGTCAAAGATTTCTTATGTTTCTGCGTGGCAAGTGCAACCGCTGTGTGCACGTCTTTCATGGTCTGGGTATGCAGCGGTAAGCGTGCATTCCACCAATCCTCTTGGTTTGCCATCTTGGTCAGCTCTTGATGAAGTGCATTGCGTAGGGAGGCCTCAAGAATATGAAAACTGCCCCAGAACGCTGACGAGATTTCAATATTCCACGCATACAACCGCAGTGCCCTCTCATGGCTGCCACCTGCGGCTCGAATGAACGTTGCGAATCGGTCCATAGATAGGAGGCGAGAAAGCGTCTCGAAAGAACTTGGATCCCGTGAAATAAATCGGGACCCCTCCATCGTGATACCCTCTTCCAGTAAGCCCCGGACGAGACCGCCAAGCGGTCGGCGCGCCGGGGCAATATCTTTTTTGTTCACAATCTCGTGGCGTTTGTATCAGTTATTCTGCATCTGTGATGTGCTCTGGCATCGGGTGTAACCATTGATGTACGGGCAGTACGTCTCGAATTACTCTAGGTAATCACTTGACGCGTTCTCCTGTAGACCGTTCAATGCGAAATAAGAAATTGATAAATTAGACAATCGGATAACCCCCCGATTTCTCGAGGGGCTTCGCGTCAAATGCAGGGTTTAGAGGTCGTAATAGAGAACGAACTAGTCCAACTACTTGCTTAACTCGTCGCAAATTTCGATACCTCGTCGTGCTCCCAATTGCACGGCACTGGCCAGATGCCTAAGCCAAGCTGCGACTCCTTCTGGGGTGCCAGTTCGATATGCGGCAAGCGCCGGCACGAAGGAATTCGCGCCAAGGACCAGCATTCCCACTTCAGGAAGACCAAGTGAATCTGGATCGAATCCGCGACCGATCAAAATCGACCGGAACGATGATCTAGCTACCACATCGTTGGCAGAAGCAAAGGGCGCAATATCCATGACCTCTGCCATAAATAGCCCTCCGATGATCAGAGCAGGAATGCTTGACTCTGCTTTTACTAAATCGTTCAGCGCGAAGAACCGCTCACGCTCCTCGGGTCCGAGATCACGGGGCCGCCCACGCACGTCGGAGCCCTGGTCCGTCAAGGCAATCGCGTGAAATTGCGCTAGTACTTGCATCGGCGCTGTCGAAACTAAGCCCGCGCTCTCAATCGAGGATTGCAGTAGCGCAACGGCAATGGGGACTTCAATGTTTCCCAGTTCAGCAGCTGCCAGTGCCGATTCGCTCAGCGCAAGCGCTCGGACCTCAGTTCCCTTGGTCCGGAGGATTCTCTGCTTTCTCAGCAGATCCATCGCATCTCTGGCATCAGTAGCGGCTAATTGAACTCCGGGAAGGCCGATCACCCGAGATATCGTCACAAGGATGAAGATTACTGACATCAGACCCGTTCAACTCACGGGGAGAAGAGGCTAATCTTGCGAAGAACTGACGCGAAAGGGATTTTGAATGAGCCAGGAACACGAGCACCCTCTTGAGAATCTTCTACATGAGGAACGTAAGTTTCCGCCCCCGACTCATTTCGCAGCAGAATCAAACACTGATGCTTCGATCTACCAAGATGCCGCCAGAGACCCACTCGCGTTCTGGGAAGAAGCGGCGAACGCGCTAACCTGGCAGAAGCCTTGGCACACCGTGCTCGATTGGCAGGCGCCAGACGCCAAGTGGTTTGTTGGCGGGGAATTAAATATTTCTGAGAATTGCCTTGACGTGCACGTGGCAGCCGGGCGGGGAGATCGCGTCGCTTTCTACTTCGAGGGCGAACCTGGTGATTCACGAACCATCACCTACGCACAACTCCATAGCGACGTAAAGAAAGCTGCAAACGCATTACTGGAACTTGGCGTGGGCAAAGGAGATCGCGTCGCCATTTATCTGCCGATGATTCCTGAGGCGGCCATCGCCATGTTGGCCTGCGCCAGAATCGGTGCGCTCCACTCGGTAGTTTTTGGCGGCTTCTCCGCCGAAGCGCTGCTAGCGCGAATTCAAGATGCGGATGCAAAACTCGTGATTACCGCAGACGGCGGCTATCGGAAAGGCGCCGCCAGCGCATTAAAGCCCGCAGTAGATGAGGCGCTTCAGGGCCGAACGAACGTAGAGAACGTTCTTGTCGTTCGGCGCACGGGGCAAGATGTGGCGTGGTACGAAGGTCGCGATCTTTGGTGGCACGAAATCGTTGATCGCCAGAGCGAAGATCACGTCGCGCCTGCACATGACAGTGAGCATCCGCTGTTCATTCTTTACACTTCGGGCACCACGGCTAAGCCCAAGGGAATTCTGCACACAACTGGCGGCTACCTCACCCAGGTCGCTCTAACTCACAAGATGGTCTTCGACCTAAAGCCCGAAACAGATGTTTTCTGGTGCACCGCCGATGTCGGTTGGGTAACCGGTCACTCATACGTTGTCTATGGGCCGCTGGTTAATGGGGCAACCCAGGTTATGTATGAGGGCACGCCAGATTCGCCGCACCAGGGCCGGATGTGGGAGATCATTCAGAAATACGGCGTGACCACTCTCTACACAGCGCCAACACTCATCCGTACTTGGATGAAGTGGGGCGACGATATCCCTGCCAAATACGATCTCTCATCTCTTCGGCTGCTCGGATCGGTTGGTGAGCCGATCAATCCGGAAGCTTGGATGTGGTACCGCGAGAAAATCGGTGCCGGCCGTTGTCCAATCGTCGACACTTGGTGGCAGACCGAGACCGGCGCGATCATGATTTCGCCGATCCCCGGGATCACCACGACTAAGCCTGGCTCTGCGATGACGCCGATCCCTGGGATCAGCGTGAAAGTTGTCGATGAAGAGCGACGAACTGTCGGAAACGGCGAAGGCGGATATCTAGTTCTGGACGAACCATGGCCGGCAATGCTCCGCGGGATTTGGGGCGAACCCGAACGATATTTTGCGAACTACTGGTCTCGTTTCGAAGGTATTTACTTCGCCGGCGATGGCGCAAAGTTAGACAACGAAGGATCGCTCTGGCTGCTTGGTCGAGTAGATGACGTGATGAATGTATCCGGCCACCGAATCTCTACTGCCGAGGTGGAATCGGCACTGGTCTCACATCCAACCGTGGCAGAAGCGGCCGTAGTGGGCGCGTCCGATGCGATGACCGGGCAGGGAATCGTGGCGTTTGTGATTCTTCGCGGCGGAATCGAACATGCAAATGGCGATGAATTGGTGCAGCAGCTCCGCGCCCACGTGGGCAAGGAAATTGGACCGATCGCACGGCCAAGGCAGATCCTGGTGGTCCAGGAATTGCCCAAGACCCGAAGCGGAAAGATTATGCGCCGCCTTCTTCGCGATGTGGCCGAAAATCGCGCTGTGGGCGATGCAACGACCCTGGCCGACCCAAAAGTCATGCAATTAATCAGTGAAGGCATGAATACGACTACCATCGAGGAATAATGGCTAGCCGACCCGTCCTCTTCCCTCGCCCCTCGGGTCGGGAGTGGGGAAGCGTACGTCAATATCTTTCGACGGAATTCCTCGGTGGCATTGCGCTCTTTTTCGCTGTCATCCTTGCGCTGGTCTTCGCAAACACGCCATTGCGATCCGCTTATGTCTCGATTACACACTTCCAGCTTGGCTATGGCGCCTTCCGATTCGACGTAAAAACTTGGGCTGCCGACGGACTGCTGGCGATTTTCTTCACCGTCGCAGGACTAGAACTTCGGCGAGAGATGACTCATGGAGACCTAAAAAATCCTAGGCGGGCAGCACTACCAATTCTGGCAGCTCTCTGCGGAATGGCCTTCCCGGCGATCATTTACACCCTGATCAACAGCGGCAACCATTCAGCCGTACATGCTTGGGCCATACCCACTTCGACAGACCTTGCATTTTCGTTGACGATCTTGGGAGTTGCAGGATCTCGAATTCCCAATGCGCTCAGGGCATTTCTGCTCACCTTGGCCATTACCGATGACGTAGCGACAATTATCTTGATTGCCATTTTTTACTCTCAGCGGATTGACTGGCCACTTCTGGCTGGATCTTTTGCTGTGCTCGCCCTTTATGGCTTTCTGCAGAAAAAGGGCTTCACCGCGTGGTGGATCGCTATCCCGCTTGGGATCAGCGCTTGGGCCTTCATGCAGCACAGTGGAGTTCACGCCACGGTCGCAGGCGTCCTAGTTGGTCTGCTCACCAACCCGCATCGTGACCGTGGCGATTCAAGTCCGGTAGAACGCTTCGAGCGTGTTCTCTCGCCATTTTCCGCACTGATTAGCGTCCCGTTTTTTGCATTTGTAACCATCGGGATTGCGATCTCAGCCGCCGAGATTGGCACCATGTGGCACGACAAGATCACCTACGGAATCATCATCGGGAGGATCTTCGGCAAGGTGATCGGGATCGTCGGCGGTGCCTGGCTAATTGCCAAGTTAACGAAAGCGGAGTTGAACCCTGCCCTCTCCTGGTGGGATGTAGCCTCGATTGGCATGCTGGGTGGAATCGGGTTCTCAGTTTCTTTGCTGGTAGCCCTTATCGCTTTAGGGAATTATCCCAACGAACTTCTTGCCGCCCAGAGTGGAATTCTGTTCTCCGGGATTATTGCCTCGATCCTGGCTGTTATCGTGCTGCAAATTCGAGGCCGCGCACATCATCGACGATCCTCACCCAGTTAATCGCGCCGTTTCCGTCTTAGCCCAAGTCATTAACGAATGCGGCATATGTTGATCCATCTGCTTTAAGACAGCACTGTGATCGATGAGGTTGGAAACGCTGTTAGAGCCAACCAGGTTCGCAACATTCGTACCAACCCAGATTCCCAGCACCACAACTCCGGCGGCGACAATTCCACCTAGGAGTGAATCGATTAAGCGCAACGGTCCAAAGAGCACGATCTTTCTCGCCACCCTCGCCACTCTGGACATTATCGCTTCGCCGATTGAGGCAGCGAGGAGAACCACGAGGCCAGTTAAGAGCGCCCGCTTCAAGGTTCCATCAATCGAGTGAAGCAGGTGCGGCGCCACTGCCATCCCGCCCATCGCGCCGCCAATGAAACCGGCCAAGCCGAATACCCCAACTACCAGCCCTCGCTTGGCTCCGGCAAGAAAGGCAATCGCGATGATGGCGACAAGAGATAGATCGAAAATCGTCTGTCCGCTCATGGCCGCGACAGAATTCGAGAGGGATCCCAAGGAATCTCACGTCCGGTTAGGAAAAGCAAACGATCAATTAGCCCAGCAGTGAATCCCCAAATAGTTAGGCCCGAGGCAACAAATGCCGGAGTAACAAAACCGCTTGATAGTTCAATCCGGTAACGATTTTCGGGAGTTGCCAACTCGGCGAGGGTGATTCGTTCGACCCGTTCAACCTCGCTTTCATTTACCGGACGGACTTCAGATGGATCCATCCACCAGGCCAGAATCGGAGTCACGTGAAAGTTGCTTGGTGGCAGGTAGAGCGTCGGCAACTCGCCAAGAACAACAATGCCACCTTCATCAACGCCCGTCTCTTCCACGGCTTCACGTATTGCAGCCGAACTAGCATCAGAATCAGTTGCATCGATAGTGCCGCCGGGAAATGCCGGTTGACCGGGATGGGATCGCAATTTAGACGAGCGCTGCGTGATTAAGAGATCTGGGCCAACCGGCGAATCTCCGAGCAGAATCAGGACCGCACTTGCCCTGGTCTCTTCGTTGCCGCCATGCGGGATCATTGCCAGATCCTCGCGGCTTACCCGGTTGGGCAAATCCGCGAAATCGGCAAGCCAATTAGGCGCACTCATGAGTCGATTTTGATCCCAAGATGCATCTGGATCAAACCAAGCATCTGAGCCCAGGAGTGGATCTGCCCGACTTGCCGGTAGGTGACCCTGCCTTGTGCGTCAACGAACCAGGTCACTGGTACCCCCATCCCAAAATCTGCACGTGTCTTTTGACCACTATCGGCAAGTTGTGGCCAGTCCATACCCTGGGCAGCCATGAAGTCCAAAGCATCCTTTGGCGTATCTTCGACATCGATGCCGACTATGGAAAGTTGCTTGGTCTGGCGCGTGGCCAGGTACAACTCACGAAAGAGTGGCATCTCCTCTCGGCACGGAGGACACCACGAACCCCAAAGATTGAGCACCATCGGGCCCTTCAATGTAGCTAAAGACGTTTGATCTTTGGAATATCCGCTCGAGGTCAGACACGGCAAACTCACGTCAGGCAACTGGCTCTGCTGGCTCTGGGAGGTGGATACCCTGAAATCGCAATTTGTCGTCAGGGGCGTTGCCGACGCAGTCGCGGGTTGGTTAGTTGATGGAGCACCACAGGCCGATATCAGCAGCGTGCTAACAATGAGCGGCACAAAAACTTTCTTCACTTAAAATCCTCGTCAGTCTTCACAAGTTTGGCCGCATTCGCACGGTCAGTTTCTCCTTCGCCAAAGGACGGGCAGAGTTTAGCCAGCGGGCACGCTCCACAAGCCGGCTTACGCGAATGGCAGATTCGCCGTCCATGCCAGATAAGGCGGTGCGATAGGTCAGTCCAATCCTTTTTCGGGATCAACCTCGCTACATCGCTTTCGACTTTGACTGGATCCTCTTCGCTTGACCAACCGAAACGTCTAGCCAGGCGGCCGAAATGAGTGTCGACGGTCAAGCCTGGAACATTGAAAGCATTTCCTAAAACGACATTTGCGGTCTTTCGTCCGACGCCAGGCAGAGTGACCAGGTCATCCAACTTGTTCGGAATCTTTCCGTCATATTGCTCGGCTACTCGACGCCCTAGGGCACGGATGTTCTTGGCTTTGGCTCGGAAAAATCCAGTTGACCTGATGATTTCTTCTAGTTCATCTGGGTCAGCCGAGGCGTAGTCGGCCGCGGTCTGATATCGGGCAAAGAGTTTCGGCGTGACTTGGTTTACCCGCTTATCCGTGCACTGGGCTGATAAGACGGTAGCCACGGTGAGTTCAAGCGGACTCTTAAAGTCCAATTCACAGTGCGCCTGCGGGTAAAGATCAGCCAGCGCACGGTTAATTTTTCGGGCTCGAGCCACCGCTCCAGCGTCGGGGCCGTCTCCGGGTGGTTTTTTTGGCGCCATAGGTATTTAGCCTACGCAACATTCCTCGATAGACTCGCCCAGCAAACGGCAGTAAACGACAGGGAAGTACAAGCGCGCGCTCGAGAGGACCCTACGGTGGATGACGTAGTACGCAAAGCACCCCTTTTCACAGCGCTCGACGATGAGGCCGCACAGGCCGTCGGCGAGACGATGAGTGAAGTGCGCCTGGCCAAGGGAGATGTCTTATTCCATGAGGGCGATGGCGGCGACAGCCTCTACGTGATCGCTGAGGGCAAAATCAAACTCGGTACTAAAGCCCCCGATGGGCGCGAAAATCTTCTCAGCCTGCTCGGCCCGGGCGAAATGTTCGGCGAGCTCTCGCTATTCGATCCAGGGCCACGTACCTCGACGGCAACTGCTCTTACCGACGTCCATCTGCTCGCGCTTTCGCACAATCACCTTGAGCATTGGCTGACCGGTCGTCCGGAGGTTGCCAAGCACCTGCTTAGAGCTTTGGCTCAGCGCCTGCGCCGGACCAATGAGGTCGTGGGAGACCTAGTCTTCTCCGACGTGCCAGGCCGGGTTGCAAAGGCTCTCGGCGACTTAGCCAAGCGCTTTGGTACCAGCAGCAGCGACGGCATCTACGTGGCACATGATCTGACCCAAGAAGAACTTGCTCAACTGGTTGGCGCCTCACGTGAGACCGTTAACAAAGCGCTGGCCGATTTCGCTTCGCGAGGCTGGCTAAGGCTTGAAGCTCGCGCCGTCGTAATCCTTGATGAAGAACGGTTGGCTAAGCGCGCTCGCTGAGATAAGCAAGTTGAGCTTCGACGATCATTATTGCTGCCGGTATTAAGGCAACTGGCACATCCGGATAGACCTGATCAACAATGCCCTTAGCATCAGTTGCGCCTTGCTGTAGCGCACTTCGAATCTCTTCCAACCGCGCTAATCGGTGATTACGGTATTTGCTAATCATCGGCAACGAATCCGAATGTGTTCCTCCATGACCCGGAAGCAGTGGCACCTTCAGATTTTGTTTTCGAACATCAATTTCTAACCGGTCAAGTGAATCAAGATAGTCACCAACATCTCCATCAGGAAACGTAATTATCGAAGAGCCTTCGCCAAGAATTGTGTCGCCAGTCAAGAGCGCGATCTCGGTTTGATTACTGGCTAAAAATGCAACTGAATCACTCGTGTGTCCAGGGACGGCGATGGCTCGAATGGTTAATTCGTCAAAATTGAAAAATTGTCCATCGGATAAATAACTCTTGTCATTACTGGCGAATATTGGATCGGCGGCAAATATGGTGGCTCCACAAAGCGAAGCGAGCGCCGGTGCCGATTCGGAGTGATCCGTGTGTCGATGCGTAAGGAAGATGGCTGAGATTCGACCGCCCGTTAACGACATGATGTGCGCTTCATGACCTTTTGGGCCGGGATCTACTACAGCGTAATGACTTTCTCCATGACGCAGAGCCCAAGTGTTTGTCCCATCAAGAGTCATCTCGCTTGGATTGTCTGCTCGCAGCAACTCTACAAATGTTGGAATCAACACGATGAGCTCAGGATCCTGAAGTCACCGAAGTGCAACGATCACTTCTACTTCCACCGGTGAGCCAAGTGGAAGTTCGGCCACACCGACCGCGGATCTAGCATGCTTTCCAGCATCTCCGAAAAGCATTCCGAATAATTCACTGGCACCGTTAACGACGGCTGGCTGTCCGGTGAAGCCCGGAGCGCTGGCTACAAATCCGACCACTTTTACAACCTGAATGACGTCGTCGAGGTTGCACAACATGCCGATTGCGGCCAGCGCATTGAGCGCGCAGATCTGAGCTAACTCTCTAGCCTGATCCGGGCTGACATCGGCGCCAACCTTGCCGGTAGCGGCTAGGGAACCGTTGACCATAGGTAGTTGACCCGATGAGAAGATCAGATTCCCGGTCTGTACCGCTGGTACATAGGCGGCAAGTGGCGCCACCACCTCGGGCAGGGTCAGGCCGGCTGCGGCCAGCCGTTCGCGAAGAACTGCGTGCATGGATTCCTCCGTCTTAGGAATTGAGCGGGCGCTTGAGGTAGGCGACCAGTTGGTCGCTGCCACCCGGAGCGGGGATGACCTGGACGAGTTCCCAGCCGTCGATCCCCCAGTTGTCCAGGATTTGCTTCGTGGCATGGGTTAGGAGCGGGACTGTTGCATACTCCCATTTGGTTGTTTCGGTCATGGGGCAAGGGTAGGGGGCAAGCCGTTGGCAGGGTAATCCCAGCGCTGGCCGAGCCTGAGTTAGACCTGAGCGAGGGCCGCGCGAACAGCCGCTGCCACGTCGCCACCGGCCGCTCTGCCTGCGATTTTAGGCGTGAGCACCTTCATTACTGCACCCATTGCAGCCGGACCGCTGGCACCTGATTCAGCAATGGCCTCAGCCACGAGTTTGGCTAATTCGTCGGCTCCCATCTGCTCTGGCAGGTATTCGGCGATGATCAACCCCTCGGCGGTCTCCCGCTCGGCACGGTCCATGCGTCCACCTAGGGCAAAGGCCTCAGCCGCCTCTTTGCGCTTCTTGGCCTCCCGAGTCAAGACCGTAATGATTTCGGCGTCCATGAGGACGCGAACCGCCTTACCAGAGACCTCTTCGTTGGTTATCGCACTTAACATCATCCGAATGGTGGCCATATGGATCTCGTCGCGGCTTTTTATGGCATTGGTTAGGTCTGATTGCAATCTGTCCTTAAGGCTCATGGTCTCAGTCTCCCAGATCGCTGGCACGATAGGTGCATGTATCAGCTTCGCCAGGTCCGCATCGAAGTACTGCCCGATGGAGCGGACAAAATACGGATCCTCCATATTTCCGATCTACATCTGACTCCGCACAAGAGGCGAGAAATCAATTGGCTGAAGTCGTTAGCCGACGAGAGGCCTGACTTTGTAATAAGCACGGGCGATCATTTAGCTCACCCTGATGCGGTCGGCGTAGCCATCGACGCTCTTGCGCCGCTCCTGAAAATTTCTGGCGCCTTCGTCTTCGGATCAAATGATTATTTCGGTCCTCGCCTCAAGAATCCGCTGCGCTATTTTTTCAAGGAGAGCCAGAAACGAATTCACGGCCCCGAGCTAGCCTCGAACGCACTTGCCTCAGCGCTTGTAACCCGTGGCTGGTTTGATCTGAATGATTCAAGCGCGGACATCAATCTTGGAGATATCTCAATCGGACTCCGCGGAACCGATGACGCACATTTAAATCGCGACCATTACTCGAACATTGCAGGGCCTAAGACGAAAGACCTGTTGATCGGGGTAACGCATGCACCCTATGCGCGAGTCTTAGATGCGATGGCCAAAGACGGCGCAGATTTGATTCTTGCCGGGCATACGCATGGCGGTCAGGTGCGTCTGCCTTGGCCGGGCGGCTCTAAAGCTCTAGTCACAAACTGCGATTTACCAACGTGGCGCGCGCGCGGACTTACCCGCATCGATGATGAACCGTGGCTTCACGTTTCGGCGGGCATGGGAACGAATCCGTTCACGCCGTTCCGAGTGGCCTGTTCACCAGAGGCTTCGCTCCTCACCCTCGTCTCTCGGTGAGCGGCGGCTTGCCTCCCGTGAGCGGCGGCTTGCCTCCCGTGAGCGGCGGCTTGCCTCCCGTGAGCGGCGGCTTGCCTCAGCCTTTTGCGGCGATTCTCTCCCGAGCTTGCTTGAATGCCGCGACGCAGTCCGTAATGTCTTTGGCGGTATGGGCCGCAGAAATTTGCACCCGGATTCTGGCTTTACCGAGCGGTACCACCGGATATGAGAACGCGACCACGTAAACGCCAAGTTCGAAAAGAATTTCGGCCATCGCGACAGCCTCATGCTCGTCAGCGAACATGACTGGAATGATCGGGTGCTCGCCTGGGAGCAACGTAAATCCCGCATTGCTCATTTGTTCCCGGAACTGCTGTGCATTTCGCTGCAGCATCAATCGACCTTCATCGCTTTCGGCGATAAGTTCGAGCGCGGCAAGCGAGCCGGCAACAACTGATGGGGCAACCGCGTTCGAGAACAGGTACGGCCGGGCTCGCTGACGGAGCAAGTCGACGATCTCTCTGCGAGCACTGATGTAACCGCCTGATGCACCACCAAGCGCTTTGCCTAAGGTGCCGGAAACGATGTCCACTTGATCGGTAACGCCAAAGAGTTCCGGGGTACCTGCTCCGGTCGGACCAACAAATCCGACAGCGTGCGAATCATCGACCATGACCAGCGCGTCATACGTTTGCGCAAGCGCACAAATTTGATCCAGCGGCGCAAGATAACCATCCATGGAGAACACTCCATCCGTGACGACAAGCCTTCGTCTCGCACTTGAAGCCGCTTTAAGTTGAGTCTCTAAATCCGTCATATCTCGGTTCTTGTACCGAAACCGCTGTGCCTTCGAGAGCCGAATCCCGTCGATGATGGATGCGTGGTTCAACTCATCTGAAATGACCGCATCATCTGCGCCAAGAAGGACCTCGAAGATGCCGCCATTTGCATCGAAGCAGGATGGAAACAAGATGGTGGCTTCGGTGCCAAGAAAGCCAGATAGCCGGTCTTCCAACTCGACGTGCTGGGTCTGCGTACCGCAAATGAATCGGACACTGGCCATGCCGAATCCCCATTGATCGAGGGCGGTTTTGGCAGCTGCGACTAAACGGGGGTGGTTGGCCAGACCGAGATAGTTATTGGCGCAGAAATTCAATACCGGCCGACCACTGGATCGCATATGAGCCTGCTGAGCCGATTCGAGCGGACGCTCATTCTTGTAAAGACCCGCTTCCTGAATTTCGGTAAGCGTTGCGGCTAGTTGAGTGCGGACATTTTCATACATCGCGATCTCTTTTCAGGTCCAGTCGATAATTACTTTGCCGCGTTCTCCGCGCCGGGCAAGTGCAAACGCTTCGTCCCATTGATCGGCGGCAAAGCGATCGGTTATCACGGCAGATACATCTAAACCGGTCTGCACCATCGCATTCATTGCATACCAAGTTTCAAACATTTCACGTCCGTAAATTCCTTTGATAGTGATCATGTGGCTGACCACCTTGGCCCAGTCGAGGGCGATCGGAGCACTGGGAAGACCAAGCAGTGCCACCCGGCCGCCATGGCCGAGGTTGTCTAATACATCTGGCAGCGCCGAGGGGTGGCCGCTCATTTCGAAAGCGACGTCAAATCCTTCCAGCATTCCGAGTTCCTGCTGCGCCTTCGCAACGGTGCTGTGAGCAACGTTGACGGCAAGATCAACGCCCATCTGTCTGGCTAATTCGAGGCGAGAATCCTTTACGTCCGTAATTACAACAAAGCGCGCGCCCACATGCCTTGCAACCTTTGCCGCCATCAATCCGATTGGGCCAGCGCCTGTAATCAGTACGTCTTCGCCGACAAGCGGAAATGACAAGGCTGTATGAACAGCGTTACCTAACGGATCAAAAATCGCCGCCAAATCTGGATCAATCGATTCAGGGTGTATCCACACGTTGCCTTCTGGAATAACGACATATTCAGCGAAGGCGCCATCCCGATTGACGCCGACACTTGATGTGTTCTTGCAAAGATGTCGACGGCCGGCTCGGCAATTCCGGCACAGTCCGCAGACGATATGACCTTCGCCAGAGACCAAAGCGCCAAGCGGAACTGTCGTTACATCCTCGCCGACCTCAACGACTCGGCCCGAGAATTCGTGGCCTGGGATCAATGGTGCATTCACCGCGCCCGCAGCCCAGGCGTCCCATGAATCAATGTGCAGATCTGTTCCGCAAATACCGGTGCGCAATACGCGAATCTTCACCTCACCCGCGGCAGGCGTTGGTTCGGGTCGTTCAATCAAACTAAGACCTGGGCCGTTAGCGGCCTTATAGAGAGCCTTCACAGGCGGACATCCTCTCGACGGAACAGATCCATGCTAACCGTAATTTAGATGTCTGAATCCCTCGCACCGCTCACCCTGGAGTGCACTCCAGGGAGTTTATTCAAGTGATGCCAAAACTTGAGTTGGAGCAGATTTGGTCGTGTCACGAGTTGCCCCACACGACTCCTCACTCCCAGCCGAAAGTCCGTACTGCAGCGGAAATGTGGCACGAACGATGGTCCCGCTCGGCCAATTCATGAGCAACTCAAGCTGGCCACCAGCCATCATCACTCTCTCTCGCATTCCAATCAAGCCCAGCCCAGGAGTGGTCTCCCCAGGCTCTTGGGGAATACCGCACCCATCATCAGTAACCGTAAGTATGAGAGCTGTGCCGAAATCAAGATGCACCTGTATGGATTTCGGATCAGCATGCTTTACCGCATTTGTTAACGACTCCTGAGCAATGCGGTAGGTAGCAAGTTCCAGATCTTCAGGCAATCTCGTTTGTGCGCCAGTGACATCCAAGTCAATGTTTAATCCGATCCGCTTGCGAGCACCATCCGTCAGTTGACGTAATGCCGAGACCAAACCCAAATCGTCAAGCACAGGAGGACGTAGCCCGTGAATCAACTTGCTGAGCGCCGTGGCGGCGTCATTGGCAACACCGATGTTTTGCTCGAGTCGAAGCGCTAAGGCTTCCGGCGTATCCTTGTCATTGGCCAGATCGTCGAGTACGCGGGTCAAATAAGTAAGGTGCTGAAGCGGCTCATCGTGCAGTTCCCTCGCTAACCGCCGCCGTTCCTCTTCTTGCACACTCACTAGTTGATCGGCAAACGACCGCTGTTCCTCCTGACGTCGGCGCTGTTCGGTAATATCTGTAAGTACTACCTGCACCAAGACAGACCCTTGTTCCGACGCGAGAATTTGTGCCGATGGAGTGAAGAAACGAGTCTCTCCTTCAGCATTCCCTAAAGTCAGACAAGAAATTTCGCGTGATAGCAATTGCTCAATGTTTACGCTGATGACATCATCGAGCGGACGTCCAGAGACCGGACCACCTGCGAGTCGATTCGCGGCACCGTTAGCTTCATTCACAACTCCATCAAGATCCGTTATCAGGATCGGCGAAAACTGATCCTCAAACAAACTGTAGTACCTTGATTTGGCAAGATTTGCTGCCAAAAGTGCCTCTTCGGCGCGAGCCCGAGCCTTTTGCTCCCGCTCAACCCGTTGCCCGACTACGAACGCCACCGAATTGAGGATTATCAAGAATGTGAATTCAATCCAAACATGAGCTGCACTTACGTGATCGATCAACAACCAGTGCGGTGGCAACAAGGCGGTGGCCCAGAGCGACGTACTCACAGCACCACGCATGCCAAAGTTAAAAGCTGCGTATAAAACCGGAATGAGCAAGAGCTTTGAGGTCAAGGGCGACGGCACGCCAGCCAAACTTTCTAAATGCAATTTGACGAGAACCACATCATGAAGGGCAATCAGGGTGAGTACGCCTGCTTGCACAATCCAGAATCTAGGCTCGTGCCAAGGCGGCCACCTCTGATCCGACCACCTATGTACCCTGGGTTTTGATTGGATTGCGTTATCTGTCAAATTAGAGTCTGTCATTTGGAACCCTCACCAACTTCAATGAGATCCCCTTAACAACCGCTTCGGTCCGTGAACCGACGCCAAGTTTCGAATAGATATGGTCACAGTGCCGTTCAACAGTTCGCACGCTAATTTCCAACTCCATGGCAACTTGCTTATTCAGTGCCCCATCGGCAATCAACTGAAGTACCGCTATTTCCCGTTCAGTAAGCCGAGCCGGATCGTTGGTTCGGGACGCTAAGAGCGGCGCCAGCAGTGCCGGCTGAAGAACAGTGTCGCCGGCTGCCACAGCACGCACCGCCTCCACGAGTTTCCGCCCCGGAACGCCTTTGCTCAAATACCCGACCGCCCCGGCTTCCAAGGCGCCCCGCACGTACTCATCATCCTCATAGGCCGTCACAACTAGCACCGCAACACCAGAGTGATGTTCGCGAATTCGCCTCGTGGTTTCGATTCCGTTAAGTCCAGGCAGACGGATATCCATAAGCACGACGGCGGGTTGAAGTTGGTTGACTAGGGCAATTGCAATCTCACCCGATTCGGCCTCACCAACAACCTCTATGTCATCATGCTTTTCCAGAATCTGACGGGTTCCGTCACGGTGGAGCGCATGGTCGTCAACTACTAGGACACGGATTCGGTCCGAACCCACTTGTCGAAGATCTCCAGGCTCCACGCTGTTTACATTACGCCATAGCACAACGCCGGTATGGGGGAATTTACCCATACCAACCGGTGGGATTCCCCATGTGAGATGGCGGTTTATTCATTTTATCTGAGCCGGTCTGAAGGCATTCTTAAAGCGAAAGCGCGTCGGGTTTATAACTCTGACGCCCTCTAGCCCTCCAGGGAGGCCGTTCAGATGAAGACACGAGGCAAGACTTATAAGCGACTGGCTACCGTACTTGTAACCGGCTGGCTAGCGTTGATGCCCGCAATTCCGGCCTTCGCTCACGGTGGAGGAGACAGCAACCAGTCGCGCATTCTCGTCTTGGATGCCCTGGCCTATCTTGCAAATAAGCCTGCGGATTATATGGATCTTGTTACCGACAAGGTTAACGACGCTATCGAAGCCGAGGATCCGTCGGGGGTCACCATTGAGCAAGTTGTTGCAGCGCAGCAAGCTCTTGAGGCTGGGGATATGACTCAAGTGCGCACGCTCTTGCAAAGTTCCCTGCAGCCCTTGACCGAACCTGTAGTAGGCGAAGACGTTGGCACCACAACCATGCTTGATCCACTCGGTTTCACAACCAAATGGACCGGCTCGACCGGCTCCTTCGGACTCATCT
Organism: Candidatus Nanopelagicaceae bacterium; assembly: GCA_035530875.1. Lineage (GTDB taxonomy): Bacteria > Actinomycetota > Actinomycetes > Nanopelagicales > Nanopelagicaceae > JANXYY01. Next base: position 40,631 of record DATKUB010000075.1, read on the forward strand.
CACTTCTCGCCTTGATTAGCGGCACTTTATTTGCGATCCGATGGCGACCAAAGGTCACGATCAAAGAACTGCTCTCACACCTAATGGAACAGGAAAAGTCATGACTACGACTCAAGAGTCCGCCAGCGCATTAAAGAACGAACCCACTACCTCCCAACATAAGAACCATTCGATCTTCCGCCGCACCTTAGACGTGATTGACGAACGCATGGGGCTTGGCTCTCTTCGCTATCCGGTTCCGGAGCACGCGAACTCGCTCTCATGGAGTCTCGGGGGGCTCACCGCAGTCAGTCTTGGCTTGGTGATCGTGACCGGAATAATCCTGGTGCAGTTCTATATCCCAAGCCCAGTCAGAGCCAACCAATCAGTGCGCGATATTGCTACAACTATTACCGGCGGAGAATTTGTCCGCGGTCTCCATTACTGGTCGGCCCAAGCCATGTACGTACTAGCCGGACTCCATGTGATTCGAGTCTTTGTCACGGCGTCATACAAGAAGCCGCGCGAAGGCAATTGGCTCATTGGTGTGACCATGTTTGCGCTTACGTTCCTGGCTATCTTTACCGGCACCGTTCTTAAATGGGATCAGGAAGGCTTCGAGGCTCTGGCCCATAACGTTGAAGCCGGTAAGTTGATGGGCGGAGCAGGCTCATTCTTCTCGCCAGCCTTTGCCGCCAACACTCCTCTCATCGATCGACTCTATGCCGCGCATGTTGTAATGATTCCAGCCCTGATTCTCATAGCCCTCTTCGTACACGTGCTCCTGATCAAGCGCCATAAGATCTCACCCCACCCACTGTTGCCAGACACGGGCACCGGCATTGCCCCGGCCGAAGAACCTCACGAATCATTCACGAAACATCTTCGACGTGTGTCTGCCTTCGGCCTGGTCTTAACTGGCGGTCTGGGAATACTGAGCCTCCTGCGCCCACCTGGCATCGGCTCACCGCCGGTCCCAGGAATCGAAATTACCCGGCCAATGTGGCCATTCTGGCCAATGTTCACCTTAGAAAATTGGATTGGTCTTTCCGGAATCATCTGGGGCGGCGCCGCACTCTTTGGAACGCTAGCGCTCGTTCCATTCATTGATCGCAATCCGGCAAGACACCCTTCGCGCAGAAAACTTGCTCTAGCACTCGGCGTGTTGTTCCTCATCACCTATCTGGTTCTCACCGTTCTAATGCTCGTACTCAAAGCAAAGTCGCACCTAGGAATGGGGATGTGACGTGAACTCTGCTGACCCAACGCAAAGAGCGAACCGATCGCTGTGGATTCTGACTGCGATAGCGGTCTGGTTGGTCGGCGGACTCTCCCGCGAACTAACGTCCCCCTCAAGTCATTTGCTTGGAATTTCGGTGGCTGTGACTGGAACGGTCTTGGCGCTAGTTCTCACTCAACTTGGCCGACTGATGCTGGCCCTCGAGCGGCGGACGCCCGCAAAACGTCAGGTTGTCGCTGATTGAATTAATCCTTCATCAAATCTTCATGGATCGCCTAAAAAATCGATATGCGCCGCTGCAACGCTGAGAGCAATCGAAAGAAAGGCGGCTCGACCATGATGGGTTGGGGCTATGCGAATGAAGGTGGAACCAATTGGTTCTGGATGGGCAGCATGATGGTTTTTTGGATTGCCGTGATTGGAATTGGCATCTGGTTAGTGCTGCGCCTCACCGAACGATCTAGCAACCATCTGCAACCTACCCAGTCACCGAGATTCGAATTGGATCGTCGATTCGCTAGCGGTGAGGTCAGTGTGAAGGACTATGTCGAAGGCCGGCACTTACTTGAATCAGGTTCTTCGTCTAGTGATTCAAAGAGCGCAACGTGAGCCAGCATATGCGGGAAGATCAGGCTAGAGAGACCAATGCCAAGCCGACCATCAAACAACGGCGGGAAATCAAAAGAGCAAACCAGCGAGAACTGGAAAAAAGCCATCAGGCGAGCGTTAAGCGGCGAAATTTGATCACTGCCATTGTCGCGGGTGTCACGGTGATTGCTCTAGTCGCTCTGGTCAGTATCGCCAGTATCAGCGCCAAGGGACACAGCGCCTCGACTCTTGCTCCCATTGAAGGAGTCCAACTATTTAGCGGGCTCGAGGCCAATCACGTACCAGGCAAAGTGGCTTATAACCCAATGCCGCCGGTGGGTGGCAATCATGCGGCAGCCGTATTGAACTGCGGCATCTACAGCGAACCGGTTCCCAATGAGGAAGCGGTGCATTCGCTAGAGCATTCCGCGGTTTGGGTCACCTACGATCCCAAAATCATTTCCGGGACGTCGTTAAAATCCTTGCAGAAGGCCATGCCGACCACTTATGTGATTCTCTCCCCATTCATTGGACTGCCTTCACCGATTGTTGCCTCCGCGTGGGGCGCCCAACTTAAAGTAAGCCAGGTTGGTGACCCTCGAATCGAGCAGTTCCTGGCCAAGTACCGGGAATCGAAGTCAGCACCAGAGCCGAGTGCGCCCTGCACTGGGGGCATTAATGGCTCCGGCAAGATTGCATGATGCCCAAGCAACTCAGATGATTCTGCTCGCTAACATGGAATTAGGACGAATCGAATTAGGGGTGACATCACAATGGGTGGTTGGGGTTGGAATGATACAGCCGGCACAAGTTGGTGGATTATGGGCGGGATGATGATCTTCTGGATTGCAGTTATTGGAATTGGGATCTGGTTCGTCGTGCGTCTTACTGATCGACGTGGGGAGCAGCAGCTCAGAACGGAGTCTCCGCGGTCAATCCTTGACCGACGGTTCGCCAGTGGCGAATTAAGCGCAGAACAGTACGCGGAGGCACGAAGGCTACTTGAGTTGCAGACCCTTCCGCGCCAATAGAGTTGAGTCATGGCCAGTGCAGGACGAGTACTCGTAGTAGACGACGAAGTTGCGCTTGCTAACGTTGTCGCCAGTTATTTTGTACGTGAAGGCTTCGAAGTTGAAACTGCGCACGACGGTAACGCAGCTGTGGCAAGTGCTCTCACAAATCTGCCAGATCTCATCGTCTTGGATTTGATGCTCCCAGGCATTGATGGCATTGAGGTCTGTAAGGAAATTCGTAAGTTCTCCGACGCATACATAATCATGCTTACCGCTCGTGATGATGAGATCGACAAAGTAGTTGGACTCGCAGTTGGCGCAGACGACTATATGGTCAAGCCATTCTCTACCAAAGAGTTGATTGCACGCGCACGAGCGATGCTGCGAAGGCCCCGCGCGAGCGCAGCACCGGAAAAGCACGAATCCATAGTGATGGGCGAATTGAACATCAATGTCGATACACGCAATGTTCACCTTGGCAATATTCCGATAGATCTGACGCGAACCGAATTCGATATTCTCGTGGCGATGGCTCGTCGTCCCATGGTTGCACTCTCTCGGCGGCAGATAATAGACACGGTGTGGGATGAGGATTGGTATGGCGACGAGCACGTTGTAGATGTACACGTAGGACATTTGCGCAAAAAACTAAACGATGATGTTGGCGAACCGAAGTATTTGCGAACGGTGCGTGGTGTTGGCTACGCCGTCGGAACGGCCCGACATGAATAATGCCCGCCTGGTAGCAAAACTGCTGATTGCCCAACTGTTCATTCTCACCATCGCAGGGGTGACGTTAATTGTCACAGCTTTAGCCTTCGCGCCGGGTTTGTTTGCAATGCACTTGAAAGAGACTGGCGCGGCTACTACCCAAATCGAGCGACATACTAGAGAAGCATTTCTGTCATCAATGACGCTGGCACTCATTTTTGCCAGTATCTCCGCCTTGTTAGCAGCGAGTCTTGTTTCCTGGCTCTTGGCTCGTCGGGTGGCGCGTCCGATCGAAGAGCTTGCCGATGCCGCCGACGCGGTTGCCAGACACGAGTATCTCGCACAAGTGCCAATTGGTGGCTTCAGCACTGAACTCCGCAGACTCAATGAGTCTTTCAATCGAATGGCTGGGGATTTAGCCAACTCGGAAGTGAATCGACAGCATCTTCTCAGCGACCTCGCCCATGAATTACGAACACCACTTGCAACAATCAGGGCCTACGTCGATGCACTTGAAGACGGAGTTGCGCCCGCAACCGCCAAATCTTGGGATACGTTGCGGCAACAAATCGAACGACTCGAGCGCCTAGTGAGTGACCTAAAGGATGCATCTGCAGCAGATGAGAATGCCGTCACAATGATTTTTAGCCGTGTCGATCTTGTCGATGTTGCGCAGCGAGTTACCACTAGTTTCCAACCGCGATGCGAAATCGCGAATAAAAAGCTCGAATTGACTGCACCAAACGAATCGTTGTGGGTTAAAGGTGATCCGCAGCGTCTGGAACAAGTACTGTCCAATCTGCTCGACAACGCTTGCCGACACACTCCAAGCGGCGGTGAAATAGGGGTGCGACTCGCCAGCTCCGGTTCAAGTGCAGTGCTAGAGGTTTCAGATTCCGGCGAGGGGATCCCTTCAGATCAATTAGTGGCAATCTTCCAGCGTTTCTATCAGGTTGACCGTTCGCGACAGCGAAGCGATGGCGGCAGTGGATTAGGGCTCACGATTGCCAAAGCCATCACTGAACGCCACAGCGGCCGGCTCGATGTCACTAGTCCCGGTGCGCTTGGCGGGGCGACATTCACCATCAGAATTCCGAAATCGAACTAATCCAAACTTGATATTCCACGCAGTTGGAAAATCATGGATGTTAGGTTAACGGAATTGGTTCCCTATCTGATTTAGCGTCGTTGGTCGATGGATGAGTGGAGCCGCCAATTGTTGATGCGCACCTACGAGACAGTGAGTTCGCTATACATTCCGGCGGCATAGTGGCCTCGAAGATTGCAGAGCACTTCATAACGTCCGGGTGCCAGAGTTACCGTCACCCAACTTGATGCGCCCGGAGCGATTCCTTCCCCGGCCCCGTCACCGCATGTATTGGATGCTTCGCCGAGGCTCCCAGCTTCGTCGATCTTGCCGTCGCCGCCAACTGGTCGGTCACCCGCAATCTGGGAATTAGACAGGGGGAGGATGACTAATTCGTGAGTCCTGCTTCCATAGTTGGTCGCAAGAAACGACACCGTACCGCTGGAAACAGTGGTCTGATCGGTGCTCAGCCGCATTGGACCGCTGAACATCATGCCGCCCATGTCAATGAGCGCAACATTCACAACTGCCCCAGAAAGATTTGGCGAAGTACACGTTGATCGAGCGGGAAACCCGAAGCGCGAATGATTGCTGCCACCACCGAAAGCACCCAAGGAAAATCCGCTCAAAACAAGCGCCGTTGTAACACCGATAACTATCGACGTCCTGCGGTTAAGCCACTTCCCGCGGCCCACCCTTAGCGCCTTACGACGATTGGTGAATTCTTCCTTGCCTATTTCTCCGCGCGCCAGGCGCTCGGCCAGAATCTGCTCTGCCTCGTTGGAGACCGGTCGCACCCGATCCGGACGAGCCTGACCTCGATGTAGCAGATAGATAAGAAGACCTACCACGGCGCTCCAGAACGCGAGAACCATCAACGCCATTACCAACCAACTGGCACCGGCCTGACCGTATCCGTACCCACTGTTCATCATGAGCATAATCCCCCAAAATCCTTGGTAGTTCCTCACCGACTATCTTTACTCATGCTGCCTTATGCGCATGAAGTCTCGATCCAGTAGTTGTGAAGATTTGATAAAGATCTATCGAGCGCGTCGAGTGACCCGTCCAACGGCTTGGTTACCTCGGGATAGCGAGTATCTGGCTTTTCTTTGAAAGACTTTGCTTATGCCGAAACCGTATCCTGCTGAGTTCCGCCTGCGTGCTGCTGTGTTGCATAACTGGATTCATCAGAACCGCATTGACCGAGGCGAGCGAGGAAAAGGATCCGGGGATCTAAATTGAAGTGGAAACCGTTATTTGCGATCCCTGGAATTACTCGGACGTCGTGTTCGGCGACGCGCGGGATTGGGTAAACAACGCTTAAGGACCAGGCGAGAACAACGAGGATCGAGATGAAGATGATCGATGTTCAGCAAAGCCACCTATCGAACTGCCATGACCATCGTCGCGACGTCTAGCAAGGCAAGCACCATCAGCGAGGGGAAGACGAGCCGTTTAGAGCCAACTAGAACAACTCCGGCCCCAATTGCAGAAATAATCCAGACCCAGAATGTCTGAGTTTGCTCTCCGAGAATTAGCGCCACCACCATCAATGCGACGACCGCGGCAACCCGCGAAAGGCCTTCGCCTAGAACTTGGGAAAGCCCGCGAATGCCTTCGCTTCGATCACTGTCGATGTCTTCAACGACATTGGTAAAGTGCGCCGCGATCCCCAGCAGAGATCCGCACGCCAGCAACCAGAGGGGCGGAGTGTGATTTGTAGCAATCACGATCGAGGCAGGAAGAGCGGCAAAGGCAATCGCATATGGCAGCCAAGAGAAAAGGGTCCGCTTGAAGTAGAAGTTGTAGCTAACTCCGCAGGCGACTCCAAAAAGGTGAGTTGATCCACCCTGAATTCCAAGGGGCCCAAGGAGATTTACGACGATGGCTGTGATTGTTGTGATCCAAGTTGTTCGTCGAAGAGTGCCGGCATTTATCAAGCCAGAAACAAGCGGCTTTTCAGATCTACCGCTAGAAAGGTCGCTCGCGAAATCGATCAGGTCATTGCTCCAACCAATGACGAGTTGTCCCAGAAAGACGGAAAGTGCAATCCCGAGTGAGGAGCCCAGAGACCACAGTCTCGACGCGAGCAGATAGGAAACCAGCGTTACGACCACAGTCGGTCCCGGGTGGCAGGCAAGGACTGCGCCCTTGAGCGAGTGCCTCATCGTTGATCTGAAACCGATACCTTCGCCCGGATTCACTTGGCGAGAGCCCGTGTGATTGCACCGATGCACATATGCGCCATCATTCCGCTGATGACCAGCTGGGAAATCTTGTGGAAGATGATGTCATCAGTTAGTGGCGTCACCAATTCATGAATTTCGATGATTGGCAGCGCTTGATTCATCCTGCGACCCTAGTGCTGAAGTCAAGCGGTGGTCGATCCAAGTTGGCTTACTTGACTCAGATGACGTTCAAATATTCATCAACTTTTTCATCGATCAGCCAGCGATAATGCTTCATGTCGGGTGTCAGGACTGTCAACTTCATTCGCGCCTGGAAGGTTGGAGAATGTGGGCTAACCCGTCGCGGTTCACCTATGAACGATGTCTGGAGACAGGACAAGAGTCGGGGTGACAGTATAAAACTGACGGAGATGCTTGACACTTGGGGTCTCTAAAAACTAGGAATTGCCATGAACTCACAGACCTATGAACGCCAGATTAGACACCGTTTAACCATCCTTCGCCACGCTGAAGAGATATCTTTCAATGTG
>DATKUB010000076.1:0-27540 GCA_035530875.1 Candidatus Nanopelagicaceae bacterium
TACTGCTGCTGTTGCGACTCTTTCAACGACCGTTGCGTCGTTGGTTGCGTCCATCACTGCACAGATCCGTGCGCTTAACGCACTGATCAAGAAGATCATGAAGAAGCTCAAGATCAAGTAATTTGATCTAACACTTCTACAGGGCAGGGCCTCCACCTTCGGGTGGAGGCCCTGCTCCATTATCTGGATGCTATTTGATGACTATGCCGCCTATGCCGCCTATGCCGCCTATGCCGCATCCACACGTAGGAGCGATAGGGCTGAGCGGAGCAAGTCCCCGGTGGCTTCGATCTCTTCGTCGCGGACCAGGGTGTAGATCCGAAGCGTCACGGACGGGTCTGAGTGGCCGAGTAGCTTCGATGCCGTCGTAACGTGAACGCCATTGCTTTTGAGAACGTACGCGTAAGTCTTTCGGAGTGAATGAATTGTGACTCCGTAGGGGTTGAGTGCTCTTCTTAAAGGCCGAGCGGTGCGTGGCAGGGGAGCGAAGTGGCCTAGGTAGGGAATGCGCCGCACGCCAGCATGCGTTTTGGTCTCTCCATGAATGGACTTGTCAATGCAAACATAACCTTCTCGGATCTCAGCACCAGTGAGCGCTACCGCTTCTCCCCAACGAAGGCCATGTAGAGCAAGAAAACGAATTTGGTCGTTATAGGCGCCAAAGTCTCCTGCCTTGACTTGCTCCCAAGTCATGAAAGGACTCGGTTTGATCCGTATTGTTGGCGATTCAATCTCGACTGCGGGACTGGATTTGATGAGATCCATACGCAAGGCTTCACGAAAGATCGTCCGCGCGACCATCAGGGCAAGCCGTTTGGTTTGTGGCGGTAATCCAGTTATCGCATAACGAATGTCTTTTGGAGTTACCTCGGCGATTCGCATTCCGCCAATCACTTTAGATAAGTGGCGACGATACTCGCCCCGATAGTTCTCAAGCGTCTTACTTGTGATTGGAAGTGAAGCAAAGATTTCAATTACGACATTGTCGACTAACACGATTCCCCTTTAGTTGTGCGGGGTCACACTAAATCTCACCACGAATACCGGATCAAACACCGCACCACAAATGGAGCAGGGCCCCCACCCGAAGGTGGAGACCCTGCCCTGTGGAAGCGTTAGATCAAATTACTTGATCTTGAGCTTCTTCATGATCTTCTTGATCAGTGCGTTAAGCGCACGGATCTGTGCAGTGATGGACGCAACCAACGACGCAACGGTCGTTGAAAGAGTCGCAACAGCAGCGGTAGCAGCGTTAGCAGCAGCAGTTGCAGCGTCAGCCGAAGCCTTCGCAGCAGCTACATCAGCATTTGAAGCAGCAGCAACGGTAGCCGAGGCTGAAACAGCAGCACCGGTCACGGTGTTGCTTGCATCGGTGATGGTCCATGGACCAGATGTTGCTGGAGCATAAAGCTTCAACGTGGCCACACCATTCGCACTCGTCAACGCAGTGGCGTAAGGAAGACCTGACGCTGATACGTTTGAAACGAGCGCGCTAGCAGCAACAACGGTACCCGCAGCAGCTGGGTTACCTGAGGAGTCCTTCGCAGTCACCGTAAGAACGGCTGCCTCACCTGGCGTGTATGACGCCTTGTCAAGCGTGAAGGTTACTGTTGCTGCGGCTCCACCAACATTGAATGTCAGTGCAGCAGCATTTACAACGAGAGTACCTGAGGTGTAGGTGTAGGTAATCGTTGCAGACTGGCCTGATGCTGAAAGAACACCAGTTGTCACAGTTGCCGTGTAGTTACCGTGGCCACCGTATGTGGTTGTCGCATCTTCAGCGTACGTTCCTGAACTTGCAAGAACGGAAGTTGAAGAAGACGCTGCAGAGAACGTGCCAGCACCAAGGAATGGAACTAGTGTGCCAGCGGCATCTTTAGCAGTGATCGTTGCAGCAAGAGTCGCGGCTGCGTTAGCCCCGAGCACACTCTTGTTTGCAGCAGCAGATAGTGAAGCAACTGCGCCATAGAACGTGAGTGTCTTAGTGGCGACGGCTACCCCATTTACGGAAATCGTTACTGTCGAAGTTCCCGTACGACCATCAGACAGAACTGCAACGGTGTCAGAGGTATTGGTGACGCCGACCTGTGCGGCACCAGCGGACAAAGTTGCATATCCACCCGAAGTGCCAGAGTTAATCTTGATTGCTCCAACACCAGAGATAGATACTGTAAGAGCGGCCGACGCAGCAGTTGTCAACGCACTGCCAGCAGCGTCCTTCTGCGACACGACCCAAGACTCTGCCTGGGTGCCAGCAACTGCGGTGGCCAAAGTAGCGCCGCTAACATCCTGCACAATTGAAGTGCCCGAAAGGGTAGCGGTGCCAACAGTTGTGTAACTGTAAGTAGTACCAGCTGCAGCGCTAACCGTAATCGTTACGGTTGAGTTAGCGGTAGAACTCTGTACACCATTAGTGATCGTGTAGCTCTTAACAGTGATTGTTCCAGCAACCGTAGTTGGGATATTGATAACAGCAGGGGCACTAGCCGCAACTACAAGGTTTGCAGTTCCGGTTCCTGTAGTTCCAGTACCTGATACCAAGTTACCAATTCCGCCAGTGATTGAAACTGCGACTGGATTTGCAATGGTAATAGTGGTGACAGCTACGAAGTTGTTCGTGCCAGGAGTACCATACGCTGCCTTGAGGTTGGTTAGAGTTCCCGTGTTGTCAGTTGTTGCATAAACTCCACCAGCAACACCAGTGGCCGTGTAAGTAAATGTCGCAGTAACTGTAGAACTACCAACAGTGGAGAACGTCAGGATGTAGGTGCCCGTTACATCTGGAGTGAAGGTGTATCCAGTTGTTGCGGTTGCAGCCGCCGTGGTTGTCACGGTGCCGTTGGTTACGCCAGTAGAGGTAACGGCTGTAGAGGTCATATTAACCAAAGTGCCAGTTACCGGGCTCAAGTCCGCAACAGTGACACTGGTTCTCTGACTTGCGTTTGAACCTTGAGTAGTTGCAGTACCTGTTAATACAGGCGTAGTCACTGCTGTATCAGCCGCAGTTGGAGTACCACTGCCTGTAACAACTACGTTGAAGTTAACCGCGGTACCGACGGCGCCGGTAGCAGTTCCTGCGGTACTAGTACCTCCAACGGTGGTGGTACCACTGGTAATGGTTGGTGAGTAGACACCAACAGTTGCCGCAAACGCAGGAGCTGCGGCAAGCATGCCGACTCCTAGCGCTGCTGCTGCTACAAGCGAAATTCGCTTGCGCATTGTTTTGGCGTTAGCCATGTTTTGTCCTTTCAAAGGAACAAAGTCGAAACGGGACTTTCCCGATTCGGCTCGGTGCGAAGAGACCGACTCATTTGTAATGAGTGAGTCTTTGGCACCAAACCTCGTCTTCATCCGGACAGAAGACGAGGAACCTATGGAGTTTTGGAAGCGCTTAAGTATTTTCATCTCAGGCACTTCCCTTCAGTGGATCTAGAACTTGGACGGCCTCGCCGTAGACCGGCTGGCCAGTGTTTGAAGTGTGTAGGCGGATAGTGATGACTGCCGGTTGATGTGACGCATCTGTACCGTAACCCGGCATCGCAGTAATAGTACCTGAGTTATCTGCGGTATCTATGAGAATCCACGAGGTTATCAGGGTCGTGCCGTCTGCCAACTTGGTGATCTTGGTGGTCTGGCTAACCATGTGGAGGGTCACCCAGGAACCATTGATCCGGACGCTTGGATCGACTTGGTACTTAGAGACACCAAAGCCATCAAAGGTGACTGTCTGATCCAGAAGAACGTTGGTTGAGTTCGCCAGGGTCATGAATTCTGATTGGCTCTCCACCACACCTTGCAGAGTAAGGAGTGGGAAGTCTTGGTTGATCACTGCGGTGCCGGAGAGCGCGGAACCGTCGTTGACGGTGAAGCCCTGCGGAACGCCGTTGGCATCAAGTCCTGGCCAGTTGAGAGGGGCGATCTTTGCCAGTGCGGTTGCGATTCTTGCTCCGCTTCGGGCAAGAATGGCGTTGTAGTGGGCGGCCGAAGGGGCGGGTGCGATTGCGATCTTCTCTGGCTTGGGAGCGGCAGTTGCCGTTGACTTTGTTGCGACTTTCGCAACTGGCTTAGGCGCTGCCGACGCGGTTGGCGCAGTCGTTGGCGTCGAGGATGGAGTTGAGGTTGGCGCGGCCGTTGGGTTCGTGGTTGCGCTTGAGGTTGGGTTTGGCGCAATCGCAACCGTGTTGGACTTGGTGTTCAAGTCGTTGCCAGTTAGCGAGTTGAAGCCAAGGAAGGCGCTAAGCAGAATCACAAGTGAGAGCGCGATCTTGCCAGCGGTCTTCGCGTTGGCAGCGGCTTTCTTGTAAGTGGCCGAGAGCATGTCGAGGGCAGTTGCGCCGGTCTCTTCGTTGATGACCCAATTGGTGAGGATGTTGCGGAAGTTCGAGCGAGCGCGCGAAACGGTGTGGCGCACGTTCTTCTCTTCGATCCCAAGAGCTTGGGCAATTTCCTTGGTGCCAGCAGCTTCGACTTCCCACATGAGCAGCGCTTGGCGCTGTGCGGTTGGGAGCATGGCGAGCGCCTGGCGGATGATCGCGGCGTCGTCGGCAGCTTCCATGGCGTCGGCGACATCTGGGTCGGTTACTGCCCAGTTGGCCTCTAGTTCAGAGGTGGCATCGTCGAGGACGACCAGGTTTGGGCGGCGGCCCTCAGCGCGGAAGATGTCTTTGCACTGGTTTTCGACGCTCCGGTGGAGATAAGCCAAAGCGTGCTCGTCGCTCTGGAGTTCAGGGGCGGCGAGCACGAACTTAAGGAAGACGTCCTGCACGACGTCATTTGCGCGGTGTGAGTCTTTGAGCAGGCGGGTCGCGTGAGCGTGAATCTCGCTCCGGTGGGTGGTGTAGAACGCGCCAAGATCGCCGACGGTCCAAGCCGTGGTCGATGAGGCTTCGTTAGACACTTGCTGCTCCAGTGAGCCGTGGGCATGGACGTCTCCGTGCCGCTCTAAAGGGTATTACGCCTTCGGGTGGGATTTGTCGCGCGGGTGCGACATTTCGGACATATGGGTTCGGTTCGTTCTCCTTTCCTTCCGTCCCTTTTCGCCGAGCGGCGGCTCCGCTCCCGTGAGCGGCGGCTCGCCTCACTCTGGTTGGCTAGTTCGTGGAGTTTCCTGCCCTTAGGGCCGCCATAAGTGCCGGAACATCATCTTGGGCCGTGTCCCACAGTTGTTCTATGTCCACCCGATGGTAAAGATGAACCAGCACATGGCGCATGCGGATGATGATCCTCCAATCAATCTCTGGATAGGTCTGGCGCGTATCTTCGGAAAGTGCCCGCGCTGACTCTCCAATAATCTGCACCAAATGCCGGAGTGCATACTCCAGCATTTCATCAGCATCAAACGCCGCCTTGCCGTTACCTACAATGCCAGAAATCTTCTCCGCAGCCTCAAAAATATCTTCGAGTCGCTCACCATCAGATCGGCTCACAAGGGAAGCGCTTCGGCCCGAATACGTGTGTCTCTAGGCTTTAGCCCACCCCTAGAGACCACATCGACGGAAATGCCAAGCAAGGCTTCTAACTCATCTTGCAGTCGGCAAATATCAAAAAGTGAACTGCCCGACTCAAAATCGACCAAGAAGTCAATGTCACTATCTGGGCCATCCTCGCCCCTGGCAACAGAGCCGAAGACCGCTATGGCTGTCGCTTTGTGGCGCGCTCCGATACGGCGAATCTCCTCCGACTGCGCTCGCAATTGCTCTAACCGGGTCATGGTTAAAAGATACCTGACCCTGGACTGACGCGGAGGTTTCGGACATTTCATCCCCTCGAACGGCGGCCCCGCTCCCGTGAGCGGCGCCTTGCCTCACCTTTGTTGGCTCTTCTTCGCCAGCCCACCCGCCCAATCGATTGGGCTTGCCGTCCACAGGGGTTTTAATCTCCCCAGGACAGCATAATATCACTTCCAAGGTATATAATTTCTAAATGATATTTGCACCATGGAAATCGAGTGGGGCACTGGATTTGAAAATGCGCTCCAACGAGCCAAACGGGAAGCAGCGGAGAGTGATGGCGATGCCAGGGAGCGCTTCTTCCAACTTCATAGGCTCTTGGACTACCTACGCAGCCTCGAACGAAAACCGGAGGCAGAATCGTCACGATACAAACGGGTTCGGCAAGCAAGGCGCTATGAGTTGTGGCGGGTTGCTCACGCCTACCACCCGCGTGTCGCAGTACGAATCATCGTTTGGTTTCCCTCGAACGAGAAAGCGGTACTCGCTCTATTCGCATTCGACAAGGCCAAGTTGGGCGACATCTGGTACGACCGCGCCACCAGAGAAAGCGAAGCAATCCTCGACCAATGGAGAAGAGAACATCCAGGCCGTACAGAGGAGAGGTAAATGAGCAAACAACAGTGGTTCAACGGAAACGAGCGCATTGAAGAAATGCTGAAGGAGAGCCCGGAACTGGTTGCCCGCCTCGATGAATTCCAGAAAGAAGACCTTGAAGCGGACCGCAGACACGAGATGACGCTGGCGATGATCAGACGGGCAGCCGGTCTTACTCAGGTAGCCCTAGCGGAATCCTTGAAGAGGTCACAGTCTGCGATCGCACGTACCGAGCAAAGCCCGGACATGTTGCTTTCCACTTTGCACTCTTATCTCGCGGCCGTCGGCGCGAGCGCGCGCATTATCGTCGAGCTGGCTGACGGGCGCTCGGTTGAGGTATCGCTCGAAGAAGCAGGCAAAAACTAGCGGCGGCTCGTTTCCCCTTTTCGCCGAGCGGCGGCCCCGCTCCCGTGAGCGGCGGCTCCCCTCACTTTCGTTGGCCAGCCAACGAGCTATCGGTCAGGGTTTCCACCCGGTAGTGCCGCCGCGAGTGCGGGACCGTCACGGAGTGCAGCCGTCCATTCGCTCTCTAGGTCAACCCGGTGGTAGTGGTGAGCCAATTATCGGCAATCCGTTAAGCATCAGAACGGCTCACAGGGTGAGCGCCTCCGCCCGGATATGGGAATCCCGGGGCTTCAGGCCACCTCTCGACACAACATCAACTTGGGTTTGCAGAAACTTCTCAAGTTCCTCCTGCAGATGGAACTCATCAATTAGAGACGCGCCGGGGCCAAAATCGACCTCTTCATTGCCAGCCACCCGACCGCACGAACAGAAGTGCGTCGCGAGTTACGCGCAACCAATCAACTCTGGCCTGCAAAGTTTGGCTCGCCACTGCGAATATTTCGATATTTGCCAATCTCGCCGTGTGCTGAAGACTTCGGATTGGATTACTCGTGGCCCCTTCCAGCCAGAAGCAACCACCAGTCTGGAGCGCTGAATTTTACGAGGATGCAAACGGTCGCCAGCCGGTCAAATCCTGGATGGAAGGCCTGTCCGAGGAAAAATACGCCGCTTGGGGGCGGCTTGTATGAATTTCGCGTGCGGCACACAGAGCCGAAGGTATTTTGCGTCTTTACGCAGAGGCCGGTGAAGAAGTGCCGAAGCGCACTTCAAAGATCTTGCTTCGGCTTTTTGTGCACTTCCATGGCTCAAAGGTAATTCTCCTGCTCGCCGGGTACGACAAGGGAGCCGACAGTAATTCTCGCCAGCAACAGAGTCAGATAGCAACAGCTCGCAAACGACTTAGGGCTTGGCAGAGGAGTCGAACTGGCTAGGCGCATGATTGGGGCCCGTGACGTGATGGGTTAAAACCCATATGATTAGGTATTCGGCGGGGGGTGGTTTGTGATGGGCGAGACTTTTCGTGAATACGCCATTGAACGACGGGCACGCTTAAGCCCCGAAGGTCAGCAAGCTTTAAGGGTGTTTAACTCCGCCCATTCACTTGGATCCGTGTTAGCGCAAGCACGCCAGAGTCAAGGACTCAGTCAGCGTGACTTGGAGGCTCGCTCGGGAATCAATCAGGGTGATATCA
The DNA here is from genome assembly GCA_035530875.1 of Candidatus Nanopelagicaceae bacterium. Classification (GTDB taxonomy): domain Bacteria; phylum Actinomycetota; class Actinomycetes; order Nanopelagicales; family Nanopelagicaceae; genus JANXYY01. The sequence continues at coordinate 7,864 of DATKUB010000076.1, forward strand.
GTCGGATTGAGCGTGGTGAACTGGCACCGACGACTCCTACCCTGATGAGACTTACTCAAGCCATGAGAGCTCGGCTAGTCGTTGAGTTATTTGATGAGGAAAACTGGAGTCCAGACCTAAAGCCTGTCGTGACAACTCACACGTCGACGCCTTCGAGAACTAGATTCCGCTGAGCGGCGGCCCCGCTCCCGTGAGCGGCGCCTTGCCTCACTTTCGTTGGCCCATTCAATCCACCAGCCCACCCGGTCTGTTGGACATGCTTTCCACAGCGGCCCATCTCGCCCCAGATCCGCACAATAGGACTTCCAGGGCATATGCTCTTCACGTCATATTCGCTTTATGGAAGTCGAATGGGGAAGCGAATTTGAAAGAGTTCTTAGGCGAGTAGAGAAGGGGGCTAATAGTGGCGATCCAGTTGCGCGCATTCGATACGACCACCTCCGCGCGCTCCTCGACGAGGTGGCGCAATTGTCTGGCCGCCCCGAAGCCGAGTCGCGAACTTTCAAGCGAGTCAGACAAGCCAGGCGCTATGAACTCTGGCGAGTTGCGCATCCATACCACCCAGCCGTCGCGGTTCGAATCATTGTTTGGTTTCCATCGCAAAGTAGAGCAGTGCTCGCACTTTTCGCCTTCGACAAAGCCAAATTGGGCGACATTTGGTACGACCGCGCTACCCGAGAGAGCGAAGCACGCCTTGATCAGTGGCGTCGAGAAAACCCAGAGTGGAGGGGGGAAGTGAATGAGTAAACAGAAGTGGTTCAACGGAAACGCCCGAATTAGGGAAATGCTCGAAAATGATCCCGAGGGTGCAGGGCGAGTGGCTGAAATCAGAAATGAAATGCGCGAAGCAGATCGCGTCTACGCGATGACGCTGGCAATGATCCGACGAGCAGCTGGTCTTACTCAGGTGGCACTAGCAGAATCATTAAAGACGTCGCAATCAGCGGTAGCTCGCACTGAGCAAAGACCAGACATGTTGCTCTCTACTTTGCATTCATATCTCGCGGCCGCCGGAGCGAAAGCACGAATCATCGTCGAGCTTGCTGACGGGCGCTCGGTTGAGGTATCGCTTGAGGAAGCAAGCAAAAACTAGCGGCGACTTGCCGTCCTCTTCCCGCCGAGCGGCGGCCCCGCTCCCGTGAGCGGCGGCTTGCCTCACCCATTGTTGGCTCTTCGCCGCTAGAGAACAGTTAGTGGGCGGAGTCTCCGGCCCTTAACGCCGCCGCGAGCGCCGGCACATGAATACTGGCGGTGTCCCAAACGAGAATCACCGAAACCCGGTGGTATACGTGGACCAAGATGTTTCGCATCGCAATTATCGCCCGCCACTCAATGCCTGGAAACTGCTCCTTAAACTCAGGAGTAAGAACCCGAGCAACTTCCCCGTACGACCATTGGCGACAAGAAGTCAGCCGCCTCCAAAATGTCTATAACACGCTCATCGTCAGACCGGCTCACAGGGCAAGCGCTTCTTCACGAATGCGGTTATCCCGTGGCTTCAACCCAGAACGCGGAATTACATCCACGTGCACGTTGAGCAGGGCCTCTAACTCTTCCTGCAGGTAAAACTGTTCGAATAACGTAGCGCCGGGCTCAAAGTCGACCAGCAGATCAACGTCACTCTGGGGATTGTCCTCACCCCTGGCAACAGAACCAAAAACTGCGATCGCGGAGGCTTTGTGGCGCGCACCAATTCGACGGATCTCCTCCGCCTCCGCTCGCAACTGCTCTAGCCGGGTCATGGTTAAAAGCTACCTGACCCTGGACTGACGCGGAGATTTCTGACATTTCATCCCCTCGAGCGGCGGCTCCGCTCCCGTGAGCGGCGCCTTGCCTCACTTTCGCTGACTCCTCTTCGCCAGCCCACCCGCCCAAGCCGGAGGCACTGGCGTCCACAGCAGTTGCGAACGACCCTTTTTCTGAACTGTGTCTGGATGACTCCAGCCTCTGGTCCGAAGATTGCGCCGGTGATTGAGACTGTAAACGCTGGTCGGTTCTAGGTCACTTGCGCCCGGGACGCGCCTTGTTGCCGGGCTTGCGTTCCGTGCTCTTTGGGTGTGCAAAGTGAACTTGATCGACGAAATACCAGATGCGGGCGCCGGACGTAACGTCGATCTGCCAACGTACGTAATCCACGCCCTCGAACGATCCTCTACCAGCCTGACCAACAAGCACCTGCTGGCGATCACCGTCATCAAATGTCGGATCTGACTCAAGTTGGTCGTAAACCCGTTGACACTCGCCAGCAAACATATTGGCCATTTTGTTCCACTTGTCGTTCACTTTTTCTGACCGAGCGACTACGTTCCGGTTTCCTGGGCGCGATGGTCGATTGACTGGGGTCGGCGATTGAAGGCCGTCGGTCACGCCTTCGCCTTGGGGCGCCTAAGCGGTATTGCCTTGTCCTCTCCCCTGTCCTCATCTAAGAGAACGCTTAACTCTGGATCGTGAACAATTTGCGCAGAGACTCTCCATCGGTGCAGGAGCCGGGCTAGGGGCTCGTAGCCGCCGGTGTCACTGCAGGCCCGGGTTGTGTGAACAAAAGCCGTTAGGAATTCGATCTGGTCCGCTTTAGTTAGCCATCCCACCCACGGTAATTCCTCCGCCACCCGTTCCGTAGCTCGAACCGCTAGTTCTGGGTCTTGCAACACTGCGCGCAAAGCCCTGACAGCGTAGTCCAGCCCATCCCGAACTGCGGTTTCTCTACGATCAGTGCCAAAGAAGATATCCGGCCCATCCCGGCGCTCGAGCCGAACGTCACTAAATTCAACCCGCTCGAGAACATCACCGCTATTCCTCAGCATGTAAGAAAACTGGAAAGATCCCACGTTTGCACTCATGTGTGTAATAGTTACATGAGTAGTGTTGTATGTCAAGTATCTGCTGCTCAGAGGTCGATAACGAAGGCACCCGGCGACAGATCTCGCGTTCACTCCGCCACCTCCATCGCATCAAGAATGTTCGGCTTCCCTTTTCGCCGAGCGGCGGCCCCGCTCCCGTGAGCGGCGGCCCGCCTCACTTTCGTTGGCTCTTCGCCAGCCCGCCAGCCCGCTTGGCTGGAGGGTCTACCGCCAGCCAACAGTCATGCGTCGATGAGCAACTGCCACTTAGTGAATGCATCGTTGGCTCGGCCACCTAACATCTCCCAATGCTCCGCGCCCTCATCCCCAAGAGCCTGATTGAGTTTGGTTAACCTCTTGCGATCAGAGCCCTTCAACGCCTCCCGCTCTGCAAGCGGATCGTCTACCAGACTCACGAGCAAAGCTGCGTCTTGCAAATGCCGTTCTCGGTCCCGATTATCCTCAACCCAGGCAGCCGCCTTGAGAACGATTGCCCCCAGCAGGGTCGGCAGCGGCACCAGAATTCCCGACAGATTCTCGTCGATCACCACGGATAATTCGGTGCGGCGCTGCAGGGCCTGGCTGCCGCCGGGGATTTTGATTGTCTCGCGGCTACCTTCTGTTCGTAACGGGTGGCGAGGGTCAGCGTGATCGGGGGCTAGGACGTCGGCAACCGCTCCATCGCGCCTACGAATAAAACGATGCTGCTTTGTCTCATTCAAGGTGGGCTCAGCAACAAAATCAAGCGACCGAAGTGCCTGGACGACGCGATTCATCCCGTTTCTATGCGCCAAAATGTCCGCGAGCAGGTCTACGTCTCTCGTAACGCGAACTCGGTCAACCCTGGCACGCAGTGCATGAAGGAGAACCATCTGCCCGCCTACCAGAAGCCAATCCTGCGGAGGCAAGGCCCTTGATATCTCTAGAACTAGTTTCAACCCTGGATCGTCCCGTTCGGGAAAATCTCTCAGGTCTAATCGGCCCAGGTTAGGTATTGCTTCCTGAGCTTTCATCGCATTTTTTCCAACAGAGTCTTCAAAACTTTGACCCCCAATGCGCGTGCTCGACTGTCCTTGGACTCAAACAGGTCTGCGGCCGCGATGACTTCTGGCATCTGCTCACCTACCCCCAGTTTGGCTAAGGGCATTCGGCTTACCCGTAGCACCAGGTTTGCATCATCGGCCTCACGAAGGCCGTAGCGCTTCACTAGGTACTCGCGGGTGTGTGGATCGCAGTAAAACTCCAGATCGCCACCGATTAACAACTTGTCTCTGCCAAGGGCTTCAGACCCAGATCGCACGAGTCCCTTCTCAGAGCCGATCTGTGCGAGGTGAACTGGCAGCGCTCGGAGACGCTCAGTGTGGGCGCGCACGCTAAGGGCGCCAGCCAGATTCTCAATCTGGTCAGATTGATGCTCTCGTAACCAAGCTCGCGCTCTAGAGCGGTGGACCGAGTCCAGCCACCTTGGGTCTTGCCCATCCATCACCCAAAGCACCGCCCACGCCATTTCTGGCGCTAATGAGCGCCCTCGCCCAGGGCGGATTCGCATTCGCCGCCGCACGGCGTCGGCATCGATAAGCAGAGCAGAGCCCACCCGACGGGCAGGAAGTCGTCCGACTCTGACAAGGCGGCGTATTTCGTGGCCGCTGACTTTTAGCCGCTTGGCGGCCTCCGCGACGTCGATTTCCATGACACCCCCTTGCGGTAAATAGTACATGAACAGACTATTTACCGCAATTTATGGCGAATGCGCCGAGCGGCGGCCCCGCTCCCGTGAGCGGCGCCTTGCCTCACCTTGGTTGGCCCATCCCATCCACCCGCTCGCCTGCCTGTCTTGGCCGAGCTGCAAATCGTCACAGGTAGTCCTTGAAATCCTGCGCGGCGGAAAATACTTGCCTATTCAGTCGCGTGTTCCAGATGCGCCGAATGGAGGGTCGGATTTCGCGGCTGATGTTAGGTTGAGAATGGTCATACCAAGAGGCGGTCTCGATTTTTGCACTGTTCAAGCGCAGCGCGATCGCGCATCACGGCAAGCGCGCAGAGAACATCGATGCCCTTTTCATCCTTTCCCGTCACGATCGGCACGCCGTTGATATCGGTGGCCTTCTGACCCGAAACTGTCCGTTGATAGCGATATTTCAGCGGTCGTAGCGTGACGGCTACGCGAGCGTCGCGCTGCCAATCATCCTTCTGCGCTTGGTTACGAGCGTATGGCTTGGGATCGTGAACCGGTGATGGAAGGCCGCGGTACACGAGCACCTTCAACAAGACCGCAGGTGCCTGATTCTCTTTCTGGATCTGGTTCCAAGCGTTGATTAACTGATTTGCATAGTGCAACGGGTGTACGAGGCACCCGTGAAGCGCCTTGCCTGGATCGAGAATGTCACGTCCCATGAGAGTGATATCGCATCCATACGAAGCGACTCGACAATTGGCTCTTTGCGATCCTGCATGCTTGCTACCTGCGATGGTGTTATCTGGATAACGCTTGCGTAGCTCCCCGACCATCGGCGGTAAGAAGTCCGCCACCTCTCGACACAACATCAACTTGGGTTTGCAGAAACTGCTCGAGTTCCTCCTGCAGATGGAACTCATCGATTAGAGACGCGCCAGGACCAAAATCGACCAACAAGTCAACGTCACTATCCGGGCCATCCTCGCCCCTGGCAACAGAACCAAAGACGGCGATAGCGGTGGCTTTGTGGCGCGTGCCAATCCAGCGAATCTCTTTCGCCTGTGCACGCAACTGTTCTAGCCGAGTCATGGTTTCGCGCGGTGGGGCCCTGGATGCCCGAATTTTCGGATGCACCGAATCTTTGCCCGTGGCATGAGCAGATCACATCTCGATCCGCTGCGGACAAAGAGAATTTCACGCGCTGGGTAAGAAGAACTGAATCGTGCACGTTTCAAGGCCGCCTCTAAAGCTTCTTCCATATTTGGTCTTCCAGTTTCCGACCATGATGCATTCATCGCTGCCAGGATTTCGTCTTGAGACAGGAGTTTGGCAATCTCTTCCTCCAAAACACCTGCAGCCACAACAGTTTTCACTAAGCCGTCAGGCGCTGGTGATGGACGAAAGTCCCAACCGTCAAGCCCGACTGATTCTGCAACTACTTCAAGTAATGCGAGCGCATCCCAAAGTTGAGTTCCCTCATCACCCGTTAGCAATCCCGTCTTGATGAGCGCCAGAGCGAGATCGTAGACCTCTTGATCACTGCGCGGACCAAGACACAGAACCTCAATCAAACCAACAGAGTCTTGGATAGTCGCGCGATATATCACTCGCTTGCGACCGTTTAGAACTTCAAGAGTGTTCCAGCCCCTCAATGATTGCGAGAGTGGATGTTTTCCTGACGGACTATCGCAGAGCCTGACGACCTCCGAAAGTACGTCATATCGTTGGTCAATATTGAGGTCGGCGAGTTGCTCGACAAAGATATCCGAAAAGAGAATCTCTGCCTGATTCTCTGGAAAACGAGAACCTCGTTTCACTTAGAAGCGAGACGCTTTGCATGGGCACGCACTCGAAGCACGTCGATCTGTAATCGTTGGCAAATTTCTTCAAGATTCAAATGAGCGGGGCGGCGTTGGAGAATTGCTTCCGCAGCCGAGTCTGCGACCGCTCTTGCGCTCTCGCGCATCTTTCTCAGATCTTCGTCTAAACGCTCGGGGTCATCGACGACGGCCACAGTGCGTCCGTGACTGGTAAGAATGATTCGCTGTTCGCTCGCCTCATTGGCGATCGCCGAAATTCCCTTGCGTGAGGCAAGAGTTATTGGCATCCGAATTGAACTCGTCATTGTGCAAAAGTATATAGATATACTCAGAAATGCAAGATCTCTTAGACACCCAGCACTTGTTGGCCAGATGTGTATTCCGATTAGGCATACACATCATCAATGAAACCTGCACATAAAGATCATCGCCTGGCAATGCGCGTCACGCTGGCAAATCTCATCGCCGAGCGGCGGCCCCGCTCCCGTGAGCGGCGGCCCCGCTCCCGTGAGCGGCGCCTTGCCTCACCCATGTTGGGCGAAGTGGGGTTTCCGGAGTTATGGCTCTGGAAAAACTCCGTGGTCACCAATCCGACGCCACCGGAGTCGGATGCCGTCGGGAGTGTTTACAAATTCGAAGGTAGCGCGTCCATCAGGCGAGGCAAAAGACCAAGTCATCTCCCATACGCCTCTTGTGCTGATCATTTTGCTTACCCACAGGCGTTTGGCCCAGACGAACCCATCATTCGTGGCGGCATAGCCGTCGCAAGCCGCGTTGAAATCCGGCATAAGGTCAAAGAAGGCTTTCTGATGCTCCTGGGGCAGGGCTTTGAAGTCTTTATCAAAGCGCGGCGTAGTCTCAAACTTCACTCTTTCGAAATTGCAGTCAGATGAGCCATGAAGTCATCGACCGTCTCGGAGACGGTGATCTCGCCCTTACGGACATGCTCATCAACTTCGCGCTCTCCGGTATTCCACCGCTCATCCCAAAACCACGCCTCTTTGGCCGGAATAGGCAGAGTCGGGCGCAACTCAATGACGCCATCCTCACGTTCGGTAATTTCAACCTGGGAGCCAGCCTGATCAAGCTTGTATTTCTTTCGCAGAGATAGCGGCAAAGCAATTACGCCACGACCTTGGACGGCGACATATCCGCGAAATCCTCCGGTTTGACTCATGGCATGAGTACGCCTGTTGCGCCATTACAGTCAAACTGCATTGCAGTAATGCAGCCAGGCGATCGCCGAGCGGCGGCCCAGATATAGCCGTCGGCCGATTCCGTCAAAAAAAGCGTGACTAACTATCAAGGCGCTGCTTTACTCCATTCATGTTTCTTCGCCGCGCAGTACGAGTCGTTGCCTCCATCGCCGCCGTCACGGCTCTGATTCTGGTTGTCCCGCCAGCTGCACAAGCAAAGGCCAGGGCTGGTTCGGTTTGCAGCAAATTGGGGTCGGTGGCAAGCGATGCTGCTGGACGCAAGGTCGTGTGCAAAAAGAAAGGATCGAAGAAGATTTGGCAGGTTCAGGCCGTCAGGACTAAATCCTCTGGAGTAAAGGTAGGCAGTCCGTGCAGCAAATTGGGATCAGTTACCGGAGATGGTCCTGGCCGAAGTTTGGTCTGCACAAAGAAGGGAACCGGGATGGTCAGGCAGGTGCTGAATATTTCCGGTTCATCGCAAACGCCTGGCGCTGGACAACCGACCGGTTCACCGCAGACGACTCCTACATCCACAGCTGCGTGTTCACAACCGCCACAATTCAGTGCGGACTTCATTGATCCACGTTTTGTCCGGGTAGTCACGCCAATCGGCGAACAGACTGGATACGGCGGAGTGTTGGCCGTCCGCTCCTACATTCATCCGGCCAGTGAATTTACCGGGCAGGAACTACCGATTTATGCGCCAGTAGACATGACATTAACTTCGGCTAATTATTACAAGGCGGCGTCAGCCCCTGCCACATACCAACCGGAGTACTCACTCTACTTTGACGTCGGATGTGGCGTCTCCGTAAGGTTTTTTCATATTAAAGGCACCGTTGGAAAAGTTGCCGGGGTAGTGCCAACCGTCCCCACTACCTCTAGTGCGGGTCAAAATGTGACGCCGACTCAAGTCAAAGCTGGCGAACAAATTGGTTGGTACAAACTTGGCGAAAATAGCGTCGCCTTTGACTTCTGGGTAGATGACGCAAGCCATACAAACAACTTCATCGTGCCATCCCATTTTGCAAGCAGCAACGCACTTCATAGTGTCTGCCCGTACGATTTTTACGTGGCGGACAAGCGCGCACAGTGGTTAGCCAAACTTGGGGGGCCAGGCGGATTCCCAGTAGCCGGAACAAGTTGTGGTGTCGTAACCGAAGGTCAACTCGGAACTGCCGACGGCATGTGGTTTATCAGCCCAACTACCGAGACTGATCGGTTGACTTATGACGGGGCGTACCAATCTCAAATCATGCTCAGCACCGATGCAGATGGGATTGTGCGGATTGGCGGTCTTAATATCTCTCCCGTACTCGCGCAAATGATGGTGGGGTCCCAATCACCAACCTGGCGTAAGCCATCGGATGTATCTGTTGGGGCAACTCAGTGTTGGTCCAACGACACGCAATCGGTACGCGTTACCGTCACGAGTGATAACACCATGTCGGTGATTGTTGGCACTGGGTCGTGTTCGTCCCTTCCGGATTCATCAGCTGGGAAGACTTACTACCGCTAGATATATCGGCGTTCACCATTGGAACGCTTCCCGTGAGCGGCGGCTCCGCTCCCGTGAGCGGCGCCTTGCCTCACCCTTGGCCCCGTCCCGTCAGCGTTCCCGCCCTGCAGCCAGGAGGTGGCCCCCGTTCGGCCCGGTTACATTTGGGCGGATTTATCCCTAGGCTGACCAGCGTTCCTTTGATACTTTCCTCTAGTCGAAGTCCTATTCGTCCGCTGAATCCGCAAGGTGGTGTGTTTTCGTGTCTGATCGCAGTGGCTTGAAAGGTTGGCTCGGCTATCGGCCGGAAAATCAGGGCGGCAGAGGTAGCGCTCCAGCGCCCGACCTGAGCGGCCGGATCCACGAGTTGGAGGCCGAAATTGCGGCCCTGCGGGCAAAGCCCGACCTCACTGGACTGAGCGAGGCCGAACTTGAGACCTCCGCGGGCGAAACCGCGTTGACCATCTTGAAGGCGGCGCACGCGCGGGAGGCCACGGCCAAGGCCACGGCCGAGCGGATCGTCTCCGAGGCCAATAGCGAAGCGGCCGCCCTGACCATTGCGGCCCAGAAGCAGGCGTTCGAGACAGTTAATACTGCAGAGAAGAACGCGGCATCAATTGTGGCCAAGGCGATGCAAGATGCAGAGGTGCTCGTACGGAACGCGACGAATGAATCGAACGCCATGCGAAGCGCCGCCCAAGAGGAAGTCCGCCAACACCGCACTTGGCTCGCGGCCAACGTGAACGAGGCGCTCAAGTTGCAGGAAGCCCAGATCCAAGCTTTTGCTGGGGTGTCTAAGAACATCGATATTTGGCAGGCCACCGTGAACACGGCGGTCGGGCGACTTTCCGCGCACCAACAATCTTTGGAACAGGCGCTGGCACCGGCTCAACCCCCTGCAAAAGCTTCTGCGGAATCTCCAAAGGAAGATACGGAACAGCACGCGGAAGCTGAACTCGCCGAGGACGACGCTCCCGAACAGAGCTAATCACTGGCTGTCACGAACCTCATGAAACTTACGCACCGCTCCGGTTATCTTCCATCCCTCGACGGCCTTCGCGCGCTGGCGATCGTCGGCGTCGTCATTTACCACCTCAATTTCTCTTGGCTGCCAGGCGGTTTTCTTGGCGTCGATCTCTTCTTTGCGATCAGCGGATACGTAATAACTTGGCTGTTGCTCGATGAAATTCGCGCGACAAATTCGATCAACCTTCGCGCATTCTTTATGGCGCGCGTTCGCAGGCTGCTGCCCGCGCTGCTGACGCTCTGTCTGGCCACCGCAATCCTCGCCGGCATCTGGGCGCAGGATTCGGTTAAGCGATTCTTGATAGATACGCCATTCACTCTTATCGGCCTTAGCAACTGGCACATGGTTGCGAATCAGCAGAACTACTTTGAGGAAATCGGGCGACCACCGCTCTTGCAGCACACGTGGTCGCTTGCGGTTGAAGCGCAGTTCTATGCGATTTGGCCGCTTGCGATTCTCTTAGTCTGGAAGTACCTAGACTCAAAACGAATTCGACTCCTGGCACTAAGTGCAGCGGCGGCATCGACTGCCGGATTGCTCGCACTCGGCTCCAACCTTGCACATGCCAGTTCCACTACCGTGAGCCACCTCTACTTTGGCACCGACGTGCACTGCGTGAGTCTTTTCCTAGGGGCAGCGCTAGCGATCGCTTGGGTGCCCAAGAACCTGAGCGCTGACATTTCGTGGAGTGCCAGAAACTTCATTGATTTCATGGGGTTTTCTGCCTTTGTGGGCATTATCGCGATGTACCTATTCGCCAGCGAAACCAACGTTGATCTCTACCGGGTCGCGTTCCCGTTGATGGGCCTTTTGGCTGCGATCATGATCGCATCTCTTGCTCATCCGGCATCGCGGCTAGCGGTCCTATTTTCAAATCCCGTGTTCCGTTGGATCGGCACGCACTCTTACGGAATTTACCTATGGCACTGGGTTATCTTTCAAGTGACTCGCCCAGGCGTCGATGTTTCCGGTTCGTTTGCAAGCTCCGTATTCCGCACTGCTGTAGTGCTTGTTGTTGCCGAGATTTCTTATCGCTTCATTGAAGTTCCGGTTCGTCAAGGAAAGTTGCGCGAATACTTTGCGCGTCAGAAGACGACGACTGTTCGTAAGCGGGTCCTAGCAACTGCCGGTCTGGCGGCCGCGATCGGTGCGGTCCTTGGCGTCGCGATCACAGTTGATGCGAATGCGATCACAAGCCACGCCAAAGCGGAGTCCGAACTGCTTGGGCAACTCAAGTCGGATTCTGCACTAACGATCCCTAGGACCGACTCCTCCTTGCCGCCTGATCTCACGGCGACAGATCCGAGTGCAAGCCCCACCCCAGCCCCTCAAACGATCCGCGTCATTGGCGATTCAGTTCTCTTGGGTGCTAAGGAGCGTCTGCTTGAAGAACTTCCGATCTCTGCGTTCAACGCGCAGGTTGGCCGGCAGGCGGATGCGGTGCTGCAAGTACTTAACGACAGCAAGGCTTCCGCCTTGACCGCAGACGTGATTGTGGATCTTGGCACGAACTCACCGCTTGAGCCGAACGTGGTCGAGCAGATCTTCCAAGCGTTGAGCGAACATCCGCACGCGATTGTTATCAACACAAGAGTGCCGAGAGCTTGGCAGGACTACAACAACAAGGTGCTGGCTCAGATGGCTCAAAAATACCCGCAAGTGCAATTGATCGATTGGTTCTCAGCCGCAAAAGACCACCGTGATTACTTCGTTTCTGATGGCGTGCACTTAACGTCGAGAGGAATCACAGCCTACGTCGGGTTGATTCGACAAGCGCTCAACGCCGATCAGCCGTAGTTTCTATCCGCTCACGGGAGCGGAGCCGCCGCTCGGCAAGTGGTCAGGGCCGCTTGAACCTTGGGATCGGTCGAGCCAAAGAGCGAGCGAATTCCCTGCGTTGGATCAACCTTGATGCCCGCCTTGGTTAAGCAATCGATCAACGCGGTACCCCGCCCCGAGTTGCCGAATCCGCCGCCCGGCGCCGCGGTTCCGCTCGGGCTGGCGCTAGCACTCCCGCTTGCCGACGGTTTCTTCGATGTCGATTTCCTAGACGGCTTCGAAGAAGATGCTGCGGACGGAGATGGCGTTCCGGCGGTCGGCGCGCCACCGCCAAATCCGGCCGGAATCTCGCCGGTGTTGATCGACGTGGCTGCCACCGTGCCATCGGCTCCGGCTTGGCCTGAAACGCTGACGGTGTCGCCGACCTTCAGATCGCCAACGGTGAGAGTCGCGGTCTGCCGAATTCGAGTTGTCGAATCGGTGGAGACCTTCACGATGCTGCCCGTACTCGTCGTGACGTAAATATTTTTACCGTCGATCAACTTGATCTGGCCCGCTGCGACCGGAAGCCCGAATCCGCCAGCACCACCGAACCCGCCACCGCCAAAGCCGCTCGCCCCGCGAGTGCTCTGGCCTGATGCACCAGATCTAGCCGAGGCAAATGCCGAGGCCAAATTCGCACCGCCCGTAGCTGCCCCACTCGATGATTGAAAATAGCTTCCGGCGATAATGCCGCCCAAAAATAGAAGCGCTGCGCCGAGGACGATCGTGAAACGAGTGATCAATGGCTGACCGTCGCGCGCGACCATTTCGGCCAAGTCCCGTTCATCCGCGGCTCCCGAAAAAATCTCGTTGAGAGGATCTGAGTTTTCCCCAACTGAATTCTCACTCATAACGCAACGCCTCTATCGGTTTGAGCGATGCCGCTCGGTTCGCTGGGTATCCGCCAAAGAAGAGCCCAATGGCGACTGATATTCCGAAGGAAAGAATCACTGACGACGGAACGACCACCGGAGTCACACCGACAATTTGAAAGTGCGAGCCAAAAATGCCGACCACTACGCCGGCAATTCCGCCGATGAGCGAGAGCATGGTGGCCTCGGTGAGGAACTGTCCGAGGATCGCACCGCGTGGTGCACCGATCGCCTTGCGAATTCCGATTTCACGGGTGCGCTCGGTGACCGAAACCAACATGATGTTCGTAATTCCAATCCCGCCAACCAACAGCGAGATGGCAGCAACGGACGAGAGCAAGACGGTGAAGACCGCCGAGTTTGAACTCGTTGTCTGCAGCAAGCTAGCCTGATTGAAGATCCGGTAATCGGCTTTGCTGGAATTAGTTATCTTGTGACGCTCATCAAGTACCGCCGCAATTTCGGTCTGAGCCATGTCTGTCGCCTTGGCGGAAACCGCTTCAACGACGATCGAATCTACCGAGCCATAACCCGTCAAAGTCTGCTGCACTGTCGATAGCGGAGCAATCGCAATGTTGTCTGCGTCTTGGAATCCGGTCGTCCCCTTCACTGCCAAGACTCCGATAACGGTGAATGGTTGTCCGCCGCAAACTATCTGCGTATTGATTGGATCAACGGTTCCGTAAATGTCGGTGACCATCGTCTGACCAAGAATGATCACATGCCTTCCTTGGACAACATCGTCGTTAGTGAAGTAAGACCCTTTGCTGACAACATCGTTTGAGGCCTCAAAGTAGGAGGGCCAAGTTCCAACAAAGTTCTGCGGTGTGGCACTCGATCCCTCATAAGCGCACGTCGCGTTTGCTTGTGCTACTGGTGAAACAGACTTGATTGATGGCGAAGCAGTCTTATTGGAAAGCGCCACCGCATCCGCAACCGTAAGAGGTTTCGCGCTGCTTGCTCCTTGCTGGGCACGACGGCCAAAGCCACCACCGCCGCCCGCTTGGACGGTGAGTGAATTGGCGCCAAGCCGCTGGATATTTTTCTGCACCTGGAGCGATGAGCCATTTCCGACTGCAGTAAGAATGATTACTGAGGCAACGCCAATCAAGATGCCTAGCGTAGTTAGGCCTGAGCGCAACCGATTCGACGATAGCCCTCGTACCGCGAAGCGAATTATCTCAAGGGAATTCATGCGGTGTTCATTTCGTCGGAGATAATCTTTCCGTCGCGCATCGTAACTATTCGGCTGGCATGTTGAGCAACTTCATGTTCGTGGGTGATCACGATGATCGTTCGGCCGGCAGAATTCACTCGCTCCAATAGCCCCATGATGTCTTGGGTTGATTTGGTATCTAGCGCCCCCGTCGGTTCGTCTGCCAGGAGGAGGGACGGCCGTGAAACCAGTGCGCGTGCGATCGCAACTCGCTGCTGCTGCCCACCGGATAATTCATTGGGCTGATGATGTGCCCGATCCGATAAGCCCACCGCCTCCAATGCCAACAGTGCTTTCTCACGTCGTTCAAGTTTTTTCACGCCCTGATACGCAAGCGGCATCTCGACTTGGGTTTGCGCGGAAGTGCGTGGAATCAGGTTGAAAGACTGAAATACAAAGCCGATCCGACGGTTTCGCACGATTGCGAGTTGCCGTTCGTCAAGATCGGCAACCTCCAAACCATCTAAGGCATACGTGCCAGCAGTCGGCGTATCAAGACATCCGATGATGTTCATCAGCGTCGACTTCCCGGAACCAGAAGGCCCCATGATCGCTACGTATTCCCCTGGGTTGACGCTCAGCGAGACACCATCGAGGGCACGAACTTCGGTCTCGCCCGCACCGTAGTACTTCCGGACATTCTGGATGTCTACAACCGGCGTGATCCCCATCCCAGGACTCAGTTCCACCCCGGCCTCCGATAGCATCATCAGCCACCCACCCGAGCGCCGCCGCCACCACCGAATCCGCCACCACCAAGTCCGCCGCCACCGAGCGTGCCGGTTGACGCACCGGGAACTCCACCACCTGGGAAGCCACTACTTGCCGCGATGCTGGCTGGCAAGACCAAAACCTCGCCGGCTTTCAGTCCGGAAGTGATTTCAGTATCGGTATCGCCTTTAAGCCCGACCGTTACGTTCACCTGCTGCTGCACGCCCTTACTTAGGACGGTAACCGTGGTCCGACCACCCCTCGTGTTAAGCGCTGAATTGGACACGGTCAACACATTGCTCTTGGCACCGACGATCACCGTCGCGTTAGCGGTCATGCCCGGAAGTAGTCCCTTAACTGGAGCGCCAAGGGCGAAGGTGACCGTGTAGGTATTGACGCTGTTGGCACTGACCGGAAGTGGCGCGATAGAGAGCACCGTTCCTTGCGCAGTGACATTGGCCAGCGCATCAAAGGTGAATGTTGCGGGCGCATTCACCGCAACGCTTACGCTATCGGCCTCGGAGAATCCAGCCTCCACCTGAAAAGCCGATACATCGGTCAACACGATGAAACCGTTGATGCCACCGGCGGACGTCGGGGACGAGATGTCGCCTACCTTGCCACCGACAGCCGCCACAGTTCCGGCCGCCGGCGCCAACATCTTGGTATTGGCAAGGTTCTTTTGCGCGGCGACAACGGCCAACCTGGCAACCTCAGATGAAGTCAATGAGGTGGCGCTAGTAGTGCCGGGCAGCAAATCTGCATAGGCCTGTTGCGCCGATTTCAACGAGCTCTCGTAAGACGTGAAAGTGAAACCCGCCTCCGCACTGGTCACTGCATTCTGAGCGGAAGTCACGGAGTTCTCGGCGCTCTGCAAAGTCTGCGCATCGCGCAATACATTCGCTTTGTTGGTTAAAGTCGCGTTCTCGGAAGCGCGCTGTGCGTTCTGCAGCGAATTGTAGGCGCTCGTCCAACTGCTGCAACCCGTGGGAGGCGTATCGACGGTGCACAGCGGGATGCTTAGCTGGTAATTGTTATTCCACAAATCGAAATTCTGCTGTGCGGAGACGAAGTCTTGCTGCGTTTGATCAAGAGTGTTCTGATACTGGATGGCATTGTTGGCTAATACTGCTTGCGTATTGGCAAGGGCCTGTTGCACCGTGGCCAGATTGGTCTGCGCGTTTGTGAGGTTGGTTTGCGCGTTGGTCTTGGCGGTATCCAAATTAGATTGAGCAGTCTCAATGTTCTGCTTCGACGCCGTAATCGATTCAAGTGCGTTTCGATAAGAGAGCTGCGCCTGCGCAAGTGCGGTCGTGGCGTTTGTGCTGTCTATGGTGGCTAGAAGTTGGCCGCGCTTGACGTGATCACCAACGGCTACCCGGATCGACGTCAAGACCCCGTTCGACGGGAAAATCAGGCCCATGTCGCCCGGCGATGTCAGGCTGCCGGATGCAGATACCGATGAGGTAACGGTCCCCATCGCAGCTGTCACCGTACGTATGGCCGCAGCCGCCACGGGTGGGTTGATCTTGTTGTACGCGTAATAGCCGCCGCCGGCTAGAGCCAAGATTAAAACACCATTGATGGCCAGTGTCGCTTTTCGCATGCTCGTAGTTAGCCCTCCGAAGGTGAAGATGCCCCAGATTAGACCTGGGAGGACCCTGAGTCTTTCAGGTGATTGCTTTTCACAAGGTTTTCTCCGGGTACGTTAACTTCCGTCTAGCGTTGCCATGCCAAGATCAGCCTAGATTTTTCATGACCCAAGATTTTTTGAGCCGGAGGAGAACCAATGAAAAGGCGAGCTCTAATCGTCACCGCCCTTCTAGCGGGAAGTGTCTTGGTTGTCGGCACTTCGGCCAGCCAGGCGGCCTCGACCAAGCCGACCCCCAAGCCCTCGACCAGCAAGCCTTCGATTGCCGGCGGTGGTGGGCAAGACGATGCCGCCAGGGGCGCTGCTTTAAAGGCCTATAGCGATTGCTTGGCCAAGCAAGGCGTGAAACTTCCCGCCTTGGACCAGCCCGGATTCGGTCCGGGCACGAAACCAAGCGGCACGCCAAGCCCAAAACCCAGTGCGAGCTCAAATGCCAAGACTCAGAAAGCTCTAGCCGCTTGCGCGAGTCTTAGACCAAAGCGGAGTTTCGATGGGGGTACCTTTGGCGCCGGTAGCACTCAATTCGCTGCCTTTGTCTCTTGCATGAAGGATCACAACGTGACCATCGCTGCGCCCCGCGCAGCGCTCGCGAAGCCAAAAGCTTCCGGCACGACGAAGCCAACTCTCGCGCCATCGGCCGATGGTGAAGGGGGCGGACGCGGCGGCATGCTTGCCGGACTCAACCAGAAGGATCCGAAGGTTGCCGCAGCACTGAAAATCTGCGGGGCACTGTTGCCCGCACGGAACTAGATCACGAAGTTAAGGGCCGCCGCCTCCAATTCGGAGGCGGCGGCCCTTAACTTTTGTATGAACGCACCAACGGAATAAAAAGATAGGTCGTGACGACAAAGAGGGCAGCCATCACAAACCAACCAGCTCGTTGCCAATCAACGACCAGAAATGTGATTAAGGTCGGACCCACAATTCCGCCCAAGCCAAAACCAAGTGACCAGACACCTTGGTACTGACCTTGGAATTCATCTTTAGCAAGACCAAAGCCAAGACCCCAACCTGCCGCAGAGCCGAACAACTCACCCGTCACGTGCAGCATCATCCCGGCGATAAGAATGATCACCGCCAAAGTCGGGCTGGTTCCCTTCGCTAGGGAGTAGACCACGCATCCGGCTGCGACAAATAACCCCGCTCGGAAATAAGTCTTGGCTGCGTTCTGCACGTCTCCAGTTCCATGACTTGCCTTCACTGAGAAAAGGACACACGCAATCGTGTTGATGAGTAGCACCACAGAGACAGTCCAGTGTGGCGCCGTCGTGTAGTTGACGATCCATAGCGGTAGGCCAACTCCCTGAATGATGAAGTGAATCGAGTAGAGGCCATTGAGGATTGTGGCGCTCACGTAACGCCTGTCTCGCAGCGCCACTGCCCGAGACACCTTTGCGTTCAGTGCCGATTCGTCTCTGCTCGGGATGGGACTCAGGGGAAGTTTCAAGAACATGAGGGCAGCCAGAATGAAGGTGACTCCGTTAATCACGACGATTGTTGCGTAGGCGGTGCGCGTGTCTAGAGCAAGCGCCACGCCAGCGAAAGCGGTACCGGCGCCAATTCCAAGGTTGACGACCGCGCGAAGATAGGCGCGGAATCGGACTCGACCTTCGCCCGTACTCAAGCGCGTAATCAGCGTCATTCGAAGCGTCCCGCTTGCAGTACCGATCGCCTCTACCAGAATCGTCAGAAGCAGAAATGCCATGAAACTATGGACAAAAATAAAGCAGGCAGCGCCGATCCCTTGGATTACCTGACTGCCAGCCACCCAATTCCGGATCTGCAATTTATCGGCCAGATGTCCGGCCGGAATACTGATCGGCAGCGAAATTGCGGTTGCGATCGTGAAACCTAACCCAACTTGATGCGCACTAAGCCCCACCGAACGGGTAAGAAAAATGACTTCAATAGTTATAAAAAGACCATTACCAAATGTATTGATCAGGGTGCTCGCTGCCATGAAGCGCAACGGCCCCCGCTCGGGCATGGCTCCAAGAAGTCTGGACTTGGCTTGTAATAACACTTAAAGATTCTATCTGGATCGCCTGACGCCACGCGGACCAATAAATACGGTCAGACCAAGCATTCGCTAAGACGTAATATCCTTCGTTCTGAACTTGATTATCGCGGCGGCGAAGAAAATCGTGAAGCCGATCAGCGAATACGAGGCGCCTCGCAGCATATCGTTCCAATCAACCTGACTCGCAAAAACATCAAGCCATGAATATGAGTAGTGGGTAGGGAGCCATTCGCGCAGAGTCCCCAGAGTACTGATCGCGTCGAGAATATTGCTGACGATCACAACCCCCACTGCAGCACCGACGGCACCCAGCGGAGCGTCGGTGATAACGCTCATAAAGAATGCAACGCCAGCGGTGAATAGAAGGTAGAGGGCCAAGAAGATGACCATGATGATCAACCGACTAATGCCATTTGACGTGCTGAAGCTAGTACCCAACGGCGATTGCAGGGCGCCGAAACCGAAGGCGAAGCCGCCGACCACATAAGAAGCAATTGGCAAAATAATCAAGGCACCAAGTGATAGCACCAGACCAACTGTCATTTTCGTTCGGAGTAATTTGCCCCGAGGAACTGGCGCTGCCAATAGATACCGCAAGGTGGACCAGGAGGCCTCGCTGGCCACTGTGTCCCCGCAGAAGATGGCGACGACAGTTATGAGAACAAATCCGGTGGCGAAATAAAACATGGTTGCCGTGAAATTTGCGGCACCAACCGTTGCCAGTCCAACCAAATCCGAGCCACCAGCGCCAAAGCGGCTCCTACCGTTTGACGGTCCAAACTTCACTGCCGCTGCGACGAGCAAGGGAAGGCCAGCGACGAAGAGGTACGCCACGAGAGTGCGCTTGCGCCTTAGTTGGCGTCTCAATTCGACTCGGAACGGCATCGTCGACGCGGCGTTGTAGTTCATGCGAGTCCAATCTCGGTATCTTCGCCGACAAGATCCATGAAGATCTCTTCAAGACGGGCAGCTCGTTTCCCATTACGATTCAGGATCTCCTCGATGGTGCCTGAGGCAACCAGAGTTCCGCGATGCATAACCACTGCGTGCGAACAAGTCTGCTCAACTTCTGAAAGCAAGTGCGAGGAAATGATCACGGTTCGTCCAGTCGCCGCGTAATTTCGGAGGACATCGCGCATTGCTCTTATCTGAGTTGGGTCAAGGCCATTGGTCGGCTCATCAAGAACTAGCAGGTCTGGCTTTCCAAGCATCGCCTGGGCAATCGCGAGCCGTTGACGCATACCTTGGCTGTAAGTTCGCACCTTCTTATCTAATGCGGTGCCAAGCGCAGCAATCTCAAGTGCTTCAGCCAGATGCGCATCTCCGCTCC
>DATKUB010000077.1:0-13922 GCA_035530875.1 Candidatus Nanopelagicaceae bacterium
GTTCAATGACAAACTCCAAGAATGGGAGGACTACTACAACTACCATCGACCCCACGGAGGTCTAGGAGGCCAAACACCCTACGAAAGACTCAAACAAAAAACCCAGACACCGACGTAAAGCAACTACGTCAGTTGCACACCTCAGCGCCCACTTTCTATTCCGTGAACGGCGGCTACGCTCCCTCGAGCGGCGCCTCCCCTCCCTCGACCGAAGCGGAGCAACGACTAAGGCTTTGGCAAAATCGAACCGATCGACGAGAACCACCCTAGGGGCGTCACGAACGCCAAGTATGACCACCGACCCTTGGCAGCTTTCGTCAGTGTCGTGATTCTCGAGCCGCTACTGCACCCAAAGAATGTCGAAGTACTCTGAGACCGCGCCATCAATAACCCATCGGTATTGACTGAGACCAGGGGTGTTGACTGTCAATTCCTTCCAGGGGGCGGTCATTCCATTGCTGCATGTCCAATCAATTCGATCGCCCCACGGCTGGTACCAATGGCTTCCGGAGCCTAGTGAGACCCACGATCCATTGACCCGCTCTTCGAGTGAAATCGACTGGTAGAAGTTCCGACAATAGGTGAGCGCACCTATCTGTTGCACGCCCGTGGGACAGTATGCAAATTTCACGCCGTCAGTTCGTACACCAGGATTCAGTTGGCAATCTGCCAGCATGTCCATTCGGCTCGTATAGCCATCCCAAATGCGCAACTGCATCACGTTTTGGCTTGGCACGCTACTCCCATAACCGACGGCTGACGCACCGATATACCTGGATCGCGCAAGATCAATGGTCGGTCGCTCTCCGGTGGCACACATCGTTTCGGCGCCATTCCCGCCATTCATCAGGTCACAAGAGTCATTGAAATGTGGGACGCCGAAATTGTGGAAATTCTCGTGCACCCAAGTCAGACTTTCCCAGTGCTTGAATGTTTGAGCCGGACCCGAACAAGTCCCTCGACTCGAACCCACTGTTCCAATCGCAACGACCGATATCATGCCTGGATTCAGGGCATATCCACACGCGGATCCGTCCCTGAGATCTTGTACATCGATGAAGAATGTGTAGTTCTTACGGTTGACTCCCGGATTATTGGGGATCCCTAGTTCATTGAACAACTGTTCATCTGCCGTTGATGAGTGCATAAGGTCTGCAGTTGTCATTTTTGTTTTCAAGAATTGGATGTCATATCCAAGATTTGTTCGATCGATTGGAAGTTGTTGACTTATTTGATCTTTGAGATAGGCATTCCCTTCATCCAAAATGCCTTCGATAAAGCCATTGGTGTCGAAGAAGTGATCTACTCCATCGGCTGGGACTACGTAAACAGGTTTGATTTGGAATCCCGTGATCAAATCGGGCTGATCGGACGTGACGCGCGTTTCGACGATAGTTGTCGATACTTCAACGGCTTCGGCGACCTCATAGATATCCGAACCTGGCTGAGTAGCGCGGATCGCGCATTGGCCGGGGATTAGCAGCGAGAGACTGGCATCTACAACGGCACAGACATCAGGAGTGAGCGTCTCATAGTGCAAGGGCAAACCCGAGGAACTCGTACCAGGGAGTGTGTACGTTCTCAAGCCGGCGCGTAAAGAACTTGGAAGAGGCAACGAAATTGCATTCTTGCCGACAATCTTGAAACTGACCGTTACCGGCGCTGCCGTCGCAACCAGGGCTGAGCCATTCTGAGATGCCGTAATGCTGCACACGCCGGGAGTCAGGAGTTGGACCCTCCTCTGTCGAATCGCGCAAGTTGTCGTGTCCAGCGATCGGTAGGCAAGTGGTAGTGCGGCGCTCGATGTTCCCTGGAGATCTAAGAATGCGGTATCTATCTTGTAGGACGACAACAACGAAAAGGTGATTCGGTTTGCCTTCAGTGCTTTAACTCGGTAGCCAGACGGGCATTTGGGATTTGCGCCGGTTACTCTCCGCACGAGTTTGCCTTTTACGCAGGTTATGGTCTTGCTCTTCACTGTGTGACCTACGGCGATGGCGACCGAGCCCCCTAAGGGACCGCTGGGGAGAGCCAGCCCGACAACGATCATCAATGAAAATACTGTCCGCGATCGTCGCCTTCGCGCCATCTAGACACGCCTCCGATGAGCAGTGTTCGCCCAGTGCCGCACCCTGTCAAGGAACTTTCGCATTCCCGCGCGAGGCTTTGAAAGCATTCCGCGCCTTCGCATTCGCCGGCAAAGGTCCGGCCATGCTCGTGAGTAACTCAGTCTCGTGAGTAACTCAGCAAAATCTCTTCAAAGGAGAGTCGGGGAGCGGTCGCCACGAAACTCAGGAGTTTGCCGTTCCGAGCCTGCGATCTTTAACGCTCATCGACCTCATCATGGCCAATCTTGACCAGGAGAGCCACTATCAACGATGACCCGACTCATGTATCAACGAAGTCCTGAACCAGCACACCTCAGCGCCCACTTTTGTGCCCTTTCGGGACTGTCATGCGTCTGGATTTTGTTCACTTTCTTAGATTCTGGTTCGCTATCTTCAAACCCTCCTCGTGGGCAGCAGAATCGATCACCTTGAACTTTGAAGTCTGTGTGGCGCCAGGTACCCGAGAGGTATCGACGTCTAGTGAAAGGACGATTGAGGCTCGGCTACCGCCCCGTGTGAATCGGCTTCTGAGCGAGGTGGTCGTACTACGAGTACCGAAATCATGAAGGCCAGGAACGCGCTCAGTGCCCCCACGCGCAATGCAGACTGAAAACCGTGAACCGTGGCTTCGATCGGCGTGTGTCCGCTGAGGAACTGGTGTTGGCGCACGGTGGCAGAGACGGTAACCAACACCGCCAAGCCCAGCGAACCACCGATCTGCTGACTCATGTTGAGCATCGACGAGGCAAGGCCCTGTTCATGGTTGGCCACCGTTGATACGGCGTTCAAGGTGAGCGGCACAAACGAGAGCCCCATGCCCATGCCGAAGGTTGCCAAAGGCCCCAAGACGTGAAGATACGAGGATGAAGGAGTGAGGAACGAGGCCCAAAAGATACCCAGCGCCACCATCAGTGGTCCGGCGATGAGGAACCGGCGCACCCCGTATTGCTTTACCTTTCTCGACAGGACGACGCTGGTCGCGCCAACCATGATCGGCACCGGTAGGTATGAAACGCCCGCACGCAACGAGCTGTAGTGCAACTCCTCCTGAAGGAACTGAGTCAGGAAGTAGAGCAACGACAGCATTGCGGCGCCGATTAACAGCATCATGGCGTACCCGCCCGCTCGATTCCGGTGTTTGAGAAACCGCAACGGGATTAGCGGCTGCACACTGCGCTGTTCGATTACACCAAAAATCATGAGGAGCACCAGCGCCAACGCGAATGCCGCCAACGTTGAGGTCGACGACCATCCCACAGTGGGAGCGCGGACTAATCCATAGACCAAGAGCGCGACCCCGCTTGATGCGGTGAGCGCACCAGGAATGTCTAGACGACCACCGTGACCATCGATTGCTGGCAGCACGAAGGGAGTTGTCAGCATGACAAGCAGTGCGATGGGGACGTTGACAAAGAAGACCCATCGCCAAGAGGCACTCTCAACCAGCGCACCGCCGAGGATTAGGCCGAGCGCACCCCCGGCTGCAGTCATGCTTGCGTACACAGCCATCGCACGATTACGAGCGGTTCCTTCAGGAAAGGTCACCGCCACCAATGCGAGCGCGGTCGGCGAAGCGATCGCTGCGCCGACTCCCTGCACCGCGCGGGCCGCGATCAACAGTGACTACGATGTCGCCAGACCACCCGCTAAGGAGGCTAAGGCGAATAGGCCGATGCCAACCAGGAACATGCGTCGCCGGCCAAAGATGTCACCGGCTCGTCCGCCGAGAAGTAATAGTCCGCCAAAGACCAGCACATATGCGTCGATGACCCAGGTGAGGTTGGTCAGCGAAAAGTGCAGACTGTGTTGGATTGAAGGCAGGGCCACATTGACGATGGTTAGATCCAGCATCACCATCAACTGAGCGGCCGCAATGATTATGAGTGCGACGCCGCGTCTTTCGCGCGTGGTCCGGTCTAGGACTTTATGGACGTTCACTGACGCTCTCCACTTCCGGCCGGTCGCTTTGTTGCCCAGAGTAAGACAACTACGTCGGGTCGCTGATCTTCATCGGCCGCACTCTCTCGACGTTCGAGGATCTCAACAGTGAAATCCCGAAAGCGCCCGTCGAACATAGACTCAGTGAAGAGCCGCTCAACGTCTGGCGGGCCGGCTTGACCCAAGGCATCGACGTGGTGGCCAGTGATGTAAAGATGTCCCCCCGGTGCGACCGCATTGGCGGCATTGGCAAAGAATGCGTCACGCTCATGGGGGGCTAGGTGGATGTTGGCGATCACCACGAGTTCGTAATGACCCGGAGCACCCACGTACGTGACCAGATCCGCCTGTTCTACCTGGAGAGCCAGCCCGGCAGAATTGGCCAAGCTCACGCCTCTGGCCAGTCCAACGGCTGAGGCGTCGACGCCGCTTACCTCCCAACCGTGTTGAGCCAGCCACAGGCTATTGCGTCCCGTGCCGCAGCCGAGGTCCAACGCCCTCCCAGGCGGCAGCGACGCGGCCAACGCCACGAGAGCTTCATCGGGGTCCGAAGACCAGCCGGATGAGCGGTACCTCTCATCCCACATCCGCCCAACCTCGGGTTGGCTCCCATTCATGATGAACTCTCTTTCTTCTCTCGCGAATCGTGTACGTCGATTCCCAATCCTCGTTCAAGCCGATCTAGCAGTACGACAAACTGTCCAAACTCGTCGGCACTGAACAGTGCTCGGAGCTCTGCTTCTTGCTGCTCCACATAAATGTGCACCTTCGTCACAAGCTCTCGGCCGGGTTCGGTCAATTGCAGTAGTCGCGGACGCCGGTCCGTTGCGGACGAGGTACTCGTGAGAAGTCCACGTCGTTCGAGCTCGTCAATGCAACGCTTGGTCGTCATTGCGTCGGTGCCCAACGTGCGCGCTAATGATCTCAATGAGGTAGCGGGTGCGTCCGATACCCCTCGTAACACCGAGGCTTGAGGAGGGGTCAACTCGAGCACTTGGAGCGTTGACGACCAAGCCAGGCGTCGCATCCTCGCGATTCGGCTCAGTCGAAAGCCCATGCTCACGCTTAACTTCGGCGCTAAGGGCACTTCTTCGCTGCGCACTCGAACCATCCAATCTCTGTGTTGGCTTTGGCCGCCCGCCTCATTTGGTGACCGGGCGGACCTACTCTAGCGGTGATTGTAACAACTGATACAGCAGTGAGCCTACATCAGAGGCCCTGATGAGGTGCCGATGGAGCCCACCGATCGTCTACCCTCAGTCTTGTGCGAGTCCCGTCCTTGGCCGAGGTCATAACCGCCCTGGAGCGACGATATGACCCTGCTTGCGCGGCTGATTGGGATTCGGTCGGCCTAATCGTCGGGGATCCCGACGCGCCCGTTAACCGAGTTCTTTTTGCTGTTGATCCGGTGGCTGCCACGGTCGACCAGGCCATTTCAACCGGTGTCGACCTCCTGGTGACCCACCATCCACTTTTTCTGCGCCCGGTAACCGGCATTCCAACCTCTAACTGGAAGGGTGCCTTGGCTCACCGGCTCGTTAGGGGCGATTGCGCGCTCTTTAACGCGCACACCAACGCCGATCGGGCCAACCCTGGCGTCAATGACGCGCTCGCCGATGCCCTTGAAATCTCTAAAGACGGTTGGCTGACCGAGGATGGTCTTGGCCGGGTCGGGCAATTGGCCGCACCAATGCATCTGATGGAGTTCGTTGAGTGGGTGCGAGCCAGGTTGCCAATTGGTGCCGGGGGCATCCGGGTGGCTGGCGAGCCAGGCTCATTGGTCAGAACCGTGGCGCTCTGTGGCGGGGCCGGCGACGATCTATTCGATCAAGCGCGCGCCAGCGGTGCCGATGTCTACCTGACGAGCGATCTTCGCCACCATCCGCTATCAGAGGCCATGGAACATGGGGGCCTGGCCCTAGTAGATGCCGGTCATTTTGCAACCGAGTGGCCTTGGCTTGCCCAGGCGGCTAAGTTGCTGGTTTCTGACTTAGCCGCCGTTGGCGCTAGCGTTGAAGCGGAAGTTTCGAGTATCAATACCGACGCCTGGAGCAATGTGTGAACGCTAGTGCCGCCGATCAAGCGCGACTTCTTGAAATATCCAAGTTGGATCAACGGCTCTCCCAACTTAATCACAGCGCAAAATCGCTGCCAGAGCATGATCAAATCGCTGCCATTGACGCTCGTGCAAAAGTGGTTGGGAATTTGATCGTTGCTGCGCAGACGGAGTGCAGCGATATTGGCAAAGAGGTAGCTCGTGCCGAAGTCGACGTGGAACAGGTGCGTGCGAGAATATCTCGCGACGAGAATCGACTGAATTCTGGCCAAGGAACCCCCAAAGAACTTGAGGCTATGCAACATGAAATAGCGACTCTTGCCAGGCGTCAAGCCGAACTCGAAGACGTCGAATTAGAGATCTTGGAACGGCTTGAGCAGTCGCAGACCTATCTTTCCGAGTCGCAGAGAGAATTGTCCGAGCTTGACCAGAAGCGAACAGTGCTCGAGACATCTCGCGATGCCGGGTTGTCAGAAATTTTGAAAGAGGCATCAGTAGCGGACGAAATGCGCGGAATTCTCGCCACTCAAATTGATGCCGCGTTCCTAGCGCTCTACGCAAAAATATCCGGCAGCGTAAATGGAATCGGCGCGGCCGAACTACATCAACGTAAATGCCAGGGTTGTCGCCTTGAAATTAACGCAACTGATATTGGTCGATTCAGGGAAGCACCCGAGGACGAGGTGCTTCGCTGTGAAGAGTGCCGTCGAATTCTGATTCGCACTTCGACGTCAGGTCTCTAATGGCTCGCGAACTAATCGTAGAAGCCGACGGCGGATCACGAGGTAACCCTGGCCCAGCCGGATACGGCGCTTTGGTTAGGGATGCAAAAACCGGCGAACTGTTAAGGGAAATGGCCGAATCCATCGGCATTGCCACTAACAACGTTGCGGAATATCGTGGCCTAATCGCCGGCCTTCGCGCCGCTCATGAAATTGATCCGGCGGCCGTAATTTCAGTTCACCTGGATTCGAAATTAATTGTGGAACAGATGTCGGGGCGTTGGCAGATCAAGCATCCTGAAATGCGACTCCTGGCCAGGGAAGCATTAGATATTCACGATCGATCTTTGCTCACCTTTGGCTGGGTTCCTCGAGCACAGAATACGCATGCCGATCGCTTGGCCAATGAAGCCCTTGATGCGGCCGAGCTAGGTCAAGGCTGGTTCGCATCCACCGGTGTCGTTCCGCCCGAGAATTTTGAAGTTACCGCAACGGCCAATCGGCTCAGCGGCAGGTTGGCAACACACTCTGCGAACACCACTATTTTTCTAATCCGCCACGGGGAGACAGCGTTAACGCCTGAGCGCCGTTTTTCGGGCTGGGGGACTAAGGACCCGTCCCTGTCAGAACATGGTCTGTGGCAAGCAGAGGCAGTCGCTGAGGCGCTCTCTTGGCATGATCTGGATGTGATCATCGCATCGCCGGCCGCCCGGACTCTGGAGACGGCGAAAGAAATCAGCAAGCGCAGCGATGTCGGAATAGTGGTGAACGAAGATTTTCGGGAATGCTCCTTCGGCGATTGGGACGGAATGACTTTTGCTGAAGTCGAATCCCAGGATTCAGAGGCGCTCAACCGGTGGCTGGCATCTTCTGCCGTGGCGCCGCCAGGTGGAGAGAGTTTTGATGCGCTTGACGACCGCGTAATGCGGGCCTTCACCCAAGTTTTGACCGAGAACCAGGGCAAGAAGGTGGCAATTGTCAGCCACGTAAGCCCAATCAAACAGATCATTAGAAATGTCCTTGATGCCCCTTCGCACGCGCTCCACCGGATGGATATCCACCCATGCAGCATTAGCGTGATCGCCAGTTGGCCCGACGGACTTTCGATTGTTCGCGGCTTCAACGAGATCGCCCACCTCCGCTCCAATTAGCGTGAGCGGCGGCCCCGCTCCCGTGAGCGGCGGCCCCGCTCCCGTGAACGGCGGCCCCGCTCCCGTGACCGGCGGCCCCGCTCCCGTGACCGGCGGCTTACCTCATAGCCCCTGATTAGAGACCCGAGTTTGGGGAGGTACTCTGTCCCTTGGCGGACGAGCCGTCTGGGATGCCGCGGCGTGAAAGCGTCGAGGAAAGTCCGGACTCCATAGGGCAAGGTGGTGGGTAACCCCCACTCGAGGTAACTCGCAGGACAGTGCAACAGAAAGCAGACCGCCTCATCTTCGGATGGGGTAAGGGTGAAACGGCGGTGTAAGAGACCACCAGCGGGGACGGTGACGCCCTCGGCTATGCAAACCCCACCTGGAGCAAGATCGAGCAGAGGACGGCCGGCCCGGCCAAATCCTCGGGTAGATCGCATGATCGCGCTGGCAACAGCGCGGCTAGATGGATGACACCCCATCCGATGCCTCGTAAGGGGCGCGGGGGACAGAATCCGGCTTATAGGGCGACTCGTCCGCTCTTTTCAAAAAGTGAGTTCGACGGGCTTGTGGCGCGCTTGCGGGCAAGGGGTAGCTTCACGAAGTTTGCCATGTGTCTGCCAGTGAAGTTGAGTGATTCTTGGGTCAGTATCCGGAGCCTCAGCAGAGCACTCTTCGCAAGGTCCGTGATCTGATTCTAGAAATAGCTCCCCTTGCAGAACAGTGCAATTCTACGGAACCCCGACCTTCAAGGTCGACGGAGTTCCGGTTGCAGGTATTGCCGGTACTAAGAAACACTGCACTTCGCCAGTGATAAGCCGTTGCCCAAGTCCTTATTGCGAAAACTTATAACTGCACGATTACTTCATGCCGACCCCTAATGGAGAATGACATCCATCGAATAGGGAGTATTCGCAGATGTTGGTTTAACCAACTCAATTTCGAAAGTTTTGCTCAAGACGTGTGCCGCTTCATCAACGCGCGTGGGTGTCTTTGTCAGAGACAAAAGCGTACGAGCCACCTCGCCGCGAGCCTTCTTGGCCATGTGTGAGACCACAGAACGCTTGTTGGCCCTTTCGACGAAAATTCGTACGCTGGCGGTTATGGCGGGGTCTGTTCTCCACGCTTTTACATAGGTTTGGGACCGAAGGTCAATGATTAGTTCTTCGTCTATACCGTTAAGTGCCTGTGGAAGATGCTTTTTCCAATAGGGACCGAGTCCGCCTATTTTTGGCAACTTTGATTCCATGCTGAGGCGATACGCAGGTATCAGATCAAACGGACGGAGCGCGCCAAAGAGGGCTGAAATTATTAGCAATTGCGAGTTGCTTCGTTTTCTTATCGAAGCGGGAAGTGAATTCCAATCCAAGGCCTCGTAGAGCACGCCGGAGTAAATCTCGATCGCGGGAGCAGTGAATGCCACATTCAAAGAAGCGTCGAGTTCCAGTTGGTCGACCTGCCGTGGTGTGAGTCCGAGTGCCTCAAG
This sequence comes from Candidatus Nanopelagicaceae bacterium, assembly GCA_035530875.1. Lineage (GTDB taxonomy): Bacteria > Actinomycetota > Actinomycetes > Nanopelagicales > Nanopelagicaceae > JANXYY01. The sequence goes on from DATKUB010000077.1 coordinate 9,444, forward strand.
CGCAGGACCCTTTCGGCCCTTTGCTAGCGTTACGAGTTTCTTCTTAATCGCACTACGTGGTTTCGTTAGTTCCAATGCAAACGAAAGCGATGACAATTCCAGCACCGGCCCGGATAAAGGCAAAGATTTGCCCTCGCTTGGCGGCAGAACAATTAGCATTTTGAAACAGGATCGAGCAAGTTGAAATCAGTCCATTGGGAAGTGGCAGGCCAACTTATGATTCGGGGCGATATCGACAAATGCCGGTACATCTGTTCGGCACTTATCTTGAGCCTTCCAGCAGCGAGTGTGGAAGACGCAACCCTCAGGCGGGCTCACTGGGCTGGGTAGATCACCGGAGAGGATGATGCGTTCGCGTTGACGTTCAATCTTAGGATCCGGTACCGGCACGGCAGAAAGTAGCGCAGCCGAGTATGGGTGTCGTGGTCTGGCAAACAGTTCTTCTGTTGAGGCCAATTCCATCATTTTACCTAGATACATAACCGCGACGCGGTGCGAAATATGCTGCACAACGGACAGGTCGTGGGCGATGAAGACGTACGAAAGCCCAAAGTCTTTCTGAAGATCATCAAGGAGGTTGATGATCTGAGCCTGGATCGAAACATCTAGAGCACTCACGGGTTCGTCAGCCGCGATGAACTTGGGGCGCAATACGACCGCGCGGGCAATGCCGATGCGCTGACGTTGCCCACCTGAAAACTCATGTGGGTACCGGTTGTAATGTTCCGGGTTAAGACCGACTCGTTCCATGATGTCTTGAACGGACTTCTTTATCCCGCCAGGAGGCGAGATCTTCTGAATCTCGTAAGGCGCAGCCACAATCTTTCCGATTGTGTGGCGCGGGTTAAGTGAAGAATAAGGATCCTGAAAGATCATCTGGATCTTGGATCGGTACGGAACCATTTGGTGCGGCTTAAGGTGAGTGATGTCTTCACCTTCAAATATGATTCGGCCAGCTGTTGGTTCGTATAACTTCAAGAAAGTTCTTCCGGCGGTTGTCTTGCCACAGCCGGATTCGCCGACTAGGCCAACGGTTTCGCCAGGGAACACCTGGAGATCAATACCGTCTACGGCTTTGACTAGACCCACTTCTCCACCGCTAAGACCCTTTTTCTTGACGGGAAAGTGTTTCTTGATGCCCTCGAAACTGATAATTGGCTCGCTCATGCGGCTCCTCCGGCATTTCTCTTTGCACGAGCTTCTGCTGCCGCAGTGGTTCGCGTGGTCAAATCCAGATGACAGCGGGCGAAATGGCCCGGCTGGTCCTCGGTCAAGGCGGGCATGGACCGCTCACATAGTCGATCCGGCACCAGGTGGGTCAGTTGACACCTTGGCTGAAATGAACAGCCAGGAGCCGTAGAAATCATTGATGGCGGCTGTCCGGGGATTGCTGGCAATTGTCCAGCATCCTTCGAAGCAATATTTGGAATCGAGGAGAGTAGCGCCATCGTGTAAGGCGCAAGAGGCCGGTAGTAGATCTCGTCCACGACTCCCGATTCCACGACCCGTCCCGCGTACATGACATTTACCCGGTCTGCCACCCCTGCTACCACACCGAGATCATGGGTGATTAGAAGAATTCCCATGTTGAATTCCTTCTGGAGGTCGCGTAGCAGTTCAAGAATTTGCGCCTGCACCGTGACGTCAAGAGCGGTTGTCGGCTCATCGGCGATGAGAATATCTGGGTTGTTGATCAGAGCCATTGCAATCATGACCCGTTGGCGCATGCCGCCGGAGAACTGGTGTGGATAATCTTTGACGCGCTTGGCGGCGCCAGGGATTCCCACGAGTTCAAGCATCTCGGTAGCGCGAGCTCGGGCTTCTTTCTTGGTTGCCTTATTGTGAATTTGGTACGCCTCGCCGAGTTGGTCGCCGATGGAATAATAAGGGTGCAGTGATGACATTGGGTCCTGAAAAATCATTGCGACGGTTTTCCCGCGAAGTGCCCTAACTACTGGCTCCGGTGCTGTGACGATGTCGACGACTCCCTTTGGAGTCTCCATGAGAATCTCGCCACTGACCTGTGCCGTCCGTCGGTTATGCAGGCTCATGACGGACAGGCTCGTTACGGTTTTACCGGAGCCAGATTCGCCTACGATCGCCACGAGTTCGCCGCGATCAAGAGTTAGATCAACGTCAGAGACCGCGCGAACCAATCCGTCATAGGTTGGGAAGGCAACCTGAAGGCCCTTGACCTCAAGGAGATGACTCACGCGACACGCACCCTTGGATCGATTACGGCATAGAGCAAGTCGACAACCAAGTTCATTATGACCACGACTCCAGCGGCTAGAAAGACCGTCGCAACAACGATTGGAAGGTCGTAGTCGACCACGGCCTGAATTGACATTCGGCCGAGCCCTGGCAAGTTGAAGATGGTCTCCGTGATGATGGCACCACCAAGTAGCGTAGCGAAGTCAAGGCCCGCGATGGTTGCCAACGGAGCCAAAGCCGCCCGGAGAGTGTGTTTGCGCAACACAACCTTCTCGCTTAGGCCCTTTGCGCGCGCCGTTCGTATGTAATCCTCGCCGAGCGTCTCCAGTACTGAAGCGCGGGTAAGTCTGGTGTACAGGGCTGCCGAGGCGATGGCCAACGTCAGCCAGGGCAGAATGAAGGTTTTAAGAAAACCAAACGGACTTTCAAAAACTGAGATGTAATCTCGAAGCGAAAAGGGAATCAAGTTCCATTTGATCTTGACGAAGACCAACAACATTAGACCCGTAACAAATGTGGGCAGAGATGTTCCAACAAGAACAAAGACCGAACTAGCGGTATCTGGCCACCGACCCTTGAAACGCGCTGCAATGACGCCCAGGCTAACGCCGATTACAAGCCAGATGATGACAGCCCCGATGGCCAGGCTAAGTGTGACGGGAAGTGCTTGTGCTAGCAGCGAAGTAACGCAGTGGTTCTGGCGGAAAGAGTAACCAAAACTCGGTGCGGCACAGGCAAAGGCTGCAGCACCAACTCCATAGGTGCGGCCAACGAAAATGCCCCTGAGGAAGTACCAGTACTGCAGGTATACCGGCTTGTCGTAACCGAGTCGGATCCGATTTGCGGCAATCAGGTTGGGACGACAGTTCTTTCCACAGGTGAGTGCAGCGGGGTCAAATGGTAACAATGCGAAAATTGCATAAACCGTCATGCTCACCAGAAGAAGGATCACCGCCGTAAACAGGAGACGCCGAACCACATATCCGCTCATGAATTAACTCCCGCTTATCGACACTGAAATCTAATTTTTCGTGTATATGGGGTGACCCTCAAGGAGTCACCCCATATACACATCACTACTCTTGCTGTCTTACTTGATTAGCTCTTAACCCACATCTTGCCGAAGGCTGGGTTGCCCTGAGGTACCCAGAAGAAGCCTCCGCCAACTGCGGAACCCCAGACGAACTGAGCCTTTCCGAATGTGGTTGGGAGAACCCAGAACCGTTCCATTGCCATCTTGTCAAGCGCTTTCCAGAGCTTGGCTTGGGCTTGGCGGTTCGTGGTCTTCATAGCAGTGGCCACCTTGGCAGCGAACGCTGAATAGGTTGGGTCATTGCCATTCTGTGAAAGGTCGAAGCCGCCATTTGTGATGTACAGCTGTGGAATAACGGTCGAGGCATTTGCCCAGTCCGCGCCCCACCCTGAAATACTCAGGTCGCTTTGCTTGGCGGGATTCATGATCGTTGGGTAGTAACCACTCTTGATGATGTTGAAGTTGACCTTGATTCCAGCTCGTGCCCATCCTTGGGTTTCGATTGGAACCGTGTCCTGGTTGGTTACTGATTGGCGAATGTCGATGGTTACGCCATCTTGGGTCGCATGTGCGTAATCAGCAGGGCACTTAGTCTTGGCGATAGCCATGAGGGCTTTTGCCTTGGGGATGTTGCCGCTTGGCATGAAGTCTGGAGCTCCGACACCCGCAACCTTGGTAGGTGCATAGTCAGTGGCAAGCAATGGACTGATGACACCAGTCGCGTAGCTTCCTCCGAATGAAGGTCCACCTGAATAGTCAAGCATTCCCTTGGCGTCACGTGAGTAGTACATGGCTTCACGTATTTCAAGGCATGGCATCTTGCTTAGGTTGAATGCGTAGTAACGAGCGTAAGGGTCTGGGTAGTTGATTGCCCGGCCCTTCATTGATGGCAACGGCGCGCCAGATGAGTCGAAGAAATTCGCCCGATTAACTGGAAGCGGGCCCTCAAAGTTCACTGCATTCGGAATTGAGTTGGCAAGCAGCATTTGATCGCGAACCTGCTCGTCGATACCGAATCGAAGTTCAATCCGGTCTGGGTAAGGAGTGCGAACCTTGTCGGTTGACTTCTTCCAGTACTTGTTACGGACCAGAACAAGGGCTTCCTTGGTGTTGGATGCGATCTTGTATGGGCCGGTTGATTGTGGGCGAAGGTCGTATGCGTCGCCAGTGTCTTTGGACTTCTGAATTGGCGAGATAGTGCCGTAGGTCGCGTAGTAGTTGAAGTCAGCGAC
>DATKUB010000078.1:0-11838 GCA_035530875.1 Candidatus Nanopelagicaceae bacterium
CCTAAGGGCTAGTGGGACGGAGTCCGGTAAAGCAAGGGCGAGAGTTGTCACGCCCGCCTCGGCATACTCACGCATTCTTGCGGCTATCTGGTCAGCAGTACCGAGCAAAGACGTTCGGTCTAAAAACTCCATTGGAAGCGCAGCCATCGCACCTTCGTAGTCGCGGGCCAAATATTTCCGCTGAACCTCAGCTGCGGCTTCTTCATAGCCCATCCGAATCGCTAAGGCGTTATAGAAGTTCTGTTCCCGACTTCCCATCCCACCGACATAGAGCGCCGCGTATGGGCGCACTAAATCGGCGCAACTAGCCAAATCGGCGCCGGGTGCGATGGGAAGTGTCGCCATTATCTCGAATCCCCCGAGAGTCTTTCCCACTCTTTTGCGACCAGTTTCGATGTGATTCAACTGCTCCTTTGCAAAATCTGGAGTTAAGAAGACGGCTAACCAACCGTCTGCAATTTCGCCAGCCAATTCTAGGTTTTTAGGGCCAACGGCTGCGATCAGGATTGGGATCGATTCTCGCTCTGGATGAACCGTCAATCTCAGCGCCCGTCCAGGGCCGTCCGGGATCGGAAGAGTGAAATGAGTGCCCGAATACTTCACAACTTGCTGAGCCAGCGCTAACCGAACAATTTCGACGTACTCGCGGGTCCGTCCCAATGGGGCGGCAAATGGCACGCCATGCCAGCCTTCGGACACCTGCGGGCCGGAAACACCAAGACCTAGGCGGAATCGCCCGCCGGAGAGGGCATCAAGAGTCGCAGCGGTCATCGCGGTTAGCGCCGGGGTTCGACCGGGGATCTGGAAGATTGCCGATCCTAAGCCGATCTGGCTGGTCTTGGCACCGATCCAAGACAGGACCGTCGCAGCATCTGATCCGTATGCCTCGGCCGCCCATACAGACTCATAGCCAAGCCGCTCTGCTTCTAGCGCTAGTTCAATATTGGCCGCGTTGGACTTGGCGTCACCGGCCCAATATCCGAGATTTAGAGCAAGTCTCATTAAGAACCTCCATTTCATACGCAGGTTAGTCGCAGCAGACCTACTAAGGTCACTTTCGTGGAACAACGACGCGTCGGCAAATCAGGTCTGCTGGTCTCTAGGTTGGGCCTTGGGACCATGACCTGGGGCCGTGATACAGATGAACATGAATCAGCAGACCAACTGCGAGTCTTCTTGGATGGCGGCGGCAATTTCATCGACACCGCTTCCACTTATGGCGACGGTGACAGTGAAAGAGTGATCGGCGGCTTACTCGATACCCTGGTTAAACGCAGTGACATCATTTTGGCGACCAAGGCGGGCATTGGTTTCAGAGATGGAAATCGGCTCGTGGACAACTCAAGACGAGGACTGATCGCCGAACTTGATGCCTCGCTCAGACGCCTTGGCACAGACCATGTCGACATCTGGCAACTGCAGGCGTGGGATACCGAAACGCCGCTTTATGAAACGCTCTCCGCACTCGACTTTGCCGTCTCGTCAGGGCGGGCTAGATATGTGGGCGTTTCCAATCTGTCTGGCTGGCAGACTGCCCGAGTTGCAACACTTCAGGAAGTCGAATCTACCAAGCCACGAATTACCTCAACGCAGAACGAATACTCGCTTCTGGCACGTAGTTGTGAGCGGGAAGTCTTGCAGGGGGCGAGTGCCCTGGGTCTGGGTTTCTTCGCGTGGTCTCCGCTCGGACGCGGAGTACTCACGGGCAAGTACCGGAGTGGAACTCCAGTCGATTCTCGCGGCGCCAGCCCCCATTTCGCCGGCTTCGTCTCCCCCTATCTGGACGCTAGATCGCGCAGAATTGTGGATGCCGTCGTAGTGGCAGCCGACGGACTCGGTTTATCGCCGCTTGAAGTCGCGCTTACGTGGGTTCGCGATGCTCCGGATGTAACAAGTTCGATTATCGGTGCCCGTACCGCTGCACAGTTACGTGGTGTTCTCATGAGCGAGAGCGTGGTCTTGCCTGCGGTTGTTCGTCAGGCACTCGACGAGGTTTCTGCTGAAGATGTCAAATGATTTGGAGGATGCATCCGAAATAAACGTCTTCTCTGCGTTTGCATTATCTGGTCTTTGGCCCGGTTTGGGAAAAACCGCGGCGCAAGTCTTGCTGCAGGCACATATCAACAGCCCCGATGATGTCACAGTAGAAAATCTCCTTGGTATTCCAGGCAATTCGAGAAAAAGAGCAGAGCGCTTGGTACGCGCATTTCATGCATCGAACCCGATTTACCGCGTCGCTGAACAATTGATCATCGCCGGTTGTGAACCCAAGGCAGCTGCTATTGCGATCAACTCTTATGGTTCATCGGCATTTACTGTGATCACGAATGATCCGTGGTCGTTACTCGCCTGCGGTGCGCTTGATGTCCCGGCCGCCGATAAATTCGCCCTGTTCCAGTTAGATGACATTTCTCCTAGTGATTCACGGCGAGGTAAAGCACTCGTGCAGTGGGCGCTCCGACAAGGCGCTAAGGCTGGATCGACCGCGTTACCAAGACCCACGGTTGCTCAAGCACTTGCCCGAAACCACTTTCCTGACGTAGAAGCCGCGGTGGCGGACTCGGAGCGAGATGGGCTGGTCATCGATTACGGCGACGCCTTGGCCCTAGATGTATATGCCTTTGCCGAAGAGCAGATAGCCCTTGGTCTGGTCCGGCTTGAAGAGTCCGCCTCAAAATTATGCCAACCAGAGGCAATCGCCACCGTCTCTAAAGGCCTTGACGCAGAGCAGATCGCCGCCATTGCGCAGGTTGCCCTTCATGGCGTAAGCCTTCTGACCGGCGGTCCTGGTACCGGCAAATCTCGCACCGTAAGGGCGATCGTGGACCTCTGCAACGCACTGGATATCCAGATCGCCTTAGCTGCACCAACCGGCCGCGCCGCCAAACGTCTGGAAGAACTCACCGATCTCGAGGCCGTCACATTACATCGTTTGCTTGGCGCCCAGGGGACGACCGGGACTTTCCTACGAGGCGAAGCCTGGCCGCTGGATGTGCAGGTTCTGGTGGTAGATGAGGCTTCGATGATCGACGCTGAACTGGCAGCTGCGCTGGTGCTGGCTATTCCGGATGGAGCTCATTTATTGCTGGTTGGAGATCCTGCCCAATTACCCTCAATCGGTCCTGGTCAATTCCTCAAGGACCTCATTGATTCAGAGGTCTTCCCAATGACCGAACTCGTCACCTTGCACCGACAAGAACATGGTGGCGCAATTGCCAGACTTGCCACCTCGGTTCGAAACGGTGAATTCCCGGCCGTGGCAAATGATGACCAGGAAGTTTTCGTTATTGGCACAACTAATAGCGATGAGTGTGCTCATCGAGTCGTGCAACTCGTAACAGATTCAATTCCCCGTGCGCTTTCCATCTCCCCCAACGATATTCAGGTGCTTACTCCAATCCACCGAGGACGAGCGGGAACCGGCGCACTCAACGAGGCTCTAAAGGCGGCTTTGAATCCAGGTCCTGGCGCAGTATTCGGCTACGACATTGGGGATCGCGTCGTAGCTACTGCCAATCACCTCGACGACGGTTTTGCCAACGGCGAGGTTGGGACGGTCACCCAACTAGATGGTCGCAATGCATTGCGGGTCGATTTTGGCCAGGGGCCCTGCCTAGTGCCGGCCAAGGATTTGAGTGATCTGAAACATGGCTGGGCCGTGACCATCCACCGCTCTCAAGGATCCGAATGGCCAGCGGTGATCGTTGTCCTGCCCGGCGAGGCTGGCAGTATGTTAAATCGACCGCTCATCTATACGGCGCTGACTCGAGCACAGCAACATTTATCGATCGTTTATGCCGGGAATCCTGGCGTTATCGCGAATGCAATTGCTAGCCTGACCGAACGACCCAGATCCAGTCGGCTCAGCCAACTAGTAAGGGAGACCAGGTGAGCCTCGCTCAGACCGAGTACTACACACTCACTCTGCCGAGCACCGTCTCACGTAACGCCGTTCATCAAATACTCGTTGAAGAGGCTGAGAAGAACCACTGGACCTTAGATAGAGTGCAGATTCTCCCTAGTGGTCGGCGCATTATTCGTCTACGAAGGCGAATAATGCGAGTGGTCCGAACCACTACCTAAGTTGAGGTTCCAGGATTTTTGACTAGCAGTTGCGTAGAAAATCGTCTAGAACTCGGGTGCCAAAAAGAAGAGCATCGATCGGCACTCGCTCGTCGACACCGTGAAATAGTGCAGAGAAATCGAGATCCGCCGGCAGCTTGAGTGGCGAGAAACCGAAGCCTCGAATTCCAAGATCAGCCAAAGCCTTGTTGTCCGTTCCGCCACTCATGCAATAGGGCACCAAAACCGCTTCTGGATCCTCGGCCAGAATTGCTTGGCACATCGCATCGACCATTGGCCCGTCGAAACTAGTTTCAAGCGACTTGTCACGAGTCACTGTTTCGATGCGTACATTCTCCCCGACTAACGACTTGACGGTCGAGAGCAACTCCTCCTCAAGACCAGGCAAGAACCGACCATCAATCACCGCCGATGCCGTCTGTGGAATTACGTTCGCCTTGTAGCCAGCTTCAAGCATGGTGGGGTTGGCGGTGTTTCGCAGCGTAGCGCCGATCATTCGGGCAGCCGGGCCAAGTTTGGCAACTAAGGGGTCCGGATTCTCTGGGTCGTACTCAATCTCAAGGACTTCAGCAAGTTTTTCCAGAAGCTCCTGGACCGATTTGGGTGTTCGGATCGGCCACTCGTAATTCCCAATTCTGGCAACTGCTTCCGCCAATTCGGTAATCGCATTTTCACGATTGATCATGGAACCATGGCCAGCGACGCCCTCTGCAATCAGACGCATCCAATGGATGCCCTTCTCTGCAGTCTCAATTAAGTAGAGCCTGGCACCGTTCTCCAAGGTGATCGAAAATCCCCCAACTTCGCTTACCGCTTCGTCACAGCCAGCAAAGACGTCAGGCCGGTTAGCCACCATCCAACGCGAGCCAAAAATTCCGCCGGCTTCTTCGTCGGCAAAGAAAACCAAAGAGATGTCACGGGGCGGTTTGTAGCCAGTTCGCTGCCATGACCGAATGATGCTCAACATCATGGCGTTCATATCCTTCATATCGACAGCGCCTCTGCCCCAGATAGCGCCATCTTTGATCTCGCCACCAAAGGGGTCCACGCTCCAAGCATCGGGATCGGCCGGAACGACATCAAGGTGGCCATGCAGAACAAGCCCAGGACGGTTTCGATCAGATCCTTCGATTCGGACTGCGACGTTCACCCGGTTCTCGCCGGAAATAATCAGTTCGGGATCCAGACCAACCTCCTTGAGCGCCGCCACGACATAAGCGGCAACCGCACGCTCATCGCCACGATCCCCGTAGTTGACACTTGGGATCCGGATGAGGTCCTGGCAGATCTGGACGACCTCATGACGAGGATCGGTGGGCTCGAATTGAAGATTTGAATTCATGGCTCAATCTTGGCGTAAATCTCTTGGTTTTGGGGGCGGAGGCCAAGGGCGGTATCCTGACGCGTTCACTCGTCCGGGTGGCGGAATAGGCAGACGCGCTAGCTTGAGGTGCTAGTGCCCGAAAGGGCTTGGGGGTTCAAGTCCCCCCTCGGACACCGTAGTAACACTCTTTTACCTGCGGAAACTCTTGTGAAATCGAACGCTTTTTTGCGTCCATCTACCGTCCATCTACCGCATGGAAAATTAGGCATGTAAGCGCGCTTCTCTCACTGCTCTAGCAACGGTCTCAGCTGCATCGTCGTGCATCGTCGGTGCTACGTGCGAATAAATACCTAACGTAATTCCGACGTTCGCGTGACCAAGACGCTCTTGCACAAGTTTGGGATGGATACCTTCGCGGAGTGCAATCGTCGCCCAAGTGTGTCGCAGACCGTGGAGAGTAATCACCGGCAACTTCAGCCGCAGCACCTCAGTGCTAAATGCGCGCGTGATGCGGTCTGGATATAGCGGCTCTCCCGTGGGCCCGGTAAATACCAGGTTATGTTCTGCCCACGCGGAGCCCATTACGAGGCGCTGCTTCAGTTGATCCTTGCGCAGTTCGCGGAGCATTATCGCGGCATCTCGATCAAGGGAGACGGCTCGCTTGCTTGCATCCGTTTTCACAGTGTCAAAGTAAATCTTCCCGGCAATCTTTTGCACGGATTGGACGATCGATACTCTCGAAAGTTCGAAATCTACGTCGGACCAGCGCAGCCCTAATGCTTCACTGCGACGGCATCCAGTGGACGCAAGAAAGGCCCAAATTGGTCCTAGTGGGTGATCCGCACTGCCGACAAGAAAGGCCGCTAGTTCGTCTTTCTGCCAAGCCTTAGTCGCCCCTGGAGCCATTGAACGATTACGCGGTGCGTCGGCTGCATCGGCGGGATTGACCTTGATCAGACCCTTACGAGTGGCGTCTTTCAGCGCGCGCTTCAGAATCGTCGCAATGTAAGCCACGGTTCGCGGTGATAGACCGGCGCCCTTTTTCTTGTCTACGCGACCGCTCACTAGCAGTTCCGAATAGAGCCGATCCAGATGAACCGCTGTCACCTTTTGCAATGGCAATGCGCCCAAGGCTGGCTTGATGCGTACGCGGATATTTTTCTCGTATGAGAAGAACGTGGACGGCTTCAGGGCAGGTTTGCGAATGATAAGCCACTGAGTCAACCACGATCCAAGCGTCTCCTTGCTGGGCGGCACGTAAGCGCCACTGTCAAGGTCGGACAAGATCGAGGTTAGGTAAGTCTCGGCGGCTTTTTTGGTTGAGAATCCTGAGCCAGTGGCCGGGTCGCTAATCCAGCGGCGACGACGGATTCCTTCATTATCGCGTACGTCTACGACGACGAAGTAATTCGAATTTCTTTTAGTTGTGGGGCGTTTGATGACACTGCCTCGCATAGTTACACCTCATCCGAGCGTAGGTAACCGTCTGCTATTACTCGGTCGATTAACTGATAGGCCCGAGTCCGACCATACCGACGGACTGGCATCTCCATGATCGCCCGAGCGGCGGTCTGTCCTACTGTGCGATCTCTAACAGCTTGAGCGATTAGACGAAGATCATCGTCTGTAATGCGGGCTTTTTTACTACCAGCGCGCCGCTGTAATACTCGCGTCTCTGCGACTTTCAATTGTCTAGATCGATGATTGAACCAAGCGGCATAAGCGGCGACTGCCTGACCAAGTTCCTCGGCCTCAAGGAAATTCGCTAATACTTGCATGTCTCTCGGCTGTAATGGCCGCTCTGATTTCTCAAAACTCACCCAATCACGAACGCTAAAACGATCGGTGAACAATCTAAGTGTTGAGCCTACGTCGGCGATGGGGCCAATCATTGCAACTGCCCCAAATACCTCTAACTGGTTTACAACCAAGTTGCCGGCGTCGTCTTTATCAACTATGAACCGAGCCACCACGGGATCTACGTAGAAGTAACTTGCTTTCAAGTCGCCCGGATCCTCATCCTGCTGCCAGGTAACGCCGATGTTGACGTTCTCGCCAGTGGGGGCCATGACATCCTTCCAGCTCCCTTTGCCCACAGCGTCGCCTCTGTGCCAGATGACGCTGACGAATGGGTAAGGAAGTATGTACGAATAAGTGACACCGCCGACGGTGATCGGATATTCCGAGTACTTGCCCCCGGGATTCGGGAGGATGCCATGGTCGCCATTTCTTGTTCCTGGGTCGATGGGGCAAGAGCGACCGAATCCGCTCTTCCCTGAGTGCAGATCGACCCGCACTCTTCTGGCCGCACTGCTTAAGCAGCTGGCCATTCCTGATCCGGCGGCGGAGAAGATTCAGGCGATCACGCGGAGCGAAAACGCAACCAAGGCCGCTCGCGCCAGATGGACCAAGCCCACGACCCCAAGGAGATCCGCATGAACCGCCTACGCGAGCCGACGCTGGCCACACCGACCCCGGGACTGTTGACCGCAGCGGACCGGGCGTGGATAGCTTCCCTGCTCGATGAGAAGCCGAACGAGTCAGTTCGCATGGTGATTCACGATCGACTCGGTGTGCAACCTTTCTTCCATAGCGAGTGTGATTATTCGTGGGAAATTTAGGCCCGCGATGACGAGATTCGATGGACTTTGAACGACATCGAGCGCAAACTTAGGCGGGGCGTAGGGGCGCTGAGATTGCCCCGGGCGACCGACCGAGAGAGGTATCAAGATGGCGCGTAAGCGATCACTCGCTAGCCAGCTGTACCGCCTTGCCCGGGCGTCCAATAACCTCAGCGCCCTGAGTAAAGGACCGGATGCCTACGCTAAGCGGATCGTGCGCCGGAAGGTCTACGGCCAGCAGATGGGCCTCACGCGAAAGTTTCTCAAGGCACTCGGCCTCAGCCGGTAGTCCTTCTTTGCCAATCCTTGCCAGCAGGCCGGGATCGCGGTTGGCTAAGAGCAACTGATAGGGGATGCACATGGAACGAATTCAAGAGTGGGCGGCAAAGGAAAAAGCTAGGCGGCAAGAACTGAAAGCTGAGAAGGCTCAAGGGCTAAATCCCCGACTACCACCGCAGCCACCAATCAGGGAACATGGCACAAGCAGGCAGGAGCAATGTTGAATCTCCACATGGATGGATCTCATCAGTTGGTTGCATTAACGCTAAGGCTATACGCGGTAGTTCGTGCAATCCTTTGAGCAGCCGAAACCCCGACGGTTAAAGATGCAACTTCTTTGAAGTTATTCCTTCCTCTTCCACCAACGAAAGGAAATGACATGGCCGTAACAAAATCACCACCAATGAGCCGCAAACACAGACTCATTACTTACGCCCTTACACCGCTAGTTCTTGCAGGTGGGCTTATCCTCATTAGTTCGCCTGCAGCAAACGCCGCCGCACCTACGCCGACTATTAGCGCAACCGTGAACCATGTAGCCAATCCGACTAAAGCGCCAAACAGCGCGCCAACGGTAAACCCCTACATCTTATTAGCCGACGGCGGGGGCGGGACGAGTAACTCGGGCGCTGGGCTAGTCACCCCCGCAGACCCGCCCCTGATCTGCCGGCTGGTCTCCGTCACAGTGTTTGTTCTCACCGATGGGAACTGGGTTGCGTCCACGCTCTCCTATCTGGCCTGCTATGCCGTCCTCGGCTAAGGCGGCGATGATGGCAAGGAACCCGTGGCGGGTTTGGGTGAAACGCCGGAAGAGGCAAGAGCGCCTCGACTGGGGCGACGTCCTCGTCCTTAGGCTGATGTCCGCCCTCTTCCTGCTGCCTGCCCTGGTCGTGGGCTCGGCCCTGGTCGGTGCCCCTGGCGCGTTCGGCGTCTGGCTATTGGTAGTCGGGGTGTGGGCCCTGTTGAGCCTCATCCCGGGCTGGCGAGCCTGGGATGTAAAACTTTACAACCGCAAGTTCGATAAGCGGAGGCTGTCAGACAAGGCTTAACTGGGTTTCCTCTACAAGGGCTGCGCCTACCCTGCAGAAAGTTGGGGCTTAGCGCAGCGCCCCCGATATTTAAAACGGTGGCGCTGTTCTGTGCTAAGGAGTTACTTGCGGATCAGAACCGCTAATCCGACCTGCACGGGCACCGGCGATCTTGCGTCGATGATTTCATACACCGCAAACGCTCACGATGCGCTCGCCTGCAACTCTTCCGCGAATTCCCAGCGCACCAATTCGCTGACCAAGGCCGCTGAGGCTTTAGCTGATTGGTGGCCGTAATAGGTTGCAACGAAATCCAGAGCCGAGTCTGTCGTGGTGAAATGGTGAAAACTCGACAGATCAAAGGCGAACACGCCCGGCCCCCACTCTTGTAGTTCGAGATCGACGGCCCAGTCCAGTTCTTGCACCGAGGTATCCGGCGCAACGGGAGCATCCGGCCTGGTCTCGTCTATCCGATAGGCGGCCATAATCAGGTCCTCCCAATCCGCAAAAAAACGAGCCGACGCACCTGCCCGGTGCGGAATCGCAACGATGGCGTTCACGCCGTCAAACTCGGCAACCTTACGGATGCGGCGGTCAGTGCCTTTCGGAGTGACGGTGTTCATTTCGAGTCCCTTTAGAACCGGCCTGCCCTCAACGGCAGCGCTTCGCAGTTCTTTGATGGCGTCGGCTAACTGACCAGCCTCGGCGAGTGTTAATTGGTCACTTGACCCCGTAGAGATACCTACGTGCGGCTCTGCATCGTGTCGCCCCTGGACTCTAGCCAGATAGCAACATCGCTAACTGTGAAGGACGGTGAGATGCACTCGCCGCCGTCGAGTTCAGTCTCGATGTTGTCCTCTGGCACGTAGTGCTCGCTGCACCAAGGCTTGCAGTCGGTTATCGTGTTCATGGATCCTTCTTCCTTGCCTAGTGCTGATCCTCTGCCAGGGTGGGTCCTCGGCTAGGTTTCCATCTACCGCCTATCTACCGGAATTTTTACGACTGCCCGGAAAGGATAAAACTCCGAGTCGAAAAACCCCTTATTATCCAATAGGTTTTTGGAATGACTACTACTAGCCGGTAAGTGCTAGGAAGGGCTGAAAGGCAGTTCAAGTCCCCCCTCGGACACAACCTGGGATTCAAACTGATGTCACATCTGCTGTTGAAGTAGTTTCACGTGCTCTGGACCCAATTCGGAAAGGGATCTAACCCCTAGGAGTCTCATCGTTCGGAGCATTTGCTCTTCAAGAATTGAAAGGGTGCGATCGACACCCTCTCGCCCACCTGCCATCAACCCATATAGGTACGCTCGGCCAATCCAGGTGAAGGTCGCTCCGGCGGCAATGGCGGCGATGACATCGCCTCCGTGCATGATACCGGTATCAAGATGAATCTCTGCATACTTGCCGACTTCTTTCACAGTTTCTGGTAATAAATAGAGCGGAACTGGCGCCCGGTCCAGCTGTCTACCGCCGTGATTGGAAAGCAGAATTGCATCAGCTCCAGCATCCACTGCTAGACGTGCGTCTTCAACGTTTTGTATTCCCTTCACGACCAGACCGCCTGACCATTGGCCCCTAATCCATTTGAGCTCCTCAAAAGTCACAGTCGGATCAAACATCGAATCAAGAAGTTCGGCGACCGTGCCATCCCAAGAATCTAGCGAGGCAAACTTTAAAGGTTCGGTTGTGAGGAAATTCCACCACCAACCTGGGCGAGGAATAGCGTTTAGAACTGTGTTCAAGGTAAGTGAAGGTGGAATGGTCAAACCGTTTCTAACATCGCGCAAGCGCGCACCTGCCACTGGTACATCAACGGTAAGAACGAGGCTTTCAAAGCCTGATTTTTGGGCGCGCTCTACCAATGCCAAACTGCGATCGCGGTCTTTCCACATATAAAGTTGGAACCAATTTCTTCCACCAGGCGCCGCAGCAGCAATATCTTCGATGGAAGTGGTCCCCATTGTCGATAGAACAAAGGGAATGCCTTTGTCGGCAGCCGCACTACATCCGGCAATTTCTCCCTCTGTCTGCATCATTCGTGTGAAACCGGTGGGGGCAATTCCAACTGGAAGTTTAGAATTCTTACCCAACACATTCATATTTAAGTCAACATTTGAAACATCTCTTAAGATCCGAGGCTGAAACTCAACGTTTTCAAACGCTCTGCGAGCACGTTGCAAGCTCCTCTCCGAATCAGCAGCCCCATCGGTGTAATCGAAAGCTCCCTTAGGAGTTCGGCGCTTCGCGATTGCTCTAAGGTCATAAATCGTGAGTGAACGAGAGAGCCTTCTTTTCTTAGAATTCCAAACAGGACTGCGGAACCGTAGAATTTGCCTTAAATCCGCATATCTGGGAAACCTACGCTTGACTCCGTTCATCTACTTTTCTATCTGTCTGAGTTCTCGCTTGTAACGTTGAGCATTAGCCACATATAACGCAACAGTTTCGGCGGCATGATCGGTAAGCACAGCGTCGGTCCTTATGCGAGCTGGTATGCCTAC